>NZ_JBQFRE010000003.1:0-382653 GCF_056537245.1 Ruegeria sp. CG11
AGGGCGGCTATGACGGGTTCCGTGCCTTTGTGCTGGAGTTCAATGACTCGCTGGGCATCCCGCGCAAACTGTCCGATCTGGGCGTGACCGAGGCGTCGATCCCCGAACTGGTCAAAGGCGCAATGATCGACCCGTCCTGTGGCGGCAACCCGATCGAATTGACCGAAGACAACCTCACCACGCTGTTCAAGGCTGCCCTGTAACAGGCTTGCCGAACGTATCCCTCACCTCTCATACTGATCTGAGGTGAGGGAGATTTTCATGACCAACGAGATTGTTTTGATCCACGGGGCCTTTGCCGGACCGTGGTGTATGGAAGATTATGCAGGCTTCTTCCGCGATCGCGGGTGGACGGTGCACACCCCGGCGCTGCGCTATCACGGCGGCGATCCCAAGGCCGAGCCCGATCCCGGCCTGACCGACACCAGCGTGATGGACTACGCCAATGACATCGCCGAGTTCGTGCAGGGGCTGGACACCAAACCCGTTCTGCTCGGTCACGCCATCGCGGGGGTGGTGGCGCAGCAGGTGGCCTCACGTGGGCTGGCCAGCGCCATCGTGCTGATCAACCCGAACGCGGCCTGGGGCACTTTGCCCGAAACCGACGACGAACGCGCCATTCCGCGTGCGTTGATGGAGGGTGGTGCGTTCTGGAAACAGCCCATGCGGGTGGAATTCGATCTGATGGCCCCCTTTGCGCTGAACAAGATGCCCGAGGCGCAGCAGCACGCCGTGTTCGACCGCCTCGGCGCCGAAAGCGGGCGGGTGATGTTCGAGATGTTCTTCTGGATGTTCGACGACCACCACGCGATGAAGGTGGATATTGACAAGGTCGACTGCCCGGTGCTGGTCGTCTCGGGCACCGAGGACCGGGCCGTGAACCCCAACACCTGCCGCGCGCTGGCCGATCTGTACGGAGACCGCGCGACCTTCATGCCCGTTGAAGATCACGCGCATTTCCTGTTCATGGAGCCCGGCTGGCAGAAACCCGCCGGACAGATCGCGGACTGGCTGGAGGGGAAGGTCGGCTAGGGCGCCCTCCCTAAGCGGTCAGTTGTTGGTCGAAAATGTGCTCTGCGGCTTCCATTTCAGGGTGCCGTCGCTTTCGCGGTGACAGCGCAGCAGGCGTTCCTGAATCGTGCGGACCGTCTCGGTGACAGTGTTGTCGCCGGTCAGCAGGACAAAGGCGTCCTGCGAATATGCCATGCCTTCGTAATAGCAGAACTTGGTCTCGGCCCCGTCGGGGATTGGGGATGCAAAGCTCAGCGTTTGCTGGGCGCTTGCCTGGCTGGCCAGCAGGGCCAGAGCTGCTCCTAGGGTCAGTGTTTTCATGTCGTCCTCCCGTTCGAATATCTGTTGGTCTTATTTGGTCTTGGACGCCCGGAACCTCAAATGTCGTTCTTGAATGACGGTTTGAGGGTAAGTGTGAACGAGATCAACGGGTTAGGCAAGGGGGTAGTGGGTGCCGGGCTGAAGCCCGGCCTACGGCTTGTGGAGGCACCGTGCATAGCGTCAGCATTGCTTGACACAAAAATTAATGCGCACGTCCGGCCCGTCTTCCTGCGTTGGCGCGAGGGCTCTGAAAAATACAATCTACTTCAGGCCGTAGTATTTCATTGCTGCTTCTGTAAGTACTTTGGTTGCGACAGATAATCCCGCTTGCCAAGTACCATCTGCGGCCCGTCCAATTTTATCTGCGATCCAAGATTTTGCCTTCTTTCCAAATGGCTCACTTGCGCTCTCTGGGTCTTCTGAGGCGATTATTGTCGCAATCTCCTCCGCGTCCGCTGCATCTATACCGTTATCAATGAGTGTCGTAAGAAGCTGTTCTTTGTTACCTTTGTCGATGGAGAGGTAAAGTGCGTTGCCATCGCCTTGACTAGTAATTGATGTGGCATTCCCGTGTATTACATACTGCGTAAGCTGAGTAATCCTATCCAAGTCTTGAGCACCGATCGCAGCGTTTACCTGTCCGAGGTTGATGTCAGCAGCTATCGGAACGTCTTTTTCCAACTGTATCGTTAGCTCGAGTATTCGGGAACGAACTACACTTTGGATTTCTACCATCGAAGCTTTTGAAATTTCACCGGTAACCGCTGCGATATTGTAATTGGGATATATTTTCCCTTGCAGAACCAATGCTAGGTTTGAGGCATTTATTATCAACGTTCCGCCGGCGTCATCCCCATGTAGCAGCGAACCTATCGATGTGACGCTTTGTCTAACCTGATATTCGGTCCAGTCGCTACCAGCATGTTCTTTAACGATAGCAGTCGGTACTGGCGCGTTTCGTACTCCCGACTGTAAAGGGCCAAATGCATCTAACTTATAATTCACACCGACAATTCTGTAGTCAGGTAGTTCTGCGTCGTTGGGATAGCCCTCGGACTCATGTCTGACCCAGTCCTCTAGGATATCCCCGCCTAGTCGAGAAGAAAGGTAACGCAGCTTCAATAAAATTGGACCAATGTCTTGATCTTGCTCCATCAGAGAAGCTTGAATTTCGCGTAGCAGGCTCATCGCAAAAAATAATCCGAAATAATGGGTTGCCGAACTGGCTTAGAAAGGTTGTCAAGGGGTTGGTGATGTTGAGTTACTCAAACATCCAACTCCTCCACAAACCGCGCGTTCTCCTGATTGTACTGGAATCGCAGTTCGGGTTTTTTGCCCATCACACGCTCGATCCATTATGGGTTTTCACGGTGCCGTCTTCCCTCATTGCCGCTGATTATTGATTTGATACAACGCATTATGAAGAGAGGCAAAGGCCTTTCCGCGGTCTGCAGGTGAGGCGTTGAACAGGATGACGACGGTCTCTCCATCAGAAAACCGCAATATGGCGGTGAAGATGCCTCTTAGGCCGCCCCAATGGGTCAGGTGTTGCCCATCTTCTCCCGTCCAAACATGCCATCCTGACGCGTAGAAATCATTGTTTTCACGCTGTGGCGCAATTGACTCAAAATAAGGCCGAGGGAGCGATGCAAAGGACCAGATCGCCTCGGCAGTGCCAATGGCACCCCCTGCGATACCCAACCCAGAAATCCACGCCTTTTCCGCCTCGGTATGCTGCACGCGGTTCCAGCCGTGGCCGTCAAATTCCCAGTTGGACCCGGAAGACCCATCCAGTCGGACATCGGCGACCTGCTGCAGGTCGTCTTCGAGTTCTTTACCCAGCTCGCCGGAAAACAGCCCACTCAACAGGCAGAATCCGGCATTCGAATATTCCGTAGTGGTGCCGGGGGCGTGGTCAAGCGACATAGTCTCCCACATTGTCAAGGCGACTTCGGCGCAACTGGCTGACCAATCGAGACCTAGCCGTTCTGGTGCAAAGATCGGATCAAAGCTGATTGTTTTATCGAGTCCGCCTGTATGCGCCAAAAGTTGCCGGGCTGTAACCTGCGTTGCGCGAGGGTCGTTAGGAGGGGGGAGCTCAGTCAGCTCGGCTATTGGGCGGTCCAGGTCAATCTGACCGCGTTCTTCCGCCTCAATCAAAGCCTGGGCCGCAATGGGTTTGGTAAGCGAGGCCAGCCAGAATTTCTGGTCCGGCGACATTGGCGTTTCCTCAATCGGGTCCGAAACACCGAATGTTACGATATTGGGGGCTTCATCCGGATACCCGTAGGCCAGTACGGCCCCGGGAATTTTGTGAACCTGGCGGAAGTAATCGACGACTTTCTCAACATTGGCAGGCTCGCGCCTTTGGTTGGCGAACACGAAAGTCACGCAGGTAACGGCAAGAATAACTGCCGTCCAGCGTAGCCTCGCCTTGCGTGATTTAACCATTCGGCTCTCGTGGTGATTGGAGATTTACAGTGTTGCCATCTTGATTGATCTTTTCCAGATTTTGAGCATTGCGTTAAGCTGTCTCAAACATCCAACTCCTCCACAAACCGCGCGTTCTCCTGAATGTACTGGAACCGCAGTTCGGGTTTTTTGCCCATCAGGCGCTCGACCAGATCGCCGGTCTCGCCGGGTTCGTCCTCGTCGATGGTGACCCGGATCAATTTCCGGGATTTGGGGTCCATCGTGGTCTCTTTCAGGTCCTTGGCGTCCATTTCGCCCAGACCCTTGAAGCGGGAGACGTCGATCTTGCCCTTGCCGCCCAGACCTTTCTCAAGCCATTCGTCACGCTCGGCCTCGTCCAGGCAATAGACGCGTTTGGCGCCTTGGGTCAGGCGATAGAGGGGCGGGCAGGCCAGATACAGGTGGCCCGCGTCGATCATCGGGCGCATCTGGGTAAAGAAGAACGTCATCAGCAGCGAGGCGATATGCGCCCCGTCCACATCCGCATCGGTCATGATGATGACCTTGTCATAGCGCAGGTCGTCGACGTTGAACTTGGTGCCAAGCCCCACACCCAGCGCCTGCGTCAGGTCGTTGATCTCGGCATTGGTGCCCAGTTTCGAACTGGCCGCACCCAGCACGTTCAGGATCTTGCCGCGCAGGGGCAGCAGCGCCTGCGTTTTGCGGTCACGGCCCATTTTTGCGGACCCGCCCGCAGAATCGCCCTCGACAATGAATAATTCCGTGCCGTCGCGTGTTGAACTAGAACAGTCCACCAACTTGCCGGGAAGACGAAGTTTCTTAGTGGCGGACTTGCGTTGTGTTTCCTTCTCGGCCCGTCGGCGCAGGCGTTCCTCGGCCCTCAGAATGAGGAAATCGAGGATCGCCCCGGCGGATTTCGTATCGGCCGCCAGCCAGTTGTCGAAATGGTCACGGACGGAGTTTTCGACCAGCCGTTGCGCCTCGACCGTTGCCAGACGATCTTTGGTCTGGCCGACGAATTCAGGCTCGCTGATAAAGCACGACACCAGCGCACAGCCTCCAGTGATCAGGTCATCGCGGGTAATCTGGCCGGCTTTCTTGTTGTTGATCAGCTCACCATAGGCCTTGATCCCCTTGAGAACCGCCGCCCAGAAACCGGCCACATGGGTGCCGCCTTCAGGGGTGGGGACGGTGTTACAGTAGGACTGGATGAACCCGTCGCGTGAAGGCGTCCAGTTGATCGCCCATTCGACCTTACCGGGGGTGCCGAACTTCGCCCGAAAGTCCACGGTGCCGGCAAAGGGTTGCTCGGCATAGGTGGACGAGCCGTTCATCGTCTCCTTGAGGTAATCAGACAGGCCGCCGGGAAAGTGAAAGCTGGCCTCGGTCGGGGTCTCGCCGTCGTCGATGGCGGATTTCCAGCGGATTTCAACGCCCGAGAACAGGTAGGCCTTGGAGCGGATGGATTTGAACAGGCGGGCGGGTTTGAAGCGGTGATGGCCGAAGATTTCCTCGTCCGCGTGGAAGGTGACAGTCGTGCCGCGCCGGTTGGGGGCCGCGCCGACCTTTTCCACCGGCCCCAGCGGGATACCGCGTGAGAACCGTTGTTCAAACAGTTGCTTGTCGCGCGCAACCTGCACAACCATGGAATCCGACAGGGCATTCACCACGGACGCACCCACGCCATGCAGACCGCCTGAGGTCTGATAGGCCTTGCCCGAGAATTTGCCGCCCGCGTGCAGGGTGCAGAGGATCACCTCCAGCGCCGATTTATCCGGGAACTTTGGGTGGGGATCGATCGGGATGCCGCGCCCGTTGTCGCGCACGGTCAGCGCGTAATCTGCGTGCAGCTCGACCTCGATCCGGTTGGCGTGGCCCGCGACCGCCTCGTCCATCGAGTTGTCGAGGATTTCGGCGACCATATGGTGCAGCGCGCGCTCATCGGTGCCGCCGATATACATACCGGGGCGTTTTCGGACCGGTTCCAGACCTTCTAGCACCTCGATCGAGGAGGCGTCATAGGTCGCGGTCGCGCTGGGTGTCAACAGATCGTCGGGCATCGGTGCTGCTCTTGTTTTTGGGTTGAGGTCCATTATGGCAGGTGATGTGGTCCGGGGGAAGAGGGGCGCGAGGTGTTGTAGGCGATTGACGGCAAGGATCGCTGAATAGTTTCGGCCCCGCGTTCAGAAAACCGGGGCGAAGTCGAATATCCGCGCGGGGTTATTGAGGTTTTTCAGCGGTCAGGCGCACACCTCCGATGCGGTGTTGCTGCACATCGCTGACGAATTTCGCATACATCTTCAGGAAATCATCCCCCTTGGAGGGGTTGCCCGCGCGTTCCGCCTCGGCATCCAGAGTCTGATACATACTGAGCCGCCGCGCCAGAATATCGCCCCAGGGTCCGGTGATATCGTCGGACGAGAGGATCTCGAACCCGGCTTGCCGAAGCTTGGATTCGTATTCGGGAATGCTCAGCAGAGAGTGGCAGGCAAAGCGTAGGCGGTATTGCTCCATCTCATCGTCGGGCAAAGGTGTGTGCATCACCCAGTCGGTAAAGGCAAAGCGGCCGCCGGGGCGCAGAACGCGAAACACCTCGTGCAGGGCTTTCGGTTTGTCTGGAATGTGCAGGAAGGATTCCTGACTGACGGCGGCGTCGAACTGTTCATCCTCGAAGGGCAGGTCCATCGCACTGGCCAGAATTGGGTGAATTTGGTCCTGAAGTCCGACCAACGTATTCAGCTCATGCGCGCCTTCGACACGGTTGGGGCTGATGTCGACACCAGTCACCTGAACGCCGCGCTCGGATACATACCAGCGCGCGGGTCCGCACAGCCCCGCACAGACATCCAGAACGCTGTCCCCGGCGTTCATATGGGCCTTGTCGGCCAGCCGGGCGTTCGCCTCGAGCCCGTCATAGTGATCCTGGTCATAGGGGTAGAGGTCCTGCGGGGCCAACCCCTCCAGCGACCCACGGAGGTTCTTCAACTTGGTCAGAATATGCGGTGCAGAAATCGGGTGACTGGCATACCAGTCCGCGACAGTTTTTTCCGCCATTTCCATTGGATACTCCCCCTTGCCTTCCGTCACCTTAGCCTGACATGGTTGGCCAATCCAGTTTCGTCTTGTCGATGGCAGAGGCGAAGCAGGAGTGGGGACGGCGCGATATTAGGAAGGGAAGCTGCATGAGCTGGATCAAGACTGTTCCATTCGACCAGGCCAGCGGCAAGCTGCGAAAGCTGTATGAACGGGTCACGGGGCCGGGCGACAACGTCGACAACATTATGATGGCGCATTCGCTGCGGCCGCATTCAATGGAAGGTCACATGGCGCTGTACAAGAACGTCTTGCACCATTCGGCCAACAAGGTGCCGAAGTGGTTTCTTGAGGTCATGGGCGTCTGGGTCAGTTCGCTGAATCAGTGCGGGTATTGTGTTGAGCACCATTTTAGCGGGCTGCAACGCTTGCTGAAAGATCCGGATCGGGGCAACGCCATCCGCGCAGCGATTGAGGCGGAAACGCTGAGCACCGCTCCGTTGGACGAGGCACAGGTCGCAGCGATGACCTATGCGCGCAAGCTGACCGAGTCTCCGGCGCAAATGGTCAAGGCGGATGTTCAGGCCCTGCGGGATGCTGGCTGGGATGACGGTGAAATCCTCGAGATCAATCAGGTTTGCGCTTACTTCGCTTATGCGAACCGGACGGTTCTTGGGTTGGGATGCTCGACCGAGGGCGACATTCTGGGCCTGTCACCGAACAACTCGGACGACCCCGAGGATTGGGGGCATACCTAAGCGGTCAGTCCGCGACCCATTCCAGAATGGCCTGTGCGACGGCCTTGGGTTTTTGGTGGTGTAGCCAGTGGTCGGTGCCGGGGAATTCGATGCGGGTCAAGTCAGATGCGAACTCGTCCAACCCCGTCGTGGCCTCAGGCAGCAGGGCCTTGTCATCTGGTCCCCACAACAGCAGGTGCGGACAACGGACCATCAGGCGCTCCAGCGGCAATTCAGGCAGGTCAGTGCGCGGCCCTCCGGGCTTGGCGACGACCAGAGGGGAGGCGCGGTACCAGTTCAACATCGCCTCAAGCCGGCCGGGGCGGGCCCATTCGGTGCGATAGTCCTGCATACGGTCTTCGGACAACCAGTCGACACCCATGCCAAAGCGAAAGAACTGTTCGAGCCTTGCGAAATTATCGGCCGAGAAGTGTGACGCAGCATCCGGCGCGCGCAGGGCAATGATGTATTGCGACGCCTCGGATTGCGCGCCCCCGGCGGCCATAGCGCGTTGAAATGGCACCGGGTGGACGCCATTTGCGATGATCAGGCGGCTGACCAGTTCAGGGCGGAACATGGCCAGACCATAAGCAACAGACGCGCCCCAGTCGTGCCCCAGCACGCAGATCGGGCCTCCAACCTGTTCGATCAGTGCCGCCATGTCCGAGACCAGCTGAGAGACTGTGTAATTCCCGACGCCCTTCGGGCACCAGCTTTGCCCATAGCCGCGCTGGTCCGGCGCGATGCAATGAAAATGGTTGGCCAGATGCGGGGCCAGATCGCTCCAGGCGCCACCAAACTCAGGGAAGCCGTGCAACATCAGCAGGGGTGGCAGGTCGGGCTTGCCCCAGCGCCGCAAAAAGAAGGACTGGCCGTTCAGGTCGATGATTTCTGTGTGCATTTCGACCTTCCTTCTTACCCTCAAATTGATGGGTTTTTCAGGCATCAAATTGACACCAATCAAAGCGAAAAACTGCGTCTTCTGCTAGCCGTGTCCACGGATAGTGAGAAAAGGAAAAACTGAATGGAAGCTGCGGTAAAAATAGAAGAAAAACAATCCCCCGTCAAAATTGTTCCGACCCCGAAACCCGAGCCTTCTCAGCCCAGCCCCGAAAGAATTCGGCAGGCCTTCGAGAGCGGAAAATACCCCTATGGCCGCAAGATGGCGCGCAGCGCTTACGAGGCGCAAAAGGCCCAGCTGCAGGCGGAATTGCTGAAGGTTCAGCTGTGGGCGCAAGAGACCGGTCAGCGGTTCGTTCTGTTGTTCGAAGGCCGTGATGCCGCAGGCAAGGGTGGCACGATCAAACGGTTCATGGAACACCTGAACCCCCGTCAGGCGCGCGTCGTGGCGTTGAACAAACCGACCTGGGAAGAGAAGGGCCAGTGGTATTACCAGCGCTATGTACAAGAGCTTCCGACGGTTGGGGAAATGGTGTTCTACGACCGGTCGTGGTACAACCGCGCAGGTGTTGAACGGGTCATGGGTTTTTGTTCGCCCAATGAATACCTTGAGTTCATGCGCCAGACGCCCGAACTGGAACGGATGCTGGTCCGCTCGGGCATTCAGCTTTACAAATACTGGTTCTCGGTGACGCAGACCGAACAGCAGCGCCGGTTCAAAAGCCGCGAGACCGACCCGCTGAAACAGTGGAAGTTGTCGCCGATCGACAAAGCCAGCCTCGACAAATGGGACGACTATACCGAGGCGAAAGAAGCGATGTTCTTCTACACCGACACAGCCGACGCGCCCTGGACCATCGTCAAGTCGAACGACAAGAAACGCGCTCGCCTGAACTGTATGCGCCATTTCCTGTCGACGCTGGACTATCCCGACAAGGATCACGATATCGTGGGGCAACCTGATCCTCTGATCGTGGGGCAGGCCCATCACGTGATCCACCGGTCCGAGCATATTCTGGGCAATACCTTGCACCCGGAAACGCAATGACTGGTTAAGCCAGCTGGCCGCATCCGGATAGTCTCAACCTGAAATTCCCTTTATCACCTCTTGTCCCGGCCTCTGGCCGGGCATAAGGCTGATGGGATGAACAAGGTGATGACATATCGCGGCCATTTTCGGGCCATTGCCGTGCTGGGCCTGCCGCTGATCGGCGGGCATCTGGCCCAATTTGCAATTGGGCTGACGGATACCGTCATGCTGGGGTGGTACGGCGTCGAAGCACTGGCCGCTGTGACGTTGGCCAGCAGTTATTTCTTTGTTTTGTTCCTCTTTGGGGCCGGCTTCGGACTGGCCGTCATGCCCATGGTGGCAACCGCTGCGGCCGAAGAGGACGAAACGAGTATTCGTAGATCAACTCGCATGGGGCTGTGGTTGTCGCTTATCTACGCAGCGCTGACGATGCCGATGCTGTGGTGGTCTCACCCCATTCTCATCGCGCTGAAACAGGACCCCCAGGTTGCTGAAACCGCGTCTCAATACCTCCGCGTCGCGGGGTGGGGCCTGTTTCCTGCGCTTTTGGTTATGGTTCTGAAGTCATATCTGGCCGCGTTGGAGCGGACACAGATTGTGCTTTGGATCACCGTCGCGGCTGCAATGGTCAACGCTGTCACCAACTATGCGCTGATTTTCGGCAACTGGGGCGCACCTGAACTGGGTGTGATGGGGGCGGCCATCGCCTCGGTCGTCACTCAGATCGTGTCTTTGGTCTTTGTGGTTATCTATGCCGTTCGCGTACTGCCCGAGCACAGCCTGTTCCAGCGGTTTTGGCGCCCAGACTGGGAGATGTTTTTGAGTGTCTTGCGCCTTGGCGTACCGATTGGCCTGACAACGCTGTCCGAGGTCAGCCTGTTCGCGATGTCTGCGATTATGATGGGCTGGCTGGGGCAAGTTCCATTGGCTGCGCACGGGATTGCGCTGAACCTGGCATCCGCAACATTCATGGTTCACCTGGGGCTGTCGAACGCGGCCACGATCCGGGCTGGGAACGCTCTGGGCCGCAAGGATCGGCCGCACCTTGAAAGGGGGGCGATTGCGGTGACAGGGATGTCGCTGGTGATCTCGGTCATGACGGTCATCCTTTTCCTGACCTGCGCTGAACCGTTGATATCGTTGTTCATGGAACCAGACGATCCGCAGCGTTCGGAGATTCTGGCAATCGGCACCGGCCTCTTGGCGATGGCAGCTTTGTTCCAGTTGGTGGACGGCGCTCAGGTGATCGCGCTGGGGTTGTTGCGTGGTTTGCAGGACGCGAAAATCCCGATGGTCATGGCTGCGCTCAGCTATTGGGGCGTGGGGATCACGTCCTCGTATTACTTTGGCTTCGTGCAAGGCATGGACGGGATCGGTATCTGGCTGGGCCTCGTGCTGGGCCTTGCCTGTGCCGCCGTTCTGTTGATGGCGCGGTTCTGGATGCGTTCGGTTCGCGCCGTCGGAGTACCGGCCGAATAACCGCCCGATCAGCCCTTGGTCACTCGATCCGCCTTTTTGCGCACCAGAACGGTGCGCAGATCGTGCATCGCCAGCAGTAACCGGTCGGTGACATCCTCTAGCTGCTCATCCGTCGCCTTGGATTGCGCCCATTGCGTTGTCAGGTTCATGTAATCGACCGCGCGGTGAATGTCGTCGATATCACGCTGCGCCAGTAGGGCTTTGCGGTCTTCCATCCAACGTGCAATCTCGGTCTGGTCGGCCTCGGTCAGGGTGCGTTGGCCTTGCGGTTTCACTTCGCCGTTACGGATGTTGATGACCGCGATTTGATCCATCTCGATCCGCTGCTGACGGTTTTCGGTGTCGATCCTGAAAACCGCCGCGCCGTTCTCGCGGATACGGAAATAGTACTCGGGAAGTTCTGCGGACATCAGAGGTCTCCGGCTCAGGTCAGGGACGCGCAGAAGCGCTGGATGCGGGTGCAGGCCTCGGACAGGGCCTCGTCCGAGGTCGCGTAGCTGACCCGAAAGTTCGGCGACAGGCCAAAGGCTGCGCCGAAGACGACCGCTACGTCCGCCTCTTCCAGCAGGGCGGTGGCAAATGCCTCATCCGAGTCGATCACTGTGCCCGCCGGGGTGGTCTTGCCGATCAGCCCTGCAATCGAGGGGTAGACATAGAACGCGCCTTCGGGAGTGGGGCAGGTGATGTCGTCGATCTCGTTCAGCATGTTCACTACCAGATCGCGGCGACGTTTGAAGGTTTCGTTGTTCGGGGCTAGAAACGCCTGAGTGCCGTTCAGCGCCTCAACCGCGGCCCATTGGCTGACCGAGCAGGGGTTCGAGGTCGACTGCGATTGGATCTTGCGCATCGCGGCGATGATCTCGACCGGGCCTGCGGCATATCCTATCCGCCAGCCGGTCATGGCATAGGCCTTGGAGACACCATTGCAGGTCAGCGTGCGGTCATAGAGGCCAGGTTCGACTTCGGCGGGAGTACAGAACTCGAACCCGTCATAGGCCAGGTGCTCATACATGTCGTCGGACATGATCCAGACATGCGGGTGACGCATCAGCACATCCGTCAGCGCCTTCAACTCGTCGCGGCTATAGCCCGCTCCGGTCGGGTTCGACGGAGAGTTGAAGATGAACCATTTGGTCTTTGGCGTGATCGCGCACTCAAGCTGATCTGCGGTCAGCTTGAAATTGTTCTCCAGCGTTGTCTCGACAACAACTGGCGTGCCACCTGCCAGCAGCACCATGTCCGGGTAGCTGACCCAGTAGGGCGCGGGGATGATGACCTCATCACCGTCGTTCATCGTCGCCATCAGTGCGTTGTACAGCGTCTGCTTGCCACCGGTCCCCACCGAGATCTGCGCGGGCGTGTAGTCCAGCCCGTGATCGCGTTTCATCTTGGCGCAAGCGGCCTGTTTCAGCTCGGGGATGCCGTCGGGCGCGGTGTATTTTGTCTTGCCAGCCGCGATGGCCGCAACGGCGGCATCCTTGATGTTTTGCGGTGTGTCGAAATCAGGCTCACCCGCGCTCAGACCGATCACGTCGCGACCGGCGGCTTTCAGCTCAGCCGCTTTTGCTGTCATCGCAATGGTCGGAGAGGGTTTTACGCGTGACAGTGTCGCAGACAGGAAACTCATGGTCGACCTCGGTTTGTATGTTCAACCTGACTGTCATAGGGTGCGCCCGAATGACGATCAAGCCGTATGAAAATTTGAATTAGGAGACCCCGATGAGCGACGAAACTGACTGGTATGGAGCAGACGCAGCAACATTCGGGGACAGGCTGGCAGGCGCGCGTGAGGCGGCAGGGATGACACAGTCCCAGCTGGCCCGGCGTCTGGGGGTCAAAAAGGCGACAATTGCGGCTTGGGAAAATGATCTGTCCGAGCCGCGCGCCAACCGGCTGTCGATGATGGCGGGTATGATCAACGTCTCGATCATGTGGCTGCTGACAGGCGAAGGCGAAGGTATGGATGCCCCTGCCGAAGAAGGCGAGAGCGATCTGGAGCTGGCGGACGCGGTTGCGGAGCTGCGTGCCATCCGCGGCGAGATGCGCGCAAGCGCCGAACGGGCCGCGCGCCTTGAAAAGCGGTTGCGGTTGATGTTGGAGCAGGCCCAGTGACGGAAACAAGAGAGGTTCGCATCAAGCGTATGCAGATGCGGTCAATGCGGCGCGGGATCAAAGAGATGGACTTGATCCTGTCTGCCTATGCCGCGCGCAACCTTGAACAGATGGATGCGGCCGGTCTGGATCTGTACGACGCCATGCTGCGGGAAAACGATCAGGACCTCTATCAATGGGTCACTGGTCAGGTTCAACCGCCCGGTGTTTTTGCCGACCTCATCGCGGATATCGCGCAGACCTTTCAAAAATAAAGAAAATCCGGCTTAACCGATTTTTCGGGATTTCGATTCATGCTGCCTGAAACAGCGCGACTGAATCGGAGGATCGGATGAGTATGGAAATGCAGGTCTCCGCGCCGGAAACCAAGGGGTTTATGACCAGCTATCTCGAGGCGCTCGCTTTGGTCGAGCGGCTGCACCGTCTGCTGCTGGACGTTATCAAGGATGAGTTCGAGCGTGTCGGGGTGTTGGAGATCAACGCTGTTCAGGCCCTGCTGCTGTTCAATATCGGCGACCATGAGGTCACTGCCGGAGAGCTGAAAAGCCGCGGCTACTATCAGGGCAGCAATGTCAGCTACAACCTCAAGAAGCTGGTTGAAATGGGCTATATGCACCACCAGCGATGTGAGATCGACAGACGCTCGGTCCGGGTGCGATTGACGCCGCGTGGGCGTGAGGTTCGCGATATCGTATCCACGCTGTTCCTGCGCCATGCTGAAGGGTTACAGACCCGTGGCGTGTTGGGGCTGGAGGGGATTGACGACATCACCACCTCACTGCGCCGGGTCGAGCGGTACTGGACCGACCAAATCCGGTATATCTACTGATCAGGGGCGCGGGGAGTTGGGCACGGCTATGATCGGCTCGCTTGCGGCGGTATCCTGCAGCGCGCCGATTTGCAACCCCGTCAACTCCCGCTCCAGTTTGCGCCGCATCGCACGCTCGAAATCTTCGAACCCCTGCGCGATTTCGAGAAAGGCGCCGGGCCCGTGCAGGACGTTGTTCTGGAAAAAGGGGATCAGGTACAGCTCGCCCTCGAAATCAGCGGCATTGATGACCAGCCCGTTGACCACCGTATTCTGAAAAGGAAAGTGCCGATAGGCCGAAGCAGGTTGGTAACCGTCGTTGTTTGTGCCGTCCCCGGACAGGTCAATGGTCTGAAACAAACAAGGCGGGGCCTGCTGCATTAGGGTTGCACCGAAGGCCAACGCATACCCCATCGCTGTGGCCGAATTGCTGTCGGACCGGACCGACTGCTGCACGGTCGCCGCCGCTGCCAGAAGGTCGGCCTGCGTGTTGATCATCGTCCAGTTCAGAATGACGCGCTGCGTGGATCGACCGCTCCATTCGTATACGGCCAGCGCCACCGGCATGGGCGACGAAAAGAACGCCTCGGTCACCTCGGGCGCGACCAGCGCGGCAGCCAGCCCCTGTCTCTGCAGGGCATCCTCGGTTGCGTCCACCGAGCTTGAGATATCCATGGCCAAAGCCAGGGCCAGACGGCAGGTTTCGGCCCGAAGCGGGCTGGCCAATGCGGCCAGCGCCAATGCCGTCAGCCAGCGGATCACCAGTGGCCTGTGCTTTCCATGCTGGCCCAAGGCTCGGCCGGTTCCAGCGCGTCGCCGTTTTGCAGCAATTCGACCGAGATATTGTCGGGGGACCGAACAAATGCCATGCGGCCATCGCGCGGCGGGCGGTTGATCACGATGCCATTGTCCTGCAGGTGCTGGCAGGTTTCGTAGATGTTATCGACGCCGTATGCCAGATGACCGAAATGGCGGCTGTCGCTGGGCAGTGCATCGTCGCCGTCCCAGTTATAGGTCAACTCGATCGGCCGATCCTCTTGTCCCGGAGGTGCCATGAAGATCAGCGAAAACCTTCCGGATTCGCTGTCATAACGGCGGGTTTCCTTCAGACCCAGCAGCTCATAAAACGCCATCGACTTCTCCAGATCCTTCACGCGGATCATGGTGTGAAGATATCTCAGCCCCATGTGTGGCTTCCTTTCTGTTCAGGTGATGCGCAGCAGCTTAGCGCGCGGGTGAAGCAAGTCGAGGGGCAGCAGGGACACAATTTGGAAATTGCGGAAATGGGCGCATATATCGCGGTTCCGGTCGGAGAGCTGCCGAGATATAGTGGTGGGCGACTCATTGCTGGAAAGGAACTTTCATGCCGCTGTCCTCTGACCAACTGGCCGAGATCGAAGCGCAACGGGCGCAATCGCATCAAACTCGCCGCGTTGTGGCTGCGGGTATGGAAGAGCATCTGTATACCGCGCATCAGGTGCTGGACCACGGCTTTGTCCGTGTGATCGACTATATGGGCGATGACGCGGCAATCTGCCAGGCAGCGCGGGTGTCCTACGGCAAAGGCACCAAGTCGGTGCAGAACGATGAAGGTCTGATCCGCTATCTTATGCGCCACTGGCATTCGACCCCGTTCGAAATGTGCGAGATCAAGCTGCACGTCAAACTGCCCGTATTCGTGGCCCGGCAATGGATTCGCCACCGTACGGCAAATGTGAACGAATACTCCGCACGCTATTCGATCCTGGACCGTGAGTTCTATATCCCCGCGCCCGACCACGTCGCCGCGCAGTCCGAGGTGAACAATCAAGGCCGGGGCGATGCCCTGCAAGGCGAAGAGGCCGCGCGCGTTCTTGAAATGCTCAAGGCCGACAGCGCGCGCTGCTATGACAATTACGAGGCGATGATCAGCCAGGATGGTCAGCAGGGGCTGGCCCGCGAACTGGCGCGGATGAACTTGCCCGCGAACATCTATACGCAGTGGTACTGGAAGGTTGATCTGCACAACCTGTTCCATTTCTTGCGCCTGCGCGCCGATCCGCATGCTCAATACGAAATCCGGGTCTATGCCGACACCATGTGCAAGATCGTCGCTGACTGGGTGCCTTTCGCCTACAAAGCATTCGAGGATTACCGCTTGGGCGCGGTGAACCTGTCGGCGCAGATGGTCGACAGCCTGCGTCGGATGCTGGCGGGTGAGACGGTCACGCAAGAGAACTCGGGCATGACCGCGCGGGAATGGCGCGAGTTCGAGGCCGTCATCCGCGAAGGCTGATCGCGCATAGCGTTTGTCTATACAGTGCGTCATGAAGTTGTTACATTCAATTCATGACGCTTTCTGCCTTAATCCGAACCACTTGCCTGTGCCTTGTGCTGGCACCGGCCGCGCAGGCTAAATCTCCGATTGCCGAGGTGATTTGCGAGCCGACAGACCGGATGCACGAAAAGCTTGAACGTCAGTTCGGCGCGGAACGTGCGGCGACCGGCATTCGCGGGCCAGAGCAACTGATTGAGGTCTGGACCAGCAAATCCGGTGACTGGACGATGGTGGTTACCTATGCGACCGGGACGTCCTGCATCGTTGCGATGGGCGAAAACTGGTACACTCATGCCAAGGTTGACCCGGCGCGAGGGTAAGGTTCTCTAACCTTTGAAAAATGGTCAACGGCCGGTAATTGGCCGTTGGCCTGTTTTGATAACCCGCTGAACGCGGTTGTTTTACAGTGGCTTCAAATCAGCTGCCATTTGGCGGCCGTCGCGTCCGTCTTGCAGCTCGTACGAGACTTTCTGATTGTCAGCGAGCCCGGTCAGACCGGACCGTTCAACGGCCGAGATATGAACAAATACGTCCTTGCCGCCTTCATCGGGGGCAATAAACCCGTAGCCTTTCGTGGTATTAAACCATTTCACGGTGCCAGTTGGCATTTCCCGTGTCTCCTTCTACTTTCACGTTGTCCCACAAAATTGGTGGGGGCAGTGGTTGACGCCGCCGCAACACGTCACTGTATCGCCCACACGATACAGCCCGGATTGCGTGTTTCGTCTTTTTCAACATTGCATGGTGAAGTAAAAAATCAAGAATTACCGAAACAATCAGGCAAAATTGCTGAAATATGAACCAAATACAGGAGACCCCTGCAGATGCACCTCTATGGCCTGAAAACCTGTGATACATGCCGCAAGGCATTGAAATCACTGCCGGATGCCGAATTTATCGACGTTCGGGCCGACGGTGTGCCGGTTTCGGTGCTTGCGCGGGCTTTTGACACCTTCGGCGAGGCTTTGCTCAACACCCGCTCGACAACCTGGCGTGGATTGGATGATGCAGAACGCGCGCGGCCACCGCTGGAGTTGCTCGCGGACAATCCGACTCTGATGAAAAGACCTCTGATCGAGCAAAACGGCACGCTGTATCTGGGCTGGAGTGCAGAAACGAAACAGGGGCTTGGCGTTGCGTGACCGGGTAACTATGTGAATTGACGCAAGTTAGAGGGTTTTGAATGCGCAACGCAGCTATGATTCTGGGCGTCATTGCCGGCCTGATCGGGATGATCGTGGGTTTTGTCGGCTATGGCTATGTCGAACTGATCGACACCTATGGTGAGATCGAGGGTGTGGCCGAACAGGTGGACAACGCGCAGGTCGTACAAATGGCCTCGATCATCGCGCCTTTGCTGGCCATTGCTGGTGGTGCGATGGCCCATGCGCGGGCCCTGGTCGGGGGCGTGTTGCTGCTGATCTCAGCCGCTGGGATGTACTACGCCTTTGGTTTCAATGTATTCACGATGTTCCCGGTGGCGTTTGCAGCCGTGGCAGGCCTGCTTGGGCTGGCCGCGGGTAAACCGGACGAGCCCAAGGCACATTTCTAGATCACTTGATGCGCAGGATGCGGTCCAGCGACAGCGGGCCTGCGCCGTTGATCACGATCACTAGGAACAAGAATGACCACATCACGCGCTGGTCCATTAGCGTGATTGCATTGTCGAACAAACTACCCAGCTTTACGCCGTGGCCGGTGACGTCGGTTGCTGTTTGCACCCAGATGAATCCGATCATCCCGACAGCGGCCAGCCGCGTGAACAGACCTACAAGCAGCAGCGCAGGCAGAACGAATTCGGCAACGGTGCCAAAGAAAATTACGATGCGCTGGAACAAAGTCATTTGCGTCACGTCATACAAAACCGCTTCGGCCGCTTTCGGAAAGATCTGACCAAATGCGCCCGCCGAAGGCGAAAAAATCGAACCGTCGATTTTTGTCATCGCCGAATTCCAGAAGTAAAACAGCAGGACCGCGATAAAAACAACGCGCGCCAATGTTGGCGTCAACCAGCCAGCGGTCAATTCCAACCGTCCCAGGGTGTTGTTGTGCAATGAGATCAGGGCAGTCATGTCGCCAGCCTTTCGATAGTCACAGAAGTTATTGCGCCGCCCTGCAAAAGCAGCGCCAGAGTGGCCCCAAGGTCAAATTCGGGGAATTTGGCCGCTGTTTCTTCAAACGCGTCACCAATGGTTTGCCCGGCCTGCAGGCCCGCGATCCAATGCGCGCCGCCCGAGGGCAGCACACGCGGGATCGGGTCATAGTCGGGCCGGGTGATCAGGACAGCCTCGGGGCCGGGCGCGGGCTTGGGCGCGTCCTCTTCGGTGTTGAAGCGCCAGATCGAGAAAACCGGCCAGTCCGAGGCCAGAACCTGCATCGACGGGGCAAAGCCCAGCCGGGCCCGCATGATATCTTCCGGAGGCACGGCCAGCGCATCCGCAGGAGCGGGCGTGCTGTCCGCCGCATGGTAAGATCGACGCAATGCCAGTTCCAGCCGTGCGACGTCGGGCAAGTAGCCCAGATGGGAAAGCTGCTCCATTCCGGTCAGGAAATCCGGGAACGCTTCGCCATAGAACATCATCATGGGCGAAGAGGGCGGGTGTTTGCGCAGGAATATACCTGCCAAACCATCCATGTTCTGCGGTCCCAAAAGCTTGGTGATCACCGGAAAGGCCTGATGCATCGCCTCGGTCAGGGATACGGCCACGTTGTTGCGGTACACGCTGAACCGGCGCCCGGCGGGTTGTGCGGCGGCGTCCAGCAACCCTTCGGGCATGGTTGCCGACGGGTCTAGCAGCGCAGCGTGGAAGGTTGCTTGCGAGACACTCATGCCGGAATGCGGTCCAGGGCCGCCTGTGCACGCTCTGCCTCGGCCCGCAGAACGGGCCAGTCGGGGACATCCGTGTCCCATTCGATCAGCACCGGTTTCGGGCCCGAGCGTTCCAGAACGTAATCCAGCAAGGTCCAGACCGGATCGACCACTTCGCGGCCGTGGCTGTCGATCAGTAGTGGGTGGCCGTGGTCGTCTTGGTCCTCATCATGTCCGCCGAGGTGAATTTCACCCACCTTGTCCAGCGGATAGGCGTCGATATAGCCCTGCGGTGAGAAATCCAGATTGGTGGCCGAGACAAAGACGTTGTTCACGTCTAGCAGCAGGCCGCAGCCCGTGCGACGCGCAATCTCGCGCAGAAAGTCCGGCTCGGACCATGTGCTTTCCTCGAACGTCAGATAGCTGGAGGGGTTTTCCAGCAGCATCTGCCGCCCAACGGTTTCCTGCACCTGATCGATATGGTCACAGACGCGGGCCAGGGTGGCATCGGTGTAGGGCAGGGGCAGCAGGTCGTTCAGGAAATGGCTGTCATGGGTGGACCAGGCCAGATGTTCGGAAAAGCTGGCAGGGTTGAGCCAGCCGACCAGATGTTTCAGACGGGCCAGATGATCTGCATCCAGTGATCCCTCGCCGCCGATCGACAAGCCGACGCCATGGACGGAAATCGGGAATTGCTCGGACAGGTGGCGCAGCTGTGCAATTGGACGGCCACCGTCACCCATGTAATTCTCGGCGTGAATCTCAAGCCAGGCAACGGGATTTGCGTGATCCAGAATCTGCGCAAAGTGCTGGGGTTTGTAGCCAACGCCCGGTGCCGCGGGTAGCTTGTTCGGTCTGGTCGAATTGTCCAACATGTGCGTGCTCTCCGATCACGAAAAAGAGGCGAGCGATATGGCCCGCCCCTTCGGTTCTTGAAAGCTTGGGCTTATGCCGGCAGGTCACGGTCCAGCGGTTCCAGCGAACCTTTGCGGTTGTCCGGCAGTTCGATATCGGCGCAGGTGCCCGCGTCGACCAGAGTCCAGGCGTTGCCCTGATAATCTACGGTTGAAGTACCCGCGCAGGTGGTGCCGGGGCCTGCGGCACAGTCATTCTGACCGGCCAGCGATACGCCATAGCATTTTTCTTTGGCTTGTGCGGTGGCAGTGGTTGCTGCGCCCGAAACGGCGGCTGCGACTGCGCTTGCGATAACCAGGGTTTTTGCGGTGTTCGACATCTCGGTAATCCCTTTTGATGACTGCGTATGTCTGCTTGTGACAATGACAAAGGTAGTGCTTGCAGGGCTGCAGTTGAATTCACGAGCCCGTGTCTCACAACCCCGTCAGGACAAGTCATGTCCCCTTGCAGGTTAACAAACTGTTTTTGAAATGAAAAAGAGTAATTGTTTCAATCCGGCCCCAAAATCGGGGCCGGATTTCCGGCAATATGGTGCCGAATGTTACAGCAGGTCGGGCGGAGTGGCGGCCTGCGACAGCTCTTTTGTTACAACGTCTAGCGGTTGAACCTGCGTCTGTTTTTCACCCAAGCGACGGACGCTGACGGTGCGCTCTTCCACCTCGCGGTGGCCGACGGCCAGAATGACCGGCACCTTGCCGACCGAATGTTCGCGCACTTTGTAGTTGATCTTCTCGTTACGGATATCGGCCTCGGCCCGGACACCTGCGGCTTTGAGCGTTTCAACCACTTCGTTCACGTAATCATCCGCTTCGGACGTGATCGAGGCCACGACGACCTGACGCGGGGCCAGCCAGAACGGCAGTTTGCCCGCGTGTTCTTCGATCAGGATGCCGATGAACCGTTCGAACGATCCCAAAGTGGCTCGGTGCAGCATGACGGGGCGATGTTTGCCGCCGTCGGCGCCAATATAGGTGGCGTCCAGGCGTTCAGGCAGGACGAAGTCCACCTGGAAGGTGCCGCACTGCCAGTCGCGACCGATGGCATCTGTCAGGACGAACTCCAGCTTTGGACCGTAGAAGGCGCCTTCGCCCGGGTTCAGTTCCGGCTCGATCCCGGCGGCGCGGGTGGCGGACAGCAACGCAGATTCGGCCTTGTCCCAGACCTCGTCCGATCCGGCGCGGGTTTCGGGGCGATCCGAGAATTTCACCGCAAACTTTTCGAACCCCAGATCCTTATAGATCACGCTAAGGAAGCGTATGAATTCAGCGGTTTCGGCTTCGATCTGCTCTTCGGTCGAAAAAATGTGGGCGTCATCTTGCGTAAAGCCGCGCACACGCATGATGCCGTGCAATGCGCCCGAGGGTTCATACCGGTTGCAGGACCCGAATTCGGCCATGCGCAACGGCAGATCGCGATAGGATTTCAGGCCCTGTTTGAAGATTTCAACATGGCAGGGGCAGTTCATCGGCTTGAGCGCGTTAACGGCTTTCTCGCGGGCATGTTCTTCGTCCACTTCGACGATGAACATGTTTTCCTGATACTTGTCCCAGTGGCCGGACCGTTCCCACAGCTTACGGTCTACGACCTGCGGCGTGTTCACCTCGACATACCCGCCCTTGCGCTGCTGTCGGCGCATGTAGTCCTGCAGCAGGGTGTAGATGGTCCAGCCGTTGGGATGCCAGAAGATCTGACCGGGCGCTTCTTCCTGCATGTGGAACAGGTCCATCTCGCGGCCCAGCTTGCGATGGTCGCGTTTGGCGGCCTCTTCCAGCATATGTAAGTAGGCTTTCAGCTTTTCTTTGCCGGTAAAGGCCACGCCGTAGATACGCTGTAGCATCGCGCGATCGCTGTCGCCGCGCCAATAGGCGCCCGCGATGGACATCAGCTTGAACGCATCGCCCGGAACCTGACCGGTGTGCTGCAGGTGCGGGCCACGGCACAGATCCTGCCAGTGGCCGTGCCAGTACATGCGCAGCGGCTCGTCACCCGGAATGGCTTCGATCAACTCGACCTTGTAGGGCTCGTTATTCGCCGTATAGAACTCGATCGCACGCTGGCGGTCCCAGACCTCGGTGGTGACGGGGTCGCGCTTGTTGATGATCTCTTTCATCTTTTTCTCGATGAGGCCGAGATCTTCAGGCGTGAACGGTTCCTCGCGGTCAAAGTCGTAATACCAGCCGTTTTCGATGACGGGGCCGATGGTGACTTTGGTCGCGGGCCAGATTTCCTGCACCGCACGCGCCATGATATGCGCCAGATCGTGGCGGATCAGTTCATTGGCCTGAACCTCGTCCTTCATGGTGTGGATGGCGATGTCGGTATCGGCGTCGATGGGCCACTGCAGGTCCCAGTGCTGGCCGTTTACCGTGGCCGAGATGGCCTTTTTCGCCAGCGAAGTTGAGATATCGGCAGCCACCTGCGCGGGCGTAACGCCTGCGTCATAAGATCGTGCATTGCCATCGGGAAAGGTGAGAGAGACGGATTTTGAATCCAGGGCCATATCGGCTCTCCTCGTCGGTTTGGCGCCCACTGAACGCCCGGTTGCGGGTTATGTGTGTTCGGCTCATCTGGCAGGTGCGACTTTGCCTGTCAAGAGCGGAAGGTCATGACGCTTACGCTGCGGGACAGTTGAATTCGGCAATTGCGACCACCGGGCTAGCGTGCATGATATCCCTCAAACAGAAAGAGGGTTTCATGGCAGCGACGGAATTTCTGGAAACACCGCAGGGACGGCGGTTGGCCTATCACAAAAGCGAAGGCACTGGCCCGACCATAGTTTTCCTGGGCGGCCTCAAGTCGGATATGGAGGGCACCAAGGCCGTACATCTTGAGGCTTGGGCGCAGGAGCGGGGGCAGGCGTTTTTGCGGTTCGATTACTCCGGTCATGGCGAAAGCTCGGGCACGTTCGAAGAAGGGTGCATCGGCGACTGGCATCAGGACACGATGGCCGCGGTTTCAGAACTGACCGAAGGGCCGCTGATTGTTGTCGGCTCCTCGATGGGCGGGTGGCAGGCGCTGTTGCTGGCCAAGGCGATGCCCGAGCGGATTGCCGGGATGGTCACCATAGCGGCCGCGCCGGACTTTACCGAAGACGGCTATTGGGCGTCGTTCAACGATGAACAAAAAGCGGCTTTGGATACCGTCGGCCATGTCGAACTGCCTTCGGATTACATGGAGCCCTACATCATCACCAAACGGATGATCGAAGACGGGCGGCAGCAGTTGGTGTTGCGCGACGCGCTGGAGCTGCCATTTCCCGTGCGATTCCTGCAAGGCACGGCAGATACAGCGGTGACCACCGAAACGGCTGTGCGGTTGCTGGACCACGCCAGCGGCGACGACATGCGCCTGCTGCTGGTCAAGGATGCCGATCATCGCTTCTCGGACGGCCCCTGTCTGGGGTTGATCGAAAACGCGGTGCTTGAGGTGATGGGGATCACCTGATGCAGCGGTTTGGTTGGATACTGGGCCGCCTGCTGCTGGTGCTGATTGTCCTTGGCGGGGTGATCTACTGGTTCGGGCCGCGAGAGGAGGTCGACCTACACCCGCGCTTTGATCCGCGCAAATTCGGCGAGGGGGTTCAGGTCTATTTCGAAAGCACGGAATCCGCCTTTGACGACATCGTTCCGGGTGTCGAGAAACGGGTCATCTGGCAGGATGGTTTCAAGGAACAACGCACGCCGATTTCGGTCCTTTATGTGCACGGCTTTTCAGCCTCGTCCGAGGAAATTCGCCCGGTACCGGATCGGGTGGCCGACGCCCTTGGGGCCAATCTGGTTTACACCCGGTTGCAAGGTCACGGACGGGGCGGCAGTGCGATGGGCGAGGCGACCGCGTCTAGCTGGATGCAGGATATGGCCGAGGGGCTGGCGGCGGCGCGGGCCGTGGGCGACAAGGTTGTGGTCATGTCCACTTCAACCGGCGGAACGCTGGCTGCGGCGGCCGCATTAGATTCAGAGCTCAGCCGGGATGTAGCGGCGATGATTTTTGTCTCGCCCAATTTCGGAGTGAACACGCCCGGCGCTGGGCTGCCCGGTCTGCCCTGGGCGCGACACTGGCTGCCCTTGGTTATGGGAGAAGAGCGGGACGTTTCGGGCCCGGACCCCGAGCTGAACACCTATTGGACATCGGTCTACCCGTGGGAGGCGGTCGTGCCGATGACGGTGCTTGTTGAAACTGTCTATGCGCTGGACTTCTCGGGCGCACAGGTGCCTGCGCTGTTCTGGTTCTCGGACGACGATCAGGTGGTGCGACCGGACCGAACTCATGAGGTCGCAGAAAGTTGGGGCGGTTCTTCGACGGTCAATCTGGTGACGATGGGGCCGGGGGACGATCCCGCATCGCATGTTATTGCGGGGCGGCTGATGTCGCCGGGGCAAACGGATGCAACGGTGACTGGCATTCTGGACTGGCTAAAAGGGATAGGAGTCGAGTAGCGATGCGCAAGCCTGGCAGCATGTGGAGCCTTGAAACGCTTGGCCGCGTGCGCCTATCCCGGTATTTCTTCATGCGGGATTTCCTGTATTCCGAAATCGGAAATTTCCATGAAAAACAAAACCTTCCCGACAATCCCAATCTGGCCATCGAAACCGGCCGCGCGTTTTGCAAGACCCTGATGGACCCGCTTGAGGAGACCTTTGGGCGCATCGCGGTCCGGTCCGGATATCGCTCGCCCTCGCTGAACCAGTTCGGGAATGAAAACCGGCTGAACTGCGCACGAAATGAGCACCCTCTGGAGTGCCACATCTGGGATCGGGGCGAGGGCGATGCGCGGATTGCGGGTGCCTCGATCGTCATTCCGTGGTTCGCTGATCAGTACGATTCCGGGAGGGACTGGCGCGATCTGGCGTGGTGGATGCACGACCATCTGGACTATTCCGAGATCTGGTTCTTTCCCAAGCTCTGCGCCTTCAACCTTGTCTGGAGACCCATACCGCTCCGCCGCATCGACAGCTATATCGCGCCGCGCGGCTGTCTGCTGCGACCGGGGGACGAACCGAGCGAAGACCTGTCGGCGCGACGCCAGAGATACGCGGATTTCCCGGCCTTCCGGGGCATCAACTATCCCTGAAGTTTAACTTGCCCGAAGCCGCAAAACGCCTCATCCTGTTCTCAAAGAGTACAGACCGACAAGGTCGAATGTTACGAGGCCCCGCGTGATTGAGCCGCTGGTTTTATTGCCCGAAATGATGTGCGACGCACGGATTTTTGAACCCCAGATGAACTGTCTTTCGCGTCAGCGTGCTGTGATGGTTGCGCCGGTTTCACTGGGGGAGCGGATTGAAGAGATCGCTTCGGATCTGTTGGACCAGTTGCCGCATCGTTTTGCGCTGGGCGGGCTTGGTCTGGGCGGTGTGGTCGCACTTGAGCTTATTCGCCGCGCGCCGGACCGGGTGTCGCGCCTGTGCCTGATGGCAACGGATGCGCAGGCCGATACGCCGCTGCTGGCGGCCGCGCGTGAGGAACATTTGGTAGGCGCGAAAGCAGGACGGCTGGAGGACGTGATGCGGCGGATCATCGGGTCTGACACGTTGGCCCCCGGGCCTAAACGCATTCCCATTCTGAACGCTCTGATTGAAATGGCGCTGGATCTGGGGCCTGCGGTGTTTGAACGTCAAATCCGCGCCCTGCAGCGGCGCCCGGATCAGCAGAGCGAACTGCGGCGCATCAGGGTGCCGACATTGGTTCTGTGCGGTGCACATGACACGCTGACACCGCAGCGAAAGCAGGCTTTCATGGCGGACCTGATCCCCGGCGCCGAACTGATGGTCGTCGCGGATGCGGGCCACCTGCCGACGATTGAAGCGCCCCGAATTGTAAATGATGCACTGAAGGATTGGCTTGGTGTGCCTACGCGGGCGGCCTATGTGTAGTACTTAGCGCGCTCAGCCTTGCTCAGGATTGTTGGCGCTGCCACAGGATCACCGTTGTCTGTTTTGAAGAACGGCGTGTTTCTCCAACCGCCCGAAGCCCAGGATTTCGCCAGGCGCGTCAGCAATCCGATCGCCGCATAGCGTATTTTTTCGTGCGACTGCGTGCCGTCCGGCTGCGGTACAAAGCCACGAGTGGTGACAGGGCCAAGCGCACCGGGATCGGGGATGCGTTTGACGAGGAAGCCGGCGAAGGGGAACTTGGCGGTTCGCGACGTCGTCGCAATCGGGGCGTCGCAGCAATCCGCGTACCAGCGCAGCATCCCCTTGGGGCTGAGCTGCATCAGCGCAAGGTGTTCGGCGCCGCTGTCGATGCGGATGTCTTCCGGGCTCATTTGCAACACGTCGACAGGGCCGGGGGCCGGGTCTGGTTGTCCGAAATACAGCTGAGCCGCGCGGCAATCATGGCAATAGCAGGAAACATGGGTGCCGGTTCGCACACCGGCAGCCGTGATATGCCCGCTCAGGGTGCCGCAAGTGCAGGAGAAGGGCAGTTCCTCGGCCACTCTCCTGCGCATGAAGATCAGGCCACCTTGTTGCTGTTGGCAGCGCGGCGGGGCGATTTGCGCGAATTGGTGTTCATGAAGTCGATCACCAGCGGTCGGATATTGTCGCGCCAGCTGCGCCCGGCAAAGATGCCATAGTGACCGGCACCGGGTTCAACATGGCTGGCCTTTTTCGAATCCGGCAGGCCAGTGCACAGATCCAGCGCCGCGATGCACTGGCCGGGGGCCGAAATGTCATCATTGGCGCCTTCGACCGTCTTGACCGCTACATCGGTGATCTTGCCGATATCGACCTTGTGACCGGCGACCACGAATTCATTCTTCGCGATTTCACGGTTTTTGAAAATGCGCTCGACCGTGGACAGGTAGAACTCGGCTGTCATGTCCATGACGGCCAGATATTCGTCGTAGAACCGATTATGGGCATCGTGATCTGACGCTTCATCGCGCATCACACGCTGGATCTGGTCCGAGAATGCCTTGGAGTGGCGGTCTGCGTTCATCGACATGAAGGACGCCAGCTGCAGCAGGCCGGGATAGACCATGCGGCCAACGCCTTTGTACTTGAAGCCGACGCGCTGGATCATGGTTTCTTCCAGCTGGCCCATGGTGACACGGCGGCCAAAGTCGGTCACGTCGGTCGGGGTGGCGTCGGGATCGACCGGGCCACCGATCAGGGTCAGGGTGCTGGGCTGCGCCTTGGGCTCGACCTCGGCCAGGTAGGCGGTCGCAGCCAGCGTCAGCGGTACGGGTTGGCAAACGGCCACAACATGGGTGTCCGGGCCAAGCTCTTTCATAAAATCGACAAGATAGAGGGTATAGTCCTCAACATCGAACTTGCCTTCGGACACGGGGATGTCGCGCGCATTATGCCAATCGGTAATGTAAACTTCGCAGTTGACCAGCAGACTTTTCACGGTCGACCGCAGCAGCGTGGCGTAGTGTCCCGACATCGGCGCAACCAGCAGAACCTTGCGGGGCTGTTCCTCGCGACCGTTTACCCGGAAATGGACCAGATCACCAAAGGGGCGTTCAACGACGGTGGTGATGTCGACCAAATGGTCCTTGCCGTCCTCGCAGGTAAATGTGCGAATGCCCCAGTCTGGTTTGACGATCATGCGTTGGAATGTCCGCTCGGTCACCTCACCCCAGGCAGCCATCATGCTGAAGGCGGGGTTGGGAACCATGGCGAACATGGGATAAGATGCAATGGCGCTGGCAGTTGCGCCCATCCACTGGTTGGTGTTGCGCATCGTTTCCATCAAGTCGTAAGTCATCATGTAGCGCATGAAAAAGGGGCCTCCTGCGTGTCAGCCTGTTTTAGTTCGGACCATTCGCCGCTTTGCCCCCCAAGACCCACGACGTTATTCTGCATAGCAGCGAGGTTAGGGGGGAATTGTTAAAATGACAACAAGTGAAGACCAGATGCCAGAATTGACAGAAGAAAACATTGAACGCCTTAAGGAAAATATGGAGAAGGTCGAGGAGCTCTCCAAACGTCTGATCGAAGTCATGTCTTCGAAAAAGTCGCATACCCCTGCTTTGGACGGCCCGAATCAGGAGCTTTTCGCACGAGCAGCAACCGCATATTGGACCGAAGCTTGGCAGAATCCCGCCAAGTTGTTGGAGCAACAGATTGAATACTGGGGCAAATCGGTTCTGAACTTTGCCGAAGCGCAGCGGGCGCTGACCTCCGGCGAGGTTGATGACGACGACCCCAAGCCCAGCGATAAACGGTTTTCCAACCCTCTTTGGGAAACCAACCCTTATTTTCGCCTGATCCGCCAACAATATCAGACCAATTCCGAAGCCATCGCCCAGGCCGTCGCCTCGGTCGAGGATCTGGATGCAAAGGACAAACGGCGCCTGCGGTATTTCTCGCAGCAGATCGTTGACATGATGGCGCCTACGAATTTTCTGGCGACAAACCCGGACGCGTTGGAGAAGGCGGTTGAAACTGAGGGCCAGTCGCTGATCAAGGGACTTGAGAACCTCGTCTCGGATCTTGAAGCCAACGACGGCGAACTGGTTGTGAAACTGGCCGACGAAAGTGCCTTTGAGGTTGGCGGCAACCTGGCAACGACGCCCGGTGACGTTGTGTATCGCAACCGCATGATGGAACTGATCCAGTACAAGCCTGCGACCGAAACGGTCCACGAAACGCCGATCGTCCTGTTCCCGCCCTGGATCAACAAATTCTACATTCTCGACCTCAAGGCACAGAACAGCCTGATCAAATGGGTGACCGAGCAGGGCTATACCCTGTTCGTCGTCAGCTGGGTCAACCCGGATGAAAGTTATGCCGAAACCGGGATGGAGGATTACATTCAGGACGGGTTCCTGACCGCGATCGAAGAGGTCAAGAAGATCTGCAAGGTCAAGCAAGTGAACGCGATCGGATATTGCATCGCGGGTACAACGCTGAGCCTGACGCTGGCGCTGTTGAAACAGCGCGGCGATAAATCGGTCAAGTCGGCCACGCTGTTTACGGCCCTGACAGACTTTTCCGAACAGGGCGAGTTTACGCCTTTCCTGCAAAATGACTTCATCGATGGGATCGAGGAAGAGGTGAACAAAGAGGGCGTGCTGCGCTCGTGGATCATGGCGCGCACCATGTCCTTCCTGCGTTCACGCGATCTGGTTTATGGCCCGGCCATCCGCAGCTATATGCTGGGCGAGGTGCCTCCGGCCTTTGATCTGCTGTTCTGGAATGGCGACGGGGCCAACCTTCCGGCCAAGATGACGGTCGAGTATCTGCGGGGCCTGTGCCAGCGCAACGAATTCGCCACCGACGGGTTTGAGTTGTTTGGTCACAAGCTGAAACTCAGCGACGTGGATGTGCCGTTGATGGCGATCACTTGCGAGACGGATCATATCGCGGCGTGGAAAGACTGTTATCGCGGTGTTCAGAAGATGGGGTCGCGAAACAAGACTTTCGTGGTGTCCGAGTCCGGCCATATCGCGGGCATCATCAATCCGCCCAGCAAGAAGAAATACGGACATTACACCAACCCGGATCTGAAGGCGGATGCCGACACCTGGATGAAAGAGGCCGATTTCCACGAAGGCTCGTGGTGGCCCCTGTGGGAGGCGTGGCTGAAGAAACGTTCAGGCAAGCAGGTCCCGGCCCGTGATACCGGTGATTCGGATCATCCTCGTTTGGCCCCGGCACCTGGCACTTATGTCGTGGCCCATCCAAACGGCTGATTTCACTTTGAAACTTAAAAATTCTGCGCCGCAGCAAGAAAAAACTTGAAATGCTGCGGCGCAGCATTCATATTGTCCTCAAGCTGATGAAAGCCGGGGTGGGCCCGGTTCGGCAATAAGGATTAGGACAATGGCAAAGACTCAAGACTTTACCGCGACCCTGAAAGAAATGATGGGCGCGTTCCCTGTTGACACCACCGCTCTGGAAGGTGCTTTCAAATCGACCGCAACCCTGAACGAAAAACTGTCGGGCGTTGCTCTGGAAGCCGCAGAAAAATCGGCTGAAATCTCGAACAAATGGACCAAGGACACCCTGGCCAAGCTGACCGAGATGTCGAAAGCAAAGACCGAGCCGGCTGACTACGCAAAAGCCGCAACCGATTTCGCAAGCGCTTCGGCTGAAGTTGCTGCTGAAAACATGGCTGCTTTCGCTGAAATCGCGAAAAAACTGCAGACCGAAACCGTCGAGCTGCTGATGGCTGCAGGCAAAGAAGCTGCTGAAGACGCAACCGCTGCCGTCAAGAAAGCCACCAACGACGTAACAGCTGCTGCCAAGAAAGCTGCAACTGCAAAGTAAGTAAGGCCGCGAGGCGCACCCGTTCCTCCCATCTGGTGCAATCGCGTTGGGCAGGTCTTTTGGCCTGCCCTTTCTTTTTGTTCTGCACTCGCATAATCTCTGCTGCAACGCATCATCCTTGGGGAGGGCAAACGGTGCCAGAACAAGAAAAACCACTGTTGATAAAACGCTATGCAAGCCGCCGGCTGTATAACACCGAGACCAGCGACTATGTCACGCTGGAGGATATCGCGACCTTTATCCGCGACGGGCGTGAGGTGCAGATCATCGATCTGAAAACCGGAGACGATCTGACCCGGCAATACCTGCTGCAGATTATTGCCGAACATGAAAGCCGCGGCGAAAACGTACTGCCAGTGAATGTGCTGAATGATCTGGTCCGCAGCTACATGATCCCGGGCGGGGGAATGATGCCGCAATTCCTGCAAAGCTCGTTCGAGATGCTGCGCGAAAGCCAGAACAAGATGATGGAAAACATGAACGCGATGAACCCGATGTCGCAGATGCCGGGGTTCGAGGCGATGCAGGCGCAGCAACAGGCGTTTCTGAAGGCGATGACCGGTGGCCTGTCGGGTAACTGGTCCGGGCCGGACAAGGATGACGAAGACAAGCCGGAATCCAAAGAAGACCTGGACGACATCAAGAAGCAGCTTGCGGAGCTGCAGCAGAAACTCTCCAAGCTGAACTGACCGCGCCAAGGATGCGCTGGCTGATCCTGAGTATCGCACTGCTTTGGATGCAGCCTGCGCTGTCGCAGGGTGTTTATTCGGAAAACTGGTCTTCGGTCTGCAGGCTGGGGACACAGTCCGGGTCTGGGTGTGATGCTATTCGCAACCGCGAGATTTTGGATGCGGGCCAGCCTCCGTGGAGTGCCATTGGTCGGATCAACTTTGCCAGCCGGGATCAGAGGTCCCATTGCACCGGTGTTCTGGTGTCGGATCGGCTGGTCCTGACCGCTGCGCATTGCCTCTACAACACGCCTCGGAAACGGTGGATTCCGCCCTCCAGTATACGGTTTGCCGCCGGATATCAGCGTGGATCAACTGCTGCTGTGTCCGATGTGGCGGGGTATCGGGTGCATTCCGATCAGGGCAAAGACGGTGCGTTTGACGATCGTTCTGATCTGGATTGGGCGGTTCTGGAACTCAGCGAGCCGATTGGTCAGCAGGCCGGGTATTTGCCGCTTGCAAATGCCGAGGATGCGTCGGCTTTTGTAGCAGGGTATCCCGGGGTGCGGCCACATGTACTCAGCCGAACCGAAACCTGTCCTCCGCGTCTATATCAAGGCGGTATTCTGTTGGCGATTTGTCCTGTGATGATGGGGGATTCCGGTGCACCACTGTTGGTGGAAACACCCGCCGGACTGCAGGTGGCAGCAATCCTGTCCGGCGTAGCCGCAACCCCCGAAGGGGTCACGGCGCTGTTTCTATCGACCGAGTTGTTCGACCTCGGCCCGCAATAGCCGTCAGGTGCCGTAGACCGGAACCGGGCCGGTCACTTCGCCGACTGAGGCCAGCAGGATGTCGGCGATGATATCCAGTTCTTCGCGTGTCAGGCGCACTGGCAGGCGGACGTCACAGGCCTTCATCAGCATGTCGCGAGTCTGCGGCAACTCGAACTTCTCGGGCAGGAATTGCCAGTTCCAGAAGGCGCGGGCGTTGTCCTCGCTCAGGCCAAAGACCTGAACCTTGACACCGCGCGATTCAGAGGCGGCGGCGAAGGCGCGGATCTCGGCCTCGTCCATCCCGACCAGGTTGAACTGGATCGAATCCGGCGCACGGCGTTCGGGTGCCAGCGGGGCAGGGACGTCGATGTAATCCGAGGTGTTCAGGCGTTCGGCCACATAGTCGTGGTTCGCCAGCCCGTCTCGCACACGGCGTGCCAGTTCCGGGATCTGCGGGCGGATCACGGCGGCGCTCAGGTTGCTCATGCGCAGGTTGTAAAGCGGCAGTTGGTTCTGCCAGCGGGCAAAGGCCTGTTCCAGCTCGGGCGAGTTGTCGCCGTGCGGGCCTTTGTGTTTTTTCCAGTTGTGCTCATAGGCGCCGGACATGATCACGGCGCGGGCCACCAGATCGGCATCGTCAGTGATCAGGATGCCACCTTCGCCCGCGTTGATCATCTTGTAGGACTGGAACGAGAAACAGCCGACCTTGCCGATGGTGCCAATGTTTTGCCCGTGCCAGGTGGTGCCCAGCGAATGGGCTGCGTCCTCGATCACAGGGATGTCACGCTCGTTGCACAGGGCCATGATCGCGTCCATGTCGGAAGTATGACCGCGCATGTGGCTGATGATCACCGCCTGAACGCTATCCAGCTTGGCGGCGAAATCCTCCATGTCGATGCGATAGTTCTCAGCCACTTCGCACAGCACCGGAATGCAATCCGCGTGGACGATCGACGACGGCACGGCCGCAAAGGTGAAGCCGGGGATCAGAACCCGTGCGTCCCGCGGCAGGCCTAACGCCTTCAGCGACAGGAAAAGGGCGGCCGAGCAGGAAGAAACCGCAAGCGCGTATTTCGTTCCCAGCAGTGCGGCGAATTCAGCCTCAAGCAGAGCGACCGGCGCATCCTGCGGCGCGGTATAGCGGAACAGGTCGCCCGACTGCATCAGGGCGTCGATGGCGTCTTTTGCTGCTGCAGGGATGGGTTCGGCGTCGTGGACATTTGGAGGAAGCGTCATATTTGATTTTCCCAAATTCTATCTTTGGGAAAGATAAAGCTAAACATGGAGCAATAAAACCCCTCAATCGCCTCATGGGCGAAAATTCACCAATCTGTTGCAATTTCTTAAGGTCAGACCCCGAGGCGATCCCGCAGGGCGAACCACGTCATTGCCAGCACCAGCAAGGGGCTGCGGAGGGTGGGGCCTCCAGGAAAGGGCAGGGCGGGAACGCGGGCCATGGTGTCAAACCCTTCGGCCTGTCCCTGAATGGCCAGCGCCATCAGTTGCCCGGCATGGGTCGCCGTGCCAACCCCGTGGCCGGAATAACCCGAAGCGGACAGGATATTGGGCGCAACCCGCGCCAAATAGGGCATCCGCCGCATAGTGATCGCCAGGGTGCCGCCCCAAGCATAGTCGATCTTGACGTCGCGCAGATGCGGGAAAATCTCGGTCATTGGTTTGCGGACCTTGGCGGCGATGTCGGCGGGGAAGCGGTAGCCATAGCTCTCGCCGCCGCCGAACAGCAGCCGGTTGTCGGCGCTGAGGCGGAAGTAGTTCACCACGAATTTTGTGTCGGCGACGGCCACGTCGCGGGTCAGGACGCGGGCGGCGTCTGCGCCCAGAGGCTCGGTCGCGGCGATGAAGTTGTTGATCGGCATGACGCGGGACGCCACCTTGCCATTCAGATCGCCAAGATAGCCGTTACAGGCCAGAATGACGTGATCGGCCGTCACCTTGCCCTGTGCGGTATGCACGGTGGCCGGAGTGCCTTCCTCAATTCCTGTAACCTCGGTGCACTCGTGGATGCGCACGCCGGCCTTTACAGCGGCTTGAGCCAGCCCCAGTGCGAAATTTAGCGGGTGCAGATGCGCGGCGCCCATATCCAGGTAGCCGCCGCGATAGGCGGGCGACGGGCACAGTGCGTGGCCTGCGCCCTCGTTCAGCAACTCCATCTGGTCATAGCCATACCGGTCAGAAAGATGCGCCGCATGGTCATGTAGTTCCTGCTGCTCGCCACTGCTCAGGCCCAGGACCGCCACGCCGGGTTTCAGGTCGCAATCGATCTGGTGCTTGGCAATCAGCGACTTGACCAGATCCTTGGCATCCTCGGCCAGATCCCAGAGCTTTGCTGCGTCGTCATTCCCGACCAGTCGCTCAAGGTCTTCCTGATCCATCCGTTGCGCGCTGCCCAGCTGACCGCCATTGCGGCCCGACGCGCCGAACCCTACCCGGTGCGCTTCGAGCAGCACCACGTCGAGCCCGGCTTCGGCCAGATGCAGCGCGGCAGACAGGCCGGTATAGCCTCCGCCCACCACGCAGACATCTGCTTTCACTTCCCCCGTCAGCGCGGGATACCGGTCGATCGGATTGGCCGTCGCGGCATACAAACTGGCCGGATACTCGGCTTTGCGGTCATTGGAATAAAGCAGGTTCATCGCGCGCCTCAGACGTTCATCAGCAAGTGCTCACGCTCCCACGGAGAGATGACCTGCAGGAATTCCTCATACTCGGCGCGTTTGACGATGCCATAGACGCGGGCAAACTCGGGGCCGAGAACTTCGTGCAGGGCGGTGGCCTCATCGAACAGGTCCAGCGCGTTGCCCATGACCTGCGGGATATCGCCGTCGCCTTCATAGGCGTCGCCATAGAACTGGCGGCGCGGGCGCTCCTGCTGGATCAGACCCAGATACCCGCAGGCCAGCGACAGGGCGATGCCCAGGTAGGGGTTGCAGTCCATTCCGGCGATGCGGTTCTCCACCCGGCGCGCCTCGGGGCCTGACAGAGGAACGCGGATGCCGGTGGTGCGATTGTCACGTGCCCATTCCAGATTGATCGGGGCGGCGTGGTCTTTCACATAGCGGCGATACGAGTTCACATAAGGCGCCATCACCGCAAGACCTGCGGGCAGGTGGTTCTGCAGCCCGGCGATGAAGTGATAGAACGCGTCCGTCTCACCGCCTTGCGGACCCGAGAAGATGTTCTGCCCCGTCTCGATATCGATGATCGAGTGGTGGATGTGCATGGCCGAGCCCGGCTCATCCTCGATCGGCTTCGCCATGAAGGTGGCAAAGCAGTTGTGACGCAGGGCGGCCTCACGGATCAGGCGTTTGAAATAGAACACCTCATCGGCCAGCTTGACCGGGTTGCCGTGGCGCAGGTTGATCTCCAACTGACCGGCGCCGCCTTCCTGGGTGATGCCATCGATCTCGAAGCCCTGATGCTCGGCAAAATCATAGATGTCGTCGATCACAGGGCCGAATTCGTCCACGGCGGTCATTGAATAGGCCTGACGCGCCGCGGCGGGGCGACCCGAGCGGCCCATCATCGGTTTGATCCCCTGCGCCGGGTCTACGTTCGGGGCAACCAGAAAGAACTCCATCTCGGGCGCGACAACCGGCTTCCAGCCCTTGTCGTGGTACAGTTGCACGACGCGTTTCAGCACGTTGCGGGGGCTGAACGGGATTGGGTTGTCGTCCCGGTCATAAGCGTCGTGGATCACCTGCAGCGTCCAGTCGCCAGTCCACGGCGCAGCCGACGCTGTGGTGAAGTCAGGCTTCAGGATCATGTCCCGTTCGATGAACCCGTCCTCGCCCGCGGCTTCGCCCCAATCACCGGTGATGGTCTGGTAAAAGATGCTGTCGGGCAGGTGGAAATATGATTGCTTGGCAAATTTCGACGCAGGCACTGCCTTGCCGCGTGCGATGCCGGGCAGGTCCGAGATGATGCACTCGACCTCATCCAGTCGTTGGCCTTCGATATAGGTCCGGGCTGCTTGTGGCAGCTGATCTTTCCAGTCGGCCATCAGGCCCTCTCTTTCTTCAGAAAATCGGCCATGTGCTGCGCGATCTTCGGATTGTCATCTTTTGTGGGCAAGCGTTTGGCCGCTGCCTTCATCAGGTCATCGGGCACTACGCCCTTGCCGCGGGTTTCCATCAGGCCATTGATAAAGCCGTCGCCGTATTCCGGGTGCGCCTGAACAGTCCAGATCGTGTCGCCATAGGCGACCATGGCGTTGCGGCAGAACGCGTTCGAACCGGTCACTTTCGCCCCTTCGGGCAATTCGACAACTTGGTCCTGATGCCAGGCGTTCAGGGTCACCGTCTGCCCGTCATAGTCATAATCCGTCCGCCCGACGGCCCAGCCGCCCGAGAACTTTTCGACTTTGCCGCCAAGTGCCTGCGCAATGATCTGGTGGCCGAAACACACACCGATCAGGGGCTGACCGTTTTTCCAAACGTCGCGAATGAAGCCCTCCAAGGGGGGAATCCACGCGTGGTCTTCATACGCCCCGTGGCGCGAGCCGGTGATGATCCAACCGTCGGCCTGATCGGCGCTGTCGGGGAACTGATTGTCTACAACCGCATAGCTTTCGAACTCAAAGCCGTTGCCATCCAGCAGAGTGCGAAACATCGCGTCATAGGCACCGAATTGGTCGCGCAATTCGTCAGGCGGGTGGCCGGTTACTAGGATGCCAATTTTCATGGGTCACCAAATTTGATCAAATTTATTCTAGCCCACCGAATCCGGTCGGGCAAGGGGGGTCAAACCGCTTCGAGGTAGCTGAGCCAGTGCTCATCCGGGGGGCGTTCACCAAAGCGCCGGATTTCCTGCTGCTTGGTCATGGCGAAAAAGCGGATCAGGTCGGCGGGAAAGATGCGTGCGACCAGCTGGTCGGTCTCAAAGGCGGCAATTGCCGAGGCCCAGTCACCTGCCAGTTGCGGCAGGCCGTCGATCTCGTAAGCGTTGCCCGAGATCGGAGCAGGCGGTTCAGTCTCGTCCTCGATCCCGTTCATTGCGGCGCCCAGCACTGCCGCCAGCATCAGGTAGGGGTTGATGTCGCCGCCCGCCACGCGATGTTCGATCCGCCGTGCGGCCGGAGCACCCCCGGGGATGCGGATCGCGGCGGTGCGGTTTTCATAGGCCCAGCTTGCACCGGTCGGGGCGTGTGCGCCGGGGACGAGGCGGGTGTATGAATTTCCGTGCGGCGCGAAGATCAGCGTACATCCGGGCATCGCGGCCAGACATCCGGCGACCGCCCAACGCAGCAGATCGGTGCCCTCAGGCCCGCCATCGTCAAACACGTTTCGCCCCTGGTCGTCCACGACCGAGAAATGCACGTGCATCCCGTTGCCCGCATCGTCTGCGTAAGGCTTGGACATGAAGGTGGCGGTGAACCCGTGCTTGCGGGCAAGGCCGCGCGTCAAGGTCTTGAAAAGCCACGTATCATCGGCGCAGCGCATTGCATCCTGATGGTTCAGGTTGATCTCGAACTGGCCAATGCCGCTTTCTGAGATCGCAGTTTGCGCAGGGATGCCCATCGCAGCGCACCCGTCATAAAGCTCGGTGAAGAAGGCATCGAACGCGTCCATCTCCGCCATGGACAGGACGGATTCATCCGCCAGCCTCCGCCCGGTCACCGGGTTGATCGGAGGCTGCGGTTGCGCGCCCGACGCATCCAGCAGAGTGAATTCCAGCTCGGTCGCCGCAATGACGGACCAGCCGCGCTGGGCGTAGCGCTGCAACACCGCGGCCAGAGCATGCCGGGGGTCGCCTGCAAAGGGCGCGCCGGCATCGTCGTGCAGGCACATCGGAACCAGCGCCGTGTCTGCGGCCAGCCACGGCATCGGCACCGGGCCGCGATCCGTCGGCAACAGCATCCCATCCGCGTCGCCTGATTCGAAGACAAGGGGACTGCCGTCGATATCCGCGCCCCACAAGTCCACGTTCAGCGCAGAGAACGGCATCCGCACCGTGCCTTTGTCCAGTTTGTCGGCGTAAGAGGGCGGCACACGCTTGCCACGCATCTGACCATTCAGGTCACAGGCGGCGACGCGAAAACTGTGCAGGGCGCTCAGGTCCATTGGGGTCTCCATCACTCGGGATGTCCGAGATGTAGTCGAGACTGAGCGTCTTGTCACTAAATTTGATCAAATTATTTGCCTGCGTGGTGCAGGCGGGGTGCTCCGCGCCAGAGGGGGATGGCGCGGAGCGAGGAGACGTCAGACGAAGTTGACGCCGTTTTCCGCCATCGGCAGCGCGGTCACCTTGACGCCCGAAAGCGCCCGGATCGCGTTGGCAAGGGCTGGCGCAGACGGGGGCGTGCCGGGCTCACCAACTCCGGTTGGCGCTTCGGCGGACGGAACGATATGGACGTCTATCGCCGCGATATCGCCAATGCGCAGAGGCTCGTAGTCCGGGAAGTTGAACTGGTCCACGGCCCCTCCGGTCAGGGTGATCTGGTCGCGCATGACATGGCCGATGCCGTAACCGATACCGCCCTCCATCTGCGCGCGCACCACGTCTGGGTTCACGGCAATACCGCAATCCACGGCGCAGGTGACCTTTTCGATCTTGATGCCGTTTTCCGGATCACCAGAAACCTCGACAACTTGCGCGGCATAAGACCCAAAGGACTTGTGCACGGCAATGCCCTGCGCCCGACCTGCCTGTACGTTGCCCCATCCCGCCTTTTCAGCGACCAGTTTCAGCACGCCAGCTTTGCGTTGCTGATCCGCGTCGCTGGTGTCGGCCAGATGCGCCAGACGGAACTCGACCGGGTCGCGGCCTGCGGCCTCGGCGACCAGATCCATCATGGTTTCCATCGTATAGCCGGTATGGGTATGACCCACCGAACGCCACCACAGAACCGTTGTGGCCTTGGGGGTGTCGGTCAGGCCAACGGCCATTCCCGGGATTTTGTAAGGGCTGTCGGCAATCCCTTCGATCGAGCTGTGGTCGATCCCGTCATGCACCAGAACTGCTTCGAACGGAGTGCCTTTGATGACTGACTGCCCGGCGACCCGATGCTGCCATCCGACGACATTGCCGTCGGCATCCAGACCAACGCGGACCTTGTGACCGAACGCAGGGCGGTAGTAGCCGCTGCGGATGTCATCCTCGCGGGTCCAGACCAGCTTGACCGGGCGGGACCGGTCGGTGACCACAAAAGCCAGCGCGGCCTCGACCTGATAATCCGCGTCGGGGGTCGCACGACGACCGAACGAGCCACCGGCCAGCATGGTCTTGATGTGAATTTTCTCGGGCGGCAGCTGGAAGATCTGCTGATAGGCCATATGCGGGCCAGTCGGCATCTGCGCGCCGTCATGCAGCACGATGTCGCCTTCGGCGGTCTGTTCGATGGTGCAGTTCAGCGGCTCCATCGGTGCGTGGGCCAGAAGCGGGAAGTAGAAGGTCTTTTCGACAACCTTGTCCGCCCCGTCGATGGCCGCCGACACCGCTGCGACATCCGCCTTGTTCACGTTATACGCAGGCTCGGCATCCAGCGCGGCCATGATCTCGGCCTTGATCTGATCCGAGTCGCGGGTTTCCGCAGCGGACATGTCCCATTCGACTTCAAGCGCGTCGCGCGCCTGGATCGCGGCCCAGGTGTTCTCGGCATAGATCGCGACACCCGCCTGATTGGGCAGAACGGCGGCGTTGATATAGCCTTTGACCTCTTTCGACGCGCTGTCGTCGAAACTGAGCGCGACGCCACCCTTCGATTCCGGACGCTTGATCATGGCAACCATCTGGTTCGGCAGGTGAACGTCCATGGCGTACATTGCCTGACCGTTGCCTTTGATTGCCGAGTCCTTGCGGCGCACGGCTTCGTTGCCGATCAGGCGGAATTCGGACGGGTCCTTTAAGCGCGGTTCGGCCGGGGCTTCCAGCTGAGACGCAGCGGCCACGAATTCGGCAATCGGGGCCGACTTGTCACCCGCCTTGATGATGCCTTCCTCGATGGTGATGCCGGACGCATCCATGCCCCAGCTTTGTGCAGCAGCGTTGATCAGCATCTCACGCGCAGCAGCACCGGCCTGGCGGTATTGCAGCCACGAATTTGCCATCGCGGTCGACCCGCCCGTGCCCTGGAAGGGACCGAACAGTAGGTTGTTGTAGACGTTCGGATCTGAGGGCGCGAATTCGTATTCGATCTGATCCATGGTCAAGCCGATTTCCTCGGCGATCAGCGTCGGCAGGCCGGTCGCTGGCCCCTGACCCTTTTCGAAATGCTTGACGATGGCGGTCACGGTGCCATCAGCATCGATCTTTACGAATGGGTTGAACTGAGCGGTCTCGGTTGATCCGGCAGCCAACACGCCATCGGGACGCGCGCCAACCAACAGGACGGCACCGGCAGCAGCGGCACCTTTCAGAAACCCTCGGCGGGAGGTGTTAATGGTCATGGATCAGGCCTCCAGAATCTCAGACGCGCGCTGAATACCGGCGCGGATGCGTTGATAGGTGGCGCAGCGACAGGCGTTGCCGGACATGTAGCTGTCGATTTCCTCGACGCTGGGTTTCGGGTTTTCGGACAACAGGCCAACCGCCGACATCACCTGACCGGACTGGCAGTAGCCGCACTGGACCACGTCCAGCTCGACCCAAGCCTGCTGGACGGCCGCGCCGATCTTGTCGTCACCCACTGCTTCGATCGTGGTAATCTCGGCATCTTCGACGTCTTCGATAAAAGTCTGGCACGAGCGCACGGGCTCACCGTTAAGGTGCACCGTGCAGGCGCCGCAGGATGCGACACCGCAGCCGAATTTGGTTCCGGTCAGCTTAAGCTCATCCCGGATTACCCACAGCAGGGGGGTGCCGGGTTCGGCGTCGACCGTGTGGGTCTCGCCGTTCAGTTTCAAGGTCAAGGCCATGAGGGGGAACTCTCCATGTTGGGCTGGTTACCTGAATCGGTAAACTGGCGGGTTTACCATAGGCGGCGTTTCCACTCTTGTAAACCCGTGGGTTTACCTAGTGTTTGACCTTGCTCTGTCAATAGGTCTATAGCTTTGAAACATGAGCGATTGCTGCGCACCGAATGCGTCCAAACAGGCCCAGATCATCGAAGCTGCCGTAGCCGAATTCCAGGAAAAGGGATTCGCCGCCGCCAGCATGGACCGCATTTCCACCCGCGCCGAAGTGTCCAAGCGCACGCTGTACAAGTATTTCGAAAGCAAGGAAAACCTGTTTCGTTCGATTGTGATCGAGCTGTCCAATCGATTCGCCGCTGTGCGGGATATCAGGTACAAGCCGGGCCGCGATATCCGCGAGCAACTGACCGAGCTTGCCTGGGCCGAAGGGCGGATTCTGATGATGCCCGAGGTTATCGCCATGGCGCGGATGGTGATCAGCGAAACTTTGCGCAACCCCGAGATGGCAGCGGCGGCGCAGGGCAAGCTGGACAAGACGTCGATCTTTGTCACCATGCTGAAAGATGCCGCAGATGACGGGCAGTTGCAGATCGAAGACCCCGAACGGGCCGGGCAAGAGTTCATCGGCCTGATCAAGGCCAAGGCGTTCTGGCCGATGATGTTCACCGGTGGTGTGCTGAGCAAAGAGGACATGACCGCCACTATCGAAAGCAGCGTCGACCTGATCCTCAGTCGCTATGGCGCACAGGTGTCGGACTAGGTGCGGGGTCGCCGGTCTGGACAGTCCATGTTGCGAAACCGGTCCGCCTCAACGTCAAACGACACATAACCTTGTCGCGGTTTTAAGACGAAGTTTATCCGTCAGCCCCTTTGCTGAACTGCGAGGATGCCGCGCGTATTTCGGCGGTGGGGTTGATGTTGATACGCTATTTTCGGGCGGAACCCGGCACTATGCCCGGGGAAGTGTTTGGCCAACACCACATTCTGCTGATCCAGCGCGAAGCGCTTGAGGATGATGAATTGTTTTTGGCCCAAGGACGTGACGCTGAGCACGTCTCACCTCAATCACCTGTCCAAACCCGCTGTGCGCAAACCCTGTTGATAGCGTCTGCGATCTTCCGGTCGCGCGAAGGGATGCGTGCTTTCTGCCAACTGGAGCGAGGCGCCGGGGTCCAGACGCTTCAAGTCGGAAACGGCTTGCCTAGCCTCATCCATATTGCCGCAAATGGCATTATTCACAGCGATATCCAAGTAAGAGCTGCTACGATTTGGTTGGATGCGGATTGATGCCTCGGCCCACTCGATGGCTTCCTCGTGCCGGCCAGCAATGAAACCGCATAGTGAGCGAATGGAGTACCACAAGGCGATCAAAGGATCTCGCGGGCTGAGCCTGATCGCGGCCTTGATGTTGGCGAGGGCCTCTTTGCTGTCGCCCAGATAGACTTGTGACCTGGCAAGCAAAGCATAGGCATGGGGGTCATTGGGGTTGAGGGCTATGGCATCCTGCAACTTCCGCACTGCGTCTTTAGGATGACCTGAAAACAGATCCGCCGCACCAAGCAGGGCCATCGCATACGCGTCGCGGCCGTTCATCGAAACCGCAAGCTGCGCCAGGCGTACCGCTTCGGCGCTCGACGCGTCCGGATCGCCACTCCAGCCGTTCACGCACTGCATCAGATGCGTGAATGATAAGTCTGCCAATCCGAATGAGCTTTGTGGGTTCAGGTCGACAGCTTTCAGCAATAGATTCTGGGCTTCGGCGATGTCGGCTTGTGTGAATTGCGAGATATGCCAATGGGCGCGTGCGGTCAGTTCCCAGGCGTCCATGCTTGGCACCACCTTGCGCCGTGCGCGTTGCATTTCTGCAGATAGATATTCAGGTGCGACTGCGCCCACAATTTTTCCCGTGATCTCGTCCTGCAGATCGAAGATGTCCTCAATCACACCGTCATATCGCTCGGTCCAGACGTAATGGTTTGCAACGGCGTCGATCAGTTTTGCCGAGACGCGAACCCGGTTGCCGACCCTTCGAACGCTGCCCTCCAGAATGTACTGCACGCCCAAATCCCGGGCGATTTGCTCTGTACCGACGGCGCGACCTTGGTAGGAAAAGCTCGAGTCTCGAGAGATCACGAAGAACCAGTGAAACTTTGACAGCGCAGAAATGACATCGTCGGCCATGCCTTCGGCAAAAAAGGTCTGATCTGCGTCGTCCGACAAATTGTCGAAGGCTAAAACCGCGATCGACGGTCGCTCCGGCAACTCGAAAAGGTGCCTCTGGATGGCGGACGCTGACAATCCCCAACCATAAACGACCAAAGGCTCTGCGATGTTCTTGAGGTTCTGGGAACCAAGGCAGGTGAAGTGATCCGAATGCTTGGCATCAAGGCTGCGCCGCGCCGTTTCGGAAATCACGAGCGATCCGGGTTCGGCCAGGTTCTGAAGACGTGCGGCCACGTTTACCCCGTCGCCAAAAACGTCTTCATCGGCAAAGCTGACATCGCCGCTGTGCAATCCCATCCTCAACGCGATCCGAGGGGTGTCGATCAGTGCGTTTTGGAGATCCATTGCGCACTCGATACCACTGACAACGCTGGGAAATTCAACCAGCCAGCCGTCTCCCATGCTTTTTATAACCCTGCCGTCATACTTACCAACGATCGGAACAAGACCGTCGTCGCGAAAACGGCGCAGCGCGGCCAATGTGGCGGCTTCATCCTCTCCCATGAGTTTGGAATAGTTCGCCACATCCGCAGCCAGAATAGCGGCCAGCCTTCGTTCCGAGACGTTTGACATGGACGAAGCATAGCCGACGGCAGGTGGATAAGAAACTTCGGTGTCCGCGCGGCGAGATGCCGCCAGTTGTAGGCTTGACGCTGATGGGCGTTGAGAACATCATCAGCCCGGCAAGAGAGTTGAAACGAGAAATCGGGATAAACTGAACGGTGCCCTTGGACGGTCGCAGATGGATCGGGCTGATGCTCGTCGCGGTTGGCGTGTTTGCCGCCGCTCTGCTTTTGTTCGGCGGTGCAGCTCAGGCACACGGAAAACACGAGCTTGCCGTAGTTTCCGCCGAGGTTCAAACGCACGGTGAACATGCCGCAAAGGACCTTCAGGGTCATTGTCATAGTGGCGCGTTTTGCAGTGGTCCTGCGATCATCCAGCAATCGATTCTGACGGCAGAGTTGTTGGGGTGCAACGAACGGTATCGTCTGCCGCGCGAGACGAACGGCATTCCGGTGGTTTCGAGTTTCGATCCACCGCCGCCCAAAACCCTGATCTGATCTTTATCTGCAGACACCGTTTGGTGTAAAAAGATAACTTAGGCTGGGAAATCCAATGAAAACTGAAAATCTGTTGTTGGGCGCGGTCGTTGCGTCCGGTCTGGCTGTGGCAAGCCAATCGGTGTTTGCGCATGGCGGAGCTACCGGCGTTGTCAAGGAACGCATGGACGGCATGGGCGTGATGAAAGAGGCGATGAAAGTGCTGACGCCGATGATGCGGGGGCAGGTCGATTATGACGCCGCCGTTGTGCGAGAACGCGCGGAGGATATCAGCCAACATGCCGGTGAAGCCCTGACCAGACTGTTCCCCGAAGGCAGCCTTGATGCGCCAAGCGAGGCGAAGCCAGAGATCTGGCAGGACTGGGCTGCGTTTTCGGCCATGGCCGATCAGCTGCGTGTGATGGCGGACGGATTGGCGGACGCTTCCGAAAACGGGTTGATGATGGCGGGTGAAACAAATGCTGCCGGCGGTATGATGGGCGGTGACATGATGGGCACCGGAGCAGGCGGTGGCATGATGGACCTTGCTCAGATGCCGGCCGATGGGGTTTTCACCATGATGGGGCAGGTCTGTTCGGCCTGCCATACACGCTTTCGGGTCGAGAAATAGGCCGGGACGATGCGCAAGCTCTATCGTATTGGGCTGGCAGGCGCGGTTGTCGCTTCGGTCAGTCTTGCCGGCCTGATGGCCTGGCCGATTGGCCAGCCTCTTGTTCACATTCCTCTCACGGGGGATGTCAATCGCGGCGCCTATCTGGCCCGCGCGTCCGGCTGCATTTCATGCCATACCAATTTCGCGAAAGGCGGAGCACCCTTGGCGGGTGGAGTGGTTTTGGAAACCCCGTTCGGCACGTTGTATTCGCCGAACCTGACCACCGACCCGGATCACGGGATCGGAGGCTGGACGCAGGCGCAATTCGCCCGCGCCGTCCGCGAAGGGGTCTCGCCCGAGGGGCACGCCTATTACCCGGCGTTTCCCTATCCGTTCTATGCCAATTTCTCGGATCAGGAGATCGCCGATCTTTGGGCTGCCTTCCAAACCGTGCCAGCGGTTCCTGACCGATCGCAGTCGCCTGAGATGGACTTTCCATTCAACCAGCGCTGGGGATTGAAACTCTGGCGCGCGGCTTTTCTGGAACCTCCCAGAACAGAGCCTGCGGCAGATAAGGACGAGATATGGAACCGGGGTCGCGAACTGGTCGAGGGAGCCGCTCATTGCGCGGCCTGCCATACGCCGCGCAACCTCGTTGGCGCGCGCAAGTCGGACACGGAGCACTTCAGGGGCAGCGATGCGCTGCCAGGCGGTGAGAAAGCACCAGCCATCGATCACCTGACATTGGCTGACAAGGGATGGGACGTGGCCAGCCTGGCCTACGCCCTGCGCACCGGCATTACTCCCGAAGGGGACGCCTTTGGCGGATCGATGGGCGAGGTCGTGCTCTACGGCACCAGTTTCCTGACCGAGGCCGACCGAGTGGCCATCGCGACCTATCTGATGGACGAACATGAAGGGGGATGAGGCAATGAAAACCAGAACGATCTTTGCATTTGTCTTGGCCGGGATTGTCGTGGCCGGCGCTGCAGTCACCTGGCTGTCGCCGTCAAAAACACAGGCGGGACCAATGCAGCAACCCAAAGGTTCTGATGTCGAGGAGGGGGCGGTGCTGTACGCCGAGTTCTGCGCGTCCTGCCACGGCACCAATCTTGAGGGGCAGCCCAACTGGCGCGCCCCGAATGACAACGGAACGCTGCCAGCCCCGCCTCATGATGAGACCGGCCATACATGGCACCACGGCGACGCGCTGCTGTTCGACTACACCAAGCAGGGCGGCGCGGCGGCTCTGGAAGTGCGCGGCGTGTCCGACTTTGCCAGCGGTATGCCGGGATTTGGCGATAGCCTGAGCGACCAGCAGATCTGGGACATTCTGGCCTATATCAAATCCACCTGGCCCGAGCGCATCCGTGAGATGCAGGCGGTGCGCACCGAAAGCGAACAGAAACCGGGCGGCTAAGGACCGCCCGCTTGACACAAATCATGACACTTGCTTGCGGTCTCGATTACAAAACTCGTCGTCGTACTGCGGGCGCTAAAACGGAAAGGAAATGACATGACCAACCCGATACTCGACCGCCGCCTGTTTCTGGCTGGCTTCGGCGCCTCCGGCGTCGCCTTGGCCACACCGGCCTTTGCTTCCGCCAATCCTCTGGTAGAGGTCCTCAAGGACCCGAACTGCGGGTGCTGCGGCGCATGGATCGACATCATGCAACGCGAAGGCTTCAAGATGGTGGTGCAGAATGCCTCGTGGGAGACTTTGTCGCAATATAAAACCACCAAGGGGGTCCCGGAGGAGATGGCGTCCTGCCACACCGGTCTGGTCGAGGGTTACGTCATCGAAGGCCATGTGCCGCCAAACGATATCCGGCGCTTGTTGGCCGAACGCCCTGATGCGGTCGGGCTGACCGTACCAGGTATGCCCTTCGGCTCACCCGGCATGGGACCGGAGAGCGAGCGGGAGGCCTATTCAGTTTTCCTGATCCGTAACGATGGCAGCACAGAGGTCTTCAACCACTACGAGGCAGCATGACCGGATAGATCTTCTGGGCGGGGCGTCTGCTCCGCCCTTCAGATCCTAGGGAAACATTTAACCTGTTGCGGCTCAATCCATCCGCGCTTCAGAACCCTTGGAAAAACCACCTGCTTTCACTTGAGCGAGTTCGCAAGCAGACTGCTAGCGATCTTGTACGGTCCGTAGTTGAGAGAGCATTGGGCAGGATAGATTTCCGCTGTCACAGTTGGCCGTGAGTTCAGTCAGCGCGGCTTCCAGACGTCGAAGTTCGGCTATTTTTTCGCGCACGTTGCAAATATGGAGTTCTGCCACTTCCTTTACGGCCTGACAGTCTTCATCACCTCCTTCAGACAGACCAAGGAGTGTCTTTGCATCTGCGAGCGGGAAACCTAAATCGCGGCACTTCTTTAGAAAACGCAGCCTACCAACGTCATGTGCTGAGTACATGCGCCGATTGTTCGGCGCCCGTTCGGGCTTTGGCACAATTCCTTCGCGCTCATAGTAGCGGATCGTTTCAATTCCGACGCCGCTTAGCCGTTAAGCATTTCCGATCGCAAACATGTGAAACTATCCTTCTTGATCCTGTAGCGACTACAGAAATTATACAGGCCATGGTTACGACCACAACGCCGCCCGTGCCCACCATTGGAGAAACGGAATGCAGAGACACCTTGGCCTTAGCTACATAGCATCGTTGTCAGCGCTGGGTGTGGCGACCTGCTGTGTCTTGCCTATGGTTATGATGCTACTGGGGTTGGGGGGCAGTTGGCTGGCCGTTTTCGGTGACATTGCAGCGGCAAGTTTCTACGTGCTCGCAATATCAACAACTTTGGCCGCGGTGTCTTGGCTGGTCACTTATCGACGCGGGTCGATTGCGCGGTTGAAATGGTGGCTAGTCGGAAGCACGGCAATGACAGCACTGGCATGGGCAATCGCGCTCAACGAAGCCCGGATCAACGATTATTTAATCCTACAGATGTGAGACAATGACAGAGCAAACCGTAGTGTTGGAAAGCACATTAACGTGTCCGGAATGTGGGCACGCCGAAACTGAGAAAATGCCAGTTGACGCCTGTCAGTGGTTTTACGAATGCAAATCATGCAAGACAGTTCTGAGGCCGCTTGACGGCGACTGCTGTGTTTACTGCTCTTATGCCACCGTACCGTGCCCGCCCATTCAACGGGGCGAAGCCTGTTGTGATTAAATCGAAAGGCATTGGAAGCAGAGCGGTCGTAAACGAGAATACAGGATATCTTGGACCCTGCTGGCGGGGTGTCACATGCAAAGGGCATCGGACTCCCGGCGTTCGAGGGCCTTCTGAGCGATAGCGGGTTGGCGAGCATTCCGATCGGAAACGGCCGCGAGAAGGCACTGTGTGGTGCCGTCGAATTTGTTCTGGAAAACACTCCAACTTGGTTTCTGTAATGGGCGACGGCTCGGACACCCAAAAGTTCTTGGGGTTTGTTAGCCGATTTTCGGAGGGTAAAGGAACGATGGAAAAGGGGGACGGATCAGGAGACAGCAGCATTCGGGCCGCTGTCTGTGTTCGCTGGATGTGCTACACCGCAGCACGCTCGAATCGTAAAACCCTGTAAATACCGCGAAATCCAATGAAATCGCGCTACACGACACTTAGAGGCACGCGGAGTTAACGCTTTGAAAAATAACGCACAAAAGGCAGCGCGTTTAAGCGTGGCGCCCATGATGGACTGGACCGACCGGCACTGCCGCTATGTGCACAGGCTGCTGTGCGGGCAAGCCTTGCTCTACACCGAAATGGTGACGGCTCCGGCGTTGGTGCGGGGTGGCGCGATGCACCTGCTGGACTACAATCCGCAAGAGCATCCGATTGCGCTGCAACTCGGCGGCTCTGATCCGGGAGAGCTGGCGCAGGCGGCCCGGTTCGGGGCGGATGCGGGCTATGACGAAATCAACCTGAACTGCGGTTGCCCCTCGGATCGGGTGCAATCCGGCACGTTTGGGGCTGTGCTGATGAAAGACCCGGGCCGGGTGGCCGAATGCGTCTCCGCAATGCGGGAAACGGTGGATGTCGACGTTACCGTGAAATGCCGCATCGGCGTGGATGAACAGAACCCCGAAGAGGTGCTGCCCGCGTTTCTGGAACAGATCCGGGCTGCGGGGTGCCAGCGGGTGACGATCCACGCGCGTAAGGCATGGCTGCAGGGGCTGAGCCCGAAGGAAAACCGGGATATTCCGCCGCTGGACTATAATCTGGTGTACCGGATGAAGGCGGCGTTTCCCGATATGCATGTCTCGATCAACGGTGGCATTGCTTCGCTGGATGAGGCGCGCACGCATCTTGAGGCCGGGCTGGACGGCGTCATGATCGGGCGCGCGGCCTATCACCAGCCAACAGATATTCTGGCCGCGGCTGACCCGGTGATTTTTGGAACCGGGCAGGTGATCGACCCGATTGAAGTTGTTCAAAAAATGGTGCCCTATGTCGAACGTCACCTTGCCGAAGGGGGACGCTTGCACCAAATCACCCGTCATATGCTGGGCCTGTTCGCCGGGCGTCCCGGTGCGCGGGCGTGGCGGCGGGCCTTGTCCGAAGGTGCGGTACATGAGGGTGCAGGCCCCGAGGTAATGCTGCAAGCGCTAGAGCGCGTGGCGCCTCTGGCCGAGGTCTGAACGAACGAAGATCGGTAAGGGGGGATGATGCCCGAGACGTTGTTGCTGGCCCAGATGCTGGGCCTTTTGCTTGTGATCGGGGCGCTGGCCGGAGTGCTGGCCGGACTGCTGGGCGTTGGTGGGGGCATCGTGCTGGTGCCTGCGTTTTTCTATGCGTTCCAGACCCTTGGCTATGGCGGCCCTCAGCTGATGCAGCTGTGTCTGGCAACCTCACTGGCGACGATTATCGTGACATCGTTGCGATCTGTGATGGCGCATAACAAGAAGGGCGCGGTGGATTGGGATATCCTGCGCAGTTGGGGACCGGGCATTGCCGTGGGCGCGATCATCGGCGTAACGGTCGCTTCGGCATTGCGGACCGAGGCATTGCAAGCGCTGTTTGGCCTGCTGGGGATGGTCATCGGGGCCTATCTTGGGTTGGGCAAGTCCGAATGGCGGCTGGGGGATGCCATGCCCAAGGGTATGCGCCGTGCGGTGCTGTCCCCATCCGTGGGGTTTCTGTCGGTGCTGATGGGGATCGGAGGCGGCAGTTTCGGCGTGCCGCTGATGAGCCTGTTCAACACGCCCATCCACCGCGCCGTTGCCACCGCAGCCGGGTTCGGCGTGATCATTGCGGTTCCTTCCGTTCTGGGCTTTCTATTTCTGGATATCGCACCGGAACACCGCCCGCCGCTGACCATCGGCGCGGTCAATCTGGTCGCCTTTACCATTGTCGTCGCCATGACCATGATCACCGCGCCCTGGGGCGTGAAGCTGGCCCATGCGATGGATCCGAAGCCGCTCAAGCGCGTCTTTGCGGTGTTCCTGACACTGGTCGCCCTAAACATGCTGCGCAAGGCGCTTGGACTATGAATGATTTTCACGAAAAGGGTTGGGTCAAGTTCCCCTTCGATCCAGTGCTGGCGGACTGGGTCGGGCATGCCTTGCCTGCCGCTCGGGCGTCGGTTACCGACCCGGCCCACGCCGAATGGATGGATTGCGAAGGGACGTGGTTCATCGGCGTGGACGCCCTGAACAATGACCCGCAAGGCCGGGTCGGGCAGTCAGGTGCCCTGTCTGGTCTGGCGATGGATTTTGTCATCCAACAGTACGGAGAGCTTCCGTTGCACAAGGGGCAGGTGTCGGTGATCTATCCCGGATATCCGCGTCCGCGGCGCGGCGAAAGCGAAAGCGCGGGGCGGTATCGCCTGAAACGCGACGCGGCCCATGTGGACGGGCTGCGTCCCATGGGGCCGGATCGGCGACGGCGGGTTGATGAGCCTCATGCATGGATACTGGGCATCCCCCTGACAGACGCCAGTACGGACGCCGCGCCGATGGTGTTGTGGGAGGGCAGCCACAAAATTTTGCGTGCGGCGTTTGCCAGCGCTTTGGACGGGCATCCCAGAGACGCCCTTCATCAGGTCGACATCACTGACATCTATCAAGCCGCCCGCCGCGAAGTGTTTGAAGCCTGCCCGCGCATTGAACTGCCCGCCAAACCGGGCGAGGCCTATCTGCTGCACCGCCACTGCCTGCACGGCGTCGCGCCGTGGGGCGAGGGGGCCTCGGCCGGCCCGGATGGACGGATGATCGCCTATTTCCGCCCCGAATGCGCCGGGGGAGTAGCCGAATGGATCGAAACCGCCTAACGTCCTGCCATTATTAAGGTTTGGAGGTTTTGTCAGATGATTACGGTCCACACGAATTCCGACGGAGCGCTGCTCGAAGTTGAGCTGTCCGGCGAGGTGACCAGCAAAGACTATAATGAGGTTCTGGTCCCCGCGATCGAAGCTGCGCTCGCCGAACATGACGCGGTGCGTTTGTTGGCCGTGGTGCAACCGGAGTTCAAAGGCTACGATCTGGGCGCGGCCTGGGCGGACACCAAGCTGGGCCTCAGCCATTGGCGCGGGTTCGACCGCATCGCCGTGGCTGCGGGTCAGAGCTGGGTGCAGACCGGTATCCGGTTGGCCTCACCGATCCTGCCATGCCCGGTTCAGGTTTTCGAGCTGTCCGAACTGGAGGCCGCGCGCCGCTGGATGCGCGAATCTCTGGGCGCCATCCATGTGATCGACCTGGGCAGCCCTTGCGTTCAGGTCAGCCTGTTGGGAAAATTGGACCCTGTGGAGTATACGCGGGCCGAACTGGAACTGGACAACCTTCTGGCGGGCAAAAGCGGGTTCCGGCTGTTGGTTGATCTGCGCGAATTTGATGGCTGGCAGGGGCTTACGGCGCTGGCGTCGCACTTCCAACTGGTGCGAAAACACGCCGGGTTGCTGAATCGCGCGGCCATCGTGGGGGACAAAACCTGGCAGCATATCGCACAGAGAGCGGCCAGTCATATCTTGGGGACACGCACCCAGTTCTTTCCAACGGAAGAGATCGAAAACGCCAAGTCCTGGCTTGCCGCTGGGTGAGACCGTAAAGAACGGCTCACGTTTACGTAAGGGTAAGTTTCGTTATTCTTGATTGATTGGTCAAAAAAAGGTTACACAGGTCGTGTTCTTCTACCATACCACTGCGGAAGGACACATATTCTGAAGCGCGCCGCTGTGGACTGCCACTCACTCACCACAAGTGTCCGAACTTGACCCCCTCGAAGTTCACACCAGCCTGCAGCGGCGCTGGTTCAGTCCACGCTGATCTGCGGGAAAATGTTACGCGTTACTCACACGCGCAGAACGGCCGCCACGGCGCTTGGCCAGACGGGGTTTGCGCGACGGTAGCTCGTCCATGATCCCCGCACGTTCGGTGGCGTCCATTTTGGACCAGCGCGAAATCTCATCAATCGTTCGGTAGCAGCCGGTGCAGATGCGTTCCGTCGGGTGTACGACACAGATCTGGACGCAAGGACTTTCGACCTCGTTCCTTTTCCAAACCATGTTTGTCATCGGCGTACTCCGTCCGCTACAGAAAGCGCAGCCTGTCCAGCGCTCCTTGCAGGATATAGCCTGCAGCGACGTGATCGATAACCTGTCCGCGACGTTTTCGTGTCGTATCCGCCTCTAAAAGTGCCTTTTCGGCCGCAACCGTGCTGAGTCGCTCGTCCCAGAAGCCGATCGAAACCTCGGTCAGGCGGGATAGGTTGCGGGCAAAGGCGCGGGTCGACTGACAGCGGGGGCCTTCGGTTCCGTCCATGTTTTTCGGCAGGCCAAGGATGATGCCGCCGATCTCGCGGTCTGCGATAATCTCAATCAGACGGGCGGAATCCAGCGAGAATTTTTTGCGCCGCACGGTTTCCAGAGGGCTGGCCACGCCGCGCATCCGGTCCGAGACCGCCACGCCGATGGTTTTTTCACCCAAATCCAGCCCCATCAATGCGGTCATCGGTGGCAGAGAAGCAGCGAAGTCCTCGAACGCGTCGTGGATCATTGCGCGATCCCGGCCTGCAATGCGGCGGCATCGATCAGTTCAATCGCCTCGGCATTCCCTGCAAAGACTTCCATCGCCTCGTTTTTGATATCGATGGCGCGTTGACCCTCGCCCAAAACACCAAGCGCTGCGATCAGGCGAGCCCATTCTTCGGGCGAGCCACCTTCGCTGGCAAGGCGTTCAGACAGTTGGTTGACCATGCCCTTAATCATCTCTTGCCGCTCTTCCGGCGTTAGCGCGGCGGCGGCGTCCATTTCTTCCTGACTTGGGCCGGAAGTGGCAGGGGCGGGGATGTCAGGTGCGTTGAACACACCCGCGCGGAAGGCCAGCTCGTCCAGTTGCACGCGGATGGCATCCGCCCACGGGGCGCCTGCAGGGGCATCGCGAAGGGCATCCACCCAGATGCGGTATCCGACGTCGGGGCGTCCGATCTGAACCATCATCTGCCCCAGATAATACTGCGCAGGACCATGGCGCGGGTCGCGCTGCAGGGCTTGTTTCAAAGCCTCTTCCGCCTCGGGCGAGACATAACCACCCGCAGACAGGATCAGCATTTCGGCCAGATGCGAATAGGCATCGGCCGGGGCCGCGTCGCCAGAAAGCTCGATCACGCGTTTCTGGGCCTTGTAAGCGGCCGGAAAGTTGCCTGCATTCGCTTCGTGCTGAGCCAGCAGGATATGGCCCTGCAGATCATCCGGGCGTTCTGCAACAGTGTCGCGCAACTGCCCCAAAAGATTGGCATAACTTTCATCCAACTGCGGCAACTCGGCAGGTTGCGCAGCAGCTTCGGCCTCGGCCTGACTGGGGCGGTCGGCGCGCAGGGCTTCGGCCTGCTCCTTACGCAGGGACAGAGGCTGATCCGGCAGCCCGGCGGCCCCCATCTGGCGGTACATTTCAATACCACCACCAATCACGACCGCAGCAATGACGACAAAGGCTGCAATGGTGGCCCACAGCGGTGCCCCGGCCTGTTTGGTCCCGGCCTGCATCTGTGCGTCGGCGGCCAGAATGCGACGTGAGATTTCCGTCCGCACCCGCTCGGCGTCGGCCTTGCCGATCACGCCTCGGGCCAGATCCCGATCTACGCCGGCCAATTGCTCGCGGTAAACACGCAGGTCATAGGCTGCGGCAGGCTCGCGCGTTTTGCGACCGCGCAGCAACGATAGGCCCAGGATCAGCGCCGTCAGCAGCGCGGTTAGAATTGTCACGACCAGGAACGACATGGTTTCTCCGATTTGGCTGCCCTGACTTAGACCTCTCGGCGGGGCGACAAAAGGGGCAAATGGCCGCGCGAGGACTTCATGTCGCAATAATAGGCCGGATGTCGCAATAGTTCGATATTGTGGCGTTGCGTGGCAGGGCTAAACTGTCGGCACACGGCATATCTGCGCCAATCACCGAACCGGATGGATTCGCTCATGAAACACTACTCAGCCTTTGCTGTGGCGCGGGAGGCCCTGCGCTATCACACCGGGTGGGAGCGCGCGTGGCGCTCGCCCGAACCCAAGAAACGCTATGACGTCATCATCGTCGGCGCTGGCGGACATGGTCTGGCGACCGCCTATTACCTTGGCAAGAATTACGGCATCCAGAACGTCGCCGTCATCGAAAAGGGCTGGCTGGGCGGCGGTAACACCGGCCGGAACACGACCATCATCCGGTCGAACTATCTGCAGGACCCGTCGGCGGCAATCTATGAAAAGGCCCGCAGCCTTTATGAAGATCTGAGCCAGGACCTGAACTATAACGTCATGTTCAGCCCGCGCGGCGTGATGATGCTGGCCCAGACCCAGCACGAAATCCGCGGCTATCAGCGCACGGCGCACGCCAACGCTCTGCAGGGTGTGAAGACCGAATGGATCACGCCCGAGCGTGTGAAACAGCTGGTGCCGATCATTAACCTCGACGGCCCGCGCTATCCGGTTCTGGGTGCGTTGTGGCAGGAACGCGGTGGCACCGCCCGTCACGACGCCGTGGCCTGGGGCTATGCCCGTGCGTGTTCGGCCATGGGAATGGACATCATTCAGCAGTGCGAAGTGACCGGTGTTCGTTCGGATAACGGCCGCGTTGTCGGTGTCGATACGACCAAAGGTGCGATCGACTGTGACAAGCTGGGTATCGTCGTTGCGGGTCACTCGGGCCAGTTGGCCGAGATGGCAGGCTTCCGTCTGCCGCTGGAGGCGATCGCGCTGCAGGCTCTGGTGTCCGAGCCGATCAAACCCTGCATGGACGTGGTCGTGATGGCCAACACCGTGCACGGCTACATGTCTCAGTCCGACAAGGGCGAGATGGTGATCGGCGGCGGGACCGACGGGTTTAACAACTTCACCCAGCGCGGCAGCTTCCACCATATCGAGGAAACCGTCCGCGCGCTGGTCGAGACCTTCCCGATGATCTCGCGCCTGAAGATGCTGCGCCAGTGGGGCGGTATCGTGGACATGACCGGCGACCGCTCGCCCATCCTGTCGAAGACGCCGCTGCAAGGCTGCTTCATCAACGGCGGCTGGGGCACAGGCGGCTTTAAGGCAATCCCGGGGTCCGGCTGGGGAATGGCACAGCTGATGGCCACAGGCCATTCACCGCTGACCGAAGCCTTCTCGCTGGACCGTTTCAAAGAGGGCCGCTTCATCGACGAAAGCGTAGCCGCCGGGGTGGCGCACTAAGGGCATTGCCCAAAGTTGCCCACTAACAGAATTCAGGTCGGCCATTGCGCCGACCGACCGCCAAAAAGGATGACCATATGCTGATCCTGAATTGCCCGTATTGCGGCGTTGACGCCGAAGAAACCGAACTGGCCGCTGGTGGCGAGGCGCATCTGAAGCGTTTCGGTCCGGGCTCATCGGATGACGAGTTCCACGACTACCTGTTCATGCGTGAAAACCCCAAAGGTGTTCACTTTGAACGCTGGCGCCATGCGAATGGCTGCGGCAAGTGGTTCCACGCTGCCCGTTGCACGAACACTCTTGAAGTGTTCGGCACGTACTCGGCCCAAACCACCGAGCCGCCGCAAGAGATCAAGGACGCCATCACCGCCAAACGTCCGGGATGGACATGGAGAGAGTTCTCCTGATGCTTCGTCTTTTCAAAACTATTCCCGCCGGAGGCTTTGATGCCTCCACCTGCGAAAGGTCCGCAACATGAGCACCCGTCTCGCAAAACAGGGCCGGCTGATTAACCGGTCAAAACAGGTCACCTTTACCTTCAACGGCACATCGATGCAGGGCTACGAGGGCGACACGCTCGCCTCGGCCCTGTTGGCCAACGATCAGATGATGGTGGGCCGGTCGTTCAAATATCACCGTCCGCGCGGCGTTGTCGCCAGCGGCGCCGAAGAGCCGAACGCTCTGGTTGGTCTGGGGCAGGGTAACCGGTTCGAGCCGAACCAGCGCACCACCACGACCGAGCTGTTCAACGGCCTGACCGCGATCTCGCAGAACCACTGGCCGAACCTCGAGTTCGACATCGGCGCGGTCAACACTGCATTCGCGCGCTTCCTGCCGGCCGGTTTTTATTACAAGACGTTCATCCATCCGAAACCGTTCTGGAAACACGTCTACGAGCCGTTCATCCGTCAGTCCGCCGGTCTGGGCAAAGCGCCCGACAAGGACAGCCGCGACGCGGACACCTATGAGCACTTCTACCACTTCACCGATGTTCTGGTGATCGGCGGCGGTGTCGCTGGCCTGCAGGCCGCGAAAGTTGCCGCGCAATCCGGTGCCAAGGTCATGCTGATCGAGCAGACCGCCCATTGGGGTGGCCGTGCTCCGGTTGATGGCGGAACCGTTGATGGCGAACCTGTGGATAAGTTCGTGGAGCAATTGGTTTCCGAACTCGAAGCAATGGACAACGTCACCATGCGCATCCGCTGCATGGGGGCAGGGGTCTATGATCACGGCTATGTGCTGGGGTATGAACGCCTGACCGACCACACCCCCGGCGTTCAGGGCCCGCGTCACCGCCTGTGGCGCATCCGCGCCAAGCAGGTTGTGACCGCCACAGGTGCGATCGAACGTCCGCTGTCTTTTGCAGGCAACGATGTGCCGGGCGTGATGCTGGCCGCAGCCATGCGCGATTACGTGGTGAACTGGGGTGTGACCCCGGGTGAACGCGTAATCATTGCCACCAATAACGACGACGCATATCGCACCGCGATCACTCTGAAACAGGCTGGTGTAGACGTTCTGCGCATCGTTGATGCACGGGCCGCGGCTGGTCCTCTGGCCGAAGAGGCGCGTCAGCTTGGCATCCAGGTCGACCCGGGCAAGGCGATCGCCAAGGTCAAGGGCGGCAAGCGCGTCAAGAAGGTCGCGCTGTGCAATCAGGAAGGCATCGGCGGCGCTCGCGAAGAAGTTGAATGCGACGCAATTGCCATGTCGGGCGGCTGGTCTCCGGTCGTTCATATGTGGTCGCATTGCGGCGGCAAGCTGATCTGGGATGAGGCGAACGCCCATTTCCGTCCCGACGCCGAACGTCCGCCGCTGGGCGCGAATGGCGAAGGCTTTGTGGTTGCCGCCGGTTCCGCCAACGGACCGCTGGCGCTGGGTGATGTGCTGGCAGACGCGCAAACCGCAGGTGAAGCTGCCGCCAACGGCGCGGGTTTCACCCCCAAGACGGCAGACGCTCCGAAAGGGGAAACCACGGCCGAGGCTGCGATGGAACCGGTCTGGCTGATGCCCTCGAATGCCGAGATCAGCCTGCGCATGAAGTCCTGGCTGGACTTCCAGAACGACGTCAAAGTCTCCGACGTCCAACTGGCTGCGCGTGAAGGCTATGAAAGCGTCGAACACACCAAGCGTTACACCACGCTGGGCATGGCAACCGATCAGGGTAAGCTGAGCAACATCAACGGCCTGGCGATCCTTGCTGATGCGTTGGATGCGGAAATCCCCAAGGTGGGCACCACCACATTCCGTCCGCCCTATACGCCCATCTCGCTGGCGTCGATTGGTGGCGAAGCCCGTGGTGAGGTGTTCCAGCCGATCCGTCAGACACCGATGCACAACTGGCACGACAAGAACGGCGCCGATTGGGAGCCGGTCGGCCATTGGCGCCGGACCTATGCCTATGTCCGTCCCGGTGAATCCGTGCATGACGCCGTGAACCGCGAAGTGAAGAACACCCGCGAAAACCTCGGCCTGCTGGACGCCTCGACGCTGGGTAAGCTGATCGTCAAAGGCCCGGATGCTGGCAAGTTCTTGGACATGCTGTACACCAACATGATGTCCACGCTGAAGGTCGGCAAATGCCGCTATGGCCTGATGTGTTCGGAAAACGGCTTCTTGATCGACGACGGTGTTGTTGCCCGCATCGATGAGGACACCTGGCTGTGCCACACAACCACCGGCGGAGCCGAGCGCATCCATGGTCACATGGAAGAATGGCTGCAGACCGAGTGGTGGGACTGGAAAGTCTATGTCGCCAACGTGACCGAGCAATACGCTCAGGTCGCCGTGGTCGGCCCCAACGCCCGCAAGGTGCTGGAGAAGCTGAACGCGCAAGCGGGCGGTGGCATGGATCTGTCGAAAGAGGCGCTGCCCTTCATGGAATGGCGTGACGGCAAGATCGGTGAGTTCGACGCACGGGCCTATCGCATCTCGTTCTCGGGCGAACTGTCCTATGAAATCGCGGTTCCTGCGTCTCAGGGTCAGGCGTTCTGGGATGCGCTGATCGCGGCAGGGCAGGAGTTCGGTGTCATGCCTTACGGCACCGAATGTCTGCACATCCTGCGGGCCGAGAAGGGCTTTATCATGATCGGGGACGAGACCGACGGCACCGTGATCCCGCAGGATCTGGGGCTACACTGGGCGCTCTCGAAAAAGAAAGAGGACTACCTCGGTAAACGCGCCCATTCGCGCACCCACATGGCCGATCCCGAGCGCTGGAAACTGGTGGGCCTCGAGACTGTGGATGGTTCTGTCCTGCCGGACGGCGCTTACGCAGTGAGCGACGGCGTCAACGCCAACGGTCAGCGCAACATGATTGGGCGGGTGACCTCGACCTACTATTCAGCCAACCTGGACAAAGGCATCGCCATGGGCCTGATCAAGCACGGTCCCGACCGCATGGGCGAGATCGTCGAGTTCCCGGGCACCGATGGTAAAACCTACAAAGCCAAGATCGTTGACCCGATCTTCTTCGACAAAGACGGGGAGAAGCAGAATGTCTGAACCCATCAGCGCACTGAACCACGCCAGCTATGATGGCATCGTCAAGGTCGAGGAATGCGGCCTGCAGGGGATGATTACCCTGCGCGGCGACCTGTCGGACAAGGTGCTGGCCAAGGCCGTCAAGGACGCAACCGGGCAGAAAGTGCCCGGTCAGCGCGAAGCTCTGGTCAATGGCGATACCGGCGTCTGCTGGATGTCCACTGACGAGCTGCTGGTGCTTGTTCCTTATGCCGAGGTCGAGGCCAGGCTGACTGCAATGAACAACGCGCTTAGCGGCACCCATGCGCTGGCCGTCAATGTTTCGGACGCGCGCGCCGTGTTCCGTATCTCGGGCGCAAGCGCGCGCGAGGTGATGGGCAAGGTCGCGCCGGTTGAGCTGTCAGTCGAAGCGTTCCAGCCCGGCCAGATCCGCCGCTCGCGTCTGGCACAGGTGGCGGGCGCGTTCTGGATGGACGATGCCGAAACCTTCCGCGTCGTCTGTTTCCGATCGGCCGCGGATTACGCGTTCAAACTGTTTAAGGTTGCGGCGCAGCCCGGCAGTGAGGTCGGGGTTTACTAGTCCGGCTGCAAGTCATGAAAAAGCCCCGAGTGCTCGGGGCTTTTTTGCATTCAACTGCGCCGGATTTTGCACTTTCCAAATGTTTTTGGAGGGTTTTCCAGCCAGCGCCGAACGAAGGTGCCGCGCAGACCGATGGAATTGCTTTCCGGATCGATCCTGGCGAAGTAGTCTATCCAAAACTGCTGGCCATTCGTGGCTGTGGGTCGGCTTTGCCAGTAAAGGAGGTAATGACCTTTCCGGTTTCTTCTAACCCGGGTTGGTGTAAAGCCGTAAACGTCTGTCGCGTGGTCTGCTTTCATGTGCTGGGTGTCAATTCTGAACACGTACTGCGGTGCAATCCAGCCACGGCTTTCTTGGTTCTGTATGGCGCATTCATAGATCAACGGCTCGCCAATTGCCATTTGCGCTGTCATCGTTGCGCCGCAAACCAACGGCAGCAACCGTTTCAGCAATGCAGAATGTTGCAGGGTTTTTCGACTCACACAGGTTACCCTCAGAATTTAGTTACAGAAGGCAATTAGCTCTGTTTCATCCAGGCCGGTTCCTGCTCGACGACGGCGCAATTTCCGGTTCCGTAGGGTTTGTTTGATGCGCTGACGTTGCCGAAAGTGCCCCGCACCTTGATCGTGTTTTTCTTCTGATTAAGGTTGGCCTGATATCGCATCCGAATGGCCTGACCTTGCGAACTTGGGAGTGTGACCCTCCAAGTCACTTGGTACGTGCTGTTATTGCGGGCTTTAAGGTTGGCATCTGTCTAGTCGTGATACCCGTTGATGACCTGCGCCTTGCCTGTTTCGGGATCAAGACGAAAGTAATATTCCGGTGCAATCCAGCCGTCGCGGCCTTTAATTTTGCAGTGATAAATAAGCTCTTCAGCCGCGACGGTGTGGGCAGCGAATGCCGCGGCGAACAATGCCAAAAGACGTTTCATTTCTTTCTCGCTATGGGAAATCAATTTCCATCCTGGATTGAATAAAAAGCTTTAAAAAACAACCGTATTCACACGCTTAGCGCGAAGGCGAAATGCCGCAGTCTACCTCTGCAGTATAATTGCGCGGTACCGCAGCAATTCCTGTGGTTCCAGCAATTCCCGAGCACTTACCGGCTTCCCGGCTTCGTCAAAGATTTCCGTGTAAAAGGAAAGGCTCTGCAGCAGTTCAGATGTGCGCTTCAGCCGGTCTTGTTCCGGCAACATCGGCGAATGTAATGACAGGAACAGAGTAGGGCGCTGTTTTTTCAGCCATTCGATCAGGGTGGGCAATACGAAAAACTCGGCGCCCTCGATATCCATCTTGACCAGTGATACGCCCGACAGATCGTTTGTGGCCTCGAACTGATCCCACGCGATGGTCAACGCATCGGAACCATGCGCGCCGTCATGCAGTAGGGAACTGGTGGAATCGCCCGGCTCTCCGCGCACCGAGGCGATGCGGGCCACTCCGAACCGGTCCGACAACGCCACCCCAAAGGCCGAGACGTTGTGGATGCCGTTCAGGTCCAGATTCCACGCCAGATGTCGGAACGCGGTGGGGTCGGGCTCGAAACACCAGACATGCCGGGCCTTGCGGGCACCGTACAGGACCGTGGGGCCGATCCAGGCGCCGATATCCAGATAGTCGCTGTCCGGTGACAGGTATTTGTCCAGCACGGCGAAGGTTTCCGGCTCCCATGCACCGGAAGAGGCCTTGCGCCAGAATTTCGAGTGGTAGGGGTCCAGACGAAACGGCTCATCGTTCAGATTGCCCGCATAGTATCCGCGGGCGCGGTAGAACATCTTGCGCGCCTGTGTCAGCATCGCCTGCCTCCGGGTTTTGTGATCTCTGCCCTTGACCTGCGGCGCTTGCCAAAGCATTTAACCCTTGGGAACCGCAACTTTTATTTTACAGGGGGCCGAGATGGCTTTTGAACTTCCTGATCTTCCTTATGCACATGACGCGCTGGCAGCCAAGGGTATGTCCGCGGAAACGCTGGAATATCACCACGACCTGCACCACAAGGCCTATGTCGACAACGGCAACAAGCTGATCGCCGGCACCGAGTGGGACGGCAAGTCGCTGGAAGAGATCATCGTTGGCACCTATGACGCAAATGCCGTCGCGCAGAACGGCATCTTCAACAACATCAGCCAGCTGTGGAACCACAACCAGTTCTGGGAAATGATGGGCCCCGGCGACAACGCCATGCCCGGTGAGCTGGAAAAGGCTCTGGTCGAAAGCTTTGGTTCGGTTGATGAATTCAAATCGCAGTTCAGCGCCGCTGGTGCTGGTCAGTTCGGCTCGGGCTGGGCATGGCTGGTCAAGAACGCTGACGGCTCGCTGGCTGTGACCAAGACCGAGAACGGTGTGAACCCGCTGTGCTTCAACCAGACCGCTCTGCTGGGTTGCGACGTGTGGGAGCACTCGTACTACATCGATTTCCGCAACAAGCGTCCGGCTTACCTGTCGAACTTCCTCGACAACCTGGTGAACTGGGAAAACGTCGCTTCGCGGATGTGATTTTTGACCCGATAAGGTGTCAACAAGGGCCTGCTGGCGGTGACGCTGGCAGGCCTTTTTGCTGCCGGACACAGGCGTATCAGATCGCAGGTCGAAATCTTGGAACAGGTGCCGGTCTGACAGGAGAAATCCCGCCGATGAAGAAAGTTTCATCCTGAGACGGGATTGCACCTCGCCCGACAGTACTTACCTTAGGTGAGGCGGAGGGAGAGACCGCTAACCAGTTGAAACATAATCAGGCAACGCACCGGATCACTCTGGTCGCGTCACGGTAAGCCTTTGCCTGATGGAAAAGAGACGGCTGTTACAGCCACTACAAGGAGAGCACGATGGTCGCACTTGAGCAGGGAACATGGGTTGTCATTGCCGATGGGGAAAAGGCGTTGTTTGTCGAGAATATCACCGATGCCGAAGACCCCAATCTGGTCGTTGTCTCGGTCGAGGAACAGGATGCGTCCACAGGCCCGACCGACCGGGCAGGGCGGCGTTTCGACGGTGGGCCGAACCAGAAATCGGCAGTTGAAGAGCCAAACTGGAAATCCCACGCGAAGTCCCTGTTTGTTCAGGATGTTGCCAATCTGTTGAACCGCAAGGGGCTGAAGGGGGCATTCAACCGTCTGGTTCTGGTCGCCAGCCCGCATGTTCTGGGCCTTCTGCGCCGCCGTCTACACAGCGAGGTTTTGGCCAAGGTCGTGGCCGAGGTCGACAAGACCCTGACCAATCACCCCATTCACAAGGTTGAAAAGCTGCTGATCAGCCGCCTTAGCCCGGCCACCTAGGCGACAGAATTACGACGGGCGGTCCAACACCGCCCGTTCACTCGTCAGGTTAGGAAGCCGCGCAGAGTGGACATTGCGTGTGCTGGGTCATCGACCCAGGTGATAAACTCCGCCAGCGATCCGTCGGCAAATCCCCGACCGATGACCTGCTGCAACAGATCGTGTAGCGCATCCCAATAGCCATCCACATTCATCACCAGAATGGGTTTTTCATGCAGGCCCAACTGACGCCATGTCAGGGCCTCGAACAGTTCGTCCAGCGATCCCGGGCCGCCGGGCAGGACTACCACCGCATCCGCATTCATGATCATGACCTTTTTGCGTTCGTGCATCGTCTCGGTGATCACGAAACGGGTCAGATCGGTTTTGCCGACCTCGCGCCGCAGCAGGTGAACCGGGATCACGCCGAACGTGTCGCCCCCGGCGGATTGAGCGGCGCGCGCGACCTCGCCCATCAGGCCCACATCCCCGGCGCCGTAGACAAGGCGCCAGCCTTCCTGCGCCAGCAGGGTCCCAAAGGTCTTGGCGGCTTCAGAGTAGGCGGAATTGGCGCCGTTGCGTGACCCGCAATACACACAAACAGATTTCTGAGTCATGGTGAACGCTCTCCGGGGTTGCGCCGTGGGTTTTGACCCCTGATAGCGGGATTGATAGATTGGCTCAACCGTCAGGCAGAATGTGTTATAGCCAAGGCACTTGCGCTGCGGAGTGAAAGGAAAAGAATGAACGCCGAGTCGGGAAACGGAAGCTCTGGTAGCGTTGTCTGGGGGGTGATCGCCGGTATCGTAGTAGTAGTTGGAGCGGGCGGGTTGTTCTTGTCCCGTATGGGTGCAGACGCGCCTGAAGAGCCAGCGCCGCAGGTCGAGGTTGCAGTTCAGAGCAACGAAGACAGCACCCCGGATGAGCCAGCCGAACAAGAACCCGAGGCCGAAGCGCCTGCCGCTGAAGCGTCCACTGCTGAACAGGAGGATACGGCAGAGGCCGCCCCGCCTGTCACCCCCACTTTGGATCAGATATTTGTCGAGCCGGACGGCAATGCGGTTTTGTCCGGCTCAGCAGAACCCGGTGCCGAGGTGAACGTGCTGTTGGATGGTGAGCCGGTCCACAGTTTCACGGTCGACCCCAGCGGCCAGTTCGCCGAATTCCTGTCGATCCCGTTTGCTGACACCGCACGCGGCCTGACGCTGCAAACGCAGGGCGATGAGTCGGTGCGCTCGGACGACTATGTCATCGCGGCTCTGCCAGAGCCGGAACCGGTGGCAGAGCCCACAGCGCCCGCCGAAACGGCGGAAAATGAAACTACCCAGCCGGAGAATGCGGAAACGGAAAACGTGGCAGCAGCCGAAACAGCTGACGTGGCTGAGCCGATTGAGACAACCGATGCGCCTGAACCTGTTGAAACAGCCGACGTCTCCGAACCCGAGGCTGAGACTGAACAATCGGCGCAAGCGACGGGTGAAGACGCTCAGGCCCAAGGCGTCGCTATCCTGCGGTCGGGTGAGGACGGCGTCGAACTGGTACAAGCACCAACTGCGCAACCGAAAGAACCGGATCAGGTTGCTCTGGACACGATCGGCTATTCCGATGCCGGCGATGTCGAACTGACGGGCCGGGTGCCGGATGGATCGGTCGTACGGCTGTATCTGGACAACCGGCTGGTGGATGACCTGACCCCCGCCGAAGACGGCAAATGGCGTAGTGAGCTGGATGGTATCGAGCCCGGCGTCTATACCCTGCGCGTGGATGAGGTCGGCGCAGATGGCACAGTGATCAGCCGCCTTGAAACCCCGTTCAAACGCGAGCCGCAAGAGGTCCTGCGCGCGGCTGAGGCGGCCGATGAGCCGGAGCTTGACCCCGATACACCTCCGATCCGTTCGGTGACCGTGCAGGAGGGTGACACGCTCTGGGCCATTTCCCGCGAACGGTTCGGGGACGGTGTTTTGTATGTGAGGCTGTTCGAAGCCAACCGGGATTCGATCCGCGATCCTGACCTGATTTATCCCGGTCAGATCTTCACGATCCCTGAATAAACCTTTTGCCTCTGGCCCTTTCCGGGCTAGGGGCTATCTCTGACCGCAGATCAGGTACGTGATGAGACGAACAGCCCCGATGCATTCCGACGACATGCCCAAAACAGACGAGCGCCGCTCCGGCTGGCGCACGATCCGCAAGGTTGCGCCATATCTCTGGCCCGAGGATGAGCCTTGGGTCAAACGCCGCGTGGTTCTGGCGCTTGGTATGCTGGTGCTGGCCAAGCTGATCGCGGTCTACACGCCGATCCTGTACAAAGGCGCGGTCGACGCTCTGGCTGGTGAGGGTGTGCCGCCGCTGGCATTGGGCGCTGTTGGCCTGACCGTTGCCTATGGCGTGGCGCGGATGATGACCGTGGGCTTTCAACAGCTGCGCGATGCGGCTTTTGCGCCGGTGGGTCAACGCGCCTTGCGGGCGCTGGCATTGGAGACGTTTCAGCACATCCACCAACTGTCTATGCGCTATCACGTGACGCGCCGCACCGGCGGCCTCAGCCGGATCATCGAACGCGGCGTGAAAGGCGTGGAGTTCCTGCTGCGCTTCCTGCTGTTCTCGATCGGGCCGCTGATCCTGGAACTGCTGCTTGTGGCAATCATCCTGATGTGGCTATTCGATGTCTGGTATCTGGTCGTCGTGGCGGTGACCATCGGGTTTTATATCTGGTTCACCTTCGCCGTCACCGAATGGCGCGTAAAGCTGCGGCGTGAGATGAACGATCAGGACACCGAGGCCAACCAACGTGCCATCGACAGCTTGCTGAACTTTGAAACCGTTAAGTATTTCAACGCCGAACAACGCGAAGCTGCGCGCTATGACGTGTCGATGAAAGCCTATGCAGGGGCGGCTTTGAAAACGGCCTATTCGTTGGCCTTCCTGAACTTTGGCCAGTCTTTTCTGATCACCTGCGGGCTGATTGGGGTGATGGTTCTGGCTGCCATCGGGGTTCAGAATGGCTCGCTGACCGTGGGCGATTTCGTCATGGTCAACGCCTACATGATCCAGATCACCGTGCCATTGAACTTTCTGGGCACAGTGTACCGGGAAATCCGTCAGTCACTTGTGGATATGGGGCAGATGTTCGACCTGTTGGAGCAACCCGCCGAGGTTACCGACAAACCCGACGCGCCGGATCTTGCAGTCAATGGCGGAGAGGTCACGCTGGAGAATGTCCATTTCGGCTATGACGCGGATCGGGAAATCCTCAAGGGTGTGTCGCTGACCGTACCAGCGGGCCGGACGGTGGCTATCGTCGGGGCGACGGGCTCGGGCAAGTCCACCATCGGGCGGCTGTTGTTCCGGTTCTATGACGTGACTGGCGGGGCGCTGAAGATCGACGGGCAGGACGTACGCGACGTGACGCAGAACAGCCTACATTCCGCCATCGGCGTAGTGCCGCAGGACACGGTACTGTTCAACGACACCATCCGCTATAACATCGCCTATGGCCGCGACGGTGCCTCGCAGGAAGAGGTCGAGGCTGCCGCCAAAGCCGCCCAGATTCACGACTTCATCGTCACGCTGCCCGAAGGCTATGACACCAAAGTGGGCGAACGTGGCCTGAAACTGTCCGGTGGCGAAAAGCAACGGGTCGGCATCGCCCGCACGCTGCTCAAGAACCCACCGATCCTGTTGCTGGACGAGGCGACCTCGGCGCTGGATACCGATACCGAGCAGGACATCAAGGACGCGCTGGCGCGGGCCGGGGAAGGGCGCACCGTGCTGACCATTGCGCACCGTCTCAGCACCATCGCCGAGGCTGACCGCATCGTCGTGCTGGAACAGGGCGAAATCCTTGAACAGGGCACCCATGACGAACTGCTGCAACGCGAAGGCCGCTATGCGCAGTTGTGGAGCCGTCAGCAATCGGACGCACAGGCTGCCTGACCTGCACTGCGCGCGTCCACGGATGTGCTATGATGGCCGGATATAGGAGGAGGTGTGATGCGAAAACTCGTTCAACCTGCATTTATCGCAGCCGCGCTCGCCCTGTTGACGCCAGCCCTTGCGGCGGCTGACCCAATCGTCGGCGTCTGGAAAACCGAACCGGACCGGAAAAAGCTGATCTCTCATATCAAGATATCGGCTTGCGGAGACAAATTCTGCGGCCAAATCCAGTCGGCCTATGACACATCCGGCAAAGAGGTGCAGACCCCGAATATCGGCAAGAAGCTGTTTTGGGATGTCGCCAGTGAAGGGGGCGGCAAATATGGCGGCGGGGATTTCTGGATTCCGATGGTCAATGTTGATGTCGTGCCGCAAATGACGCTGAATGGGGACACCCTGCGCGTACGCGGCTGTGACCACGCGATATGCGGGCACCAGACGTGGACCCGTTTGTCCAACTAAAAGTAAGGACTCGGTTGCTGGATTGTGAATTCTTTCAGTTCCCGGCTTGATCGCAGACGATTGTCGTTTGCCCGATGGCGCCTTCCGGTTATGACCGGTAGCACCAATCGTTTCGTGTTGGAAAACAAATCAGGGAAACACCAAATGAAGAAGTTGTTTGCTGCGCCGTTTGTTCTGGCGTCGCTTTTTGCCTCGACCGCATCTGCCGAGGATCTTGTATTTCTGCTGGCCAACGAAAGCAGCGTCGATCTGGTTGAATTCAACGTCTCTCCAAGCTCGTCGGACAGTTGGGAATCGAACTTGCTCGGCGGTGATTACATTGCACCGGGGTACGAGGCGGACGTATTGATCGCCGACGGGCTGCAAACCTGCGTATACGACATTCGTGGCGGGTTTTCTGATGGATCCTCTGCCGAAGACTTCGGCTTGGATCTATGCGAACTGGGCGAATACGTTTTCACCGACTAAGACAGGTTAAAGCGAAAAATGGCGAGCCTTCGGGCTCGCCATTTTTTTATTCAGCGGCTTTCAGAGGCGTCCCCGGCGGACGTTCCGGCGTTTTGGCATCCGTGGACGCGGGTTCCCTTTCATCGCCCCAGACAACTTCGGTCGCCTGTGCCTGACGGGCAGCCTTGCCGATGGCCATATCCTGCGCCACCTGGCTGGAATGCCCCGACGTTACACGGGCCAGAACCCTGCCCAACCACACCAGATAGGTCGAGACCCACACGCGCAGCGCAAGGAACGAAGGCGTCACGATCAGCGTCAGAACTGTCGCGATGCCCAGTCCGAACACCACAGCAGTGGCCAGCTGTTTCCACCACAGCGCCGTCGGGCTGTTGATCGAGTAACCGCCATTGATGAAGTCCAGCGACAGGCCGAACATCATCGGCGTCAAACCGGCCATCGTGGTTAAGGTGGTCAGCAGAACCGGGCGGATACGCGCCTCGGCGGTGCGGACGATCGCTTCGATCCGGGGCATGTAGCGGCTGTATTCCTGATAGGTGTCGATCAGAACGATGTTGTTGTTCACCACGATCCCCGCCAGCGCCACGATGCCGGTACCGGTCATGATGATCGAGAAGGGCTGCTGCATGATAATCATCCCGATCAGCACCCCGGTGGTCGACAGCACGACCGCCAGCAGCACCAGGACCGAGTTATAGAGCGAGTTGAACTGCGCCAGCAGGATTACGAACATCAGCCCCAGCGCGCCCAGGAATGCGCTTTGCAGGAAGGCTCCGGATTCCTCCTGATCCTCCTGATCGCCGGTCCATTCCCAGCTGATCGCGGTCGAGAACGGCTCGGTGTTCAGCCATTCGGTCAGCACTGCAATCCGCTCGTTCGGATTGACCAGAGCAAATCTGGCCTCGCCGTCTTCGATCGCTGCGCGCAGGTCGTCGACGCTGTCGGCTCCGGTCAGTTGGAACAGCTCGTATACTGTACCGTCCGGTTTGGTGACGGTTGCCCCGCTGGGATCGACGCCTTCTTCGACGGCTCGCACAACGGCCAGACTTTGCTCGGATCCGTCCGGACCATCGACAACCACTTTGGACAGGCCCGGTTCGACATCCGCCTTCACGTCGTAATACCGCTGCTGATCGATCCGGTTGATCTCGGCCAGTTTGGCCACCGGCTGGCGGGTCACAAAGTTCGACAGCGGCACCAGCCCGTCGGGCGTGCGCACCTTGAGCGTGTCGAGCGTGGACAGTACCCGGTCTTCCTCGGGCAGGCGGACGCGGATTTCGACCTCTTCATCGGTGCTGTCGGGGCGCATCTCGCCCAGCAGGATTCCGCGTGTGACAAGTTGCACCATCGCGCCGACGGTGGCGACGTCGGCGCCGAACCGACCTGCCTTGGCAACATCCACGTCGATCTGCCAGTCGATGCCGGGCAGGGGCATGGTGTCTTCGACCTTGATCAGGCCGGGCGTTTCATCGAACACGGCGCGCGCTGATTGGGCGGCGGCGGTCAGTTCCTCCCACCCGTCACCCTTGATGCGCAGATGCACCGGCTTGGCTGCCGCCGGGCCTTGTTCCAGCGGAAGGATTTCCACGATGAAACCGGGCAGTTTGGCGAGTTCCACGTTCAACTCGTCCAGAACGAAATCACCGTCATATTCCGGTGCGATGATTTCACGGTCGAACAACCCGAACAGGGCGGGTTCGGTCTGCTTGGGCCGGTCTTCCCACGGAGTGATTTCGAACTGCACACGGCCCACGGTATCGGCAGGCGCCTGCGCGCCTCCGTTGTTCTGGTTCAGACCGCCTTCGCCGGCAAAGGAGAACACGTTGGTCACGGCCGGGTGCGCGCTGATCACCTCTTCGGCGGCCAGCACCATCGCGTCTTTTTCCTGCAGCGACAGGTTGCCCCGGGCTCGGACATAGGCGGTGGCCTGTTCCGGTTCGGTTTCGACGAAGAACTCGACGCCACGGTTGTTGTTTATGAAATAGGTCATCACCCCCATGACGCTGAGCGCCACGACAGCAATCGAAACCACGGGCATGATCGGGTTGCCGACCAGGAATTTGACCACGTAACCGAACCAGCTGTGTTCGCGCGCGGTATGGACGCGCTCTTCGTGGTGGCGCTCGATCTTGGCGGCGCTCAGGGTCACCGAGCCGGCAAAGCCACCTGCGATGAACAGAAGCGCACCCGCAACCACTCCGCCGGGCAGAAGGTAGTCCGGGTTCAGCATTTGCATCGCGCCAAGGAAGATCATATAGAGCGACGGAGGAACCAAGATCGCGCGCACCCACCATGGGGCTACACTCCGCAGCCAGTTTGATGTGCGGTCGAAGGTCCGGCTGAGGCGACCCGAGACACCACCCACGACAGGCAGGTAGATCAGCGCGACGATCAGCGACGAAGAAAGTACGAAGATCAGCGTGATCGGCAGCATCTTCATGAATTCACCGGGCACACCCGGCCAGAACAGCATCGGCAGGAAGGCGCACAGCGTCGTTGCGGTGGACGACACGATGGGCCAGAACATCCGCTGTGCCGCCTCGACATAGGCGTGCATCGGACCGATGCCTTCCTTGATGCGTTTGTCGGCGTATTCCACCACCACGATGGCCCCGTCGACCAGCATCCCCACGGCAAGGATCAGCCCGAACATCACCATGTTCGAGATGCTGACCCCCATAATGGCAAGAAACGCAAAGCTCAGCAGGAACGAGGTCGGGATCGCAAAGCCTACCAGCAACGCTGCGCGGGTGCCCAGCGAGGCCAGAACCACGATCATCACCAGCGCAATGGCGGTCAGGACCGAGCCCTCAAGCTGACGTACCATCGAGTCGACGATACGGCTCTGGTCGTTCGAGGTGCCGACATCGACGGCGGCACGCAGCTCGGATGGCCATTTCTCCTGTGCGGCGGCCAGTGCCTGTTTCACCTGCGCCACCGTGTCGATCAGGTTGAAACCTTTGCGTTTGACCACCTGCAACGCCACGGTGGATTCGCCGTCGAACCGGGCGGTGCCTTCGCGGTCTTCGAAGGTGTAGTTGATCTGCGCCAACTCACCCATCGTCACGACACGGTCGCCATTGACCTTGACGGGCAGGCTGTAAACATCCTCGGCGGTTTTGAACGAGGACGGAATCTTGACCGAGAAGGTGCCCTGCGCGGTGTCGACCTCACCCGCAGCGATCAACTGGTTGTTGTTCTGCACGACGCTGATCAACTCATCCGCTGATACGTCGTAGGCCTCAAGCCGCAGCGGGTCGATGATGACCTCGAGCAGTTCATCGCGATTGCCCGCGATTCCGGCCTCAAGCACCGAATCCAGCGCTTCCAGATCGTCCTGCAAGTCTTTGGCAATGCGCGCCATCGTGCGTTCGGGCACGGCGCCAGTCAGGTTGACGATGACGATGGGGAATTCGGAAAAGTTGATTTCGAACAGCGAGTATTGCTCGGCCCCTTCCGGGAAATCGGCCTGTGCGCTGTTCATCGCATCGCGCACGTCCGCCATGATCGCCGTCTTGTCCCAGCCAAAGTCAAACTCGAGCGCGATACCGGCATAGCCTTCGGCGGCGGTGGCAGTCATCTCTTTCAGACCGTCCAGATCCGCCAGCTCGGTTTCCATTGGCTTGATCAGCAGGTTTTCCGAATCCTCGGCAGAAATGCCGGGGAACTGGACCGAGACGAACAAGGCCGGGATTTCGATATCCGGCTCGCCTTCCTTGGGCAGGCTGACATAGGCGAACCCGCCGACAACCAGCGAGATCGCGATGAAGGCCAGAACCATGCGGGCCCTGTCGGCGGCCCATCCTACCAAACCTGTCATTGTGCAGCTTCCCGATAGGTGGGCTTAACGATGACGCCCTGTGTCACGAACTCCTGCCCGACAACGATGACATCCGCGGTTTCCGGCAGCCCGTCGACCCAGACGCCCTCAGCCGTGTCACGCAGCAGGCGGATCGGCATGAAGCCGACGACGTTTTCCGCGCCTACGGTGCGGACGCCAACCTGACCTTCGTTGTTCAGTGTCAGGGCGGATTGCGGCAGAAGATGCGCTTTTGCCCCTTCGGCCGAAATGCGGATATCGGCAGTTTGACCGTCGCGAATGTTAAGCTCTGGATTGGGGACAGTGATCTCAACCTCGAATGTGCGGGTGGTTTCATCCGCCGACCGGCTCAGGAACGTGACACGACCAGCGACCTGAAGACCGGTAACAAGCTGCGCCGAGGCTTCTGAGCCGACAAGGATCTTGTTCACATCGACCTCGGGCACGAAACCGACCAGCTTGATCGGGTCCAGCTGAATGACGGTCGCACACAGCGAGCCGGGCTGCATCAGGCTGCCCAATTCGGCGGTGTCGCTTTCCAGCAGCCCTTTGAAGGGGGCTTCGATGGTCTGGCGGTCGATCTCGCGCTGGGCGGCCTTGACCTCGGCAGTGGCGGCTTCGATCCCGGCGCGGGTGGCTTCCAGACCCGCCTCTGCGGTTTTGACACCGGCTTCGGCCGAACGCATCGCGGCCTCGCTTGAAATCCGGCGGGTTTCCGATCCGAACCCGGTTTCCGACAGTTTCTGAGCTGCCGTCAGATTGATCTGCGCCTCGGCAACCAGCGCGTGCGCTTCTTCCAGGCGCGCCTCGGCCTCAGGAATACGGCTTTCGGCTTCAAGCCGGGCGGCTTCGGCCTCGGCCAGGCTGGCAGGGCGGGTGCCGGGGTCCAGTTCACACAGCAGGTCACCGGCCTCAACAAAGGTCCCTCTTCGCTTGGGTTCCGAAATCACGGTCGAGGTGGTTTCGGCCAGAACTTCAACCTGACGGTTGGCCTTGGTTTGCCCGCGCAACAACACGGCGCTGTCAATTTCTCGTGCTGCGGACCGCAGGACAACAACGCCTATGGCGTTCTGGTCTGACGTCGTGTTGGCTGCGAATTCCGCATTTGACGCAGCGTCAGTCTCAGAGTCGCCACGACCGGCGAAAGCAAACAGCGCGTCCCTTTCGAAGACCAAAAAGAACAGTGCGGCAATCACCAAAAGCGCATTCACGAATGAAATCAAACGCATACAAAGACTCTCCCAGAATTCGTCGCCGATTGTCCTTCGGCGTGTATGCCTGAAAATGGGGTCAGGCATGCACCATTTCTACACTAAACTGGATAGTTCGGTTCACTTTTTTCTGCAAGGGCAGTGCATCGCGGTGAAAATGTCCGAATTCCGGCCCTTGGCTTGGCAAAGGCGGCGGGGTATGACATGGCGCCATATGAACAGGTTACAGCCCGGGGAGCAGGGATGAGCGACACCGACAGTTTTATTGATGAGGTGACCGAAGAGGTCCGCCGCGACCGTCTGTTCCTGCTGCTGCGCCGCTGGGGTTGGGTCGGCGTTTTGGCCGTAGTCCTGATCGTAGGCGGTGCCGCCTTCAACGAGATTCGCAAAGCCCGGACCACCAGCGCGGCGGAAAAGCTGGGGGATGAGATTCTGAGCGCGCTGACGCAGAATGACTCCGCGGAACGTGCGGCCAGCCTGGCCAGCATCGATGCGGCCACGCCCGGCGGCGATGCCGTTCTGAACCTGCTGCTGTCCTCGTCGCAGATCGAGGCCGGATCACGCGAAGACGCTGTGAACAGCCTGAATGCCGTCGCCGTTCAGGGCGACCTTCCCGAGATCTACCGCGCCATTGCCGCCTTCAAGGCGCTGCTGCTGCAAAGCGACACTTTGCCGGTCGCCGACCGCCGCCAGCAGTTCGAAGCTCTGGCCGCACCGGGCGCACCCCTGCGGTTGCTGGCCGAGGAACAGCTGGCTCTGATCGACATTTCCGAGGGCAACAACGATGCGGCGATCGAGCGGCTGCAGGCGATGCGTCAGGACGCAGAGATCGGCGTAGACCTTCAGCAACGTGCCGCACAATTGATTGTCGCGCTCGGCGGCGAACCGGAACCGTTGGTGGCCCAGCAGGGCTGATACGGCGGCAAAAAGAATGACAGGCGAGTTCGGAGCATCATGGTGACAAGTCTTTTCTCCCGCATTGGATTGTCGGTTGCGGCACTATCTCTGACGGCGCTTGCTGCCTGTGAAGAGCCTGAGGTCATTCTGCCCGGCGAGCGCGAGGATATCCGTCCGGCCTCGGATACTGAGACCACCGAAACCCGCGGTTCGAAGCCGATCAGCCTGCCGGCGCAAAAGGCGAATGCCAACTGGTCGCAAAGCGCTGGAACGCCGGCTTACCGCACCACCAATGCGGCCCTGCGTGCCACGCCCCAGCGCATCTGGTCCACCTCGATTGGCGACGGAGATTCGCGGAAGCGGCGCATCACCGCCGAGCCTGTCGTTGCAGGTGGCCTGATCTATACGCTGGATTCCGGCGCGACCGTCTCGGCGGTTACCCCGCAGGGGCAGGTGGCGTGGAACACGAACCTTATCCCTGCGAACGACGGGGATTCGGATGCGACCGGTGGCGGACTGGCCTATGCAAACGGAGTTCTCTACGTGTCGTCCGGCTTTGGGCGGCTCACGGCACTCGATGCGAAATCCGGCGCGATCAAGTGGCAGAAACGCCTGAATGCGACTGGCAGCGGTGCACCGCTGGTCAATGACGGCCTGTTGTATTTGGTTGCGGGTGACGAAACCGGCTGGGCCGTGAACACCAAGGATGGCCGCATCGCCTGGCAGATTCAGGGTACGCCGAGCGTTGGCAATGTGCTTGGCGCACCGGCTCCGGTCATTGCGTCAGAATTTGCGGTGTTCGCTTTCGGCTCGGGTGACGTGGCTGCGACCTTCCGCAAGGGCGGCATCCGGCGCTGGAACGCGTCAGTTGCGGGCGGGCGCCGTGGGCGTGCTGCGGCGCAGATCGTGGACGTAACCGGCGGCCCGATGGTTGTTGGCGACAAGATTTATATCGGTAACCACTCGGGCCGGACCGTGGCATTCGACGCGGGCTCGGGCGAGCGGATCTGGACTGCGGGTGAAGGTGCCGTTGATACGGTCTGGCCTGCAGGCAACAGCCTGTTCCTGATCAGCGACCGCAGCCAGCTGGTCCGTTTGAATATCGCGGACGGCTCGATCGTCTGGGCGCAGGACCTGCCAGGCTTCGTCAAGGACAAGCCGAAACGTCGCGGCCCGATCGTTGCCCATTATGGTCCGATATTGGCGGGCGGGCGCATCGTGGTCGCCTCGAATGACGGTTACCTGCGGTTCTTCAACCCTGTGGACGGGACGCTGGTGAACAGGGTCGAGGTGCCCGGTGGCGCCACCACGGCCCCCGTTGTGGCGGGGCAGACGTTGTACGTCGTATCGACCAAAGGTGAACTGCACGCTTTCCGTTGACGACAAGATGCGTTAAAGGGCGCGTCTGAGTCTTGAAAGTTGAGTATCATGTCGCTGACCCTCGCCATCGTGGGGCGCCCGAATGTGGGCAAATCCACTCTGTTCAACCGCCTTGTGGGCAAACGTCTGGCTTTGGTCGACGATCAGCCCGGCGTGACGCGTGACCTGCGCGAAGGCGAAGGGCGTCTGGGCGATCTGCGTTTTACGGTGATCGATACGGCGGGTCTTGAGGACGCGACCGATGACAGCCTACAGGGCCGGATGCGTCGCCTGACCGAACGCGCGGTGGACATGGCCGATGTCTGCCTGTTCATGATCGACGCCCGTGTGGGTCTGACCCCGACCGATGAGATGTTCGCCGAGATTCTGCGGAAACGCTCGAAACACGTGATCCTTGCGGCGAACAAAGCCGAGGGCAGCGCGGCGGATGCCGGTGTGCTTGAGGCCTATAACCTGGGTCTTGGTGAGCCGGTTCGCTTGTCGGGCGAGCACGGTGAGGGGATGACCGACCTTTATGCGCAGCTGATGCCCCTGGCCGATGCAGCGGCCGAAAAGGCCGAGGATAACGCGCCTGAAATCGATGTCGAACTGGATGAGGATGGAGAGGGTGAAACCCCTCTGATCAGCGCAGCCAAGCCTTTGCAGGTGGCCGTCGTTGGGCGTCCGAACGCGGGTAAGTCCACTCTTATCAACAAGATCATCGGTGAAGACCGCCTGCTGACCGGCCCCGAGGCCGGGATCACGCGCGATGCGATCAGCCTGCGGATCGACTGGGCCGACCCGGATGGCGGCAGCACCCCTATGCGTATTTTCGATACGGCGGGGATGCGCAAGAAAGCCAAGGTGCAGGAGAAGCTGGAAAAGCTCTCGGTCTCTGACGGTCTGCGCGCGGTGAAATTCGCCGAGGTTGTGGTGGTTCTGCTGGACGCTGCGATTCCGTTCGAACAGCAGGACCTGCGTATTGCTGACTTGGCAGAACGCGAGGGCCGCGCCGTGGTTGTCGCCGTCAACAAATGGGACATCGAAGAAGACAAGCAGGAAAAGCTGCGCGATCTGAAAGAGTCGTTCGAGCGTCTGCTGCCGCAGCTGCGCGGCGCACCGCTGGTTACCGTGTCCGCCAAGACCGGCCGCGGGCTGGAGCGTCTGCGCGCCGCCATTTTGCGTGCCCATGATGTCTGGAACCGTCGCGTCCCCACCGCGGCGCTGAACCGTTGGCTGACCGCGATGCTGGAACAGCACCCGCCGCCAGCTCCGCAGGGCCGCCGGATCAAACTGCGCTATATGACACAGGCCAAGACCCGTCCCCCTGGGTTCGTGGTGATGTGCTCGCACCCCGACAAGATGCCGGAAAGCTACACGCGCTATTTGGTCAACGGTCTGCGCGAAGATTTCGACATGCCGGGAACGCCAATCCGCCTGACGTTGCGCGGGCAGGGCGACAAGAACCCCTATAAGGGGCGGCGCAAGAAAAACGCGGGCGCGCTGGCCAAACATCTCAAAGGTCGCGCGTAACTGCGCCAATTTTCAGCATTTTTGGCTGAAGGGCGTGACAGCCCGGCTGCCGCAGGCTAGCATTCGCCTGTGCGCATGTGTTTCTGTGTGCGCGACTTGAATAATAGGAAGATGCAAATAGTTTCGTTGTGATACTAACTTGGCCAACCGTGGGGACAGGCTGAATGAATTTGCGGGAATATACACGACAATATGCGGTGCAGGACAATCGGCTGGCTGCACTGAGCTATTTTGGAACATTCGCGGTTTATTTCACGTCGCTGGCGCTGGCCATTGTATATGTCGACCGCTGGTACATCATGATCCCCGCCGGGATCGTCTTCGCCTTTTCCGCTGTGCGGCTTTACGTGTTGCAGCATGATTGCGGACACCATTCCCTGTTTGAAACGCGTGAACAGAATGAATGGGCCGGGCATGGGTTGTCTCCGTTCACCTTTGCTCCGTTCGAGGTGATGAAGCAGAACCACAACCTGCACCACGCGGGCATCGGCAACTTGGAACATCGGGAAACCGGTGAGATCCACACTATGACCCTGCGCGAGTGGAATGAAGCGGATTGGAAAACCCGTTTGTTCTATCGGCTTTACCGCAACCCATTCATTCTGGTTCCGGTTGGCGCGCTGTTCACCTATTTCATCCGCTATCGCTGGCCCAAGAACACGGTTCGGTTCGGGGCCAAGGGCGTGGTGCTGCACAACCTGTCCATCGTGGTGTTCCTGGGTCTGCTTTATCTGATCGCAGGCTCGACAGGCATTCTGGTCTGGCTGGTGTTCTCTCTGCTGGGCGGGATGCTGGGCGTGTTCCTCGTCTATCTGCAGCACAATTTCGAGGACACCTATTGGGACCGCCGCCCGGATCTTGATCCGCAACTGGCGGCCCTGCAGGGGTCTTCCGCGTTGGATTTCGGCTGGTGGTTCGACAACGCGGTGGCGTGCATTACCTTGCATGACATTCACCATTTCAACGCGCGCATTCCGTCTTACCGGTTGCGGGCGTGCCACTATAACCTGCCGCCCGAATACACGCCGCGCCGGATCAAATTCCCCGAGGCCGTGGCGGCACTGAATCTGAAACTTTGGGACGAGGATGCCAAACGCCTCGTGCCATTTCCGAAAAAGGACTCAACCGGTACGCTGGCGCACAGCAGTTGACAACTTGGGGCGGCTTTGGCCGTTCATTGGCTTGCTGCTATGTATATTCAGCGTATATACGTTAGAGCGCAGGGAAAAAGAAAGGACTCGCAATGACCGCAGTGACCAACGTGAAGGGTGTAGGTGAGGCGCTGGGGCAGGCGCTGACCGCTAATGGTTTCAAGACCGCCGAAGCCATCGCCAAAGCCAGCCCCACCGACCTGGTCAAAGTTTCTGGAATTGGTGTTGCCCGTGCGCCGTTGCTGATCGCCGCAGCGAAAGAGGCGATTGCGGCAAAACCAGCTGCGGCCAAACCGGCCGCGAAACCTGCGGCCAGAAAACCCGCTGCCGCCAAGCCCGCAACGCGCCGCACCCCGGCCCGTAAACCTGCGACGCGCAGACCTGCGGCCCGGAAAACCGTCGCCGCTGCAGCCGCCGAAAAGCGTGCTGAAGACGCTGCACGCAAGGCAGCCGAGGAAAAGGCCGCAGCCGCGGCCGCCGAAGCGAAAGCCCGCAAAAAGGCTAAGGCGAAAGCCAAGGCTGAAAAGGCCGCCAAAAAACTGCAAGAGATGGAAGCCGTGTTCTCGAAGGCAAAGGACAAGGTAAAGGCCAAGGCCAAGAAGGACAAAAAGTCCAAGAAGGACGACAAGAAAAAAGCTCAGAAGAAAAAAGACGACAAGAAGAAAGATAAAAGCAAAGACAAGAAGAAAGGTAAGAAAAAGGCGAAGAAGTAAGCCCTCTCCGCCTTTTGGGTTGTCGAACCGGTGCCGTTTGAGGCGCCGGTTTTTTTAGGCCAGCGTGCCGTCCAGTTGCAGGATCAGCTTACCGCCCAGATAGGGGGCCAGAACCTCGGGCAGGGTGACTGTGCCATCGGCGTTCTGGCCGTTTTCCAGCACGGCAATCAGGCAGCGACCAACGGCTAGGCCCGAGCCGTTCAGCGTGTGAACATATCCCGGCTTGCCGCCGCCTTCGGGGCGGAAGCGCGCGTTCATGCGGCGGGCCTGAAAGTCACCGCAGGTCGAGACCGAGCTGATCTCGCGATAGGTGTCCTGACCGGGTAGCCATGCCTCGATGTCGTAGGTGCGGCGCGCGCCAAAGCCCATGTCGCCGGTGCACAGGATCACGGTGCGATAGGGGATGCCCAGTTTTTCGAGGATACCCTCGGCGCAGCGCAGCATGCGTTTCTGCTCGTCGTCCGATTTATCCGGATGGGTGACCGAGACCATCTCGACCTTTTCAAACTGGTGCTGGCGCAGCATGCCACGGGTGTCTTTACCGGCGCTGCCTGCCTCTGACCGGAAGCACAGCGAATGCGCGGTATAGCGGCGGGGCAAGTAGCTTTCCTCGATCATCGTGTCGTTGACGATGTTGGTCAGCGAGACCTCGGAGGTCGGGATCAGCCACCAGCCCTCGCGGGTTTGATAGCTGTCTTCACCGAATTTCGGCAGCTGACCGGTGCCTTGCATCATCTCGGATAGGACCAGAACCGGGCCGTTCACCTCGGTCAATTCGTTTTCGTTGATATGCGTGTCCAACATGAACTGCGCCAGCGCCCGGTGAATGCGGGCAACACCACCGGACAGCAGCACAAAACGCGAGCCGGAGAGTTTCGCGGCGGTTTCAAAATCCATGCCGTTCTGAACGGCTTCGATCTCGAAATGCTCTTTGGGTGCAAAGTCCAGTTCGCGCGGCGTGCCCCAGCGGTTGATCTCGACATTGTCGTTCTCATCCGCACCTGCGGGCACGTCCTCGGCGGGCAGGTTGGCGATGCGGATCAGCTGGTCGGTCAGCAGGGCGTCCAGGTCCTTGGCTTCGGTCTGCATGCGCGCGACCTCGGCCTTTTTCTCGGCGACCAGAGTGCGCAGACGTTCGAACTCGGCCTCATCGCCGCGCCCTTTGGCTGCACCGACCTCTTTGGACGCCTTGTTCTGTTCGGCCTGCGCGGTTTCCGCGGCCAGAATCTTGGCGCGGCGGCTTTCGTCCAGCCTCAGCACATCTGACGACACCGGCGCGTCCCCACGGCGCGCAAGGGCGGCGTCGAAGGCGGCTGGGTTTTCGCGAATGGCGCGGATGTCGTGCATGGTTCAGATCCTTAAATGCGTGAATCACTGAAACCGCTTATGCACCATCTGAAAGGCAGGGTGTAGCACCGGTTACGACTTATCCGCGCCCTCGTGCGATTCATGTGCCAGGTGGCCATCCCATTCCTCTGCCGGGATTTTTGGCTCGGGCGGATCGGCCATGTAAGAGGGCGTCATGATCTGCACATTGTTCTCATTGAAGACGGCCACGATGTTGCGGTGCAGGTCCGAGCGGATTTTCGGGATGATGCTGCCGCGCGTGGTATAGCCGTTGATCTGATAGTTGATCGCGTAATCCGCCAGAGCGGTCCACAAAACAAAGGGTTCCGGCTTGGCCTTGATCCCCTTGGTCCGATGGGCGGCCTCGATCAGCATCGCTTCGACTTTCTCGGGCGGCTCTTCATAGCCGATGCCGACGGTGGTGTGCAGCAGCAGCCCACTGCCATCGGTTTTCTTTGAGAAATTGACCACGTCCGAATTCATCAATTGCGCATTGGGGATCGAGATCAGTTCGTTCTTGATCGATTTCAGATGCGTCTCCATCAGCTTGATCTGAACCACGTCGCCAATATGATCCCCAATCTGAATGCGGTCCCCGATCGAGGTTGAACGGCGATAGATCACGAACAGCCCGGCCAGCATGTTCGATACGACCGAGTTCGCCCCCAGCGACAACATCGCCCCGACCAGAATGGTCAGGCCCTGAAACGCAGCCGAATCCGAGCCTGGTATGTAGGGCACCGCAAAAACCAGCGCGATCAGGATGACAACGACGCGGGCGATGTTGAACGTAGGGCTGACCCAATGTTTCTCGAAATCGCCCATGTCGAATGAGCCGGCCTCGACCGCGTCAAAAAACACACGCAACCCTTTGATGATGTACATCGTCACCCAGGCGATCAGACCCAGCATGATCATATTTGGGATGTAGCTGAGGATACCTTTGAAGATCAGCAGAACCGGCTCGGTCAGATAGGTGAGCAGCAACTGCGCGAAATAACGGGTTTCGGCAAAGGCCAGCAGGACGAAGGACAGATAGTAGTAGAAGCCCAGAAAAAAGATCACCAAAAGAACGAAGTTCAGCCCGTAGCGGACTAATGCGGCAATTGCTTCGGCCTGAACGCTTTTGGCGGTGGCGGTTTCCACATCCTTCAGGTGTCGTTTGACGAATTTCAGCGTGCGTCGCCGAATTCTTCGGTGCAACCAAAGGATGGCCACGACAAAGATAACAAATCCGAACGTCCAGGCGGCGGCTTCGATAGCACCGGATACGCGCGCCTGTTCGGTGCGATTGGCGCGATAGGCCTCGATGGCTTGTTCGATCGCAGTGCCGTGCAGCACGCTGAGGACGCCCAACTCCATCTGGTCCAGTTCGGAATCGGCAGTGGTGACGATCGAGATTCTCTCGCCATCGGCCATAATCCATGTACCAAGTTCGGTCTCTTCATAGGTGATCTCGACCGAAGGCGCGTCCGAGGCTTCGGCGATTTCTATGATCTTGTTCTGCACGCCTTCCGCGCGCTCTGGCGCGGGCAGGGCGCTGGACCCCCGGACCTGAAACAAAACGTCCCCATCCACGATGACAGGGGCCATGAAAGCATCCGACTCGTCGACCTCGGACGTGACATTTTCGACGGGCGTTTCCTGAGCCCAAACAGGACCCGAAAACCACAGGCTCAACACCAGTGGGATCAAGAAATAAGGCAATAAAAGGAAGGGCTTGAAATACCGTACCATGTGTCCCCCTTGCCCCGAACTATACCCGGTTTCGGCAATGTTCATAGGGCATATCTGCAACGCTTTGTGTGTTCTTGGTAGGGTCGGGTCGGGTTCAGATGGGTCACAGCGCCGCCTTTGCTTGCAAAGGTTCAACTCAAAGCATAGGTTCTCGCCAAATTTGCGGAGCCCTCCGCATCATCAAAACAAAAGGAATATCCCATGGAAGGTGGCGCAATCGCCCAGTTTCTCCCGCTGATCCTGATCTTCGCGATCATGTATTTCCTGCTGATCCGTCCGCAGCAGAAGAAGATGAAGGAACACCAGGCCATGGTCGAAGCCGTGCGCCGGGGCGATCAGGTGGTCACCCAGGGTGGTCTGATCGGCAAGGTGTCGAAGGTCAAGGAAGGCGAGAACGAGATCGAGGTCGAACTGGCCGAGAACGTCAAGGTCCGTGTGGTCAAGTCGACCATCGCTCAGGTTCTGAACAAGACCGAACCGGCGAAGTAACTTCGCGCGATAATTCCTTGAAAAGGCAGGGTAATGCTGCAAATTGATACCTGGAAGCGGGTTCTGATCTGGTTGGTCTGCGTGACCGGCTTGCTGATGGCCCTGCCGAATGCGTTCTACACGCGCGTCGAGCAATCCAACGATGCCAAGGCCGCGATCGAGCTTGGCATCGAAACCCCCGAAATGCAGGCGCAGGCGGCGCAATGGCCGAACTGGCTGCCGTCGTCGCTGGTCAATCTTGGCCTCGATCTGCGCGGCGGGGCGCATCTGCTGGCCGAAGTGAAGGTCGAAGATGTCTACGAATCCCGGATGGAGGCGATGTGGCCCGAGGTCCGCGACGCCCTGCGGGACGAGCGCGCAACCGTCGGCACGATCCGCAAACAGGAATCGGCCCCCGATGAGATTCGCGTGCTCATCAGCCAGCCCGAAGGGATGTCCCGAGCGCTGGAAGTTGTGCGCGGTCTGGCCCGTCAGGTCCAGACGCTGACCGGCGTTGGTGCAACCGATATCGAGGTGCGCGCCGAGGGCAATACCCTTGTTGTGCAATTGTCAGAGGCCGAGAAGCTGGCCTCGGACGACCGCACCGTTCGTCAGGCGCTGGAAATCATCCGCCGCCGGATCGACGAGGTCGGCACACGTGAGCCCACCATTCAGCGCCAGGGCGCCGACCGTATCCTGATCCAGGTGCCGGGCATCGGCAGCGCGGGTGAATTGAAAGAGATCATCGGCACCACGGCGCAGCTGACCTTCAACCCGGTTGTGGGTCGCGGCACCGAACCGGGTGTTGCTCCGGGCATCGGGGAAAAGGTTGTTCCGTCTATCGACGAAAGCGGCGTGTTTTACACCATCGAATCCGCCCCGGTCGTGACAGGCGAGGAACTGGTGGATGCGCAGCCCTCGTTCGACCAGAATGGTCGCCCGGCGGTCAGCTTCCGGTTCAACACGTCCGGCGCGCGCAAGTTCGGTGACTACACCCGAGACAACATCGGCGCTCCTTTCGCTATCGTACTGGATGACGAGGTGATCTCGGCCCCTGTGATTCAGGCACATATTGCCGGCGGATCGGGGATCATCACCGGTAACTTCACCGTAGAGGAAAGCACCAATCTGGCCGTTCTGCTGCGTGCTGGCGCGCTGCCCGCCGGGTTGGAGTTCCTCGAAGAACGCACGATCGGCCCCGAGTTGGGTCAGGACAGCATCGACGCGGGTAAAACCGCGACCATCGTGGCTTTTGTCGCGGTGCTCAGCTTCATGGCGCTCAGCTATGGTCTGTTCGGCGTGTTTGCCAATATCGCGCTGATCATCAACGTGGGTCTGATCTTTGGCCTGCTGTCGCTGATCGGGGCCACGCTGACCCTGCCGGGTATTGCGGGCATCGTTCTGACGGTGGGTATGGCAGTGGACGCCAACGTGCTGATCTTTGAACGTATCCGCGAGGAACTGAAATCCGCCAAAGGTCCGGCGCGTGCCATCGAATTGGGTTATGAAAAGGCGTTGTCGGCCATTGTCGACGCTAACGTGACGACGTTCATCACAGCGGTGATCCTGTTTGCCATGGGCAGCGGCCCAGTGCGCGGTTTCGCGATTACGCTGGGTCTTGGTATCCTGACCTCGGCCTTCACCGCAATCTTCGTCACGCGCCTGTTTGTCGTGATGTGGTTCGAACGCCGCCGCCCGAAAACGATCGAGGTTTGACATGAGACTGAAACTCGTACCCCAGAATACCTCGTTCGATTTCTTCAGCCGCTGGAAAGTTTGGCTGGGCATCTCGGCCCTGATGATGGTTGTGGCCTTCACCTCCTTCATGCTGCAGGGGCTGAACTTTGGTATCGACTTCCGCGGCGGGACCACGATCCGGACCCAATCCACGCAAGAAATCGACATCGGTGCCTATCGTGACGCCATCGCGCCGCTGGAGCTGGGCGATGTGACGATAACCGAGATTTTCGATCCAACTTTTGGAGACGACGAGAACGTCGCTATGATCCGCATTCAGGCGCAGGCTGATGCCGAAGCGGTCTCGGCCGCCACGGTCACCGCGGTGGAAGAGGCGTTAAAGGTTTCCGTGCCGGATATCGAATTTGTCTCGGTCGAATCCGTTGGTCCCAAAGTGTCGGGCGAGCTGATCCAGACCGCCGTAATCGCGGTGATGCTCGCTATCGGGGCGGTGCTGGTCTACATCTGGCTGCGCTTCGAATGGCAGTTTGCGCTGGGGGCCGTGGCCGCGCTGGTGCATGACGTGATCCTGACCATCGGTATCTTCTCGGAGCTACAAATCCGGTTCGATCTGGCCATCATCGCGGCGCTTCTGACCATCGTGGGTTACTCGCTGAACGACACTGTGGTCGTGTTCGACCGGGTGCGTGAGAACCTGCGGAAGTACAAGAAGAAGGACCTCAAAGAAGTTCTGAACATCTCGATCAACGAAACGCTCAGCCGGACGGTGATGACCTCGGTGACCACGCTGCTGGCGCTGATCTCGCTGTATGTGCTGGGCGGCGACGTGATCCGCGGCTTTGTCTTCGCGATGATCTGGGGTGTGATAGTGGGCACCTATTCGTCGGTCTTCGTGGCCTCGACCATCCTGCTTTGGCTGGGGGTCAAGCGCGACTGGTCCAAGCCGTCCAATACGGCGGGCAATCAGTTTGCCAACATCGACGCCTGAGATTTTCGGCCAGTCCCCAACGGGGCTGGCCGTTATCGTTTTTGCGGCCTTTCTCGGCGGCATTGTGCGCGGGTTTTCCGGCTTTGGAACCGCGCTGATCTTCCTGCCGATCTCCACCCCCTTCCTTGGCCCGTTCGGAGCCCTGATCGGCCTGACCATCATGGACATCTTCGGACCGCTGCCGAACCTGCGCAGGGCCTGGCGTGCGGTGGATCGTGGTGATCTGGTGCGACTCGCGGCCGGATGCGCGTTGCTGCTGCCAGTGGGATTATGGGTGCTGACGCGGGTTGAGCCCGAAGTATTTCGTTACGCGGTCAGCTTTCTGGCGCTCTTCATGCTGGCCGTGCTGATTCTCGGGCTGCGGTATCATGGTCGCGTCGGTCGCGCGATGGTCGCCGGTATCGGCGGTGCGGCGGGTTTTCTGGGCGGCGTGGCTGGGTTGCCCGGTCCGGCGGTGATCCTGTTCTACATGTCGCGCCCCTTACCGGTCGAGGTAATCCGCGCGACGATCCTGCTGTTCCTGTTCGTCTTCGATTTCCTGATCCTCGGTTTTCTGACCGGCATGGGGCGGGTCACCTGGCCCGCTGTGGCTTTGGGGTTGGTGTTGTCCGTGCCGAACTTGCTGGGCAACTGGCTGGGGGGCTGGCTGTTCCGGCCCGAGTACGAACGGCTTTATCGCGCCGCTGCTTATCTGGCGATCGCGGTTGCGGCCTTGTCGGGGCTGCCGCTTTGGGGCTAGAAGGTGCCCATGCGCTTGAATGAGATCACCTATAACAACGCAGTTCCGGTTGACGGCTACGGCCCCGGCTTTTTCCGCATCGGCGGGCAGGTTTACAATGGGGCCGTTCTAACCGGACCTACCGGAACCTCGGACTGGGGCGGATACACCGACGATGCGCCGCTGCTGGCGTTGTCCGAGGCGGTGGACGTTCTGTTCATCGGTACCGGAGAGGCACTAACGCATATCCCATCCGACCTGCGTAAGGCGCTTGAGGATGCGGGGTTGGGGGTTGAGATCATGAACTCCCCTGCGGCGTGCCGCACTTACAATGTGCTGTTGTCCGAAGGCCGCCGTGTTGCGTTGGCGTTATTGCCGGTCTGACCCGGTCGCAGGGCCTGCGGCAAATCTCGCCTTTTGCCTCTGTCAGCAATCAGATAAGCGGAACCCATGACACTGACTGTGACCGATCTGGCCATCGCCCGTGGTGGCGTTCCCGTCCTTGAGGGGCTAAGCTTTGCGCTGCAACCGGGCAAGGCGCTGATCCTGCGCGGGCCGAACGGCATCGGCAAGACGACGCTGTTGCGTACTCTGGCGGGATTGCAACCGCCTCTGACCGGACAGATCGAAGGGGCCGAGGACCAGATCGCCTATGCCTCGCATTCCGACGGGCTGAAGCCGACGTTGACGGTGGTCGAGAACCTGACCTTCTGGGCCTCGGTTTTCGGCACGAATGGCATCCAAGCTGCACTGGACGCCTTTGCGCTGAACGAATTGTCGGATCGCCACGCGGGCAACCTGTCGGCGGGGCAAAAGCGGCGTCTGGGTTTGGCGAGGATGCTGGTCACCGGGCGGCCGATTTGGATGCTGGACGAACCCACCGTATCGTTGGACAAAAACGCCGTGCAGATGTTTGCCGATGCCGTGCGGGCGCATCTGGGGCAGGGCGGCTCGGCCCTGATCGCCACCCATATCGACCTCGGCCTGGATGGTGAGGTGCTGGACGTGGGTCCCAACAAGGCGAAACCTAAACCCATCGACGATTTCGACGGAGGCTTCCTGTGATCGCCCTGTTGCTGCGTGACCTGAAACTGGCCTTCCGCGCGGGCGGGGGCTTTGGCCTCGGTCTGGCGTTCTTCCTGATCGTGACCGTTCTGGTGCCGTTTTCGGTGGGGCCGCAATCCTCGCTGCTGTCGACCATCGCACCCGGTATCCTGTGGCTGGGCGCGCTTTTGGCCTGCCTTCTGTCGCTGGACCGCCTGTTGGCGCTGGATTGGGAGGACGGCTCGCTGGACCTGCTAGCCACCGCGCCACTACCGCTGGAATCGGTGGTCTCGATCAAGGCGCTGGCCCATTGGCTGACCACCGGTCTGCCGCTGGTTCTGGCCGCGCCGTTTCTGGGGGTGCTGCTAAACCTGCCGGTGCCGGGGTTCTTCTGGCTGGTGGTTTCGCTGCTGATCGGCACTCCGGCCATGAGCGTCATCGGCACCTTCGGCGCGGCCCTGACAGTGGGTTTGAAGCGCGGCGGCTTGCTGCTGTCGCTGCTGGTCCTGCCGCTTTACGTGCCGACCCTGATCTTTGGCGCCGAAGTTGCGCGGCGTGGCGCCACGGGGATGGAAACACAAACGCCGCTACTGATGCTGGCGGGGATTACGGCAGCCACCATCGCACTGCTGCCCTTTGCCAGCGCAGCTGTTCTGCGCATCAACCTTCGGTGACGCGTTCAAACTTTGACCAATGTCAATTGAGAACGCACCCGACTCGGACTAGATAAGGCCCATGTCTATCGCAGCCAAAGCCAACGCCCTCTGGGAATACGCCAACCCGCGCAAGTTCCTTGCCACCAGTGAACGGGTGATGCCGTTTTTCTGGGTGACCTCGCTTGCGTGCATCGTGGTCGGACTGGTCTGGGGGTTCTTCTTCACGCCGGACGATTACAAGCAGGGCTCGACCGTCAAGATCATTTACCTGCATGTGCCGGCTGCGCTGATGGCGATCAATTGCTGGCTGATGATGCTGGCGACCTCGCTGGTCTGGCTGGTGCGGCGGCACCATGTCAGCGCGCTGGCTGCCCGTGCGGCGGCCCCCATTGGCATCGTGATGACGCTGATCGCACTGGCGACCGGCGCGATCTGGGGCCAACCGATGTGGGGCACATGGTGGGCCTGGGACCCGCGCCTGACCTCGTTCCTGATCCTGTTCCTGTTCTATCTGGGCTATGTTGCCCTGTGGGAAGCGATCGAAGACCCCGATACAGCGGCCGATCTGACCTCGGTCCTGTGTCTTGTGGGGTCGGTCTTTGCGCTCCTCAGCCGTTATGCGGTGAATTTCTGGAACCAAGGCCTGCATCAGGGCGCATCGGTGATGCGTGCGGCGGCCGTGACCGGGGCGGATACCGAAGAGAAGGTCAGCAACATTTATTTCTACCCGCTGCTGCTGTGCATCATCGGTTTTGTGCTGCTGTTCATCGCACTGGTTCTGTATCGCACCGGCACTGAAATTCGGGCGCGGCGGATCAAGGCGCTGCTGGCGCGGGAAAGGGTAAACGGATGATCCCTGATCTTGGAAAATATGCCGATACGGTCCTGTGGTCCTATGCGGCCTCGATCGGGCTGCTTGTTCTGCTGATCGTGTTCAGCATTGCGCGAGGGCGCAAGGTTCGGGCCGAGATGGAAAAAGTCGAACAAAGGATGACGCGCAATGGCTAAGATTTCGCCCCTGATGATTGCGCCTCCGGTGATTTTCGGCCTTTTTGCGGTCGCCGCCTTGGTGCAATTGCAAGATGGCTCGGACGACACGCTGCCGTCGGCCCGTCAGGGCCAGGCTGCGCCACCGGTCGTTCTGACCGAGTTTCCGGGCAAGACGGTGTTCGACGATGCGACCCTGCGCGACGGCGAGGTTAAGCTGGTCAACTACTGGGCCAGTTGGTGCGCCCCCTGCCGGGCCGAACATCCGAACCTTGAGGCGCTTTCCGAGGAAGGCATCCCGGTCTATGGAATCAACTACAAAGACAAGTTGGACAACGCCGAAGCGTTCCTGACTGATCTGGGTGACCCGTACAAGGCCATCGGACGGGATGAACAGGGACGCATGGCGCTGGACTGGGGCCTGTATGGTGTGCCTGAAACCTATGTGATCGATGGTGAAGGTACGATTATTCTGCGGTTTGCCGGGCCGATCACCCAACGCGTCATCGAAAGCACCATCCGACCCGCCTTGGAAGAGGCAGCAGGTCGCTAAGGTTTTCCCACTCTTTGGTCACTGTAAATTCCTGTCGTTCAGGGCTTGCCTTGGGGCGGGCAATTCAGATCACCGAACGGTGAACAACCGTTTTGACCAATGTCAATTGGCGCGTGGCGCGGTCTGATAGACGTTCCGGATCATCATCTGACAAACGGAAACGACATGACTGAACAAGCAAGCCTTTATAGCCGACTGGGTGGCTATGACGCCATCGCGACATTTGCCGATACTCTGATGCCGAAAATGATGGCGGATGAAGTTCTGGGCCGTTTCTGGGCCAATCGCGGTGCAGATGGTATCGCCCGCGAGCATCAGCTGCTGGTCGACTACCTTGTCGCCAAAACCGGCGGTGCGCTGCACTATACCGGGCGCGACATGAAGATTACCCATGTGGGAATGAAAATCAGCGAGGATGATTGGAACCGCTTTTTGGGGCACGCGGTGGATAGCATGAACGCCTTGTCGATCCCGGTCGACATGCAGGGAGAGATCGCGGAATTTGTCGCCAGCCTGAAAGACGATATCGTCGAGGTTTGAACGGTCGCTTCAGCCCAATTGGGAAAGGCCATCAGCATAGCTGGTGGCCGTCATTTTGTATTGGAACAGGCTTTTACCCCGCTTTCGCCAAGTTTCTCAGTACGTATTGCAGCACACCGCCGTTCTCGATGTATTCAATCTCGGGTGCGGTATCGATGCGACACTTGAGGAGGATCGTCGTCTCGGCACCGTCGGCATAAGTGATTGTGCAGGGCACCTTTTGCAGCGGCTCAACCGTGTCCAGCCCGTGGATCGAGACGGTCTCATCACCCTTCAGTCCCAGTGTTTTGCGGTTGTCGTTGCCAGTGAATTCGAACGGGATCACCCCCATACCCACCAGGTTTGAACGATGGATACGCTCAAAGCTTTCGGCGATCACGGCCTTGACGCCCAACAGTGCGGTGCCTTTAGCCGCCCAGTCACGGGACGAGCCCGCGCCGTATTGCTCGCCGCCAAAGACCACCAGCGGCGTGCCCTGCGCCTGATAGGCCATCGACGCGTCATAGATCGAGGTCTGCTGACCGTCCGGTCCCTTGGTATAGCCGCCTTCGACGCCATCCAGCATCTCGTTCTTGATGCGGATATTGGCGAATGTGCCGCGCATCATGACCTCGTGGTTGCCCCGGCGCGACCCGTACGAATTGAACTCGCGCGGTTGCACCTGACGGTCCATCAGGTATTTGCCCGCAGGCGAGGTGGTCGCGAAGGACCCGGCGGGCGAGATGTGGTCGGTGGTGACCATGTCGCCCAGAATGGCCAACACTTTGGCTCCCTCGATATTCGTAATCGTGCCTGGCTCAGGCCCCATGCCCTGAAAATAGGGTGGGTTCTGAATATAGGTCGATGTGGGCGGCCAGTCATAGGTTTCCTGTTGCGGAACCTCGACATCGCGCCATTTCTCGTCACCTTTGAAGACATCGGCATATTTCGACTGGAACGCATCGCGGGTCACCGTCTGCTCGACCAGTTCCGCAATTTCGCTTTGGGTTGGCCAGATGTCCTTCATGAAGACGTCGTTGCCATCCTTGTCCTGCCCGATCGGTTCCGAGGTCAGGTCGATATCCATGGTGCCCGCCAGCGCGTAGACGACCACCAGCGGCGGTGAGGCCAGATAGTTGGCGCGCACGTCCGGGGAAATGCGACCTTCGAAGTTGCGGTTGCCGGACAGGACCGAGGTAGCGACAAGATCGCCTTCTGCAATGGCTTCGCTGATCTCCTTCTGAAGCGGGCCCGAGTTACCGATGCAGGTGGTGCAGCCATAGCCCACAAGGTTGAAACCGATGGCATCCAGATGCTGTTGCAGACCGGCGGCCTCAAGGTACTCCGACACGACCTGCGATCCGGGCGCCAGCGAGGTCTTGACCCAGGGTTGACGGTTCAGACCCAGCTCATGCGCCTTTTTCGCCACCAGACCGGCGCCAATCATCACATATGGGTTCGAGGTGTTGGTACAGGAAGTGATCGAGGCGATCACGACCTTGCCCGAATCCATTGCGTAGTTTTCACCTTTGACCAAGACTTCCTTGCCCATCGGGCGCTTGAAGGTCTTCTCCATCTCGTTCAGGAAAGCCGCCTTGGCATCGGTCAACGCCACATAGTCCTGCGGGCGTTTCGGGCCCGAGATCGCCGGGACGATAGTGCCCATGTCCAGCGTCAGGGTGTCGGTGTAGATCGGCGCGTAGTTTTCATCACGCCAGAAACCGTTCTCCTTGGCATAGGCCTCGACCAGCGCCAGACGGTCCTCGTCGCGCCCGGTATTGCGCATGTAGCGCAAGGTTTCGCCGTCGATCGGGAAGAAACCGCAAGTCGCGCCATATTCGGGGGCCATGTTTGCAATTGTCGCCCGGTCGGCCAGGGGCAGACGGTCGAGACCTTCGCCATAGAACTCGACGAACTTCCCAACCACGCCTTTCTCGCGCAGCATCTCGACGACCTTCAGCACAAGGTCTGTGCCGGTAGTGCCTTCGACCATCGCGCCAGTCAGTTCAAAGCCCACAACCTCGGGGATCAGCATAGAGATCGGCTGACCCAGCATTGCGGCCTCGGCCTCGATCCCGCCGACGCCCCAGCCCAGAACGGCCATGCCGTTGACCATGGTGGTGTGGCTGTCGGTGCCGACCAGCGTGTCGGGATAGGCGACCTCATCCCCGTTCTGGTCGGTGTCGGTCCAGACGGTCTGGGCGAGGTACTCCAGGTTCACCTGATGGCAGATGCCGGTGCCGGGGGGAACAACGCGGAAATTGTTGAATGCCGACTGTCCCCATTTCAGGAACTGGTAGCGCTCCATATTGCGCTCATATTCCCGGTCCACGTTCATCTGGAAAGCGCGTGGGTTACCGAATTCGTCAATCATGACCGAGTGGTCGATGACCAGATCCACCGGGTTCAGCGGGTTGATCTTTTGCGCGTCACCACCCAGCCCCTTGATTCCGTCCCGCATCGCAGCCAGATCAACCACGGCGGGCACACCGGTAAAGTCCTGCATCAGCACGCGGGCAGGGCGATAGGCAATCTCACGCGGGTTCTTGCCGCCATTGGCCCCCCATTCGCCAAACGCCTTGATATCATCGACCGAGACGGAAAAGCCATCATCCTCAAACCGCAGCATGTTTTCCAGCACGACTTTCAACGCGGCAGGGAGTTTCGAAAAATCGCCCAGACCAGCCTCTTGCGCGGCGGGGATCGAATAATAGGAAATGGATTTGCCGTTCACGTTCAGGCTGCGGCGCGTCTTGGCGGTATCCTGTCCGACTTTAATTGGCATGAGTTGGCTCCCTCTCAAATGACTTGGGCAACGGGGTTCGCTGATAGCAATCTTTATCACGTTTCGCCGGGGTTCAAGGACCAAGACGCGCAAAGTTGGTCCGGTTCTGCCGCGTCACGCATCGTTGGGGCAGGGTGGTTTCAAGAAACCTTGATTGGAGGGTGAAGTCCAAAGGGTTTAAAGCATTCGGGTATCTTATCGGTCGCAAACAGAAAAGTTATCACCCCGAGGTCAAACATGCTCAGAACCGCCATCATTGCCACTGTGCTTGCTCTCGCCGTGCCCGCAGCGGCTGAAAACGATCCTGTGGTGGTCGAGTTGTTTACGTCGCAGGGCTGTTCGTCCTGCCCACCGGCCGACCGGCTGATGCATGACCTGGCCAAACGCGATGATGTAATCGGCTTGGCCCTGCACGTGGATTATTGGGACTACATCGGGTGGGAGGACGAATATGCCGATCCCGATCACACATTGCGCCAGCGTGCGTATGCGCGTCAGGGCGGACGGACGATGATCTACACGCCACAGATGGTGATAAACGGTCAGCATGACGTGGTCGGTGCGCAATCGCGTGAATTGGAGCGCCTGATCAACGCGCATCTGACGGCCGCGCCCGAGGCCGAAGTCGTGGCCAAACGGTCGGGCAATGAGGTGACGGTCGATGTCACCCCTGTCGAACTTCCCGAAGGTGAGGCCTATGATGTGCGGGTAGTGCAGTATTCACCGATGCGCCATGCCTCGATCCGTCGGGGAGAACTGGCGGGGCACGAGTTGGATTATGCCAATGTCGTGGAGTCCTGGCAGGTGGCCGGTCAGTGGGACGGGGTCGCGCCTCAACGGTTTTTGGCCAAGCTGAATTCGGATCTGCCAGCCGTCGTTCTGGTGCAAAGGGCCGGGCACGGGCCGATCGTTGCCGCTGCACGGGTCAAGTGATCAGGGCATGTCCTCGGGCTGCACGCCAAGCCCGTTCCAGGCCTTCCAGCGCCGATGAATCCAGAACCATTGACCCATATGTTGCCGGACCACAGCCTCAAGATCGTCATTGGTGAACTGGGTCATGGTCTTGGGGTCGGTATGCGGAACCGGATCGTGCAGCACGATCTCAAAATCGAGGCCATTGGGCTGACGAATGGCGTAGCAGGGGATCAGCTCGGCCTTGTATTTTATCGCCAGTTCGGCGTTCAGAACCGACGTGACCGCGGGTTTACCAAAGAATGTCAGTTCCTCTCCACCATGGGCGTGTAGGTCCGAGACGATGGCGATGATGCCACCCTTCTTGAGCGAGCGCACCATTTCAACCATGCCGCGGCGACCCTGTTCGAACATGGGCGCGCCGGTTTTGTAGAAGGCGTCTACGTAAGCGTCGTTGAAATAAGGGTTTGCCATACGGCGATACAGGCACCCGATGGGCTGGCCGCTGCGGGCCTGAAGGGCTATCCGGGCGGCCAGGTAGTGACCGAAATGCGCCGTGATCATCATCACCGGGCGGCCCTCGGCCACGGCTGCGTCAAACGCCGCGATGCCGGGGCCGGAAATCTTGGCCGTGCTCTGACGTTCGGTGAACCCTTCGGGCGAGAAATGCTCCATGATCGCGCGGCCTGCATTGTCGGGAACGGCGCGGCAGATACGTTTCACTTCGGCGTCCGGCAGATCGGGGCAGGTCAGTTTCAGGTTCCGGCGCACCCGCTCGGTGAACCCGACCAGCGGGGCAAGGCCCCGCACGATGGCCCCCATTGTTGCGATGCGCCGCTCATAGGGCAGCAGTCGCATCGCGCCGATCACGCCTTTCATCAACAGACCGGTGACGTAGTATTTTCGAAGCGCCCCGCGGCTAAGTTCCGACTTTTCAACGGGCATAATCTGTTCTCACCGGCTGTTGCGATTTGCCGGCCAGACATACAAGGCGCATTCCCCGACCACAAGCGTTCCAGTGGATTGGGTCATTCGGCTAGTCTTCACTTTCTTCTTCAATCAGCGTTATCGCCCTTTCATCCACAAGGACACGGATGGCGCCCACGATCTGAGTCATCGCCACTTCGGCGGCGGTTTGTTTGACCTTGCCGCGTTCCGACATCTCTTCGCGCAGGTTGTCTGCCATGCGCGTGGACATGTTGGACAGCATGAATTCCGCTGCAGTTTTGTCGTCCTCCGCTGCCGCACCCGCCAGCGCTGTGACCAGATCGGCCTGTTCCACGCCACGCAGAATTGCGGGAACGTCGCGGGGCAAAACCCGTGCCGGTATATGGGCAAAGGTAAAGATCGAGCGGCGCACAACGCTGGCGAAATCCGAATCCTCTTCGTCCAGCGCGGTCAGCAACCCGTCGCGTGTGGATGCCGCCGACTGGTTCAGGATCGCACCAACCCGCGCGCCGGGGCCATCGGCAAAGGCCTGAGACGGGCGCTGATCCAGTTGCGCCGCCAGCGACCAGCCGATCCGCTCGACTGCTTCGGGGGTGACATTGGCAGTTTTCGAGATTGCATAGGTGATCCGCCGCGCCACCGGACCGGGCAGGTGGCCTAGCAACTGCGCTGCCTTCGCGGTCTCTAACTTGGACAACATCACGGCGGCAATCTCTGTGCTTTCCGCCTGAGCCATCGTGGCGAGATCCTCGGTGGGGATTTCGCGCAGGCGCTGCCACGGATCTCCGATCTGGCGCACTCCGGCCACCTTGCGCAGCCGCGCCGCCGTGGCCGAACCGATCCTGCCGTCCACTGCGTCCAAAGCCCCCGCCAGACCATGCGGGAAGGACAGGCCGACGCTGTCCAGCGCCTCGGCAAATTCCTGCGCCACGGCATCCAGCGTGATGCGATCGACAAGACCCATCTGACCCAGTTGATGGGTCAGTTTTTCCTGCAGATCATCGGGAAGCTCTTCCAGCGGGATATCGGCGCCTTCGTTCAGCAAAAGCCGGACGACAATGGCCGCCTTCTGCCGGTTGCTGAGGGCGCGGGGAACGACGCGGGGCGCGTCGTCCTTCTGATTGGCCACCGGAGCCGCCCCCGGTGCCACCTGTAGCAAAGTGTTCGTGTCCTGCATCTGCCTGCGGTGCCAAAGTTCTGTTCCACAGGCAGAGTACAGAGAGTCGGGTAAAGAAAGGCTGAAGCTTAATAGTTATAAGTCAGCCCGGTGCGGATCGCTTCGCGCAGGGACGCTTCGGCCCAGGTGCCTTCGCCGCCACGCGCCTTGATCTCGCGCCATTGTTCGATGGCCTGATCGGTTTTGCCTTCGGTCACAAATCCCTGACCCATATAGCTGCGGGCAAGGATGTTGTCCGGGTTGGCCTCGATGGCGTTGGTGTAGAAGACATTCGCCAGCTCAAGCTCGCCCATTTTGCGGTAGGTAAAGCCCCAATAGGTAAGCACACGATCATCGTCCTGATCCATGATGCGCAGGATGTTCTGCGCATTCTCGAATTGGCCGTCATAGGCCAGCTCGCGCACGGCGTCGTAGAGTTCATCCTGAGTAAAATTGGTCTTGTTCGGCTTGACGCAACGCCCGGCGTCCTTGTCATAGACGCGGCCGAACAGGCATTTCTTAGTCGTGTTGGTGGGTTTCGGTGGGGTGGTGGCACCGCCACCGCCGGCCGCATATAGGGCCGGAGCGAAGGCAAAGGCCTGAAGGGCAATAGCTGAAACTAATACGAGGCGCATTTTCCTACTCCGTTCTTTGGGCTGCTCTGATCAAGCATAGCGCGATCTGATAAAAAGCTAACAATCGACTGCTCGCTTTTATTCACAAGCAGTTTTGTTCTTAGAAATCTATTTTCCCTGGAGCCAAACTTTCAGGGTGGTTTTCAGCCCCGAAAATTCGGCTGCTCCGTGACCCGGTGGATGCAAGGATCAGCTTCCTGCGGCAAAGTTTCGGGCTGAGCGCCAAGACCTTTCGACCGAGATGGAAATACTGGCGTGCTTAAAACGAGCCAGCGTTACCGCCGATCTTTCCTGAAGGTGTCGATATTTATTCACAACGATGTGCCCTATGCTTTTCTGATCATATTGCGAAGGAAATATTATGACCCTGAATGCTCGGACAATTTTGGAAGTCAGTGAGAGATTGATCGTGATAGCGGCTGCGGTAATCGCGGTATTCCCGCTTTATCAATGGTATACCGAAGCAGAAGATCGAAGGCTGCAACGGATTACAGGTTTCATATCCGCGGGTGCGGAATGCTACGACATTATGGACTACGACGAACTCAAAGTTCTCATCGAGTACGAATCCTTGGATGTACATATTCGCAATACAATTTGGTCCAGATTGCAGGTGGCGGGTTTGTGCAGTGAGTTGTTCTCTTCCCTGTGGCTTGAGTTTGGCGGGAAAGAAACCGACAAGTTTCTGGATGACATCGTGAAGTGGGGCACTTCAAATGAATTCCTAAATTATTCCAAAACACGTGATCCACAAAATCTGATACAAATAGATCGTCGATGACTTTGCGTTGGGGCATCAGTGCCTGGTTGCTTGCGTCTACTCTGAGTCGTCGGAGAGCGGTCGAAACTACTGGCACCCGCTACGTGGCACGTTCCTAGTATTCCTGAATACGGACGAACAACGAATATCGGTAACGTCGCTGCGCGTCAGTAAAATATCTGCTGACACTGTTCTGAGGTCAGCGCTACATTTTTCACGCGGGAAGAAAATTATTAGCTATCGACTATTTTCGCACAGGTTTGGGTTTCGGAATCCCAATACGTTCCATCGACGCAGGACTGCGTTTGCTTGGAATGTGCGCTGCACGCCAGTGCGACAGACGCGGAGCAGGTAAGGGCCAAGGCGCAAATCAAGGTACGGATCATCGTGTTTCTCCTGTCCGGAAATACACAGGCATTATAACCGAATTTGGCAGGTCTGGCAAAAAAACAGGGCCCGGATCGCTTGATGCGAACCGGACCCGTCGAAGCGTTTGATTGGTCTTGCTTTATTCGCCGAACACCCGGGCGAAAATCGTGTCGACGTGCTTGGTGTGATAGCCGAGGTCGAATTTTTCTTCGATCTCTTCGGGGCTCAGCGCGGCGGTGACGTCAGCGTCTGCAAGCAGTTCCTCTTTGAAATCGGTGCGGTGTTCCCAGACCTTCAACGCGTTGCGCTGAACCATTGCATAGGCATCTTCACGGCTGACCCCGGCTTGGGTCAGGGCCAGCAGAACACGCTGGCTCATTACAAGGCCAGGGAACTTGTTCATGTTCTCGAGCATATTCTCGGGGAAGATCAGCATCTTGTCGATCACGCCGGTCAGACGGGCCAGTGCGAAATCCAAGGTGATCGTGGCGTCCGGGCCGATCATGCGTTCGACCGAGGAGTGCGAAATATCACGCTCGTGCCACAGCGCCACGTTTTCCATCGCCGGGATCACAGCCGCACGCACCATGCGCGCCAGACCGGTCAGGTTCTCTGTCAGGACCGGGTTTTTCTTGTGCGGCATGGCCGACGAGCCTTTTTGACCCATCGAGAAGAACTCGGCCCCTTCCAGCACCTCGGTCCGCTGCATGTGGCGGATTTCGATCGCGATATTCTCGATGCTGCTGGCGATGACGCCCAGCGTTGCAAAGAACGCCGCGTGGCGGTCGCGTGGGATGACCTGCGTGCTGATCGGCTCGGGCACCAGACCCAGCTGGTCGCAGACATGTTCCTCGACGCGCGGGTCGATATTGGCGAAGGTGCCAACCGCGCCGCTGATCGCGCCGGTGGCGATTTCGGCGCGGGCGTCACGCATCCGCGACAGGTTGCGGTCCATCTCGGCGTAGAAACGGGCAAAGGTCAGGCCCATAGTGGTCGGCTCGGCGTGGATGCCGTGGCTGCGACCGATGCGGATTGTGTTCTTGTGTTCAATCGCGCGGCGCTTGAGGGCGGCCAGCAGACCTTCGAGGTCGGCGATCAGCAGGTCAGCGGCGCGGGTCAGCTGCACGTTCAGGCAGGTGTCCAGAACATCTGAAGACGTCATGCCCTGATGGACAAAGCGCGCCTCTTCGCTGCCGACATGTTCGGCCAGGTGGGTCAGGAACGCGATGACGTCGTGCTTGGTGACGGCCTCGATCTCATCAATGCGGGCCACGTCGAATTCCACATCCTTGGCTTTCCACACGGCTTCGGCATTCTCACGCGGGATCACGCCCAGATCGGCCATGGCGTCGCAGGCGTGCGCTTCGATCTCGAACCAGATGCGGAACTTGGTCTCGGGCGACCAGATGGCGACCATATCGGGGCGGGAATAACGTGGAATCATTGGCGGCGAGACCTTTTTGTGGTTGGGATAAGGCGTTCGCGCGCGGTTTAAACCCGCAGCCCCGAGGGAACAAGGCACGAGTGCAGGTATGAGACGGTTTGCCCTGATTTTGGCCCTTTGGCCCGGTTTTTTGACTGCAGAAGAGTTCCGGAAGTTGACCGGAGACGAGATCTTGGAGGCCCTCACCGGCCAAAAGCTCGATTACGGAGAGGGTGTCTGGCAGACCTTCGATGAAACGATGCTGACCCAGTATTTTTCGGGAAGACCCAGTGCGGGGCGCTGGGCCGTGCGTGAGGATCGGTATTGCTCGCTCTGGCCCCCTTCGGATCTGTGGGCCTGTTACGACGTGCGGAAAAGCGGTGATGTGATCCGGTTTGTGGATGACGCGGGAGGGACTACCGACGGAACCTTCGCGGAATGACTTTGCCGCTCAGCCTGTCCGATTTCGAGGGCAATTGGAGCCTGACCCGCACCATTCATGACACGCGGGCAGGGCAGGTCGTGCAGGCCGAGGGGCAGGCGGTATTGCGCCCGGACAAACAGGGCCTGATCTATGATGAGGACGTGACCTTGCGGATACCGGGGCAGGCCGCGATGAAAGGCACGCGGCGGTATCTATGGCAGGAGTCCGGCGACCGAATTGCGATCCTTTTCAATGACGAGCGGTATTTTCACGCATTGAAGCTTGGGCAAGCGCAGTCTAGGGATCATCATGATTGTCCGCCAGACAGCTATGATGCGGTCTATGATTTCTCGGGTTGGCCCATTTGGTCCGTAAGCTGGACCGTCTCGGGGCCGCGAAAATCCTATGAGATGAAGACCGAGTACCGCCCTCGATAGCGCAATCATCTTGAAGTATCGATGTGAAATAGGCTTTGATGGGCCCGAATTTCCATCCGGATGTGGAGAAACGAAAATGAATACAAGTGTTCTGGCCGAAGCAATCGGCCCGCGCGAGGGCACAGCGCTGCGCGTGAAACAGGTTGTCCTGGTGGCTCTGGGTATTTTGGCGCTGGCGATTGCCGCGAAGGTCAAGGTGCCGATGTGGCCGGTTCCGATCACCATGGGCACCTTCGCCGTGCTGACCATCGGCACTGCATACGGCGCGCGCCTGGGACTGATCACCATGCTGGGCTATCTGCTGGTCGGTGCGCTGGGTTTTGACGTGTTTGCGGGGTCTTCGGCCGAGAAATTCGGGCTGACGTATATGATGGGCGGCACCGGCGGTTATCTGGTCGGTTACCTGCTGGCCACTGTGCTGCTGGGCGCACTGGCTGCGCGCGGATGGGATCGCTCGGTTGGTAAACTGGCGCTGGCGTTGGTTCTGGCGAACGTCCTGATCTATGTGCCGGGCCTGCTGTGGCTGGGTCAGCTTTACGGCTGGGACAAGCCGATCTTGGAATGGGGCCTGACACCGTTCCTGATGGGCGATGCGATCAAGCTGGCACTGGCTGCTCTGTTGATCCCGGGTCTGTGGAAACTGGTCGGCGATGCCCGTACCTGATTTCAGCTAAACAAAAACACACCCGCGTCCTGAGCAATCCGGGCGCGGGTTTTTTGTGGACCTTACAAACAGACGCTGGACAAAACAGCTGGGTCTCGTTCAATCTGATGGCAAGGAAATCATCGGGTTATTGAGATATGCGTATTTTTTCTAGCACGACTTTGGCCGTTTGTGCCGCGTTTTGGCTGGGGGCTGTGGCACCTGCTGCGGCGGATACTCCGATCACGTATACCGATGCAGGGCGCGCGTTGTTCAGCTTTGCTGCGCCCGACTTCTGGGTCGTGCGTACCGGCGGCCCGCGCGAGATTGAGGACACCGAACTGGGTGACCCGCGCGCCGTTGCGCGTGTCATGGGCGTGCGGCCCGTGACCGATGACAATGTCTGGATTGGATTTGTCTCTCCGACGGGGGTCGCCTCGATTGAGGGCGGTTTGCGGTATCTTGAGGATATCGACAAGTTTCTGGTCAAGGACCCGACGGTTACCAGTACATCCGACAGCCGGATCGGGGGTTTGCCGGCACGCGTGATACGGGGCACCGGCACCCGTGACGGGCGCGGCATCAACTTTACTGCCACCATCATTGATCTGCCAAAAGATCGCGTAGCCGTTGTTGTGGCGATCCTACGTGACGGGGCCGATCCGGCCTATGTCGACGTTCTGAATGACGTTTTCGCGTCGTTCCGGGCCGTACAGTAAGGAGAGGCGCTGATGACCACCAAACCTATCAAACGTCTGTTTCTGGCGCTGGGCCTTGGGGCTGCGAGTTTCTCTTTGTCCGCCTGCGATGGTGTGACGGTCGGGGTCGGATATGGGTATGACCCGTTCTATGACTCGATGCTGTGGAACGATTACTACCACGACGTAAACGTGGATGTTGATATCGACCGACCAGTGCGGCCCAACCCGCCCGCGGGCAGGCCACCAGTTCGGCCCACACCGCCAATCGCGAAGCCGCCAGCCCGTCCGACGCCGCCTGTGGCGCGCCCGCCGGTTGCGCGTCCGCCCGTGGCCCGGCCGCCCATCCATCGCCCGTCGCCGCGCCGATAGTCTGACGGGGTCAGCTCAACAGTTCTGTTGTAATCTGGGCTGACCCTTCCAGCGTGCGGTGAACGGGGCATTTGTCTGCGATTTCCAACAGCCGTGCGCGCTGTTCCTGGTCCAGCGGGCCTTCCAGACGGATCTTGCGGCGGAACTGGTCGATTTTGCCGTCTCCGGCCAGTCCGGCATCCTGCCCGTGTACCTTGTTGTGGCAGACATCGACAGTGATGCCCGTCAGAGGCCACCGCTTGCGTCGCGCATACATGCGGATCGTCATCGACGTACAGGCCCCCAGACCCGAGGAGACGAAGCCGTAGGGCGACATGCCCCTGTCGGTGCCGCCATAGGATGCAGGCTCGTCCGCCACGGCGTGATGCCGGGGGCCGGACTGGATGTCCTGCAGGAAGCCCGAGGGATCAACCTCGGACACGCGTACCACGCCTTCGGGCGCGCCAGGGGGCGGTGCGGGCGGCCTGAGGGGAATATAGCGCGTCACCCAAGCTGCAATCACGTCGGCTGCGTATTCAGCGTCCGAGGCGCGGGTGATCAGGTGATCGGCATCATCCAGCGTAACAAAGCTCTTGGGGTGTTTGGCGGCCAGAAAGATGGTGCTGGCATTGTCGATGCTGACGGTTTCGTCACGCGGTGCGTGTAGGATCAGCAGTGCGGCCTTCAGCTCGGCAATCGCCGGGGTCAGTGCGGATTCCGAAATGTCATCGACAAAGGCCTTGCCGATGCGGAAAGGGCGGCCCCCCAGCATGACCTCGGCCGATCCGTCCTGTTCGATCTGGGGCAGGGCGCCTTCGAAATGGTGTGCGACATGGCCGGGATCGGCGGGCGCGCCCAGCGTCACTACGGCCTTGACGCTGGGAATACCGGCCCGGGCCCGCAGGACGGCAGCCCCGCCAAGAGAATGCCCAATCAGCAGGGCGGGGGCCATGTTGCGACTGGCCAGATAGTGTGCAGCGGCGATCAGGTCCTCGACATTCGAGGTGAATGTGGTGTTGGCGAACTCCCCACCCGAATGGCCAAGCCCGGTGAAATCAAACCGCAAAACCGCGATGCCCATCGCTGCCAGACGGGCGGCGATGCGGCGAGCGGCCGGAATGTCCTTGGAGCAGGTAAAACAATGCGCAAACAACGCGGTTGCCAGCACCGGTCCGTCCGGCAGATCAAGGCGTGCAGCCAACTGGTTGCCGTCGTGACCGGCAAAGGTAATGCGTTCGGTGGGCATGGCAATTCCTTACGTGTCGGGATGGACCCAATACTGTGTGCTTCCGACTGGTGCCTCAACCCCATTGTAAGACGCGTCACGGGAAGGTGAGAAAAGTGAGCGCTTTCGGGTCAGGAAAGCGGATTTCTCTGATGTTCAAAATTTGTGATGCAATAGATGATAAATATTCGTTTTATTAATCTTGGGAATGCCCCCATCTTGCAGCTATCACTGATAGCAAGCCAAGGAGGCTTACATGTCCCATACCGCATCCGCCCCGCGTGGCGTTGTTTTCCGCCCCGACCTTCTGATCGTCATCGCCCTGACTGGAGTGTTGGGCTTCACGCTGGGTCAAACCTGGCCAGCGGCTTCGACCACAGCCGAAGTCACCATCCCGTCCGAGGACTGGCACGGCAACGTTCGGCGTTCAACCTGGCCAGATTGAGGCGTTACGCCTGTCCCATCAACTGGGGATCGAACGGGTAGGTGGTCAGGTTCTCATACCCGTCCTCGGTGATCAGGACCTGATCCTCGAGCTTGATCGAGAAGTCGCCGCCAACCTCACCGACGGCGGCTTCGACACATAGAACCATACCGGGTTCGAGCGGGTAATCGTAAGAGCCCGCCACCGCCTTATCCGGATAGGCGACCAGCGGCCATTCATCACACAGGCCGACGCCGTGCATCAGGCAGCCGTATTTCTGCGCCTGAAACTTGTCGTCCAGCTTATGTGCATTGGCGGTCAGCTCGGGGATCATCACGCCGGGTTTCAGCATCTCCATGTTAGTCATGATATGCTCATGCGCGTGCTGCATGGCATAGACCATGTCGGGGCGGGGTTTTTCATCCCCGATCCACCATGTGCGCGAGATGTCGATGCAGATGCCGTAAGATCCGATCAGGTCGGTATCAAAGGCGATGATTTCGTTCTGTTGAGTGATCCGAGGCCCGCATTCCTGAAACCACGGGTTGGTGCGCTGACCCGAGGCCAGCAGGCGGGTTTCGATCCACTCACCGCCGCGCCGGATGTTCTCGGCGTGCAGAACGGCCCATATATCATCCTCGGACGTCTTGCCGTCGCCCACATTGGCGCGGGCGAATTTTTCCATCTCGGCCACGGCGGTTTCGCAGGAATGGTGCGCGCAGCGCATGGCCAAAATCTCATCCGGGCCCTTGATGGCGCGGGTCTTTTCGGTGACCTCTTCGCCCTCCATAATCTCAAACCCCTGAGCCTCTAGCGCACGCAGGCCGTGCAGCATGATCTTGTCGACAGCCAGACGTTTGTTGCCGCCGCCATGTTCGTCGATCAGCAGCCGCACCTCATTCGAGAATACATCGGCCGCTACATCCACCTTGTCGCCACGGTCGAAATAGAACAGGTCCGCACCCGAGCGTTGCTCGCGCACCAGCGGGTTGAATTTCGACAGGAAAGGGGAGTTCTTATAGTCCCAGATCACCATATAGCCATCGGCACACAACAGCACAGCGCGGAACGGGTTATGCGTGTTCCACAATTGCATGTTGGTGCTGTCGGTAGCGTAACGGATATTGAGCGGATCAAACATCAGCAGCCCGCCATAACCGCGATCCACGATGGCCTTGATCAAGCGTTTCCACCGGTATTCCCGCATCCGGGCCAGATCGGGCAAGGCCAGACCGGCTGCCTCCCATTCCGCAAAGGCCAGTTGCGTCGGCCCAATCTCGATCCGGTCATTGTCGTTTGGGGTGCCATCGCCCAGTGTCGTGCCTTTGGTTGGATCGATCTTGCGGCTGTCGCGGTAATGCTGGTTCATGATGGGCCTCCCTGCCTGAAATTCAACGTGAAGAATCATTTCCCAAGCGTCTTGAAAGTTTGCGACGGCGCACTCGTCGCTTTTGGGCCGACAACCCGTTCAACTGGTGATAGGCCGTCATTATGACGATCCTACAGACCTCGATCCCCTATGACCCGCTGACGCCACGCCCTTTGCCGGGAATCCAACCGGCAAGCATGGATGACTGGCTGCATTGCGACGATGCGTTCGCCGGGCAGATGCAGCGGCGCGAAGAGATTCTGCAAGAGCAGCGACCGGACGTTCTGGCGCTGGACCCGGGTGCCGAGCCCGCAGCGCAAGAGCTTTTGGATATGGTTCTGCATCAGGTCTATCTGGGTTGCACCGATCAGGTCACCCGCCCGGATGGTCAGGTTGTTGAAATCGACCGTTCACGCCCGTTAGACACTCTATGCCGTCTGGTGCAGGAAGATTTCTGTATCCTGCAAAAGCACGGGGATGAACACGTCCTGACCGGGGCTATTCTGTGTTTTCCCGCAAGTTGGCGCCTTTCGGAAAAGTTCATGCGCCCTCTGATCGACATTCACATCCCGGTATCAGGCTATGACGACGACATCGCGCGACGGGTGCAGCGCCTGTTTGACGGGATACAGCCGGGGCGTCCGCTGTGGCGGTTTAATGCGCTTTGGTACGAGGACGCGGAACTGCATCAACCCCGTAGTTCCAACGACCGGCGCGATGTCAGCAACCCGGGGGCCGCTCAGTTCCTGCGCAGCGAACGCCAGACCTTGTTGCGCCTGCCGGAAACGCGGGCGGTGGTCTTTTCGATCCATACCTACGTGCTGGAGGCGCAGCACTTGCGCAAAATGGAAAACCCCGCCTGATGGCGGGGCCTCCACGGAGGGTATTGAAGTTTAGTTCTACATGCCCAACGCATTGGCGACACCGGCGAATGCCCCGCTTGTGCTGAGAGCGGAGATTGCGACGGTGTAGGCAAGAACCTGAGTATTCAGGCGAAAATCTTCGCCCCTGATCAGGTTCACTGCGGCCACAGAGACCGCGATGGGTACGGACACGCTAGCCACGGCCCCGGTCAATCCCCAACTGGTCAGTCGCAGGATATCACTGGGTTTTTCGTGGTCGAGGGGGGGCGTGTCCACTTCCCCATCAGTTTGCTGCTCTTGGGTTTCTGTCCGAAAAGCGATGCTGAGCAACTGCTCATCAGACAACTGGATCGGCCGGGCTGCTTGCGTAGGCGCCCTTTTTTGCGGCTCATCCAGATCCTGTTCGTCAGGTATGTTCAGCCCGGCGAACGGGCCTGTCACTGCCTCGAAAATCTGTTTTCTGTTTCGTGGTTTGGGGGGCGTCAAAGTGTCAAACGCACTCATGAATTGTTCAACGGTCAGAATGGTGTTGGACGACAACCACTCGACACGCTGCGTCGCGCAGATGTCGACCATCCGATACAGGATGACCACCAGCATGAGCTCAGAAATTTCGCTGTCATCCAACAACGGAGACACTGGTGAAAGAGTGATCGTCAGACGGTTCTTCGGTAGGGTGACAACCGGTCTACTTGCGGTTTTCAACCCCGCGGCGCGGTCCAGACGTCCGAACCGGTCTTCTGCGCCGACGACTTGAGTGTCCAAAGTCAGGCGAACCAGATATTGGCTTGATACGATGCTGGCCTCGGTCTCGCTCAGCATGTTTTTGCGTTCGACCAGGTGGCCATAGTCGCCCAAAGTCGTTGCAACAATAGCGCCGAAACGCTCAAGCGCGCCCTCGGTTTCTCCGTTGAACTGAAGACCGCCGTGATAGCTGTGCTTCGAAGTCACCACGCATTCCTTTGTCGTATCCTGTCCTGAGAATCAGGTTAACAACTGATATGGGGCAGAATTTGGCGAAAATGGAAAAAAATGAAAAATCAGCGGGATTGATTACTCATTGGAAACCTAGGCATTTTAGGGGCCGCTTAACGTCTGTGGCAATATTGTGTCCGGATTGCGGTGTATTGGCGCTGAAACATGGCGCGTATCAGCCGTCGATTCGGGCGGCCATGATGGCGATGGATTGCTGATAGACCGAGGCCGCGTTCCATTCCTGAATCACCCTGAAATTGGGTTGCCCCGGTTGATAGCCGCGCCCCGGTTTCCACCCTTTCTGCCGTAGAAAATTCGCGGTCGAGGCCAGCGCGTCGGTCATGTTGTAGAAATCCACGCGGCCGTCGCCGGTGGCATCGACGCCGTAGATCAGCGCATTGCCCGGCAGGAACTGAGTATGCCCCAATTCGCCGTGCTTCGCCCCTTTGGTCGCCGTCGTAATGCTGCCTTGATCGACCAGTTTCAGCGCCCCGATGGCATGGGGGGTAAAGAACTCGGATCGGCGACAATCATAAGCCAGTGTGGTGATTGCGGAAACAACCTGACTGTCGCCCATGAAATTCCCGAACCCTGTTTCCATTCCGTGGATCGCGATCAGTACGCCGCTTGGGACGCCGTATTGCCGTTCCAGCGCGGCGTAGAATTGAGGGTTGCGCGCCTTGCGCTTGCGCCCTTGTGCCACGATCGTATCGGCTCCGCGCACGCGCATGAACTTGTCCAGCGAATATTTGAAGCTTTTCTGATTGCGATCTGCCGCAATGGTGCGCGTGGCGTACTGGGTTTGCGCCAGCGCTTGCAGACCTTTCTTTTTGACACCCGAGCGCTTGGCCTGCTTTGCAAAATCCTGTTTCCAGGCCTCGAAACCGCTGCTGGTGTTGCCGCAAGGGGCAGCAGCTGCAAGCGTTGGCAGGGACAGGGCTAAAATCAAAGCAAATCGTAACATCAGCGAAATCCGGTTAATAAAAGGCTGAGAGCAAGGGTAAGCTGCATCTTGCGATCCGCAAAGCAGTTAATACAGGTCAAGCTCTCCGGTTTCTTTCAGGGTTTCGAACCACTCATCAGGCGTTTTGTCGATTTTGGCGTGTTTCACCATCATCGCGTTCATGTTTGGTAGGTTCGACGAGTCCGGCCACTTTTCAGGCTGCCACAGGTTCGAACGGATGACGCATTTGGGGCAATGGGCAAACACGGTTTCAACATGGATTAGCAGGGCCAGCTTGGGCGCATGGTCGTTCACCGCCATTCCGTTCAGCAGCTCAGGGTCGGCGCAGATCCGGGCGGTGCCGCGAATGCGCAGGGTTTCCATCTTGCCGGGGACAAAGAAGATCAGGCTGACGCGCGAGTCCAGCAGCACATTGTGAAACGTATCCACACGCTTGTTGCCGGGTCGGTCCGGGATTGCCATCAGTGTGTCTGAAATCACCTGAACAAAACCTTCGGGGTCTCCGCGCGGTGAAATGTCCAGATGCCCGCCGGGGTTGGCCGAGGCGATCAGGCAAAAGGGCGATGCCGCGATAAAGTCGCGGCACATCTGGTCCAGTGCGTGCAATTCCTTGGCGATGATCTGGGGCAGGGGCGCGCCGGTTATGCGCTCCAGCTCCTCTGCCGTCGTCACGAACTCCGAGAATTGCGAAAAGGGATCATCAGTTGGCATTGGATCTCTCCTGACCGGGATAGTCCCGAGTGTGAAAGATCACGCCAAACGAAACAAGGGCGCCCGATTGGACGCCCTTGCAGATGTAAACCCAGAACCGGATCAGCAGCTGTAGTACATGCCGTATTCAACCGGGTGCGGGGTGTGCTCGTAGGTTTCGACCTCTTCCATCTTCAGTGCGATGTAGCCGTCGATCTGGTCTTTGGTGAACACGTCGCCCTGCAGCAGGAAGTCGTGATCGGATGCCAGAGCTTCCAGCGCTTCGCGCAGCGAGCCGCAAACGGTCGGGATGTCGGCCAGTTCTTCGGCAGGCAGATCGTACAGGTTCTTGTCCATGGCTTCGCCCGGATCGATCTTGTTCTTGATGCCGTCCAGACCAGCCATCAGCAGAGCGGCAAACGCCAGGTAGGGGTTCGCAGCTGGGTCAGGGAAGCGAGCTTCGACGCGCTTGGCTTTCGGGCTTTCGGTCCACGGAATACGGACACAACCCGAACGGTTACGAGCCGAGTAGGCGCGCAAAACAGGTGCTTCGAAGCCCGGGATCAGGCGCTTGTAGCTGTTGGTCGCCGGGTTGGTGAAGGCGTTCAGGGTTTTGGCGTGCTTCAGGATGCCGCCGATGAAGTACAGCGCTTCGTCCGACAGGTCGGCATATTTGTCGCCAGCGAACAGCGGCTTGCCGTCTTTCCAGATCGACATGTTCACGTGCATACCGGTGCCGTTGTCACCTGCGATGGGCTTCGGCATGAAGGTAGCCGATTTGCCGTAGGCGTGCGCGACGTTGTGGATGATGTACTTGTACTTCTGCAGCTCATCAGCCTGTTTGGTCAGGCTGTCAAAGATCAGGCCCAGCTCGTGCTGACAGGACGCAACCTCGTGGTGGTGCTTGTCAACTTTCATGCCCAGACGCTTCATGGTCGACAGCATTTCCGAACGCAGATCCTGTGCCTCGTCGATCGGGTTGACCGGGAAGTAGCCACCTTTGACGCCCGGACGATGGCCCATGTTGCCCATCTCGTACTCGGTGTCGGTGTTCCACGATGCGTCGGTTGCATCAACTTCGTAGGATACCTTGTTGATGCTGTTTGAGAAACGAACGTCGTCGAACAGGAAGAATTCAGCTTCGGGGCCCATGTAGGCGACGTCACCGATACCCGATGCTTTCAGGTACGCTTCTGCTTTCTGAGCGGTGCCGCGCGGGTCGCGCTCATACGCTTCGCCGGTGTCAGGTTCGACAACCGAGCAGTGCACACAGATGGTTTTTTCCGCGTAGAACGGATCGACATAGGCGCTTTCGGTGTCGACCATCAGCTTCATGTCGGATGCTTCGATCGACTTCCAGCCCGCGATGGACGAACCGTCGAACATGAAGCCTTCTTCCAGAAAGTCCTCGTCGACCTGATCGGCCATCAGGGTCACGTGCTGCAGCTTGCCGCGCGGGTCGGTGAAACGAACGTCGACGTATTCGGCGCCTTCGTCCTTGATCAGCTGAAGAACTGCGTCCTTGCTCATACTCTCTATTCCTCTACTTGGAGTGTTCGATTACAGCGCTTCCGAGCCGGTCTCACCGGTCCGGATGCGAATGGCTTGCTCAACGGGCGAGACAAAGATCTTGCCGTCGCCGATCTTGTCGGTTTTCGCGGCCGAAACGATGGCCTCGATGGCGGCATCGACCTGATCGTCGTCCAGTACGACCTCGACCTTCACCTTGGGCAGAAAGTCGACGACGTATTCCGCACCGCGATAGAGTTCGGTGTGGCCTTTCTGACGGCCAAAACCCTTGACCTCGATCACGCTGAGACCCTGGACACCCACGTCCTGCAGCGCCTCTTTCACTTCGTCCAGTTTGAACGGCTTGATGATCGCTTCGATCTTCTTCATCCCGGGCTCCCTATAACACTTGTCAGGATGGCACTGATCACGTCTAAGATCGGTCGGCAATCTGATTGCGAAAATGGCGGCACGCGCGTGCCGAGAAAATAGGCGGCGGGTGAAATTTTGATCGACTTGCACAAAAAGTAATCAGAATTGAATCGCTGAGGGATTTGAGATGACAGAATTGCTGACTGCTGCGCAAATGCGAGCCATCGAACAGGCCGCGATTGAGTCCGGTGCGGTGACCGGGCTGGAACTGATGGAGCGGGCCGGGCGGGGCGTTGTCGAGGCGATTTTTGAAGAGTGGCCGGAACTGGCAAAATCGCCTGGCCGGGCTGTGGTTCTGTGCGGGCCGGGGAACAATGGCGGCGATGGATTTGTCGTCGCGCGGCTGCTCAAAAGCCGTGGTTGGGAGGTTGAGGTCTTTCTATTCGGAGACCCAATGAAACTGCCGCCGGACGCGCGTAAGAATTATGGGCGGTGGAGCACGCTCGGACCGACCAAAAACTTGACCGCCGAAGCTGTGGGGCAGGGCGACCGTCCTGACGTTCTGGTTGACGCAATGTTTGGCACAGGTCTGTCCCGCGCTATCCCACTGGATTTGGCAACTGCCTACCATTCGGTCGAGGCGCGCAATGTGGGCGAAAGGCATCCGTGGCTTGTTCCATTTCATCGTGTCGCAGTTGATTGCTCATCCGGGTTCGACACCGACAGCGGCAAAACTCTCCTCCCTGAGATGCCGGAAGACACGGGTGGCGAAGAAAAGGACCTAGAGGCCAAATGGAAGTGGTGGGAAACGGACGCGTCAAAAAGGTTGTTTCAAACCGATCTCACCGTTGTCTTTCACAGAAAGAAAATTGGTCACGCTTTGTCTAATGCCAGCGGGTCGGTTCGCGTCGTTGATATCGGGCTGGGGGCCGAGGACAGACATCCCGGCCACCTCAAATCCCCAAGGCCAAAAGACCGCGTCATAGGTTTGGAGTTTGTTCGACCAAAGGGGCGGCACGGACGCATTTGGCCCTGGTATGATCTCGACAAGAAATCGGTAGTGGGGCCACATAAATACTCTTACGGCCACGCGTTGATCCTCTCAGGTGGCGCTGGCAAGACCGGGGCCGCGCGGCTGGCGGCGCGGGGGGCTTTGCGCATAGGGGCGGGGTTGGTGACCTTGGCGGTGCCTCCGGCGGCTCAGATGGAGGTCGCGGCGCAAGTGACCGCGATCATGTTGCAGCGGGTTGAGGGGGCGGATGGCCTGACCGATGTGCTGAAGGATGAGCGGCTGAATGCTGTTTGTCTGGGCCCCGGGTTGGGCATAGAGCGCGCGCGGGAATTGGTGCCAGCCGCTCTTGCGGCCGAACGCGCTACTGTACTGGACGCCGACGCGCTGACGGCGTTTGCGGATGATCCGGCGGTGCTGTTCTCTCAACTCCACGACACCTGTGTTTTGACGCCACATGGCGGAGAGTTCTCGCGGTTGTTCCCGGATATTGCCGAGAAGCTGGCGGCAACACCAACCAAAGGCCCAGCCTATTCCAAGGTAGATGCCACGCGTGAGGCCGCGAAACAGGCAGGGTGCGTGGTGCTGTTCAAAGGGCCGGACACGGTGATTGCTGCGCCGGATGGTGGATGTTCGATCAACGCGGCGATGTATGAACGAGCAGCTCCGTGGCTGGCAACTGCGGGTTCGGGCGATGTGCTGGCAGGCTTTATTACCGGGCTTCTTGCCCGCGGGTTCGGCCCGATGCAGGCGGCGGAAACGGCGGCGTGGCTGCACGTGGAATGCGCGCGTACATTCGGACCAGGTTTGATTGCCGAAGATTTGCCCGAGCAATTGCCTAAGGTTTTTAAAGAACTGAATATTTGATTGTCTAGGCAGGATTCGGCCGATCGGCCTCGTGTTCGGCGGCAATTGGCCGACGGGATTGCTGTATGGGCAAAGCGAGTGTTTGCCACGCGCATGGCTGGGCGTCAAAATTCCCTTGGAGTGGATCTCTGGCTGCGGCATGACCGCAGATAAGGCGTTGATTAAAAGGGGAATTAAGTCCGGATTTCGTGGCCTGAGTGGCAGGTTTGCAATACCTCGAAAGTATCGTCGCCGACCGCTGGAATGTCAGCGGTAACTACGCGATTGAGAGGTAACGGGAGCCGGAGTTTTCAAGGTGAATGAAATGACGCAGAAACTGAAACTGACCTCAATAGCAGCTGTGCTGGCCGCGACAACGGCAATTCCTGCCGCGGCCGAGTTGAAATACGAAAACAACAGCGGCGGCTATGTGCTGTTGTACGGTCAATTGCACCCGGCCCTGATCTCGGTGGACGACGGAGAGGAAACGGATACCCGCGTACTGGACAACGACCTGTCGAACAGCCGTGTTGGGCTGCGATTGATGCAACCCTATGGCGCCAACGAGTTTACCTTCCGGTTTGAAACCGCGCTTGGTCTGCCGAACTCGACTGAATGGAACCAGGATGGCACTGATTTCAGCGGCTGGACGCGGGAAGACATCCGCCATGTCGATTTCGCACTGAAGGGCAGCTACGGTAAGTTTTCGGCCGGTCAGGGCAGCATGGTTTCTGATGGCGCGGCTGAAACCGATCTCTCTTATGTTGGTACCACTCTGTATTCATTCACGAATGATGAAAACTCGGCCTTCTTTTACCGGGGCACAGATGGACTCCTGAGCGATATCACTGTCGGCGACTCCAGCAGCAACCTTGATGGGGCTCGCCGTGGTCGTATTCGTTATGATACGCCGGAATTCAATGGCTTCTCGGCGGGCCTTGCCTATGGCGAGAACATCTTGTCCAGCAGTGATGACGATACCTACTACGACATAGGTGTTTTCTACAAAAACACCTTTGCGGGCGGCATCGAGTTTGCGGCTAGTGTGGCCTACGCGGTTCGCGATTTTGATGATATATCGGGTGAGCGGAAAGATACTATCGGGTCAGCCTCTGTACTGTTTCCCAGTGGTTTCAGCTTTACCGCAGCCGCGGGTACGCGCGATGACACCTCCACTGACGCTAGTGACCCAAACTACTGGTATGCGAAGCTCGCCTATGAAGGTGACTGGGTATCCTGGGGCAAGACGGGCATCGGGATTGACTATTTCGATGGTTCGGATTTCGACACTGACGGTTCCAGCACTGAAGCATGGGGCATCGCTGTTGTGCAGAAATTTGAGGCGATCAACACTGACGCCTATCTGAAATACCGTAACCACGACTTCGATGATGGCACCTCGTTCGACAACAACGAAGCCTGGGTATTGGGCGCGCGCTGGAAGTTCTGACCAGACCCGTTTGACCAAAACGCGCCCCGGCTCTGTCCGGGGCGTTTTTTTGTTCAAATCGGCGGCAAAACAAGACCGATCCGGGCTTTGCCCCTTGCACGTGGGCGGCTGGGCAAATAGAAGGCGTCAAATTTGCCCGGCGCGCCGTTTTGCGCGCCCCGAATCCTATGGGGACTACCATAATGCAGGTTACCGAGACGCTGAACGAAGGTCTGAAACGCGGCTACAACATCGTCGTTTCCGCGGCTGAGCTGGACGACAAAGTTAATGAGAAACTGGTCGAAGCGCAGCCGGAAGTCGAGATGAAGGGTTTCCGCAAAGGCAAAGTGCCAATGGCACTGCTGAAAAAGCAGTTTGGCCAACGCCTGCTGGGCGAAGCGATGCAGGAAAGCATTGACGGCGCCATGAACCAGCACTTCGAAGACAGCGGTGACCGTCCTGCGCTGCAGCCGCAGGTCAAGATGACCAACGAAGACTGGAAAGAAGGCGACGACGTCCACGTAGAGATGTCCTATGAGGCACTGCCCGAGATTCCGGAAGTTGACCTGAAATCGGTTGAGCTGGAAAAGCTGGTTGTCAAAGCCGACGACGCGGCTGTCGAAGAGGCGCTGAACAACCTGGCCGAAACCGCACAGGATTTCAAAGCGCGTCGTAAAGGCTCCAAAGCCAAGGACGGCGATCAGGTTGTGATCGACTTCGTCGGTAAAGTGGACGGCGAAGAGTTCGAAGGCGGTTCCGCCGAAGACTATCCGCTGGTTCTGGGCTCGAACAGCTTCATCCCCGGCTTCGAAGAGCAACTGGTTGGCGTGAAGGCCGAGGAAGAAAAAGACGTCAACGTCAAATTCCCCGACGAATACGGTGCCGAGCATCTGGCAGGTAAAGACGCCGTCTTCACCTGCACCGTGAAAGAGGTGAAAGAACCCGTCGCTGCCGAGATCAATGACGAGCTGGCTACCAAGTTCGGCGCCGAGGACCTGGAAGCGCTGAAAGGCCAGATCGCCGAGCGTCTGGAAGCCGAATACAACGGCGCATCGCGCGCTGTCATGAAGCGTGCTCTGCTGGACATTCTGGACGAGAAAGTTTCGTTCGATCTGCCGCCGTCGCTGGTTGAAGCCGAAGCCAAACAGATTGCACACCAGCTGTGGCACGAGGAAAACCCGGAAGTCGAAGGTCACGACCACGGCGAGATCGAGCCCACTGACGAGCACAACAAACTGGCCGAGCGCCGCGTGCGTCTGGGCCTGCTGCTGGCCGAGCTGGGCCAGAAGGCCGAGGTTGAGGTCACCGATGCCGAGATGACCCAGGCAATCATGAACCAGGCGCGTCAGTACCCTGGTCAGGAGCGTCAGTTCTTTGAGTTCGTACAGCAGAACGCCCAGATGCAGCAGCAACTGCGCGCGCCGATCTTCGAAGACAAGGTCATCGACTATATCGTCGAACTGGCTCAGGTCGCTGACAAAGAAGTCAGCAAAGACGACCTGCAGAAAGCCGTTGAGGCACTGGAAGAGGAGTAATCCTCTTCCGCCCATCCCCATATGGGCACCAAAAAAAGCGGAGCCGCCTGTAAATCAGACGGCTCCGGTGGGTGGCTTTTGTACTATGAGGTGAGGGGGTCAGGCCTCATGAGCAAAAGCACGGGGGGTACTTAGCAGAGCGGTCTTCTGCTCTGGCGTGAAACGGTCCGAAAGGGCCTCGATCAGCTTCAACACATCCTTGACTTCGTTCTCTGTTTTTGCCGAATGCATTTGTTCGACAAAATACTTCTCTAACTCGGTCAGGGGTTGATGATCGCGGTTCGCGACTTTCGGGTCGACCAGTTTTTTGCTGTTGAACAGGGCAAGCGCTTGCTCTTCTTCAAGGAAAACATCTCCTTGGATACCTGCGAACTCCCTGAGGGCGGCGATGCGCTCGTCGGTGCAGTCTACCAGTGCCGCGAGGGCTGAAACTTTGCCCATTGGCACGGTCTTCCCGACATAGTCGTAAGGCGCACAAGCCGAGCGTTTGAGTACCCGGTCCATCACCGGATCGATGACTGTGACAATGTCCTGGACGCCCGCAGCTTTGGCATATTCCAGCGACCCGATCATCAGTTCACAGGTGGCATAGGACAACGAGTTTTCGCCTTTGCCGCGGGTCAAGCGCTGAGTGTCGACGCAGAAGCGGGTGGACTCCCACAGTGTCGCACTTCGAATAGGCGGCTCTCCGTCCAGAATGGCCGAGAAAACATCGGCCAGCATATGAGGTCCGGTAGTCTGTAGGGCACGCACGGCTGCGACGACATTTCCCCCGTCGTCGAAGCCGACTACGTATGTCGGATCCAGGTTATCGAATTCATCGATTTCTTTGCCGTCTTCGATTTTGACGTCCCAACCGAGACGTTCACCAAAAACGCGTGCTCTTAACTCGAACATCTCGTCAAGAACTTCGCCGAACATATGTCTGTTCAGGCCATCTACAACGATGATCATTTCTTCCCCCTTCGAGTGGTCATTCGGTAAATTAGAGGTTACCGCTTCGAGGGAGATTTTCTATTGGGGGTTTCCCGTATTTTGTTCACATAGTGTTAATCTTGTTTCTAACCCGTACCGATAAGTCCGACTGCGATGGCACGCCCCACGGCCTGTGGTGTGGTCAGCGCGCATAGTTTTTCGCGGCTTGACCGCAGATGGACCTCGACCGTTCGGTGCGAGATTGAGAGAATGTCACCAATGTCCTGTTGCGATTTTCCTGCGGCGACCCATTGCAATATCTCGGCCTCGCGGCTCGATAGGTTGGGGTGATACAACGCCCCGGTAAACTCGTCCGAGGTGATTACGTTGTCATGAATATGTACTGCCATCGACTGTAGGTCGCTGATGACGTGGGAATAGAGCTTACGCCATTCATCTTTGGGGCAGTCGCGTGTCACACTTAGGAATCCTACGTCACCATAAGGACCGCGAACAGGAATAGTAACCCCTTGATTAGGAAGCCCAAAATCATGCGCGTCCCGAAAAACACGTTGGAAATTTTGGTTGCGCTCCAAGCGGCTCCAATCGACTGGAGCAATACTGCGTTTGGCCACGTGCAGCGTTGGGTCGATCATCACTAGATCGTGTTTCTGGTAGTGCTCTTTCCAGTCGTCATTGTAGGTAACGTGACCCGCAACTTTCCCCTCTGACGGGTTCATTCCCGCATAGGCTGCATGGTCCATTTCAAACTTTTCGCACACTTGCTTCAGAAACTCGGTGTACCGAGTTTCTGTACCTGGCAGCATGCTCAGATCAATAATCTCCATATTGCGCCTATGAACTACTGTCCGTGTTTTGGCCCGAGAGCGGCTTCGAAACGGCAACTTACCTAGGATGGAACCAACTTACCTTGAGGAAGGCAAGTCAGCATATATTTTAAAAAATGACAAGACGATGAAAAAAAAGCCTGTGATTTTCTAAAGGGTGTTGTATGCAAGAAAGCTATTTAGTGACTTTTCCATCATTCGCGCTCAAAAAAGCACCCTAAGTTATGACATAATTACCTATGGTGATGGCTGAAGGCCGGTTTCGACCAACATGCCTCTGGCTTTGGCTTCTGGCCAATATCCCTTTGCGTACAGAAATATTGCCCGTTGCTGATCTCCGTCCGACAACAACCAAGCGCCGCGCAAGTACTTGCCAGCGAATTCAAGGTTGGTATCCGCATCCAGCAGCCCCTGTGCATCTCCGGAATAGCCCATCGAGCGTGCCGTGGCGGGCAGGATCTGCAGCAGGCCGTAGTAGGGGCGGTTCACGGCCCAGGGGCGATGTGTACTTTCCCGGATTGCCAGTTTGTGCACCAGCTCGCGCGGAACCTCGTAGTGGTCCGCCCAGTGGTTTATGGATGCGCGCAGTTCCGGCGTCTCGTTGGGGTATAGCGGGGGATCAAACGCATCTTGTGTCGGCGTATCCGGCCCGCCGCAAGCGGCGAAAGGGGCTGTCAGCATTATGGCAAGGACGCTGCGGCGCAAGAAAATTGTCATCTGTGTACTCCGAAGTTCAGGCCGCGATGATAGGAAACGCGAAGCCGCGTGCAAGCGTAGGCCTGAATTCTGGCTGAATTTTGCCCGTTTGCTGTGTGCAAGAAAAAAGGCCGCACAAATCGTGCGGCCTTTTCAAAATTCGGTTCGACCGGATCAGGCTTTGGCTTCGTCTTCTTCAGCCGGTGCTTCTTCGGCAACCAGATCGTCGTCGTCGGAAGCAGCGGAACCGATATCGTCGAACAGTTCGGCGATTTCGAATTCAGCAGCGGCTTCTTCTTCTGCGGCCAGTTCCTGGATCGACTTGCCCGACGCCTGCAGTTCGGCTTCTTCTTGCGAACGGGCGACGTTCATCTTGATCTCGACTTCGACCTCGGGGTGCAGCTTGACTGCCAGCGAGTGCAGACCCAGTTCCTTGATCGGAGCGATCAGGGCGATCTGTTTCTTGTCGACGGTGAAACCTGCTTCGGTCGCAGCGTCTGCGGCGTCACGCGGGGTGACCGAACCGTACAGAGCGCCGGCATCCGATGCCGAGCGAATCACGATGAACTGCTGACCGTCCAGCTTTTCAGCCAGCGCTTCAGCTTCTTTCTTGGTTTCCAGGTTGCGGGCCTCAAGCTGCGCTTTCTGGGCTTCGAACGACGCGATGTTGGCGTCCGATGCGCTCAGGGCTTTGCCTTGGGGCAGCAGGAAGTTGCGGGCGTAGCCGGGCTTGACGTCAACGACGTCGCCCATCTGACCCAGTTTCGCAACGCGTTCCAGCAGGATAACTTGCATGTCAGTCTCTCCTTACTTCACAGCGTAGGGCAGCAGGGCGAGGAAGCGGGCGCGCTTGATAGCACGGGCCAGTTCACGCTGCTTTTTCGCCGAAACGGCGGTGATGCGCGAAGGTACGATCTTGCCGCGCTCAGAGATGTAGCGCTGCAGCAGACGGGTGTCTTTGTAGTCGATTTTCGGCGCGTTCTCACCCGAGAACGGGCAGACCTTGCGGCGGCGGAAAAATGGTTTTGCGGCCATGGTTTATGTCCTTTCGTCAGGCTTAGATCAGCGGCGCTCGCGGCGGCCTTCGCGCTCATCGCGCTTCTGCATCTGGACCGAGGGGCCCTCGGCATGCTCGTCGACCTTGATGGTCAGAACGCGCATGACGTCTTCGTGCAGGCGCATCAGGCGCTCCATTTCCTGAACGGCGCCGGCGGGGGCGTCGGTCTTCAGGAAGGCATAGTGGCCTTTGCGGTTTTTGTTGATCTTGTAGGCCATCGTCTTGACGCCCCAGTACTCGCTTTCGACGACGTTGCCGCCGTTGTCAGCCAGAACGGTGCCGAAATGTTCGACGAGGCTTTCTGCCTGCGCGTTGGACAGGTCCTGACGCGCGATCATTACATGCTCATACAGTGGCATGTGCACTCCTGTTTCTATCAAGGCGCATTTCATAGGCGGGGCCATTTCGTCCTTCGCGACCCTGCCACGAGAGGCTGCGCGATTCATGTGATTTGCGAAGGATGGCCCCATATACACGTTCCAGCGTGAGGGGCAAGACCCGGTGCGATGCCTCGGTGAAGTCGCGCTATTAACATCCAATTAACATTGCGCCGCCCAATTCCTGACGTTTTTCGGCTCAAAGTTGTTTTCCATACCGGGAAACATCCGGGGAAACCAGACCCAGGACGGCAACCTGAAAACAGGGTGAGAGATATGAGTGCGATGAATACGAACACATTCGATGAGTCCGCAAATTCAGCGAACTACGAGAAATCTGTACCTGTGCTGATCGCTTTCGCGCCGAACTGGAAGGTGCGCATGGTTCTAGCCCGGGTTGTCGGTGCGCTTCTGATCGTTATGGCGTTTTCCATGTGGCTTATGGACGGATCGGTCATGGCGACCGAGGTTTGGCCGATCAAACTGGCTGCATCGCTGATGTTCCTGCTGGTCGGGGTCAGCCTGCTGACGATCCAGATTCTCGATGCCCGCCCTGACGCCTATTTCGACCCGATCCGCCGCGAGGTTCGGGTTCTGCAAAAGAACGAAAACGGACGCCCGCAAACCGTTCTGCGCCGCAGCTATGACACGCTGGGTGGTGCGCGCTTTGCCGACGAACAGGTTGAGCTGTTCGACGTCGATGGCAGCCTGCTGATGAAGCTGCCGTTGCAGTCGGCGGATGTCAGCCGGGCGCTTAAGGGGCAACTGAGTGGAAGTGTAACAATCTTCGCCTAAGATTTATTCTGTTCATCAAAGAACAGAAAATGTGAGAGAATGATACTTGTGTGCTGCCCAAGGGCAGCACATTTTCGTTATCGAGCAACCCAACGGGTTTGCGCGCCTCATTTTGTGGAGATCGTTATGAAAACCAACTTATTTGCCACTACGTTGTTCGCCGCCGCAGCAATGGCTTCATCAGCATTTGCAGAAACATGGAAAGTAGATCCGGGTCATACCGAAGTTCGGGTGTACTATTCCCACGCTGGGTTTTCGCGGCAATCCATCGAGTTTGGTATTGTTGAAGGTGAACTCGAATTCACGGAAGGCGCCGTTGCAGATGCAAAAGCCAACTTTAGCATTCCTGTAAGCAGCGTTGTAACGGGGAACGATCAGTTCAATTCGGACATAGTGGGCGAGGCTTTATTCAATGAAGCGAACTTCCCAATTGTTCAATTCGTTTCGACTTCGGTAGAACAGACAGGTGACAACACGCTCAACGTCGTTGGTGATCTGACAATCAAGGATGTTTCGAAACCAGCAACTTTCGAAGTGACCGTCAATGGATACGGTGAACATCCGGTTGGGCAGTTCTTCGATTATTACAAGGGCCAGTGGTTGGGCATCACAGCGACCACCAAGATCAATGCTTCGGATTGGGAAATGGGTGCATTCTTTCCGCCCGACGGCGACGAGCTGGAAATCGTCATCAATGCGGAACTGAAGGCTCAGTAATCGATTGAAGCACGCGCTTCTTCAGGCGGTGCGCTTCGGCGGTTACTAAGCGAGTTTGATGAACGCTGACAGCAGGATTTTGAAGAAAAGGCTGCTGGAGTCGGCGGATGTCTGCCGAGCATTCGCACCCAATTGAGCCAAAGTTCAGCAATTTTTGCCTAAATGCATTTCTGTTCAAAAAAGAACAGAGGTTGTGAGTCAGTTGGACTTGTGTGCTGCTGTTGCACAGCACATTTACTTATGAGCAACCCAATCGGATTGCTCATAAACATACTCAAATAAAACGGAGATTGTCATGAAATCCACCCTTCTTGCTGCTGCTCTTGCCGTGTCGGCGACATCGGCATTTGCCAGCGCCGAGAAATACGTTTTGGACCCCAGCCACAGCCAGGTTGTATTTAGCTACAATCATCTGGGCTATTCGACCACAACCGGCATGTTCTCGGGCTTTGAGGGCGAGATCATGTTCGATCAGAATGACCCTGCCGCGTCTAGCGTTTCCGTTTCGATCCCGGTCGTCGAAATGATCACAGGCTGGAAGCCGCGTGAAGACCATTTTATGACCGAGGATTTCTTTGGTGCTGACGAAGGTGATCTGGTGACTTTCACGTCGACGGCCATCGAGGTGACGGGCGAAAACACAGCCAACATCACCGGTGATCTGACCATGAACGGTGTGACCAAATCGGTTGTTCTGGACGCAACGCTGAATCAGGTGGGCGATCACCCGATGGCGAACAAACCGTGGGCCGGGTTCGACGCGACAACTACGCTGGTCCGCAGCGACTTCGATCTGGGCCAGTTCGCACCCTTTGTTAGCGATGAGGTCGAAATTCGGATTTCGATCGAAGCACAGAAGGCTGAAGGTGTAGGAGGCTGAATAAGCTGGGTCCTGCGATCTGAAATGAAACCGCCGGGGGCTGCCCCGGCGGTTTTTTTAGGTTTCTCGTTCAGCGGTCAGGTTGACCGAGACCACGACCCCAAAGCCTAGTGACTCTTCGGTCGGTTGTGAGGTGCCAACGTCGAAGTCCAGACGGTTCAGCTGAAGTTCTCCGGCCATCGTTGCGGTGTTTTCCTGCAGGTCGAGAGTGAACGGCAGCACGACGTCTACCGATTTGTCGCGGATGGTCACGGGGCCGCGCGCCTCGTACCCGGTGTCCGTCTTGTAGATGTCGGCTTTGAATTGGGCGGTCGGAAACTGGGTGCTGTCAAAGAAATCGGCGGCCATGGCCTGATCCGTAACTGTGCCAAGGCTCAACGATGTGATGGCAATCGTCACGTCCACTGATCCAGCTAGGCCCGGTTCTGCCGGATCTTCAAAGGCGATCGCGGCGGTCCAGTCGGCGAAATGGCCGGTCACCGGGCTACCCAATTGGGTGATGGTGATGGACAGGTCGCCGTCCTGCACCTGCCAGTCCGATTGTACCTCGGTCAGTTCGGCGGTGTCGGTCGCCGCAGTGGAGTGGTCAGAGAAGATACCGATGGACCAGCCACCGATCAAAATCGCCACCCAGGCCGCCAGCGCCGCGGCAGCTGGGATCATTGAATGGTGCTGCGCAGGGGGCTGGGGCGCATCCGATTGGCCGGGCAACATGCGGCGTAGGGTGCTGTCCTTGTCGACCACATGGTGCTTGAGGGCCCCGACAATGTGCAGGACCAGAGACCCGGCCAAAACCCAGATGAACAGCCAGTGCAGGCCAGATGTCACCTCAGAGACAAAGAGCGACTTGGGCACGAGGGGCAGGTTTTGTCCAAAGGGCCACAGGATAGGTGCAAACCCTTCGGATGCGGCATGGTGCAGCCAGCCGGTCAGCGGCACCAGAACCAGCGAGGCATAAAGCATCCAGTGAACCGTTTCGGCGGCGAACGCTTCGGGCTTGTTCTCGGCGTTCAGGAGCCCCGGTTTGGTTTGCGTCACAGCCCAAAGGATGCGGGCGAGGGCGACAAAGAAAACAGTGACCCCCACGGTCTTGTGTACCGAGAATAGGCGGGTCGCCCGGGCGATATCGTCTTCGGTGGTGGGGATCGAGGGGTCATAGATCGCGTGCGCCAGATCATTGGCGATCCATCCCAGCGGCAGAGCCGTCAAGATCAGCAAGGCGGTCAGCCAGTGAAACGTCTTGGTCACGCTGCCATAGCTGGAAAAGGTATTGGTCGAGGGCATCTGTTGCTCCGAGGTGAGGTGACTGCGCTCAAACTAAGGACATGGGATCAGGACTCAATAGCGTACAGTGCACATCAACGGTGCCACAGTGCAGACGTCAGGCAATGCTTGTGCCGCGTCCGCACTCGGTTTACACCCCCCGGCAACCTAACGTCATCCAAGAGGTCGCAATGACACGCGCATTCGTTTTTCCGGGGCAGGGCGCCCAAACCATCGGGATGGGCAAGGCTCTGGCCGAGGCTTATCCGGCTGCTCAGGCTGTGTTCGACGAGGTCGACGAGGCGCTGGGTGAAAAGCTGAGCAGCCTGATCTGGGAAGGTGACATCGCAGACCTGACGCTGACGCAGAACGCGCAGCCCGCCTTGATGGCCACCTCGATCGCCGCGATGCGCGCACTGGAGGCCGAGGGCGTTTCGGTCACCGATGCGGCCTTTGTCGCCGGTCACTCGCTGGGCGAATACTCGGCTTTGGCCGCTGCCGGTGCGTTGTCGGTTGCCGACACCGCCCGTCTGCTGCGCACCCGCGGTCAGGCAATGCAAAGCGCCGTGCCGGTCGGCGAGGGCGCGATGGCCGCCATTCTTGGGCTGGACCTGGACGCTGTCCGCGCCGTTGCCGAAGAGGCCGCACAGGGTGAGGTTTGTCAGGCCGCGAACGACAACGACCCGACGCAGGTTGTGGTGTCGGGTGCGAAGGCTGCCGTGGAACGCGCGGCAGAGATCGCCAAGGAAAAAGGCGCCAAACGGGCGGTTATGCTGCCTGTAAGTGCTCCATTTCACTGTGCGCTGATGCAACCTGCTGCAGATGTAATGGCAGAGGCTCTGGCTGCCGTAGAAATCAAGGCTCCTGCTGTGCCGTTGGTTGCGAATGTACGCGCCGAAGCGGTTACCGACCCCGACCTGATCCGCCAGTTGCTGGTCGAACAGGTCACCGGTTCGGTCCGTTGGCGTGAAAGCGTGCAGTACATGGCCGCGCAGGGTGTGACCGAGACTTGGGAGATCGGCGCAGGCAAGGCTCTGTCGGGCATGATCCGCAAGATCAATCGCGACATCGCGGGCAAGGCCGTTGGCACACCGGAAGATGTGCAAAAGGTCACTGAGGCCGAATCGTAAGTTAAAAACGTCCCGCGGGGACGCACCAAAAGGGAAACCGAATGTTTGATTTGACAGGTAAGAACGCGCTGATCACAGGCGCTTCGGGCGGTATCGGGGGCGATATCGCACGTGCTCTGCATGGCGCGGGGGCCACTGTCGGGCTGTCTGGTACACGGGTCGAGCCTCTGCAGGCATTGGCGGATGAGCTGGGTGAACGTGCCCATGTCCTGCCCTGCAACCTGAGCGATCCCGAAGCCGTTGCAGCGCTGCCGAAGCAGGCGGCGGATGCGATGGGGTCGGTCGATATTCTGGTCAACAATGCGGGCATCACGCGGGACAACCTGTTCATGCGCATGTCGGATGAGGAATGGCAGAGTGTGATCGACGTGAACCTGACCGCCACCGCCAAGCTGTGCAAAGGCGTGTTGCGCGGCATGATGAAGGCGCGCTGGGGTCGGATCATCAATATCTCGTCCATTGTAGGTGCAACCGGGAACCCGGGTCAGGTCAACTATTCCGCGTCCAAGGCGGGCATGGTCGGCATGACCAAGTCTCTGGCCTGTGAGGTCGCAAGCCGCGGAATCACGGCCAACGCGGTGGCTCCGGGCTTCATCACGACGGCGATGACCGACAAGCTGACCGACGATCAGAAATCCGGTCTACTGACTCAGGTTCCAGCCGGTCGGATGGGTGAGCCATCGGAAATTGCTGCGGCAGTTCTGTACCTTGCCAGCCCCGAAGCGGGTTATGTTACAGGAGCGACCTTGCATGTGAACGGCGGCATGGCCATGTTGTGATCGCGCGCTGAGGCGGGCGCGAAAGCGTTTGCCTCGGGCGTTGTCTGTGCTATAGGCGGCACATGTATGCAGGGGTCGGCCAAACGGTCGGCCTTCTACTTTCCCGGTAATTCGGGGACCCAACCGCCCGGACCGGGCAAATCAAAGCCAGCCTGAGCGGGCAAGGGCTGAACCGGGCATTACGCCCTGAAATGGAATGAGGAATAGACATGAGCGACGTCGCAGATCGCGTTAAAAAGATCGTTGTTGAGCACCTGGGTGTTGAAGAAGACAAAGTGGCTGAAAATGCTTCGTTCATCGACGATCTGGGCGCAGACAGCCTGGACACCGTTGAGCTGGTCATGGCCTTCGAAGAAGAGTTCGGCATCGAAATCCCGGATGACGCAGCCGAAACCATCCAGACCTTTGGCGACGCCGTCAAATTCATCTCTGAAGCGTCCTAATCGCTTCGAAACCGCTTAAAAACGGCGCTTCCGGGCAACGGAGGCGCCGTTTTTTTTGTCTGTTTGGAATTCGGGCTTGTCAGGTGAAGGTTTCGTTCGCAACCATTCCCCTGAGGCATAACAATTCTGAGCGGGCAGGGCATGATACGATCCACCCCGACGATAAACACATCGCGCCTGATGCTTTGCGGCATGCGGCCCGAAGATTTCAACCGGTTCGCCGAGATTTGGCGGAACCCATGCATTGTGCGCCATATCGGCGGCAAGCCCCGCTCGCGCGGTGAGGCGTGGGAATCGTTTCTGCGCAACGCGGGACATTGGCAGATGGCGGGGTTCGGACAATGGGCCGTGTTGCAGCAATCGAATCGGCTGATGATCGGTCAGGCCGGATTTTTCTATGGTAACCGTGCGCTTGGCGAGGATTTCGACAGCTTCCCCGAAGCCGGATGGATTCTGGTGCCCGAGGCGCAGGGGCAGGGGTTGGGTTTCGAGGCCGCTCAGGCCGCCCATGATTGGTTCGATCGCATCATGCCTGGGCCGTTGGTGGCAATGGTAAATTCGGCGAATTCGGCCTCGCAGAAATTGGCTCAAAAGCTGGGCTATACCGAAATGCGGGAATGCGATTACAATGGTACTCCGGTCGTGTTGCTGCGCCGGAACGGACCGCCTGCTCGCATGTAGTCTCAAATTGGCTGTGATGCCGCAAAATGACCTCAGTTTGCCGAAACTGGTGAAATTCGAGATTGTCAGTGCGCGTATGGTACGGTGAATTTCAATGCGATTGAGCGGAGGAGCTGGCTCATGAGGATTTACCCCACGATGGAACTGCAGAACGGCCGGTGTGTGACACTGGAAAAGGGCCGTCTGGACGAAGCCATGATCTGGCACGTGGACCCCGTTGAAACGGCGCGTAGCTGGTCGGCTGCAGGTGCGGAATGGATGCAGCTGACGGATTTCGACGCGATCGAAGGACGGGACACCAACGCCGAACTGGTTGAAGAGATCATCCGCTCGGCCGAGATGCCGGTGCAGCTGGCTGGCGGTATGCGCAGCCGTGAGCAGATCGAGCACTGGATCGACAAAGGGGCAGGGCGGATCGTCGTCGGTACACTGGCCGCACGTGACCCGATCCTGGTTAAGGAACTGGCCAAGCTTTATCCGGACCAGATCGTTCTGGCTGTGGATGTCTGGCAGGGGCTGGTCATGACGGAAGGCTGGCGCAGCCAAAGTGCCTTCACGCCCGAAGCCTTTATCGAAGCTTTCGCCGACACTCCGTTTGCCGCCATTCTGGTCACGGATATCGATAGCGATATGGAGGACGTTGAGGCGCAGCTAGGTCTGATCTCCGGCCTTGCTGAAAAGTCCCGCACGCCGATCATCGCCAGCGGAGTTGTGCGCACGGCGGACGATATCTCGCGCTTGGCTTACATCTCGAATATTTCGGGCGCGATTGTCGGTCGGGCGCTGTTCCGCAAATCGCTTGATCTGGCTGACGCGCTGGAAGTGGCTAAAACTGCACACGAACCGGTTGCGCAGTTCCAGTAACTGACGGGCAATTCGGAAACCGCCTGTTGTCCATCAGGGCAGCGGGCGGTTTTTTCAATTCTGAACCGTTCTTGTGGTGATGAGCTGAATTTCTTTCGGTTTTGGCAGGATGCTGCCGGAAGGGAATATGCCGTTGCTCTTGCCCCCGGCCCCCGGGCCGGGGTATGAGCGGTTCTCAAACAGGAAGCAGGCAAGAGGCATTTCATGCGCAGAGTCGTTGTAACCGGTCTGGGATTGGTCACTCCGTTGGCCAGCGGGGTCGAGGAAACCTGGTCGCGGCTGCTGGACGGAGAATCCGGTGCGGGCCCGATCACTCAGTTCGACGCTGAGGCAAGCGGGGTCACCACGACCTATGCCTGCGAAGTGCCGCGCGGAGACGGCACCAACGGGACGTTCAACCCCGACGATTGGATGCCGCCGAAAGAGCAGCGCAAGATCGAAGACTTTATCCTGTATTCCATCGCGGCGGCCGACATGGCCTGTGCGGATGCGGGCTGGACGCCCGAGGACGAAGATGCGCGCCTGCGCACCGGCGTTCTGATCGGCTCTGGTATCGGTGGCCTTGGGTCCATCGCGGATACAGCCAACCTGATCCGCGACAAAGGCCCGCGTCGCGTGTCGCCCTTCTTTATCCCCGGTGCGCTGATCAACCTGGCCTCGGGGCAGGTCTCGATCCGTCACGGTTTCAAAGGTCCGAACCACTCAGTAGTAACGGCTTGTTCGACTGGTGCGCATGCGATTGGTGATGCCAGCCGCATCATCCGTGCAGGCGACGCTGACGTGATGGTTGCAGGTGGTGGCGAAGGCTGCATCTGCGAAATCGGTATCGCGGGCTTCAACGCGTGCAAAGCGCTATCGACCAAGTATGCCGACGATCCGAAGAAAGCCAGCCGTCCCTATGACATCGACCGTGATGGGTTCGTCATGGGTGAGGGTGCAGGCATCGTTATTCTGGAAGAATACGAACACGCCAAGGCACGCGGCGCCAAGATTTATGCTGAGGTGCTGGGCTATGGCATGTCCGGCGACGCTTATCACATCACAGCACCGTCTGAGGATGGCGACGGGGCTGAACGTTCGATGAAAGCCGCACTGCGCAGCGCCGGGCTAGAGCCGAAAGATCTGGACTACATCAACGCGCATGGCACCTCGACTATGGCGGATACGATTGAGCTGGGTGCGGTAGAGCGGCTGCTGGGTGAGCACGCCAGCAACGCCACAATGACCTCGACCAAATCGGCCACTGGCCACCTGCTGGGCGCTGCTGGCGCGATCGAGGCGATCTTCTCGATCCTCGCGATCCGTGATCAGGTGGCTCCGCCGACGATCAACCTGGACAACCCGGCGGTTGAGACACCGATTGATCTGGCCCCGAACGCAAAGCGTGAGCGTGAGATCAACGTGGCCTTGTCGAACTCTTTTGGGTTCGGTGGTACCAACGCCAGCGTGATCTTCGGAAAGGTCAGCTAAATGTGGCGGGCTTTGGCATCGAATGCGCTGACCATCCTGGTGGTCAGCCTGTTCCTGATCGGCGGTCTGATCCTTTGGGGACAGTCGCAATACAAGGCCGAGGGCCCGCTGCAAGCTGCCATGTGCCTGCAGGTCAAAAGCGGGTCGAACATGACCCGCGTCAGCCAGCAGCTTGAAGATGAGGGCGCCATCAGCAGCGCCATGATTTTCCGGATGGGTGCGGATTACACCGACAAGGCCCAGCAACTGAAAGCGGGTAGCTTTCTGGTTCGCGAGGGCGCGTCGATGGAGCAGATCATCGACGAGATCACCAGCAGCGGTGCCAGCACTTGTGGGTCCGAGATTGAGTATCGCATCGGCGTGACACGCGTTCAGACCCGCGTACGCGAACTGGACCCGGCCACGCTGGACTTTGTCGAGATTGCAAGTTTCGAGGCCGGCGAAGAAGAAGCCCCCGCTGAATACGCTGAAAAGCGTCAGGATTCCGACACGCGCTATCGCGTCTCGGTTGCCGAGGGCGTGACCTCGTGGCAGGTGGTTGAGGCACTGAAGGGCATCGACGCGCTGACCGGTGAGGTGTCTGAGGTCCCGGCCGAGGGTATGCTGGCCCCCGACAGTTATGAGCTGGCCCCGGGCGATGATCGGGCCGCCGTGCTGCAGGACATGCAGGAAAAGCAACAGTTGCGGATCAACGCGGTCTGGGAAAACCGGCAGGATGACTTGCCGATCAGCAGCCCCGAAGAGATGCTGATCCTGGCTTCGATCATCGAGAAAGAAACCGGTGTTCCGCACGAACGCGGGCAAGTCGCCAGCGTTTTCGTGAACCGGCTTGAAAAGGGCATGAAGCTGCAGACGGACCCGACCGTCATTTACGGCGTCACCAAGGGCCAAGGCGTGCTGGGTCGTGGTCTGCGCCGAAGTGAGCTTCGCCGGGCAACGCCATGGAACACTTACGTAATCGACGGCCTGCCGCCGACACCGATTGCCAACCCGGGGCTGGCGAGCCTTGAGGCCGCTGTGGCACCGGAAGACACCGATTATGTCTTCTTTGTAGCGGATGGAACAGGCGGTCACGCTTTTGCGGAAACTCTGGACGAGCACAACCGCAATGTAGCCAAATGGCGAGAGATCGAAGCCGAGAGAAACAGCTCGAGCAACTAAGAAAAGGGCCGCGTCGTGAAACGCGGCCCTTTCTCTTTTATGCGGCGGGGCGTCGGCGTGGACGGCGGCGTTTGGACGGCGCGGGTTTCGACGCTTCATTTGCCCCGTGTGGTCGACGACCCCGGAACCCGCCACGCTTGCGCGGCTTCTTGGGCTCGGCGAACTCGGGCATTGTGCCGCTGGCGACCGGGATTTCGATCTTCATCAGTTTTTGGATCTGACGCAGCTGATCCAGTTCATCCGGTGCGCAGAACGCGATGCCTTCACCCTCACGTCCCGCGCGGGCGGTGCGGCCGATGCGGTGCACATAGTTGTCGGGCACTTCGGGCAAGTCATAGTTGATCACGTAGGCAACGCCGGGAATATCAATCCCCCGCGCGGCGACATCTGTGGCAACCAGCACGTTGACCTCTCCGGCGCGGAACGCCTTGATCGCGCGGTCGCGCTGCCCCTGGCTTTTGTTGCCATGGATCGAGGCGGCATTGAACCCGTCTGCCACCAGACCTTTCATCAGTTTCTCTGCCCCGTGCTTGGTGCGGGCAAAGACCAGCGTCAGGGCGTCCATATCCGCTGAAAGAACCTCGCGCAGCTTCCGTGGTTTTTCAGCCCTGTCGAGGAAATGAACAGACTGCGTGATCTTGTCTGCAGCCTTGCCGGGAGGCGAGACCTGCACCCGCTGCGGATTGGTCAGATAGGACTGGCTGAGTTCCTCCATCAGTTTCGGCATCGTCGCCGAAAACAGCATAGTCTGACGCGGCGTGCCCAGGGCGGGCTCGATTTTGCGCAAGGCGTGGATAAAGCCCATGTCTAGCATCTGGTCGGCCTCATCCAGCACCAGATGGCGGACTGTGCTGAGGTCAACAGCGCCACGCTCCATCAGGTCGATCAGGCGACCCGGCGTGGCGACCAGAATATCGGTGCCGCGCGACAGGAACGAGATTTGCTTGCCTATGGATTGCCCGCCGACCACTGTGGCCACACGCAACTTCGTCTTTTTGGTCAGATTGCGCAGGCTCTCGGCGATTTGGTTTACCAACTCGCGCGTAGGGGCAAGGATCAGGGCCTTGACCGTTTTGGGGGCCGGTTTGCCGGGTTGCGCCAACAGGTGATCGATCAGCGGCAGGCCGAAGGCCAGCGTCTTGCCGGTGCCGGTCTGGGCCAGCCCAAGGATGTCGTGGCCCTGTAGGGCCAGCGGGATCGCCTGATTCTGGATCGGCGTAGGTTGCGTAAAGTTTGCGCGTTGCAGCGCGTCATTCAGGGCCGGGGCAAGACCCAGCATGTCGAAGTCGAACAAGTATCATTCCTTTTTGATCCGGGACGGCTTTCCGCACCGGACAAGAGCGTTGGGCCACGCCAACAGCGCGACCGGCAGGGTTTCTGCGAAGCCTCGAGGCATACAGGCGAGTCCTGTACGTCCGGCCGTCGCATCAAGAACCCTGCGTGAAGGGGAACTAGGAGATGTGTAGTGCGCTGTGGGGGCCGTTACGGCCAGATGCTCACGCTTCAGCGCTGTCTTGGGGGCACATGCTGGTTTAGTGTGGGAATGTCAAGGGTTGGTCTGAAATGTGGAGGTAGGCTCGACCGCTTCCGTCCGGGGTTGGTTGCCGAAATTCAGAATACCGTACGCTGCGTAACTTTGAAACTCCGGAGAGGATTCCGCTTTAAAATCCCTATAGAACTACCAAATTTCAGAGACATTGGTTCATCATGGGCAAACTATCAAAAGGAATTCCTGCAATGAATGCAAAGATACTTGGGGCCTCCGTCTTGTCTGTGGCACTTGCCGCGTCTTCAGCAATCGCGTGTTCTCGGATCGTCTATGAAACGGCAGATGGATCCTTCCTTACAGGGCGAACGCTTGATTGGTTTGAAGATACCGCAACAGATCTTTGGGCTTTTCCGCGCGGGATGGAGCGTAGTGGCGGTGCCGGTGAAAACTCAATCAAGTGGACTTCCAAATACGGGTCGGTCGTTGCGACCATCTATGATGGTGCAACTGTTGATGGAATGAACGATGCCGGGTTGGTTGGCAACGCACTCTATCTTGCCGAAGCTGATTACGGCACCGAGACTTCCGGGGATAAGCCACGCTTGTCTGTTGGCGGATGGCTGCAATACTTCCTGGACAACTTCGCAACTGTCGAAGAGGCCGTGGCGGCAATGGAACAGGACCCGTTTGTGATTGTGGCTCCGATGCTGCCAAGCGGGCATGAAGCAGGCGGGCATGTGGCGCTATCTGACGCGTCCGGCGACAGTGCAATTTTTGAATATCTTGACGGCGAGCTGGTCATCCATCATGGCCGCGAGTTTACGGTTATGACGAACTCTCCGACCTTTGATGAACAACTTGCCATCACGACCTATTGGGACGAAGTCAATGGCCTCTCGTTTTTGCCGGGGACGCATCGGTCTTCCGACAGGTTTGCGCGGTTGAGCTGGAACCTGAATGCTGTACCGTCTTTCGAAGACAGGAACGACGCAACGGCGGCAGTGTTTTCTCTGGTTCGCTCAATTTCCGTGCCATATGGAGTGACTGATCCCGAGCGTCCAAACATTGCGTCAACAACCTGGCGCACGGTCGCCGACCATGAACTGGGGCGGTATTATTACGAGAGCGTGTTTAGCCCGACGCTGTTTTGGGTGGATATCGAAAACCTTGATCTCTCGGACGGAGCATCAACGCTGAAGTTGGAGCTGGGAGAAAAGCCTATCCTTGCCGGTGAGGTCTCAGCCAGCTTTGAAGTTTCCGAACCATTTCGCTTTCTTGGTGATGCGTAAGGTGGTTTTCCTAGGGCGCGATTACTGACGGCACTGTCCAACCCGCACGGGGGCTTTTAACAATCTCCGTGCGTTACCCGTTGCGTCCGTGTTGCGTGAAGTCTTGACTTTACGAACTTATTCTCGTATAAGTTGTGTCATGCTAGAAGAAATGGGCAACGGCCCCGGGGAAACCCGGTGGCCGTTTTTCGTTTCTCTCGTGCGGAAAAACTCACGCATGAGGTCACAGGCAAACATGACTTTGATTACCCCGGAAGAGCGGATGTCCCAGACGGCGGAACTTTTGCAGTCGCTTGAGACATCCATTCGCGGTTTGCGCCAGGCAGCGGAAGAACTGCGCATGCAAATCGGAACCGGGGAGGATGCAGACCTGGCTGGTACGGCCAAACAATTCGGGCAGTTAGAGGGGCTGATCCGAAGTTGCCAGAAAGTGGAGACAAGCTTTGTCGAACAACATCACAGACAAGCCGGAATTGCCCAAGGGGGGTATGCGCTCGACCTTGAGCGTGCTCGATTTGAAATCGGGTGCAGGCTGGCTCGCCTCCGCACCTGCTGCGGTTCGGGATCGATTTCTGAGTGAGATCGGGGAGGGGGGGCTGTGTGCCCTCCCTTTCCTTTTCGAGTTCTGGGCGCTTCCGCATCAGTTGCCGCCTCAGGGAGATTGGCGGTCTTGGGTAATTATGGGCGGGCGCGGGGCCGGTAAGACGCGGGCCGGGTCCGAATGGGTGCGGTCGATGGTTGAGGGTGCAAAGCCGATGGACCGGGGAGAAGCCTGTCGCGTGGCTTTGGTTGGTGAGACTTTTGATCAGGTGCGCGATGTGATGATTTTTGGCGACAGCGGGATATTGCACTGTTCGCCACCGGATCGGCGACCGCAGTGGAAAGCATCGGAACGCAAGCTGATCTGGCCCAACGGGGCCGAGGCGCAGGCGTTCTCGGCGCATGATCCCGAGGGGTTGCGGGGGCCGCAATTCGATGCGGCCTGGGTGGATGAACTGGCCAAGTGGAAAAAGGCCGAAGAGACCTGGGACATGCTGCAATTCGCGTTGCGCCTGGGCGAGCGACCGCGGGTCTGTGTGACCACGACGCCGCGTAATGTGAAGGTTCTTAAGGAGCTGCTGGCGTCTCCGTCAACCGTGCAGACCCACGCGCCGACCGAGGCGAACCGGGCCAATCTGGCGGATTCCTTCTTGGCAGAGGTGCGCGCGCGCTATGCGGGCACGCGGCTGGGACGGCAGGAACTGGACGGTGTTTTGCTCTCAGATGCCGAGGGCGCGATGTGGACAGGTTCGATGCTGGACGCGGCGCGGGTTGTGGCCGTGCCGGAAATGGACCGTATCGTGGTGGCGCTGGACCCAGCGGTGACGGCGGGATCGAATGCGGATGCCTGCGGGATCGTGGTTGTTGGTGCACAACTGCAGGGGTCGCCCGAGGAGTGGCGCGCCTATGTGCTGGCCGATCGGACAGTGCAGGGCGTCGGCCCGGCGGGTTGGGCGCAGGCGGCGATTGCCGCGATGGATGAATTCAGGGGTGAACGGCTGGTGGCCGAGGTCAATCAGGGCGGGCAACTGGTGGAAGAGGTTGTGCGGCAGGTGGACCCTCTGGTCCCGTTCCGCGCGGTGCGGGCGTCTCGTGGAAAGGTGGCGCGGGCTGAGCCTGTGGCGGCGTTGTACGAGCAGGGACGGGTGAGCCATGTGGCGGGGCTGGACGCGCTGGAGGAACAGATGTGCCAGATGACGGCGCGCGGGTTCGAAGGACAGGGCTCGCCCGACCGGGTCGATGCGCTGGTCTGGGCGCTGCATGAGTTGGTTGTGGGACCTGCGGGGGCGTATCGGCGGCCTAGGGTAAGAGCGTTGTGAAATAGAAATTTATTTGAGTTACCCGGAACTATAGCACAACCGTTGAAGATCAGTTCAGAAATAGCTGTTAGTTTGTAGTTTAGATGTATCTCGTTCACGCTTTATCTATACACTGTAAGTGTTTAACCAAAAGTTGTCCATCGTTAGGCGGTTTCGCAAGGAAGAATTCAAATGACTGATTTTTTATAACTCTCGAGGCCACGCAACTTGTTTCGTGGTGGATAGGCAGTGGGTTTACCTGTGGAATGGTAAACCTGTTGGCTGGGTTGCGGATGGAAAGGTCTATTCTTACAGAGGTACGTTGCTGGGTTGGTGGCAGAACGGTTGGCTCTATGATCGGTCGAACCGCCCTTGCTTCTTTAGTTCTGATGCTACCGGAGGTCCCGCCAAGCCTGCTAGGGCTGCACGGCCAGCAAAGGGTGCGCGAGGAGCAAGACCCGCTCGGGAAGCTCGCCAGGCAACTCCAGCGCGACCAGCGAGAAGCGTGACATGGTCTAGTTTTGGCGGTGAAGATTACTTCCTTCAATAGAGGTCGTGCAAAACGCGCTTGGGAATTGACATCGCTCGACCATACCCGTTGCCCAACCCCCGCACGCCCCATTCCCGAGGCTTAAACTTCTTTCCGTCATAACTCCTTTCAATAAGCCGGGCAGAGCGGCGGTAGAAAGGAGCACAGATGGTATTCGATTTCTTGCGTCGTGGATCGGCTGAGGCAGCGCCCGAGGCGAAGGCGAGCGCGGCGGGGCCTGTGGTGGCGTGGCAGACGGGCGGGCGCGTGGCGTGGAGCCCTCGGGATGCGGTGTCGCTGACGCGGACGGGATTTTCGGGGAACCCGGTGGGGTTTCGCTCGGTAAAGCTGATTGCCGAGGCGGCGGCGGCGTTGCCTTTGGTGCTGCAGGATCAGGCGCAGCGGTTTGATGTGCATCCGATCCTGTCGTTGATGCGCCGTCCGAATGCGGCGCAGGGACGGGCAGAGTTGATGGAGGCGCTGTTCGGGCAGTTGCTGCTGTCGGGCAATGCGTATGTTGAGGCGGTTCAAGCCGAGGAAGGCCTGCCGGTTGAGCTGCATGTGTTGCGATCCGATAGGATGAGCGTGGTACCGGGGGCGGATGGCTGGCCCAGGGCTTACGATTACGCGGTGGGTGGCAAGAAGCACCGGTTTGCGGCGGAAAATATCTGTCATATCAAATCGTTTCACCCTCAGGATGATCATTACGGATTTTCACCGATGCAGGCAGCGGCGATGGCGATTGATGTGCATAACAGCGCGTCTCGGTGGTCGAAATCGCTGCTGGACAATGCGGCGCGGCCCTCGGGGGCGCTGGTGTGGAAGGGTGATGGCCACGGGGTGATGGCCGAGGATCAGTTCCGGCGTCTGTCCGATGAGATTGAGCAGAACTATCGCGGGGCGCGGAATGCTGGTCGCCCGATGGTTCTGGAAGGGGGGCTGGATTGGAAGCCGATGGGCTTTTCTCCCTCGGACATGGAGTTTCAAAAGACCAAGGAAGCCGCTGCCCGCGAAATCGCGTTGGCCTTCGGGGTGCCGCCGATGCTGCTGGGAATACAAGGCGACGCGACCTATTCGAACTATCAGGAGGCCAACCGGGCGTTCTATCGCCTGACCGTGCTGCCCCTGGTGACGCGGGTGGCGGCGGCGGTGTCGGAATGGCTGACAGGTTTCACAAACGAGGATCTGTTGCTGAAACCCGATCTGGATCAGGTGCCGGCGCTTTCGGCGGAACGCGATGCCCAGTGGGCGCGGGTCAATGGGGCCGATTTCCTGACCGATGCCGAGAAGCGCGCGCTTCTGGGGCTGCCGGAGCGAGCGGATGTCTGAGGGGTATCCCCCGTTTGATTGCGCGCCGGGCCTGCGTCTGGCCGCGCATGAAAGGGTGGCCGAGATCCAGCATGCGCATCTGTGCAAACGGTTGGATCAGATCGAAGAGATGATGGAGCGGCTGGAGCGGCGGTTGTGGCTGACGGTCTACGGTGTGGCGGCGGTGATCCTGGCGCAGGCCTTTCAGTCATTCCTTGTGGTGACGCCGTAATGTCAGTGGGTTACATGGAGAAGTTCATGGATTTAGAGCATAAATTCGCACGGTTCGGAAACCGGTTGTCAGTCACGGACGATGCGATGATTGAGGGCTATGCCAGTCTGTTCGGGCAGGTCGATCAGGGCAGCGATGTGGTGCAGCGAGGGGCGTATCAGGCCTCGCTTGCGGAGCTCAAGGCCGCGGGTCAGCGGGTAAAGATGCTGTGGCAGCACGACCCGGCGCAGCCCATTGGCGTCTGGGGTGAGGTGCGCGAGGACGACAAGGGCCTGTGGGTCAAGGGGCGTCTGTTGGAAAGCACTCAGAAAGGCCGTGAGGCGGCGGAATTGATCCGTGCAGGCGCGATGGATGGCCTGTCGATTGGCTATCGCACCAAGCGAGCCGTGAAGAACGACAAGGGCCAGCGGGTCCTTACCGAACTGGAGCTGTGGGAGGTGTCCTTGGTGACGTTCCCGATGCTGCCCAGTGCGCGGGTGGCGGCGAAGGGGGCGGATCCTGACGCTGATGAGACCCTGCGTAGTATTGCCGTGGTGTTCAGTGACGCCCGGCAGGAGCTGGCGCGGATCTAGCGCGCCTCAAACCCATCCAAAAACAGGACATGCTGATGAGCAAGACCGAAACCCCGGCCTTGACCGGAGAGGGTGCGCCCGTGGTTCAGGAGGTGAAGCAGGCGATGGCTGGCTTCGTAAATGAATTCAAGGGCCTCAAGGCCGAAGTTAAAACCCAACTGCAACAGACAGAAGAGCGACTGACCATGCTGGATCGTAAATCAACCATCGCGGCGCGTCCGCACCTTGCGGCCTCGATCGAAGATGGCGCACCACATCAGAAGGCATTTGATGCCTATGTGCGTTCGGGCGAAGATGACGGCCTGCGCGGGCTTGAGATGGAGTCGAAATCGCTGTCGAGCGCAGTCAACAGCGATGGCGGGTATCTGGTCGATCCGCAAACCGCCGAGATCATCAAATCGGTTCTGAAATCCACTGCCTCGATCCGCTCGATTGCGTCGGTGGTGAATGTCGAGGCGAACTCGTTCGACGTGCTGATCGACCACACCGATGTCGGCGCAGGCTGGGCCGATGAGACCGCGGCCGCGACCGAAACCGCGACCCCGTCGATCGACCGCATCTCGATTGCGCTGCACGAGCTGAGCGCCCTTCCCAAAGCCTCGCAGCGTCTGCTGGATGACAGCGCGTTTGACGTCGAGGGCTGGCTGGCAGGTCGCATCGCCGACAAGTTCGCCCGCGCCGAGGCGGCTGCGTTCATCTCGGGCGACGGCGCTGACAAGCCGAAGGGCATTCTGGACCACACCAAGGTCGACAATGATGTCTGGGCCTGGGGCAACATCGGCTATGTACCCACCGGCATCGACGGTGGTGTCGAGGCGGATGCGATTGTCGACGTAGTCTATGCGCTGGGCGCCCAGTACCGCGTGAACGGCACTTTCGTGATGAACTTGAAAACCGCCGGTCTGATCCGCAAGCTGAAGGACAGCGATGGCCGCTTCCTGTGGTCGGACGGTCTGGCCGCGGGTGAGCCTGCGCGCCTGATGGGTTATCCGGTGCTGATCGCCGAAGACATGCCGGATGCGGCGTCCGACAGCTTCTCGATTGCCTTTGGAGACTTCCAGGCCGGGTACACCATCGCCGAACGTCCCGACCTGCGCGTCCTGCGCGACCCGTTCAGCGCCAAGCCGCATGTCCTGTTCTACGCAACCAAGCGCGTTGGCGGCGACGTGAGCGACTTTGCCGCGATCAAGCTGGTGAAATTCGGCACCGCCTAAGCGGTGGCGGATCCGAGGGGCCGGGCAACCGGCCCTTCGGGCGGCGGGTACGGGCCGGGGTGAGATCCCCTGCGTTGTCTAGCTGCTCCCCTCCGTCCGAGCAACGTGGGGCGGCGCGTGCCCGCCAATTTCCTGAAGTGACGACCCCCGGAGGGGGCCGAGATTGCGGAGTGAATGGATGATGTTGATCGAAGAAACCGCCATCGCGGATGCGGCGCTGCCGGTGGATCAGTTCAAGGCGCACCTACGGCTGGGCACGAGCTTTGCCGAGGGCAATGTGCAGGACGAGGTGCTGAAAAGCTTTCTGCGGGCCGCCATTGCGGCGATTGAAGCGCGCACCGGCAAAGTTCTGATTGAACGCGGTTTTTCGTGGAGCCTGAACGGATGGCGGGATCAGACGGCCGAGGTTCTTCCGGTGGCTCCGGTGGCGTCGATTGACGCGGTGACCGTGACGGATGCGGCGGGTGATGAAAACGTCGTAGATGCGGATGCCTACAGGTTGGAACAAGACAGCCAGCGCCCCCGGTTGCGCCCGGCGGGTTCAAACCTGCCGACAATTTCCACGGGCGGAGCGGTGAAGATCGCATTCACCGCAGGCATGTCCTCTGATTGGGGCGGTTTGCCCGCCGACCTGGGACAGGCAGTGCTGCTGTTGGCGGCGCATTACTACGAATATCGCGATGAAACGGCGCTGGGCGCTGGATGTATGCCTTTTGGCGTAACCAGTCTGATCCAACGCTACCGCACTGTGCGTTTCGGCGCGGGAGTAGCGCAATGAAGACGCCGCGATTGAACCGAAAGCTGGTGCTCGAGGCGCCGGTGCGCAGCGCCGATGGTGCGGGCGGATACACCGAGACCTGGCAGGCATTGGGAACGGTCTGGGCCGAGCTCACCGCGCGCAGCGGGTCCGAGCGGCAGGTGGCCGGAGTTCCCGTCTCGCGCGTTGGCTACCGCATCGTGGTGCGCGGCGCGCCGGAAGGATCGGCTATGCGCCCTTCGCCGGATCAGCGATTTGCGGAAGGCACACGGCGTTTTGTCATTCGCGCCGTCGCCGAGCGCGACCCGCGTGGCCAGTATCTGACCTGTTTCGCAGATGAAGAGGTGGCGGCATGAGCTATGGCGTTTCAGCCGCTTTGCAGGCGGCCTTGTATCAGCAACTTTCCGGCGATGCGCAGGTCAGCACACTTTCCGGTGGCGCCATCTATGACGCGGTTCCCACCGGGTCGGTGCCCCACACCTATGTGACGCTGGGCCCGGAGGAGGTGCAGGACGCCTCGGACCGGACGGGCGCGGGTGCTGTGCATCGGTTCACCGTGTCGGTGATGTCCGAGGCCGCCGGGTTCGGTGCCGCCAAGACCCTGGCCGGGGCGGTGTGTGACGCGCTTGAGGGCGCCGCGCTGACCTTGGATCGGGGGCGCCTGGTGGGCCTGTGGTTCGAACGCGCCTCGGCCCGGCGTACGGGAACCGGCGGCGCTGTCCGTCAGATCGACCTGAGATTCCGCGCCCGCGTGGAAGACGACTAAGCAACAAACGGAGAGAGCATATGGCTGCCCAGAACGGAAAAGACCTGTTGGTCAAAGTGGATATGAACGGCTCGGGCCTGTTCGAGACCATCGCGGGGCTGCGGGCTACGCGGGTCAGTTTCAACGCGGAAAGCGTGGATGTCACCAGCCTTGAAAGCCAGGGTGGCTGGCGCGAGCTGCTGTCGGGGGCAGGGGTGAAATCCGCTGCGATCTCGGGCTCGGGGGTGTTCAAGGACGCGGATACCGATGAACGCGCGCGACAGCTGTTCTTTGATGGTGAGACGCCGAATTTTCAGGTGATCATTCCCGATTTCGGCATCGTCGAGGGCGCGTTCCAGGTGACGGGCATTGAGTATGCGGGCTCGCACAATGGCGAGGCGACCTATGAGATGAGCCTGGCCAGCGCCGGTGCTCTGGCCTTTACGGCGCTGTAATCCGATGGCCAATCCGTGGACGGGCGAGGTGGCTTTGACCATCGATGGGGAGCGGCGGGTGCTCAAGCTGACGCTGGGCGCTTTGGCGGAATTGGAACAGGAGCTGGGCACCGGGTCTTTGGTGGAACTGGTGCAGCGGTTCGAGGGTGGCGCCTATTCCAGTGGCGATGTGCTGGCACTGATCGTGGCGGGTCTGCGGGGCGGTGGGGCCGATGTGAACCGCACGGACCTGCTAAGCGCCGAGATCGAGGGCGGACCGATGGCCGGGGCCAAGGCAGCGGCTGAGCTGCTGGCGCGGGCCTTCATGGTGCCGGAGCAGTGAGCGGGTTCGACTGGCCCGCCCTGATGCGAGCCGGGTTTGTCGGGCTGCGTCTGACGCCGGATCAGTTCTGGCACCTGACCCCGGCCGAGCTGCGGCTGATGCTGGGGCAGGAGGCGGGGATGCCGTCGATGAACCGCGCGGGACTGGACGCCCTGCTGGCGGCCTACCCGGACAAGAAACAAGGAGAGCGTGATGACGGATCGTGACGGGTTAGACGACCTGCAGGAACGGGGCGAGGCGCTGGGTGACTCGCTGGGGGATGCGGCGTCGATGGCCGCGGCTTTTGACAACCAGATGAAGCGGATCAGCGCGGCCTTTGAAGAGACCGGCAAGGATGTCGCCACATTGGAGCGCGGCATGTCCGGCGGGTTGCGGAAGGCGTTTGACGGAGTGGTGCTGGACGGGATGAACCTGTCGGATGCGTTGGATGTTCTGAAGAACTCGATGATTCGGACAGCCTATTCGGCCGCGATCCGGCCGGTAACAGATCATTTCGGCGGGATGCTGGCCAATGCAGTTGGAGGTCTGGTGCAGGGTGTTCTGCCCTTTGCCGATGGCGGCAGCTTTTCTCAGGGGCGGGTGATGCCTTTCGCCAATGGCGGCGTGATCAGCGGGCCAACCACCTTCCCGATGCGGGGCGGAACCGGGTTGATGGGTGAGGCCGGGCCCGAGGCAATCATGCCCCTAGCGCGTGGCCCGGACGGCAAACTGGGCGTGCGCACCTCGGGCGGTGGGCGTGCGGTGAACGTGGTGATGAACATCACAACCCCCGACGTTCAAGGGTTCCGGCGTAGCCAGGGCCAGATCGCCGCCCAGATGAGCCGCGCCTTGGGCCGCGGCAATCGCAACAGGTAATACGAGGGAGCAGGTCATGAATTTCCACGAAGTCAGATTTCCCGCCAGTCTGAGCTTTGGCTCGGTCGGCGGCCCCGAACGGCGCACCGATATTGTAACGCTGGCCAATGGGTTCGAAGAGCGAAACACGCCCTGGGCGCATTCCCGGCGCCGCTATGATGCCGGGCTGGGGATGCGGTCGCTCGATGATATCGAAATGCTAGTGTCATTTTTCGAGGCGCGTCAGGGTCAGATGTTTGGCTTTCGCTGGAAAGATTGGGCGGACTACAAATCGGGGGCGGCAACGGCTGATGTGGCCCAAGACGATCAGGTGATTGCCCGCGGTGATGGAACGACAACCGAGTTTCAACTGGTCAAGACCTACAGTTCCGGCGGTTTCAGCTATGTCCGCCCGATCGTCAAACCTGTGCTCGGCACGGTCAAGATCGGCCTCGAGCAGGACCAGATGCGCGAAGGTGTCGATTTCGACGTAGACCTCGCCACCGGCAAGATCGTGTTTTCCGCCCCGCCGCCCGAGCAGGTGGAGATCACCGCCGGGTTCGAGTTCGACGTTCCGGTCCGGTTCGACACCGACAGGATTCAGACTAGCGTGGCCAGCTTTCAGGCGGGTGACGTCCCCAATGTTCCGGTGGTCGAGGTGCGTGTCTGATGAGCGGCGACAAGCAAGGGCTGCAGACCTATCTGCAAAGCGGGCTGACCACGACCTGCCGGTGCTGGTTGATCCGGCGTTCCGACGGGCAGGAATATGGCTTTACCGACCATGACATGGAATTGAGTTTTGACGGCATGACCTTCAAGGCTAGCACTGGCCTGACGGCCTCGGCAATCGAGCAGGCGACGGGGTTGTCCATCGATAATTCCGAGGCCATGGGCGCCCTGTCCGACGCCGCAGTCACGGAAGAAGATATCGAATCTGGTCGGTTTGATGGTGCCGAGGTGCGGGCATGGTTGGTCAACTGGGCCGCGCTTGAGCAACGGGTGCTGCAATTCAGAGGCTCGATCGGAGAGATGCGCCGCGCGGGCGGCGCGTTTCACGCCGAACTGCGGGGGCTTACGGATTTGCTGAACCAGCCAATGGGCAGGATTTATCAAAAACCCTGCACCGCGGTTCTTGGAGACGGTGCCTGCAAATTTGACCTCAACACATCGGGTTTCTGGGCTGAAGCCGAAGTCGTGAGTTTGATCGCCGGCAGTGCCCTGCAGCTGAAGGGCGCCAGCGGATGGGACACGGGCTGGTTCAAACGCGGCAGGTTGGACGTTGTGTCAGGACAGGCAGCCGGGCTTTGGGACGCGATCAAACAGGATGAGCAGGTCGCAGGCGGGCGCAGTGTTTCACTTTGGTCCGGGATCACCGGAGGTCTGGCTGTCGGAGATCGGGTCAGGCTAACGGCCGGATGCGACAAGCGCATGTCTACCTGCCGTTTGAAATTCAATAACGTGATGAACTTCCAAGGCTTTCCTGATCTTCCGGGGGAGGACTGGATGATGGCGGTGCCAAAACAAGGCAACCCGAATACCGGGGGAAGCAGACGATGAATGCGCGCAGGCAAGCTATTGTGGATGAGGCGCGCAGTTGGCTGGGGACCCCGTATGTGCACCAGGCGTCGGTTAAGGCGGCAGGCACGGATTGTCTGGGCTTGCTGCGAGGTGTGTGGCGCGCGCAGCTTGGGCGTGAGCCCGAGGCCGTACCCACCTACAGCATGGACTGGTCCGAACCTCAGGGAGAGGAACGCATGTGGGCTGCAGCCCGCCGCCATCTGATCGAAAAGGACCCCAACGATGCGGTTGCCGGTGACGTCCTGCTGTTTCGGATGCGCGATGGGCGTGTTGCCAAGCATGTCGGCATCGTCAGCGCCACGGGGGCCGTTCCACGGTTCATACACGCCTACTCCGGTTACGGCGTTGTCGAAAACACGCTGAGCGACCCTTGGCGCCGCCGGGTGGTCGCCTGTTTTGAATTCCCGCTGGAGGATAAGTGAATGGCTACAATAGTTTTGTCCGCAGCAGGGGCCGCGATTGGCGGCGCGATTGGTGGCACCGTTGCAGGGCTTTCAACGGCAGTTATTGGCCGTGCCGTGGGGGCAACGATGGGCCGGGTCATCGATCAGAGGTTGATGAGTCAATCAGTCATGGGGGGCGGCAGCGAAGTTGTTGAAACCGGACGCCTGGACCGGTTTCGTCTGACGGAAACCGGGGAAGGCGCCCCCGTCGCAACGGTTTTCGGACGTATGCGGGTGGGTGGTCAGGTTATCTGGGCGTCGGATTTTCTGGAAACCAGAAGCACAAGCACGACCACGCAATCCGACGGCGGAGGCGGCAAGGGTTCTCCCAAAGCGCCCGAGGTTACAACGACCACGCACAGCTATAGTTATTCGATTTCTCTGGCCATCGCAGTGGGCTCCGGTCAGATTTCGGATGTCCCGCGTATTTGGGCCGACGGAGAAGAGCTGGAGCGGGCAAGCCTGAACATGCGCATCTATCCCGGGGATGAATACCAACTCCCCGACCCTCTGATCGAGGCCATTGAAGGCCCGGGCAATGTTCCGGCCTATCGAGGTACGGCATACGTGGTGATCGAAGACCTGCAGCTGGCGTCCTTCGGCAACCGGGTGCCGCAGTTTTCGTTCGAGGTCGTGCGGCAGGAGCAACCGGGATTGCCGGACACACCGGACGCATTGTCGAAAATGATCAGGGGCGTTGCGCTTATGCCGGGCACCGGCGAATACGCTCTGGCCAGCGAACAGATCAACTATACCAAGGGCAGGGGGCAAAGCTGGGCCGCGAATGTCAATTCTGCCTCGGGGACGCCGGATTTGGTAACGGCCACCCGATCCCTGCAAACAGAGCTGGGGTCCTGCGATGCGGCCTCGTTGATCGTGTCGTGGTTCGGGGATGATCTGAGGTGCGGAACCTGTCAGCTGCAGCCGAAGGTTCTGCACAAGGACATCGAAGGCGAGAACATGCCGTGGCACGTGGCTGGGGTGTATCGCAACTCTGCCCAGCAGGTTCGGCACAAGGATGGTCTGCCTGTCTATGGCGCGACACCCGCCGATCAGTCGGTAGTGCAGGCGATCCGACACCTGAAGGCCTCGGGCAAGCGCGTCATGTTCTATCCGTTCATTCTGATGGACCAGCTTGAGGGCAACGGTTTGCCCGACCCCTGGTCTGATGGCGACAACCAGCCGCATCTGCCGTGGCGTGGCCGGATCACGTTGAGCGAGGCTCCGGGGCGTGCCGGGTCACCGGACCAGACAGCCGCCGCAGACGCGCAGGTCGTTGCGTTCTTCGGATCCGCGCAGGCCAGCGATTTTTCCGTCGGTGACGGAGTGGTGTCCTATACCGGACCACAGGAATGGGGCTTGCGCCGCTTCATCCTGCACTACGCGGCCTTGTGCAAAGCTGCTGGTGGTGTGGACTCTTTCTGTATCTCATCCGAAATGCGTGGCCTGACACAGATCCGCGGCGCGTCCGGCTTCCCGGCCGTGGCGCAATTGCGCGCGCTTGCTGCAGAGGTGCGCGCGATTTTGGGGGCGGAGACCAAGATCGGCTATGCGGCGGATTGGAGTGAATATTTCGGCTATCAACCCAATGATGGCTCGGGCGACCGCTATTTCCATCTTGATCCGTTGTGGGCCGATGAGAACATCGATTTCGTCGGTATCGACAACTATATGCCACTGTCCGACTGGCGTGACGGAGTGGATCATCTGGATGCCTTGGCCGGGGCCGACGCGATCTATGACCTTGATTACCTGCGCGGCAATATCGAAGGCGGCGAGGGTTATGACTGGTACTACGCCTCACCGGAAGAGGCCGAAGCTCAGATCAGGGCGCCGATCACGGACGAGGATCACGATGAGCCGTGGATCTGGCGCTACAAGGATCTGCGCAATTGGTGGTCAAACCGGCACCATGAGCGCATCAGTGGTGTTCGGCAAGAAAACCCGACGGATTGGGTGCCCGGGTCCAAACCGATCTGGTTCACGGAACTTGGTTGCGCCGCTATCGACAAGGGGTCCAACCAGCCGAACAAGTTTCTTGATCCCAAATCTTCAGAATCCAGCCTGCCGAAATACTCCAACGGCCTGCGCGACGATTTCATGCAGGTGCAATACCTGAAGGCGATGCTGGGCTATTGGTCCGATCCGGCGATCAACCCGGTTTCGGACAAATATGGCGGACCGATGGTGGACATGGCGAACGCTTATGTCTGGGCTTGGGACGCACGCCCTTTCCCCACCTTTCCCAACCTGCGCAGCCAGTGGAGCGACGGAGTGAATTACCCTCGTGGTCATTGGCTGAACGGGCGTTCGGGAACGCGGACATTGGCCTCGGTTGTTACGGAAATCTGCCACAGGGCCGGGGTAACCGATATCGATGTATCGCGCCTATATGGCGTGGTGCGGGGATATGCGATCGAAGACGTATCCACTGCGCGTGCCGCGCTGCAACCGTTGATGCTGCGCTATGGTTTCGACGCGATCGAACGGGACGGAGTTTTGCTGTTCCAGATGCGCGATGGTCGCAGGGCAATTGAGCTGGACACCGATCTTTTGGCCGACAGCGCGGACATTGAAGGTCATGTCGAATATCGCCGAGAGGCCGAGGCCGAATTAACGGGTCGTGTGCGCCTGCGTTTTGTGCAGTCGGATGCCGACCATGACGTCGTGTCAGAAGAGGCCGTCCTGCCGGATACACGCACTCATTCCGTGTCGGTGAATGAGGTGCCCTTGTCGATGACGCGCGCCGAAGGTCGCCAGACGGCCGAACGCTGGCTGAGTGAAGCGCGGGTTTCGCGCGAGACAGCCCGGTTTGCGTTGCCGCCGTCGATGCTGCATCTCGGAGCGGGCGACGTCGTCACTCTGGCCAAAGATGGGCAGGGTGCACGATACCGGATCGACCGTCTGGAACAGGCCGATCTGCAATTGGCCGAGGCGGTGCGGATCGAACCCGGCGTCTACGCGCCGTCCGATCTGCCCGATGATGTGGTGACCGCAAAACCCTTTGTCGCGCCGACTCCCGTCTTGCCCGTGTTCATGGACTTGCCGCTGATCACCGGATCGGAAGCACCGCACGCCCCTTATCTGGCGGCTTCGGCCAATCCTTGGCCCGGCAGTGTCGCCGTCTACTCGGCGGCCAGTGACGAGGATTATGCGTTGCAAGAGGTCATCTCGGGGCAGGCCGTTATCGGGTTCACCGAAACGCCGCTTAGCCGGGCCAGTGCAGGTATCTGGGACGAAGGTGCGCCGCTGCGGGTCAAACTGGTCGACGGTTTGCTGGAATCGCGCCCGCGCGATGCGCTGCTGAACGGTGCCAATCTGGCGGCCATCGGGGATGGGACGCCGAGCAACTGGGAGGTTTTCCAGTTCGCCGACGCCACCCTGCAGGAAGCAGGCATCTATACCTTGTCCGGGCGTTTGCGCGGCCAGTTGGGGACAGATGCAATGATGCCCGATACCTGGCCCGAAGGGTCGATGTTCGTTTTGCTGGATCAGCGGGTCTATCAAACAAGCCTGTTGCGATCCGAGCGGCGGGTGAGCAAACACTATCGCATCGGCCCGGCGACGCGGGGTTATGACGACCCGTCTTTCGTCCACCTTGTCGAAGCCTTCGATGGTAACGGATTGCGCCCTTATGCACCGGTACATCTCAGGGCGGCTCCCTCGGCCACAGGCGACCAGTTGTCATGGATACGCCGCACCCGGTTGGACGGGGACGATTGGGCCGGTTTGGATGTGCCGCTGGCGGAAGAAAGCGAATCCTACCTTGTTCAAATTCGCGTCAACGGCATGTTGGCCCGGGAACAGGTTGTGAACGAGCCGAGCTGGTTCTATTCCGCCGCGGCACAAGCGGCGGATGGGGCCAGCGGGGCCTATGAGGTACGGGTGGCTCAGGCCTCGGCCAGCTACGGGCCGGGTCTGTCCGCCAGCCTATCAGTCGGGTAAGCCGCGACATGCGTCCTGTTTTACACGGAGATGTCAGCGCTGCGGCGCGGGCCTTGCTGGCCGCGTCGCCGGTGGACCGCAATCGCCTCTGCACCCGTATGATCCACGAAGCGGATCTGGCCGACAGACATGTCGGCCAGACCGGGCGGCTTCATCCATTATTCGGCAATGGATCATTGATGGCAGCGGCGCGCAACAGGCGGCTGGCGGATGAACCGGGTTTTGACGACCCGCAGTATTGCCAGTGTTTTGAGATGGTTCTGCGCCATCTGATCCGGTTTCAGATCAACCGGATGCACAGCTGACGCATCTGGTGGCGGCGAGGTCTAGGTTCAGACGATCTTTGGGGATCTCGTCGCCGCAATCCTCGCAATAGCCGAACTCCCCTCCCTCAATGCGGATCAGCGCGGCCTGCAAGCGCCGCGTCTCGATATCCCGGTTGGCCTGCTGTGCCTTGGCCATCGCCTGATTCTGCAAAGCATCCATCCTGCTGAGGCGCCCAACGGCCTGCTGATCCAACTCGACTATGGCCTGCGCATCTTTTTCTGAGGCCGAATGATCTGCAATCTCGGCCAATCGTGCCTGAATCCTTGCAGTAAAGTCTGCCAGTTCGGTGTCATTCATTTTCGTTACCCTGCAGATCACGGGTTTGCGTTTGGTGTTTTTACAACTAAATGGCATTCTAGGCGCAGCAAAGGATCAAAAACCATGTTGGAAAAGCGCAGTCACGTGAGGCCGGTTGACCCGGTCTGGACCCGTATCACCACCGAAGCTCAGGCAGCGGTCGAGAGCGAACCACTGATGGGTGGTCTGGTGCATGCTTGTGTCCTGCACCATCGCAGCCTTGAACGGGCCTTGTCGTATCGAATCTCAGCCAAGCTGTGTTCAAACGAAATGTCGATGATGGTGCTGCGCGAAATCGTGGATGAGGCCTATGCGGATGACCCGTCGCTGATCGAAGCGGCGCGTGCGGACCTGATGGCCGTCTATGAGCGCGACCCGGCGTGCCACCGTCTGTTGCAGCCGATCCTGTACTTCAAAGGGTATCAGGCGATGCAGGCCTATCGTGTGGCGCATTGGCTGTGGAATAAAGGTCGCCATGATCTGGCGTATTTCTTCCAGATGCGCTCATCCGAGATTTTCGGGATTGATATTCACCCCGCTGCCCGTATCGGCAAGGGCATCATGATCGACCACGCTCATTCCATCGTAATCGGTGAAACGGCTGTGGTGGGCGATAATGTCTCGATGCTGCATTCGGTGACCCTTGGCGGAACCGGTAAGGAAGAAGAACAGCGTCATCCCACGATTGGTGACGGCGTCCTGATCGGGGCCGGGGCCAAGGTTCTGGGCAATATCGAGGTGGGCCATTGCAGCCGCATCGCCGCAGGTTCGGTGGTGCTGCAAGAGGTTCCGGCCTGCACGACTGTTGCCGGTATCCCTGCCAAGATCGTGGGCGAAGCCGGGTGTGATCAGCCGTCGATCTCGATGGATCACATGCTGGGCAAAGACAAGTAAAGCGTTACTAATAAACGAAAAAAGCCGCCTCGGGTCTGAGGCGGCTTTATTTGTTTTTGGGGTGGATCAGGCCAGCATGACCATCGGGTTTTCCAGATTGTCGACAATGGCCTGCAGCAGCTCGGCTCCCAGTGCACCGTCGATTACCCGGTGATCGACCGACATGGTGACCGACATCACGGTAGCCACGGTCAGTTCTCCGTCATCGCCGACAACCGGCTTTTTGACGCCGGAGCCCACCGCCAGAATACCGGCATGGGGCGGGTTCACGATGGCGTCGAAATTGTCGATGCCGAACATGCCGAGGTTCGAGATCGCAAACGTGCCGCCCTGATATTCATGCGGCGCCAGCTTGCGCTCGCGGGCGCGGGAGGCGAGGTCTTTCATCTCAGTCGAAAGTGCGGACAGAGACTTCATGTCAGCATCCTGCAGAACCGGCGTGAACAGGCCGCCTTCAATCGCTACCGCGACCGCCACGTCCGACGGTTTCAGTTGCAGAACGCGATCACCGGCCCAAACGGCGTTACAGGCTGGGACTTGTTGCAGCGCGTTGGCGACGGCCTTGATGATGAAGTCGTTGACGCTGAGCTTCACGCCGCGACCTTCCAGCTGTTTGTTCAGCTGGCCACGGAATTTCAGCAGTGCGTCCAGCTTGATATCGCGGCGCAGGTAGAAATGCGGGATGGTCTGCTTGGCTTCGCTGAGGCGCGCTGCGATGGTCTTGCGCATTCCGTCGAGCTTGATTTCCTCGTACTCGCGACCCTCGTACATGCGGGCCACTGCGTCTGCCGACGGGCCAGCCGGTGCTGCGGCTGGGGCTGCTGCCGCTGCGGGGGTCGGAGCGGCCGCTGCCGGAGCTGCCGAGGCGCCTTCGACATCCGCTTTGACGATACGACCATGGGGCCCGGTGCCGGTGATCTGCGCCAGATCGAGACCTTTTTGCGCGGCAATCCTGCGAGCTAGAGGCGAGGCAAAGATACGACCGCCATCCGCCTTGACCGGAGCAGCCGGGGCAGGGGCGGGCGCCTCGGACGCCGCTGGCGCGGCAACCTCGTTGCCCGCGGCGGCTGCGGGGGCAGCCGCAGGGGCTGCAGCAGGGCCGGCTGTGATGTCATCGGCGCTTTCGCCATCTTCCAGCAGAACCGCGATGGCGGTGTTGACCTTGACCCCTTCGGTGCCCTCGGGGATCAGGATTTTGCCGATGGTGCCTTCGTCAACGGCTTCGAATTCCATCGTGGCCTTGTCGGTTTCGATCTCGGCCAGCAGGTCACCGGAGGAGACGCTGTCGCCTTCCTTGACCAGCCATTTGGCGAGCGTGCCTTCCTCCATTGTCGGCGAAAGGGCGGGCATCAGAATTTCGGTGGGCATCTGTCTGTCGCTCCTTACCGGTAGGTCACTTGTTTGACGGCGGCGATCACCTCATCGGTGGTGATCAGCGCCAGCTTTTCGAGGTTCGCGGCGTAGGGCATCGGAACATCTTTGCCGGTGCAGTTGATGACCGGCGCGTCAAGGTAGTCGAACGCCTCCTGCATCACCACGGACGAGATGTAGCTGCCGACCGAGCCCTGCGGCCAGCCTTCTTCAACCGTCACCAGACGGTTGGTTTTCATCACCGAGTTAATGATCGCGCCTGTGTCCATCGGGCGGATGGTGCGCAGGTCGATCACCTCGGCGCTGATGCCTTCTTCGGCCAGCTTGTCGGCGGCTTCCAGTGCGAACTGCATACCGATGCCGAAGCTGACGATGGTCACGTCCGAACCTTCGCGCCAGATGCGGGCCTTGCCCAACGGGATGGTCAGGTCATCCACTTGCGGCATGTCAAAGGACCGACCATAGAGGATTTCGTTTTCAAGGAATATCACCGGGTTGGGATCACGGATCGCCGATTTCATCAGGCCTTTGGCGTCAGCCGCCGAATAGGGCATCACCACTTTCAGGCCGGGCACTTGCATGTACCATGCGGCGTAGTCCTGAGAGTGCTGTGCTGCCACGCGTGCTGCGGCACCGTTGGGACCACGGAACACGATCGGGCAGCCCATCTGGCCGCCGGACATATAGAGCGTCTTGGCAGCGGAGTTGATGATGTGGTCAATCGCCTGCATGGCGAAGTTGAAGGTCATGAACTCGACAATCGGTTTCAGGCCACCAAAGGCCGAGCCAACCGCGATGCCGGCAAAACCATGCTCGGTGATCGGGGTGTCGATGACGCGCTTGGGGCCAAACTCGTCCAGCAGACCTTGGCTGATCTTATAGGCGCCCTGATACTCGGCGACTTCTTCACCCATCAGGTAGACGTCTCCGTCACCGCGCATTTCCTCGGCCATCGCGTCGCGGAGGGCTTCACGGACGGTCTCGGTCTTCATTTCAGCGTCGGCCGGCCAATCAGGTGAAAGATCCACGACCGGAGCGGCCGGTGCGGCAGCTGCGGGAGCGGCGGCCTCAACCGCCACAGGGGCGGCCTCGGTCACCGCTGCGGCTGCAGGGGCAGCCGCGGGCAGGGCGGAGGCGTCTTCGCCTTCTTCGACCAGAACGGCGATGGGGGTGTTGACCTTGACCCCTTCGGTGCCCTCGGCGATCAGGATCTTGCCGACGATACCTTCATCGACCGCTTCGAACTCCATCGTCGCCTTGTCGGTTTCGATCTCGGCCAGAATGTCGCCCGAGGATACGGTGTCGCCTTCCTTGACCAGCCATTTGGCCAGCGTGCCCTCTTCCATCGTGGGCGAAAGGGCGGGCATGAGAATTTCGGTTGCCATGTCTTAGTCGTCCTCTCAGGCGTAGATATCTGTCCAGAGCTCTTCCACGGAAGGCTCGGGGCTTTCTTTCGAGAATTCGGCGGCCTGGTTGACGATCTCTTTGATTTCCTTGTCGATCGCCTTCAGGTCATCCTCGGTCGCGTGTTTGCCGGTCAGCAGCAGCTCGCGGACATGTTCTATCGGGTCGCTTTGTTCACGGACCTTCTGAACTTCTTCACGGGTGCGGTACTTGGCCGGGTCAGACATCGAATGGCCGCGATAGCGGTAGGTCTTGATTTCCAGAATATACGGCCCCTTGCCTGCGCGGCAGTGGGCGACGGCTTTCTCACCCGCCGCCTTGACCGCCAGCACATCCATGCCGTTCACGATCTCACCGGGGATGCCGAACGCTTCGCCCCGGTGGAAGATATCCTTGGTCGAAGTCGAGCGCGCTTGCGCCGTGCCCATGGCGTATTGGTTGTTCTCGATGACGAAGACGACAGGCAGGTCCCACAGGGCGGCCATGTTGAACGTCTCGTAAACCTGACCCTGGTTGGCCGCGCCATCCCCGAAATAGGTGAAGGTGACGCCACCGTTTTCCTTGTATTTGTCCGCAAAGGCCAGACCCGCGCCCAGCGGCACCTGTGCGCCGACGATGCCATGGCCGCCGTAGAAATGTTTCTCTTTCGAGAACATATGCATCGAACCACCTTTGCCTTTGGACAGGCCGCCAATACGGCCGGTCAGTTCGGCCATCACGCCGCCCGGATCCATGCCACAAGCCAGCATATGTCCATGGTCGCGATACGAAGTGATCCGCTTGTCGCCGTCCTTTGCCGCGGCCTCGAGGCCCACAACAACAGCTTCCTGGCCGATATAGAGGTGGCAGAATCCACCGATCAGACCCATGCCGTACAGCTGGCCCGCCTTTTCCTCGAATCGGCGGATCAGAAGCATTTCGCGGTAGTAGGTTTTAAGCTCTTCCGCAGAAACATTTGGTTTCTTTGTGGTTTTTCGCGCAGCCATCGTGGCGATCCCCCCCTTCCGGACAGATAGTTTAGCGTTAAACTATCTCATAAAGCATTTCCTGCTTTCTGGCGAGTGTAAATGTGACGCGGGGGAACTAATCGGCGGATAGCAGTGTTTTTTTGGGCAAAACACCTGCGCTTAGCGCATGTACTTGTCAAAATTGTCGATGTAGTCAGTCAGGTTTTCATCGAGCATTTTTCGGTATTCTTGAACAAAGTACTCGATGGTCTCTTCTTTCATCTCTTCCATATCGTCTCGGTTTTCGAAGCCGCAGGCGCTGACCCAGGAATTGAACCGTGCCGCTGCGTACAAGAGCGATGCGCTGACCTTTCCGCGCGTCACCTGTTCCAGATATGTGTTTGCCAGATTGATTACGGCATCAGCTCTGTCGAAAAACTGATCGTCAAGTTTGTTGCTCATGACAAAAGATCCCTCGGCTTTTGGTCCACTAGTCGCCGCAAAGTGGCGAATTTCAAACCAAAAAGGATACTTAAGTAAAAAAGTTAGCGGATAACAATCTCGTCCGAACGGATCATGCCCAGAACCGAACGGGTCTGTTGATCCAGCAGGTCGAGATCCAGATAGGTATCTGATAAGCGACGGGTCAGGTTTTCCATCTTGGCGATCTCGGCCTCGAGCTTGGCCAGATCGCGCGACAGGGCGTCCCGTTCCGCCGCAATCTCGACCCGTCGGAACAGGCCATAGTCGCCCTGCACGGCGGCAAAGGTGAAATAGACACCCAGCATAAACGCCACCATGAAGAAAACGACTGCGCCCAAACCGGGCCGATGGGAACGGGACACTCTGTTTACCGCCGTATGAACTGCCTCAATAACGTGCCCTTTGCGAGCATCTGATCGCACTATGTCACAGGCGATTCGGGTTGTGAATCCCCTGATTCGCAATTTTCTGAAATTGTTGGACGCGCGTTCTCAGCGCCATGCGTCCAGCGCTTGATTGCGGGTCAGGGTCTGCTCTTCCATGCAGGCCCAGTAGAACATCGGCGCTGCGCTACCATCGCTTTTCAACTCGGGTTCACAAGTGGCATCGCGGCTTTTCAGCCACGCGCGCTGTTCGTTCAGCAGGGTTTGTCCGTCTCCCCGTGCGTCCGCTATCGGTTTGACCTCTTTCCAAAGCCGGTTGAGCTCACGGTCGGCGATTTCCCATTTCTCCTTGGCGCAGAAATTCGCATCTAACTGGGTCTGTCCGCTGCAACTGGATTGGGCAATGGCGGGCAGGGGAAACAGGGCAATGATCAGGCAGGCAAAAACTCTCATGGCAAAATCTCCACCTTAAAGAGGAGAGTTTACCACGAGTTCCGACACGCGACCAAATTGCGCGGTTTAGCCTTCCAGCGCAGCAACGCCGGGCAGGGTCTTACCCTCCATCCATTCCAGGAACGCGCCACCGGCGGTGGAGATGTACGAAAAGTCCTTGGCCGCTCCTGAAGCGTTCAGTGCAGCAACCGTGTCGCCACCACCCGCGACCGATACCAACTGGCCCGAGCGGGTCAGCGCGGCGGCTTTCAGAGCGGTTGCATTGGTGGCGGCGTCAAAGGGCTCGATCTCAAATGCACCCAGAGGGCCGTTCCAGATCAGGGTCTGGCTTTTGGTGAAGATCTCGGTGATGGCGGCAACGCTTTCGGGGCCAGCGTCCAGGATCATACCGTCTTCGGTGCATTGGTCAGCGGGCAGAACCTGATGCGGGGCGTTGGCTTCGAACTTGTCCGCAACAACGATGTCGGTGGGCAGAACGATGGTGCAGCCCGTGCTTTCGGCTTTTGCCAAAATTTCAGCTGCAGTGTCTTTCATTGAGGTTTCGGCCAGCGATTTGCCCACGTTCAGGCCCTGAGCGACAAGGAAAGTGTTCGCCATGCCGCCGCCGATCACCAGATAGTCCACCTTGGAGATCAGGTTGCCCAGCAGTTCCAGCTTGGTCGAAACCTTCGCGCCACCGACCACCGCAGTCACAGGGCGCTTGGGCGCGCCCAAGGCACCCTCCAGCGCCTCAAGCTCCGCCTGCATTAGGCGACCGGCGCATGAGGGCAGCAGGCGGGCGATTGCCTCGGTCGAGCTGTGGGCACGGTGAGCGGCCGAGAACGCATCGTTGCAATAAACCTCGCCCAGCTTGGCCATGCCTGCGGCCAGATCAGCGTCGTTCTTGGTTTCCGCCGCGTGGAAACGGGTGTTTTCAAGCAGCAGAACCTGACCGGGTTGTAGGGCCTCGGCGGCCAGCTCAGCCTCGGTGCCGACGCAATCGGCGGCGAACAGAACCGTAGAGCCAAAAGCGTCTTCCAGCGTGGGGACCAGTTGCTTGAGCGACAGGTTCTCGCGCCGTTCACCGCCGGGGCGTCCGAAATGCGCCAGCAGGATGGGTTTGCCGCCCGCCGCAAGGACATCGCGAACCGTCGGCACGATGCGCTGAATGCGGGTTGCGTCGGTCACGACCCCATCCACCACCGGAACGTTGATATCGACGCGCACCAGCACGCGTTTGCCGTTCAGGTCCATGTCGTCGAGAGTTTTCCAGCCCATCGTGCAATCCTCGGAAATGTGAAACAGATTTAGGCGGTTCTTTTCCTGCATTTTGCCCTCAGGTCAATGCGTCACTTGGCATTCGCGCGCCCGCATCATAGGTATTTGCGCAAGTTAAACGACAGGAGGGCCTCATGGCCGAGATCAAGGATCCCGAAAACACCATCATCATCGAACTGAAAGACGGCAATGTTGTCATCGAGCTGCTGCCTGACGTGGCCCCTCAGCACAGCGCCCGGATGAAAGAACTGGCGCGTAGTGGTGAATATGACAACGTGGCCTTCCACCGTGTGATCGACGGTTTCATGGCGCAGACCGGCGACGTACAGCATGGCGACATGGAAGACGGGTTCAACCTGCGTATGGCGGGCACCGGTGGTTCGTCGCTGCCGAACGTTCCGGCTGAGTTTTCCAAGCTGCCGCATGATCGTGGCACCCTGGGTGCGGCACGTTCGCAGAACCCGAACTCGGCCAACTCGCAATTCTTCATCAACTTCAAAGACAACCACTTCCTGAACGGTCAATACACTGTTTATGGCCGCGTCATCGACGGGATGGAGCATGTGGACGCCATCGTTCGTGGCGAACCGCCTGCGAACCCGGATCGCATGATCAGCGTCAAGGTGGCGGCAGATGTATAAGCTGGCCGCAGCCTTTGCCTTGCTGGCCAGCCCTGTGCTGGCCACAGGCCTTCAGATCGAGATCGAAGGCGAGGGCGCCAATGGCACCGTCACCGTCGACCTGTTCGAGGATCTCGCCCCCAAACATGTCGAGCAGATCAGCGCTCTGGCAGCTGAGGGCAAGTATGACGGGGTGGTGTTCCACCGCGTGATCGACGGGTTCATGGCGCAGACCGGCGACGTTGAATATGGCCGGATCGGTGGTGACATGCGCCGCGCTGGTACCGGTGGGTCTGATCGTCCTAACCTGCCTGCCGAGTTCTCGGACTACAATTATGACCGTGGCGTTGTCGGCATGGCGCGGGCGCAGAATCCGGACAGCGCGAATTCGCAGTTCTTCATTATGTTCGAACCGGGCCCGTTCCTGAACGGCCAGTACACGGTTGTCGGTCAGGTGACCGAGGGCATGGATGTGGTTGATGCGATCAAGCGCGGTGACGGCCCGAACGGCGCCGTGATCGGTCAGCCGGACGTGATGAAAAAAGTCACCGTCACCGAATAATACAAAAAGCCCCGACGCATTCCGCTTCGGGGCTTTTTCACGCTCAGTCGTCGCCCATCGCCTGCCAGATTAGAGCTCCGATGGCGGCACCGATCAGCGGGGCGACCCAGAACAGCCAGAGCTGCGACAGGGCCGGCGCATCAGCAAACAGTGCTACGCCAGTTGACCGCGCCGGGTTGACCGAGGTGTTGGTCACCGGGATCGAGATCAGGTGGATCAGCGTCAGGCACAGGCCAATGGCGATAGGGGCGAACCCGTCGGGCGCAAAGTTGGATGTTGCGCCAAGGATGACGATGATGAAGAAGGCGGTCATCACGATCTCGATCACCAATGCGGACATCATCGAATAGCCCTCGGGTGACGCTTCGCCGTACCCGTTTGAGGCAAACCCGCCGACACCTTCGAACCCCGGTGCGCCGCTGACGATCAGGTACAACACGGCTGCGGCGGCAATTGCGCCGATCACCTGCGCGATCCAATAGGGGATCAGCTCCTTGGCCGGGAACCTACCGCCCATCATCAGGCCAAGGCTGACCGCCGGGTTGAAATGACCGCCCGAAATATGGCCGACCGCATAAGCCATGGTCAGAACCGTCAGGCCGAAGGCAAAGGAAACGCCCAGCCAGCCGATGCCTACATCCGCGACGCCTGCTGCCAACACGGCGCTGCCGCAGCCGCCCAGCACCAGCCAGAACGTGCCGAAAAACTCGGCCATGAGTTTTGATGACATGAAAATCCCTCCTGAAAACACTGATTTAAGGTTAATTCAAAAATCACGTTTTGTGAAACGGTGGGAAACGGGGAAATTTCAAACGCCCCGTTCAGAAATGAATCTCCGGTTTTGACTGGGGGCTACCCCCAGCTGGCCGGGTCCAGCCGAAACAGTTTCGACAACTGTTCGTACACGTCAGGAACGGCGGCTTTCAGTTGCCGTGGCTGTTCAAAGAAAACCTCGACTGAGACGGCAAAGAACTCTTCGTGGCCGGTCGCTCCATAGGGGTCAATGACTGTGTGCTGACCGTGTTCCACAGCGCGCACATGGGCGTCATAGGCGGTCAGAAAGACCCGCTCCCATTCGGCAAAGCTTTGACCGTCGCTGAGAATCGGAACGCCGTTGGTACCGCCTGACAGGTCGTCGATCTGATGCGCAAACTCGTGCAGCACGACGTTCTGACCATCCCGGTCATTCATCGCCCCTGCCTTGCTGTGCCGCCACGACAGGATCACCGGCCCACGATCCCAGCTTTCGCCGGTTCGCACGATTTCCTTCTCGCTGACGACATAGCCCTCCTGCCTGCGCTGGCGCGACTTGAAGGCATTGGGATAGATCAGAATCGTTGTCAGATGATCATACCAGAGGTCACTGTTCACCAGCAGCAGGCTGGCCTGCGCGGCGATGGCCAGTTCCATTTCTTCGGTGACCTCCAACCCGTCGCAGCCGCGGAATTGCACTTGATTCAGAAACAGGTTCACCTTGCCGTCCAGCTTGGCGCGCAGGTCAGGGGGAAGGCGGCGGATCAGTGGCACCTGCTGTTCGATGAAATTGCGTTGGTGGTCGGTCAGGGGGGTGGCCAGCAACTCTTGCCGCGCCTGCGACTTGGACCAGTAGCGGTACAGAAAAAAGCCCGCGATCAGCAGAAGGATTGAGAAAAAGATCAGCATGTCAGAACCCTATACCGACCGGTCCCGGCGGCAAGAGCAAAAGAAAAACGCCGCAGGGTGACCCGCGGCGTTTGTGCATTCGGATATCAGGTCAGCGTTACTGCTTGACCTCGGCCGCCGGGTTGGCGCCGGCTTTGGCGCTGCGGCCCGGGTTCAGCGGATCGTCCTGACGCTGCACCGAACCTTCGAAATGGGCGCCGCTTTCGATGGCGATGGTCTTGTGGATGATGTCGCCTTCGACACGCGCGGTCGAGGTCAGGCGCACTTTCAGACCACGAACGCGGCCCACGATGCGACCGTTAATCACGACGTCATCAGCGGTAACTTCGCCCTTGATTGTGGCGGTTTCACCGATGGTCAGCAGGTGCGCGCGGATGTCGCCTTCGACAGTGCCTTCGACCTGAATGTCGCCAGTGGTCTTCAGGTTACCCGTGATGTGCAGGTCCGAGGACAGAACCGATGCCGGAGGCTTGGGCTTGGGCGCGGTGCTGGCCTTGTTTTCTGCCGGTGCAGGGGCCGCAGGGGTCGCCGGAGCGGCAGGCTTTGCCGTCTCAGGAGCGTTGGATGCGGGCTCGTTGATTTTGCTCTTAGAAAACATTTCTCGCAGCCTTGATGTAAGTCATTGGGTTTACAGGTTTTCCGTTTACGCGGACTTCATAGTGCAGATGCGTGCCGGTAGACCGTCCGGTGCTACCCATATCAGCAATATGATCCCCGCGCGAGACCCTTTGACCAACCTTGACGCGGATCTTGGTGTTATGGGCGTAAAGTGTCTCAATTCCAAAGGCGTGGCGGATCTTGACCAGCCGCCCGAAACCGGATTGCCAGCCTGCATGAGTGACGACGCCATCTGCGGTGGCGAAGATATCCGTGCCCTGAGCACCAGCAAAATCGACGCCGTTATGCATGCGCCGTCCGCCGGTTTTCGGGTCGCGGCGGGTGCCGTAACCGCTAGTAAACCGCACCACGGATTTCACCGGATTGGCGAACGGCGCTTTCTCGGCGGCAAGGCGGTACAGGTTCAACTGATCCATCTGTTGCAGCAGAACATTTGCGCGAATCTCGTCGGGGGTCAGGTCCTCACCGCGCGTGCTGAATGAGATGGGAGTCAGGGGTCCGCCCATACCGCTGTAACCGCGGCGGACCTCTTCAATAATACGGTCGGTGGGCATACCGGCCTGGCGGAACATCTTGTCCAGTGGTTCGACCGAGATCACCATTGCCTCTTCCAACTGGCGGAAGATCTCGTCGCTGCGCTCCTGCATCAGCCGGATTTCCAGCTCAAGCTCGTCGCGCTGGTCCAGGGCGTCCTTGGCATCTGCCGCGATCTGGTCGCGCTCCTGCGCGGTGCGGGCCAGCGCCTCGGTCATAAAGTTCATCTGTTCTGGCGAGGCCAGAGCGGTCACGTACATGTCGCCGTCACCGGCCTCGACCTGTACGTCGGCCAGTTCGGTACGGGCCTCTTCGCGCTGTTTCATAGTGGCACGCAGGGTGGTCTGGATCACTTCGATCCCGGTCTCAAGCTCGCGCCGACGGTTTTCCGAGGCCAGCAGTTCCGACTGCATTGCGGAAATCTGTTTCAGCGCCGCATTGAACCGGTCCTGTGCGGCCAGTGCCTCTTGTGCGCGGGCGTCGCGTTCGGTGGACAGGATGTTCAGTCGTTCCTGATAGGTTGCCTGATCCCGCTTGGCCTGTTCGCGGAAGTTGCCCGACCCGATGCTGTCCATCAACAGAATCGCCGTGGCAACGGCCGTCCAGCCGACGATCACCGCAACACCGGCGACAGCCGCGACCTGCGTTTCCGAGCTGAGCCGGATGAACCGCGTGTCGTTGTCAGATTTCAGGAAAACCCGGCGTTCCGGGAAATGCCGCTCGAGCAGTGAGTGTAGTTTGATTGCCAGACGTGTTCGCACGCGTCTTCACCTCTCATCCCCAAGATCGGGACCGGTTGTGAGTGTCGTCCGTCCCTTGGGCGCATTGCATAGAGCGGGCGCGTGCTTTGGGCAAGTTTGTTAACCAGTTCACACAGGAAAGCCTCAATTTCCCGCCAATTCTCGGCGGGAAATTGCCGATAACGTCAAGTTGGGTGGGTTTAAAGCGCGGAACCGGGCGATGGCAGGTCTTCTGTCAGCGGCCAGTAGAAGTCGGGCGGCAGCCCGGCCTCCGCGCGTTTTTCCTCGTTGAACGGAGGTTTCAACACCCCGTGGAAGTAGCGCCGCACCAGTTGGTGAAACACATCCTTGGGGTCGGCATTTTCGCGCCCACACAGGAAATGGAACCATTTCGAGCCATAGGCCACATGGCCGACCTCTTCGGCATAGATGACCTCCAACGCGGCGATGGCCTTTTCGTCCTTGGCCTTGCGGAAGATGTCGATCATGCCGGGCGTAACGTCCAGACCGCGTGCCTCAAGCACCATGGGAACTACGGCCAGACGCCCCATCAGATCCTCGGCCGTATCTTCGGCGGCGCGCCACATGCCAGCATGGGCGGGCAGGGCGCCGTAGTGGCTGCCCATGCGCTCCAGACAATCGCAGACCATCTCGAAATGGCGCGATTCCTCTTCGGCGCATTTGACCCAATCGTCGTAAAAACCGATCGGCATCGGCACGTGACCAAAGCGGGCGATGATGTCCCAGTGCAGATCCACCGCGTTCAACTCAATATGCGCGACCGCGTGCAGCAGGGCGATCCGGCCCGCCTCGGTTCCGGGTTTGCGCTTCGGAACCTCGCGCGGAGATAGCAACTCGGGCCGGCCCGGTCGCGCCGGTTGCAGCGGAGGCGTTGCGGTGCCGATCTCAATCGCGGGGGCGTCCTCCTTGCGCGAAGCGAACCACGCCGCGGCATGGCGTTTGGACAGGGCGGTTTTTTGCCGCGCGTCTGCTGTGGTCAGAACTTCGCTCGCCATCTGGGTCAGTGTTTTCGACACCGGGTTTCTCCGCTTGGTCAGATGAGCGGGTCTTAGACCGGATGGCGACCGTGGTCGAGAGGGGTCACAGGGCGCGCACAGCCTCCAGCACCTCATCCACGTGACCGGGCACTTTGACCTTGCGCCAGACGCGGGCGATCTTGCCCTCGGCGTCGATGAGGAAGGTCGAACGCTCGATCCCCATCGACTTGCGCCCGTACATGTTCTTTTCGACCCACACGCCATAATCCTCGCAGACCGAGGAACCCTCGTCCGACAAAAGCGGCGTGGTCAGGTTGTGTTTGGCGACGAATTTGTCGTGCTTGGCGACGCTATCGCGCGAGATGCCGAAAACTTGAGCCCCTGCATCGGCAAAGGCTTGAAGTTGTTCCGAGAAACCGATGGATTCCTTGGTGCAGCCCGGCGTATCATCACGAGGATAGAAGAACAGAACCACTGTGCCACCGCGAAGGGCCGACAAGGTGACCTCGCCGCCTCCGTCGCGGGGCAAAGTGAAATCAGGGGCGATGTCTGAAACGTCGGGCATTGGAAACTCCGCTAAAGTTTTTTAAGGGCTGCCCGACATCATAGGGCGGCGCAAGCGGGTTGGAAGGCGTGGATAAAAAATTGGTGCAGCACGAAGACAAAAGTGCGACGCAGCCCGGGAAACCCCGGCGGCGCCGCTCGAAGCGTCGTATTGCTGCGCATTTTTCCATCTGGACGTGCCTGTCGATTGGCTTGCTGGTGTTTGCGGGCTGGTTCTTTCTGTTCGGTCAGAACCTGCACGCGCCGGAATGGGTGCGCCACAAGGTCGAACAAAGGCTGGAACAGAGCTTGGGCGGGCTGAAATTCAGCTTTGGTGATGCCAGTTTCATCGTCAACGAGGAATGGCGGCCTCGTCTGAAATTAACGGATGTGACCATCAGCGATGCCGCCGGGCAGCAGATTGCGCGGGTTTCGGATTTACGCACCCGCCTGTCTATGCGAGGTTTGCTGCGGGGGCAGATTCGTCCGCGTCGCATCACTGTGCGGGGCGCGCAATTCGACCTGACACGGGGTTTGGATGGTGCCCTGTCGCTGACCGTCGGGTCGGGCAGCGCCCCGGTGCAGAAGGCACCGGACCTGGCGCAACTGATTGAGCAATCAGATGATGTGTTTCTTTCGCCCTTGTTGTCGGGGCTGCGCTCGGTCGATTTGGAATCACTGACGCTTGACTACAAAGACCTGCGTTTGGGCCGCGCCTGGGTGTTCGACGGCGGCTACATCACGGCCACCCGCAACGGTGATGAAATGCACTTGGCTACCGGGTTCTCGGTTCTGACCGGGCGGGACTATGCCAGTTCGATCGAGGCAAACTACACCAGCGTTCTGGGCACGCCAGAGGCACGGTTTGGCGTTGCGATCACCGATCTGCCCGCCGAAGACCTTGCTGGCCAGACCCTCGCGTTGTCCTGGCTGCAGGTACTCAAGGCTCCGATCTCGGGTGCGCTGCGCGGCAGTGTGGACAGCAATGCCGCGCTGGGTCCGGTCTTTGCTACCTTGAACCTTGGTGCGGGGGCGGTGCAGCCGACACAGGAAACCCGCCCGATCCCGTTCGAATCTGCCAGCACCTATTTCACCTACACCCCCAGCCGTCAGGAATTGGATTTCAACGAGGTGTCGGTGGTCTCGGCCTGGGGGGCGTTTCAGGGTGAGGGCAAGGCGTTCCTGAACGGGATAGAAAAAGGTGCGCTGGAAAGCCTGACCTCACAGTTGAGCTTTAGCAGCATCAGTATCAACCCGGCCAACCTGTTTCCTGAATCGCTGAAACTGGCGCGGGCCGAACTGGACATGCAGATGAAACTGGCCCCGTTCGAGCTGCGACTGGGCCAGATCATGGTACAAGACGCCAATTACCGGTTGCTGGGCTCGGGCAAGTTGACCGGCGATCCGGAAGGCTGGGCGGTGCAGGTGGATGCCCATCTGGACCACATGAATGCGGATCAGTTGCTGGACTATTGGCCAGACCGTCTGGCGCCGAAGCCGCGGATTTGGGTGGCGGACAACCTCTATGAGGGGCAATTCTCGGATGTTGATTTTGCCTTGCGGCTGCTGCCCGGAAACAAGCCGGATATCTATCTGGATTTCGGGTTCGATAAGGCAAAGATACGATTTGCCAAAACCTTGCCGCCGCTCGTTAACGCGCAGGGGCAGGCCAGTCTGATCAACAACCGGTTCACGGCCACGGCGGAATCCGGGGTCGTCATCGCCGATCAGGGTGGTTCTATTGATGCCACCGGCACCTCGTTCATTATCCCTGACACGAGTATCAAAGGAGTGTCTCCGTCGATCACCCGGATCACCGCCAAAGGCAGTGTTACGGCGGCAATGTCGCTGCTGGATCGGCCACCGCTAGAGTTGCTGACCAAGGCGAACCTGCCTGTCGATCTGGCAGAGGGTGAGGTGAGCCTAACCGGCACTCTGTCTTTGCCGATGAAGAAAGGCCTGAAGTTCGAAGAGACCGAGTTCCACTTTCTGGGCGAGATTGACGACGTGAAAAGCGACAGGTTGGTGCCTGGATTTTCGGTCAGCGCCGCCCGGCTTGACCTGCAGGGTGACCAGACCGGGGTTGAGGTTTCGGGCAACGGGTTGTTTGGCGATGTTCCGTTACGGGCCACGTGGCGTCAGCCCATCGGAGGCACCGAACCACAGCGCAGCGAACTGACCGGGCAAATCGAACTGTCCCCCCGCCTGATGACCGAGTTGAAGGCCGGTCTGCCGCAGGGGATGCTGACCGGACAGGGCACAGCCGATATCACGTTGGGCATCGGTGCCGGTACACCGCCGAAACTGACGGCGTCATCCAATCTGGCGGGTGTCGCTCTGTCCATTCCCGAACTGGGCTGGCGCAAGGGGGCGGGCTCGACCGGCTCGATGACCGTTGCGGCGACGCTGGGCAGCAACCTGCGTGTGGATGAGCTTAAGCTGGACGCTGCCGGGTTGCGCACAACTGCCTCGATCTCGTTCCGCAACGGTGATTTTGACCGGGTTCGGTTCAGCTCGTTCGATCTGGGCAATTGGTTGGCGGTGCCAGCCGAACTGGTCAATAACGGCGGCTCTGTGCCGGATATCCGTGTTTTGGGCGGCGTAATGAACCTTGGGCGCGCGAATTTCGGTAGTAGCGGTGGCGGAGCGTTCGGGCCCGGTCCTCGTCTGGATGTGACGCTGGATCGCCTGCAAGTCACCGAGACCATCGCCCTGACCGGGTTCAAAGGCGCGTTTCAGACCACCGGGGGTGTTAACGGCGCCTTCACCGCCAATGTGAACGGCGGCGCTGCGGTGCGCGGACAGGTCTCGCCGCGCGCAGGCCGCAGTGCGGTGACGCTGACCTCGGGCGATGCGGGTGCGGTTCTGCGATCTGCAGGAATGATCACGCAGGCGCGCGGCGGATCGATGAACCTGCAACTGGAACCGGTCGCGGGCCCCGGTAACTACGATGTAAACCTGAAAATCACGGACACGCGTATCAAGGACGCCCCGGCGATGGCCGCGCTGCTGAATGCCATCAGCCTTGTGGGTCTGCTGGATGAAATGGCCGGGCAGGGCATCTTTTTCGGAACCATCGAAAGCCGGATGCGTATCACGCCAACGCAGGTCAAAGTTCTCAGCGGCAGTGCGGTCGGGCCGTCGATGGGCCTGTCCTTTGACGGCACCATCGACACGGTTAACGGATTGCTGAACCTGCGCGGCGCAATCTCTCCGATTTATCTGGTCAATGCGATTGGCAGCGTCTTTACCAAAAAGGGCGAGGGCATCATTGGCTTCAACTACACGCTGACCGGGCCACTGAGACAGCCGAAAGTGTCGGTCAACCCGCTATCCGGATTGGCACCGCTGTTCCTGCGCAACCTGCTGAGGCCGCCGGCACCCAAAGTCACTGACGGGCCCAATGCGCTGCCGGTCAAACCGGATGAACCGAAACGAACTTTCGGAGCACCCGCATCAGACCGTTGAACTGGGGTAAAGAGCGCTGTATGGCGCGGCCATGAAACTCAGCGATTTTGATTTCCATCTGCCCGAAGACCTGATTGCCACGCGGCCCGCCAACCCGCGGTCTTCGGCGCGTTTGCTGGTGGCCAGCGGCGATGCGGTGACGGATGCTCATGTGTTCGACCTGCCCGATTGGCTGCGACCCGGTGACCGGCTGGTGTTGAACGATACCCGCGTGATCCCCGCGCGCCTGAATGGCCGCCGCCACCGCGACAGCGCGCAGAGGCCGGTGTCCGCCGCGATCGAGGCCACTTTGTTGGACCCGCAGGCCGATGGCACATGGGCGGCGCTGATCAAACCGCTGAAGAAGGTTAAGCTGGGTGAAGAGATCCAATTCTCTGACGACCTCAGCGCCACGCTCGACCGGGTCGAGTACGGACAGGCTTATCTGCGCTTCAACCGGACGGGCGAGGATTTCGATGCCGCGCTGGAGCAGGCCGGCGCGATGCCGCTGCCGCCCTATATCGCCGCCAAACGACCGGCGGATGAGCAGGACAAGACCGATTACCAGACGATCTGGGCGCGCAATTCGGGCGCGGTCGCGGCCCCCACGGCCTCGTTGCATTTCGATCAGGCGCTGATGCAGGCCCTTAAGGCCCGCGGTGTCACGTTCAGTCATGTGACCCTGCATGTGGGCGCGGGCACTTTTCTGCCGGTCAAGGTCGAGGACGTGACAACCCACAAGATGCACGCCGAATGGGGCAGGGTCAGCGCCACCGCAGTTGAAGAAATTCGCGCCACCAAGGCGGCTGGCGGTCGGGTCATTCCGGTTGGCACCACCGCGTTGCGGCTGATCGAAAGCGCGGCGCGCACTGGTCAGATCGAACCGTGGGAGGGTGACACCGACATCTTCATCTATCCCGGTTTCGAATTCCACGTCACCGACGCGCTGATGACCAATTTCCACCTGCCAAAATCGACATTGTTGATGCTGGTTTCTGCGTTGATGGGTCAGGACCGGATGCGGGATGTCTATGCTCATGCGATTGAACAGAAATATCGGTTCTTCTCGTACGGGGACGCGTCGCTTTTGATCCCTTAGTGGCCGCGATGTCGGGATCACGCCTCCGCAATGTCGTAGACAAGCGGGTTCTGAGCCGTTTTTCATATCAAAACGAATCCTTAAGTCCGGTCGGCAAATAGTACGGAGACCCCAATGCTTCAGGTCCTTTCCAGCGCGTGGGCGCTTCTTCTTGGTATGGGGCTTCTGATGGTCGGCAACGGTCTGCAGGGCACGATCCTGGGTGTCCGGGGCGAGATCGAGGGCTTTTCGACGCTTGAGATGTCTTTTGTGATGTCGGCCTACTTCATGGGCTTTCTGGGCGGATCGCGCCTTGCGCCCGAGATGATCCGACGGGTCGGGCATGTGCGGGTGTTCGCGGCGCTGGCCTCTTTCATCTCGGCGGTCATGATCCTTTACCCGCTGATGACCAATCCGATCGTCTGGGTGCTGGGGCGTTTTGTCATCGGTTTCTGCTTTTCCGGCGTGTATGTCACTGCTGAAAGCTGGCTGAACAATGCCGCCAGTAATGAAAACCGCGGTCAGGCGCTGTCGCTGTATATGATCTTTCAGATGACCGGCATCATCAGTGCGCAGGGGTTGGTGGTGTTGAGTGACCCGGCCGGGTTCGACACTTTCGTAATCGCGTCCATTCTGGTTTCGGTCTCTTTTGCTCCAATCCTCCTGTCGATTTCACCAACTCCGGCGTTCGACACGACAAAGCCAATGACCCTGCGAGAGTTGTTCAACAGCTCTCCGCTGGGCTGTGTCGGTATGTTCCTTCTGGGCGGAGTGTTTTCGGCCCAGTTCGGCATGGCATCGGTTTACGGTGCCCGATCGGGGCTGACCCTGGTCGAGATTTCGACCTTTATTGCTTCCTTCTATATTGGCGCGTTGGTGCTGCAGTACCCGTTGGGCTGGATGTCGGATCGCATGGATCGCCGCTTTCTGATCATGCTGGTTGCGGGTGTGGGGGCCTGCGCGGCGTTTGCGGGTATGATATTTGGGGTCACGTTCCCGATCCTGCTGGGTGCGGCCTTTGTGATCGGCGGCATGTCGAACCCACTCTATTCGCTGCTGATCGCCCACGCGAATGACTTTCTCAACCACGAAGACATGGCTGCCGCCTCGGGTGGTTTGTTGTTCATCAACGGACTTGGCGCCATTGCGGGGCCGCTGATCACCGGTTGGCTGATGGGGGATGCCGTCTTTGGTCCTTCGGGGTTCTTCCTGTTTATCGCCAGCTTGCTGGTCATCATGGCGGCCTATGCGCTCTACCGTACGACACAGCGTGCCGCGATCCCGGTTGATGAGACCGGAACGATGTCGCCGTTCTATCCGACGGCCTCTCCGGTCGCGCTTGAGGTAGCCCAAGAAGTGGCCATCGAAGCCGCCGAAGCCGAGCAGGAAACGCAAGATGTTGCCTAAGACACAAGATTATGACGCAAGTGTTGCAATTTTTTACTGTTACAAATCTGTAAAACGTCCTTAAATGACCTTACGTCCCTGGGGAGGGCAACACGACGGAGTAAGGGCAATGGTAGGGCCTGAAGACGTATTGAGTTTTTGGTTGGATGAGGTCGGCCCCGAGGGGTGGTATCTGCAAGACGACGCCTTGGATGCTAAAATTCGCGAACGGTTTTTGACCACCTGGGAAGCCGCGAATGAAGGCAGGTTTTCTCTTTGGCTGACCTATCCCAGCGGGGCACTGGCTTACATCATTCTGATGGATCAGTTCCCGCGAAACATGTTCCGCGGCAGCGCCAAAGCGTTCTCGTCGGACCGCGCGGCCCTGTCAGCCGCCAAATGCGCGGTGGACAAGGGGTGGGACCTCAAGATCGACGAACCGGCGCGGCAGTTTTTTTACCTGCCGATGATGCACTCAGAAAACCTGTGCGATCAGGAGCGCTGTGTCCGTCTGATGTGTCAGAACATGGCGCACAGCGATCCAAGCAACCTGTTGCACGCACGGGCGCATCGCGAAGTTATCCGCAAATTCGGACGGTTCCCTTATCGCAACGAGGCGCTTGAGCGCCCGATGACCGCGCACGAAGCGGCCTATGTCGACATGGGCGGGTACGGTGTGACGGTGCGGGAACTGCAAGCCGCCGGCTAGGACGACGGCACACATCCCCGAACAGCAATAATTCGGTCGGCAATCACGTCGGCCGATTTTTCTATTGCTGTGTTGACCAGAGTTTCCGGTGCCTCGGTGATTTCCGCGATGCGGGCCTGCGAGTCCTGCATCCGCGCTTCCAGATTGTCCAAGGTGACCAACGCCGTGGAAATCCGAACTTTCTCGGCGATATCTGTCACGGAGCCATCTGTTTGAAGGTTGGTCAGGTCGCTACGCAGGGCGGCAAGCTCCCCCCGAACACCGCGAATTTCGTCCTTAAGAGGGGCAACGATCTGAAGTTTTTCCTCAAAAACCGTGGTGACGCCTTCGACTGTCGATGCCAGCTTCCACCCTAGAAACAAACAGAGTGCCACCAGAATAAGAGTGGCGTTGAGCATAGCAAGCAGTAGATCCTTAAGTGTTTTGGCCATGGTAACCCTTTCTAATGACTTGGGTTAAGGAGAGAGCGGGCAGGCCCGACCCCTATGTTCTAGCCATTGAGACGTGCCCGGTATAGGCTGAATTCCGTAGAAACTGGTGCCGTTGACCCTGCGTCGCTTTTGTCGCGGGAGAGGTGTGTTGATGCGTTGCGGGATTTAGTTTAATGGTAAACTAATTTTCATTCGACCTGTGCCGAGAGGAAAACATGGCTGCACAATCTTTTGATCTGATCGTAATCGGCGCCGGTCCGGGCGGCTATGTGGCGGCTATCCGCGCAGCACAGCTGGGCCTGAAAACAGCCGTGGTTGAGCGGGAGCATCTGGGCGGTATCTGCCTGAACTGGGGCTGTATCCCGACCAAGGCATTGCTGCGGTCCTCCGAAGTGTTCCACCTGATGGAGCGCGCCAAGGATTTCGGTCTGAAAGCGGACAAGATCGGCTATGATCTTGATGCTGTGGTCAAGCGCTCGCGTGGTGTGGCGGCGCAGCTGTCGGGCGGTATCGGCCATCTGCTGAAGAAAAACAAAGTGACCGTGGTGATGGGTGAGGCCACGATCCCCGCCAAGGGCAAGGTTTCGGTCAAGACCGAAAAGGGCACCGAAGAGCTGACCGCCAAGAACATCGTTCTGGCCACTGGCGCGCGGGCGCGGGAACTGCCGGGGCTTGAAGCCGATGGCGATCTGGTCTGGACCTATAAGCACGCGCTGCAGCCGCCCCGGATGCCCAAGAAACTGCTGGTTATCGGCTCGGGCGCGATCGGCATCGAGTTCGCCAGCTTCTACAACACGCTGGGCGCCGATACTACCGTGGTCGAAGTGATGGACCGCGTTCTGCCGGTCGAAGACGCCGAAATCAGCGGTTTGGCCAAGAAGGCGTTCACCAAACAGGGCATGACCATCATGGAAAAGGCGATGGTCAAGCAACTGGACCGTGCCAAGGGCAAAGTCACTGCGCATATTGAGGTCAAAGGCAAGGTCGAGAAACACGACTTTGACACCGTCATCTCGGCCGTTGGCATTGTGGGCAATGTCGAAAACCTGGGGCTTGAAGCACTGGGCGTGAAGATCGACCGCACCCATGTGGTCACCGATGAGTTCTGCCGGACCGGAGTTGAAGGTCTTTACGCGATTGGCGACATCGCCGGTGCGCCGTGGCTGGCCCACAAAGCGAGCCACGAAGGCGTTATGGTCGCCGAACTGATTGCAGGCAAGCACGCGCATCCGGTGAAGCCCGAAAGTATCGCAGGCTGCACCTATTGCCAGCCGCAGGTGGCCTCGGTCGGATACTCAGAAGCGAAAGCCAAAGAGCTGGGTTATGACATCAAAGTGGGCCGCTTCCCCTTCATCGGTAACGGCAAAGCCATTGCTCTGGGTGAGCCTGAAGGTCTGATCAAGACAGTGTTTGACGCCAAGACGGGTGAACTGTTGGGTGCCCACATGATTGGCGCCGAAGTGACTGAATTGATTCAGGGGTACGTGGTCGGACGTCAGTTGGAGACCACGGAGGAAGACCTGATGAACACGGTCTTCCCGCACCCGACTCTGTCGGAAATGATGCACGAAAGCGTTCTGGACGCTTACGGCAAGGTCATTCACATGTGATGACCGCGGTTGGGGGGCTCTGCCCCCCGCCGTCCTTTGGGCGACTGCCCCAAGATACTATTAGCCAGATGAAGCAGGTGATCCGCGCTTCATCTGGCCGAAAATACCTCGGAGCGCGAGGCAGAGCCTCGCAAACCGCTTACTTCTTCGTCAGCGCATCCAGGATGCGGGCCCAAGACCGGATGCCCTTGTGAAAGCTCTTCACGTCGTATTTTTCGTTCGGTGAGTGGATGGCGTCGTCGTCATTGGCAAAGCCGACCAGCATCGAATCCAGTCCGAGTTCTGTGTTGAAATACCCCACGACCGGGATTGATCCGCCCATACCAGTGAACACGGCCTCGCGGCCCCATTCGTCCGACAGCGCACCACGGGCGGCTTCGAACTCGGGCCGATCAAGATTCATGACCGAGGCAGGGGACCCTTCCAGATCATTGTCCCATTCAACATTCGCGTCGGGCGACAGGCGCTCTTCCACATGTTTGCGGATCTTGCCGCGCAGCGCGTCCGGGTCCATGTCGCCGACCAGGCGGCAGGTGATCTTGCAATGCGCCTGCGACGGGATCACCGTTTTCGAGCCAGCGCCGTTATAACCGCCCCACAGGCCATTGACCTCAAGCGTCGGGCGGGCCCATTGCTGTTCCAGTGTCGAGTAGCCCTTTTCGCCGTGCGGCTGAGAATAGCCGACCGAGTTCAGGTACTCAGCCTCGTCGAACCCGCAGTTTTCCCATTGGCGCAGCTGGTCGGCGGGCACTTCGTGGACACCTTCATAGAAGCCTTCGACCGCGACGCGCCCGGTGTCGTCGTCATAGAACGAGGCGACGATCTTGGACAATTCGCGCAGCGGGTTCAGGCCCGGGCCGCCATAATGGCCCGAGTGCAGGTCGATGCGCGGACCGATGACGGTAAATTCGTCCTTGAGCATCCCACGCAGCTGCGAGGCAATCGAGGGCACACCGCGCGACACCATAGAGGTGTCGCAGACCAGTGCCAGATCTGCTTTCAACTCGGCCGCATTCTCGCGCAGGAATGGCACAAGGGACGGAGAGCCCGATTCCTCTTCGCCCTCGAAGAAAAAGGTGATGCGGCAGGGCAGGGTGCCGTTTACCGCTTTCCACGCACGGCAGGCTTCGACAAAGGTCATCAACTGGCCTTTGTCATCCGATGAACCACGGCCGCGAATGACCGGGCCGTTGTCGGTGTCTTCGATGGCCGGGTCGAAGGGATCGCGGTTCCACAGCTCCAAAGGGTCGACAGGTTGCACGTCATAATGCCCGTAGAACAGAACATGCGGCGCGTCGCTGTCTTCTCCGACATGGCCGACAACCATCGGGTGGCCGGTTGTTTTTCGTTTTTCGGCCGCGATGCCAATGCTTTGTAGATCGGCCACCAGCCAGTCGGCTGCCTGATCCACTTGCGTGTTATAGGCCGGGTCGGTGGAAATCGACGGAATGCGCAGCAGTTCCATCAGGCGGTCGATCGAGGTTTGCAGATCGTCGTCAATGCGGTTCAGAACAGCGTCCAGCGACATGGGGGTCTCCTGCTTTTGAGATTTGCCGGAACCCTACCAGCGCCACCGGCGCCGTCCAGTGCGCTTTGAAGGGAATGTGGTATAATATCGGAAACGCTGGCACGGGCCTGCGTCGTTTCCTCGCGTCCGATAGCCGTAACTTTACTTGTCGGAACCCGTGCGACGGGATATTTGATGCAAATCAAATATGTGATCCCAATGTTGTTTATACGTGATGGGCACAAGGGAACGCATCGGCGCTCACTCGGATTCGTCCGATGCAGGCGTCAGAACAGGATGTCCGGTCGATGGCGGCATTGGTCGGGCAGGTAAGGAGACACCGGTGGACTATACTGCTCAGCTCGATTCAGCGATTGCCAAGCTGCATGATGAAGGACGTTACCGGACCTTTATCGATATCGAACGCCGGAATGGCCATTTCCCACATGCGGTGCGGACGCGCCCGGACGGGTCGCAGCAAAACATCACCGTGTGGTGTGGCAACGACTATCTGGGTATGGGGCAAAACCCGGTTGTTCTGAACGCGATGCACGATGCGGTTGACGCAGCCGGTGCGGGGTCGGGCGGTACACGCAATATCTCGGGCACCACGGTCTATCACAAACAGCTTGAGGCCGAACTGGCGGATCTGCACGGCAAAGAGGCGGCGCTGCTGTTCACCAGCGCGTATATTGCCAATGACGCGACGTTGAGCACGTTGCCGAAACTGTTCCCCGGTCTGATCATTTACTCCGACGCGCTGAACCATGCCTCGATGATCGAAGGCGTGCGTCGCAACGGTGGCGCCAAGCGCATCTTCCGTCACAATGACGTTGAACATCTGCGCGAGCTGCTGGAGGCGGACGATCCCAAAGCACCCAAGCTGATCGCGTTTGAATCGGTTTACTCGATGGATGGCGACTTTGGCCCGATCGAGGCGATTTGCGATCTGGCAGACGAATTTGGTGCCCTGACCTATATCGACGAGGTTCACGCGGTTGGCATGTACGGCCCGCGCGGTGGTGGCGTAACCGAGCGTGATAATCTGGCGCATCGCATCGACATCATCAACGGCACGCTGGCCAAGGCTTATGGCGTGATGGGCGGCTATATCGCGGCCAGCGCGAAAATGTGTGATGCCGTGCGCTCTTATGCGCCGGGCTTCATCTTTACCACCTCGCTGCCGCCTGCAGTTGCGGCGGGGGCAGCGGCTTCTGTTGCGCACCTCAAGACAGCGCCAGAACTGCGCGAACAGCACCAGACACAGGCGAAGATTCTCAAGCTGCGGCTCAAGGGTCTGGGCCTGCCTCTGATCGACCACGGCAGCCACATTGTTCCGGTGATCGTGGGGAACCCGGTGCACACCAAAATCCTCAGCGACCGGCTGCTGGATGATTTCGGCATCTACGTACAGCCTATCAATTTCCCGACTGTGCCCCGCGGGACCGAGCGCCTGCGCTTTACCCCTTCACCTGTGCATGGACCGGACGAAATGAACCGTCTGGTGCAAGCGATGGACGAACTTTGGTCACATTGTGCGCTAAATCGCGCCGAACTTGCCGGATAACCTCACACCAAAGTGTGCAATTTGTTTGCCGCGTGTTAAGCTTAGGCTAACAAAATAAGCGGACGAATCGCTAATGGGGCGATTCGCCGTTGGCGCGAAACACGCGCAGGCAGAATGGGGCAGCAGGGATGATTGGGCGCAGATTTCAGCGCGATTCCGAAGGTGATACCGACGTCAGGCCGAAGGGCTATGACGACTATGAGGTACGGCTAGGCGACAGGATGCGCGGCGAACGCGCAACCATGGGCAAGTCTCTTCTGGATGTGCAGCGGGAATTGCGGATCAAGGCCAACTACATTGCTGCCATAGAAGACGCTGATCCAGATGCGTTCGACACACCCGGCTTTATCGCCGGGTATGTGCGTTCTTATGCCCGTTATCTGGGGATGAACCCGGATGAAACCTTTGCCGCCTTTTGCAAGGAAAGTGGGTTCGAGGTTGCGCATGGCATGTCGGCCGAGGCGTCGGTTGTTCGCAAACCTTCGGGCGGCGTAGCCGCGCGGGGGCCGATGGGGCGCGATCCCTTCATCTCGCCCAACACCCCCTTTGTTCCGGGCAAGGAATCCCTTGTCAGTCAGATTGAGCCGCGGGCGATTGGCTCGTCTCTGGTCCTGATCGCCGTGATCTGCGGTATTGGTTATGGCGGCTGGTCGGTTTTGAACAGGATTCAGCAAGTGCAGGTCAGCCCGGTTGAGCAAGCCCCGGTGGTTCTGTCAGACCTTGATCCGCTGGACGCCGCTGGCACCGCCACGACCGTGGTTGCCGTCACCGATACCCCGAGCGCCGAGGCGCTCGACCGCCTGTATCGCCCGCAAGCCCTGGACGTTCCAGTGTTGGTCGCTCGCGACGCGCCGATTTCCACACTTGATCCACGCACGGTTGGAACCTTCCAGCCACAGGAGCTGCCCAAGGTCGAAGTGGTCGAGGTTCACACCGTTGAGCGCCCGGCCTTGCCACAGGTGGTCGAACAGATCGACACAACGCTCAAGATCGTTGCGGTCAACCCGGCTTGGATGCGCGTCACCGCCGCTGATGGCAGTGTGATTTTCGAAGGTACTCTGGGTACGGTCGAGCAGGGCAATGTCTTCGAAGTGCCTCTGACCGAAGAGCCGCCGCTGTTGCGTGCGGGGGCTTCGGGGTCTGTGTTCTTTTCGATGAATGGAGAACACTACGGACCCGCCGGCGCACCGGGAACCGTCGCCAAAGGTGTGGTCCTGTCCAAGGATGCGGTCTCCGAGACCTATGCGGTTGCCGATCTGGAAGCAGACCAGAACAGCGCGCTCAAGCAGTTGGTGGCCGAACTTCAGGCGCAGGCAGACGAAACTCCTGCCGAGTGATCTAGCCATTGCGATGCCCCTTTAGGCGGACTATTTAAAACGCAACTCAGGCTGTCTTGGACCCGTCCCCATGTCGCTCAATCACGTTCGTCCGTGGCGCAATATTTACCGCCGCAAATCCCGTCAGGTCATGGTTGGTGACGTTGCCGTCGGGGGTGATGCCCCGATTGCGGTCCAGACGATGACCAACACGCTGACAACCGACGTGGCGGCGACCGTGGCGCAGGTGCAGGCGGCCGCAGAGGCGGGCGCGGATATCGTGCGGGTCTCGGTCCCGGATGAGGCATCGTCGAAGGCCCTGAAAGAAATCGTCCGCGAAAGCCCGGTCCCGATCGTTGCCGACATCCATTTCCACTACAAACGCGGGATCGAAGCCGCCGAGGCCGGGGCCGCATGTTTGCGGATCAACCCAGGCAATATCGGTGATGAAAAGCGCGTCAAAGAAGTGATCAATGCCGCGCGCGACCACAATTGTTCGATCCGGATTGGTGTGAATGCGGGCTCTCTGGAAAAGCACCTGCTTGAGAAATACGGCGAGCCGTGCCCCGAAGCGATGGTCGAAAGCGGGTTGGAGCATATCCGCATTCTGGAAGACAACGACTTTCACGACTTCAAGATCAGCGTAAAAGCCAGCGACGTGTTCCTATCGGCTGCGGCCTATCAGGGCATTGCCGAGGCCACCGACGCGCCCATCCATCTGGGCATTACCGAGGCTGGTGGGCTGGTGTCCGGCACGATCAAATCGGCCATCGGCCTGGGCAACCTGCTGTGGATGGGGATCGGCGACACGATCCGCGTCAGCCTATCCGCCGATCCGGTCGAAGAGGTCAAGGTCGGTTATGAAATTCTGAAATCCCTGGGCCTGCGCCATCGCGGCGTCAACATCATCTCATGCCCGTCCTGCGCGCGGCAGGGGTTCGACGTGATCAAGACGGTCGAGGCACTGGAACAACGGCTGGAACACATCAAGACGCCGATGAGCCTGTCGATCATCGGCTGCGTGGTGAACGGCCCGGGTGAGGCGCTGATGACCGATGTGGGCTTTACCGGCGGTGGGGCTGGGTCTGGCATGGTCTACTTGGCGGGCAAGGCCAGCCACAAGATGTCTAACGACCAGATGATCGATCACATCGTCGAAGAGGTCGAGAAAAAGGCGGCTGAGCTGGACGCGACGCAGGAAGCGGCCGAATAGGCGCGTGGCGCGCCTGCGGTTCCCCCCCTCGGCGAACAACATTGCAGTGAATTCAGCAGCACCCGCCCAAAGGGCGGGGCTGAAATCCTTACTTGGCGGATGAATGCTTTGCGTGCAGGTCGAACCAGCCGATGACGACCGCAAACAGGTTGTCCGGCGCGCTCTGCGATGCAAAGTTCAAGCCCTTTTGAACCTTCAGTGCATCCTCGTACGAAATCCATTCGCCCGGCAGGTCTTCTCCGAACAGGCCGGATGCGCCCGATGCGAACTAATGATCGGACACTTTCCCATGCGGCGAGTTCGCCGGGATGGTCTGGTACTTGACATATTTCTGGTTGGAAAACTTGAATCTGTCATACCCGTTCTCGTAGAGCGTATGGAGCATCTCCGAGCTTCCGTTCTCGACCGAGATATACGGCGGCCGGGTGTCCAGCGACATGATCTGCGACAGGGCAACGCTGTCAAAGCCTTCATTGTCGATCTTGGCATAGCGGATCTGTTTCGAAACGTCCCGCAGCTCGTCCGAAAGATCAACCGCCTGAACGACGATCTTTTCGGACCCTTCCGCGCGACTTCCGATTTCCTCGTCGACGGAACTCCAGGCGGTGTTGAACTTGTTCACATAGAACGTAACCTCGTCCGTGCTGCCGTCGGTGACAGCGAAGTTCCTGATATCGACGCCATCGACACCCAGTTCGTCAAACTTCTGAGACACCGCGGCACAAAGATCGGGAATGGCCTCAACGGCAATGACGTAGAATCCCCTTTTGCGATAGTAGAACGTGTCCATCCCGTCATTCATGCCGATATCGACGATGATGCCCTGATCCGCGGCGGGAAACGACGGTTCAGCGGCCGTTTCGGATTGGGGCACTTTGCTCAGTGGTACCGTTTTGCGAGCGGTCTTGTTTTTTTCCGCGAAGAGCGCGACCGGACTCACGCACCTTGGCGGCTGCACGGGACAAACCTGATTTTGTGTTATTGCTAATTCGTGCCTCTGGCTTTGGATCAATCACTTTGGTGCGTTCAATGCCCGAGACCAAACTAGCGTTCAACACAAAAAAAGTGAACTTGAAGCTTAGTCAGCAGGCCGTTCAGAAAATGCGCTGATTACTGCTGCTGATGATTATCGCCGGGCACGCGGCCTTGCGGACTTGGTTGCCGAATCCGGAACATGCCATTTGCCAGAGCATTGGCCTTTTGCCCGTCAAACTCGCGCCGCAATTGCGGATCAAGAACACGCTATAATAGACTGGAGTGTTGTATGATTTCATTGAGACGTCGCCTTTACCGTGAAAGACGTAGGCTGGTCGCTATTGCATTAATGATGTTCATCGCGGGGCTTGTTGCCGGTATCAACCAAGACCGTGTTGTGTTTGGAATTCCCTTTCAGTTGGCTTGCGCAGTAGCATTCCTTTTGCTCTTGACGCCTGTGCTGATGGCTATCGCGCTATTGTTCCCGAATGTTCGCACAGCAACAGAGTCCGTGGCATTTTCGTTGCCGGTAATTTGTATATTCTTGGTCATCGAAAAATCGGACAGCAGCTTTTCCGAGTTCTTCTTTTTTGTCGTCGTCATTATGATCTGTCAGTTGACGTTCGCTGTTTACGGTGGCGGTTGGGTCGATCGGTTCTTTCCGACCCGCAGCAGGACATTTTACAGTAAAGTCAGAACTCGTCTCTCACCCGAAGAGCTTTGGCCATTCCTCGTTGTGACACCTGATACAGTGGACACTTACGGAGACGAAAAAACGGTTTCGATCGATTGGGTGGAACCCGGCGCGAGTTTTGTGGAAGTGTCGCAGGTCGACGACCTGACCCGCGTTGAAGAGTTGCAACTATAGAACAGTTTGAACCTGCGGTGAAATTCGGAGTGCGTTTTAAGGCACTGAGCGCCAAAGAGGGTACGAAGGGCTCAAGCGGAACATTGGCACGGGCGTTCGAAGAAACACCTACGGGCACCGATCTGCAGACCACGCGCAGTTTTGACCGCATGTCGCCAATGGCCAGTTTTCGGTTTTGGTTGGATGATGGGTTTGCTCGGTTTGACGACAAATACGTCACCCGAGCCGAACAGATGTCAGGCCTCTGAGAGGGGAAGGGGCGGTCAGACCGCCCCAATTCATCAGCTCTGATCCGCGCGGACACCATTGGCGATCTGCTGCATTTGTGCAGCCGGCAGGAAGCCGCGCAGCATTTCGGTGCCCAGAACAAAGGATGGCGTACCAGAGATCTTCATCCGTTGTGCCAAGGCACGGGTCTGCGCAATTTCCTCGGTGACCTCGTCGCTGTTCATCGCTGTGATGATTGCGTCGCTGTCCAGCCCGAGGCCATCGGAGATGCGGCGCAGGGTGACCTCGGTCGGTTCTCCGGTGAATTCCAGTAGCGCGTCGTGGACCTGTTTATAGGCATCGTCACCGGCGACTTGTTTCGTGGCGACGGCAAAGCGCGACGACATGACCGAGGCTTCGCCCAGAATCGGCAGCTCTTTAATCACCAGACGGATATTGCCATCCTCGGCCAGCAGGCTGGCCACTTCGGGCACGGCCCGGCGACAGTAGCCGCAGCGATAGTCCATGAACTCGACCAAGGTAATGTCACCGTCCGGATTGCCGCCAACCCAGCTGTACCCATCATTGAACAACTCATCGGCATTGGCCTGAACCATTTCCTTGTCGGCCGCGGCTTCGGCAACGGCGTTGCGCTGTTCAAGGACGTCGATCGCCTCAATGATCACCTCGGGGTTTTCCAGCAGATATTCGCGGACCTGTTTGCCGAATTCGGCTTTCTCGGCCTCGCTGAGCGCATTCAGGTCCAGCGCCTGTGCCGGTCCGGTGATCATGGAAAGCCCCAGAAGGGCGGGTGCTGCATGTCTGAGGATCATTTCCGTTTCCTTTTTGCTTTCGTAGCGCGTTCTGAGGCAATCAACACATCTTGTGCCCGTTGCCAACCCGGTGAACCTTCAGGCAGTTGCCTGATGGCGCGTTTTGCGTGGATGCCTGCATCGGCCATCCGGCCCTGCAAGGCATATCGCTCTGCGGTCACGGCCGAGGCCATGCCATTGTTCCCGACCTTTGCGTAGGCGACCCCAAGGTCTTGCATCAGGCGGGCGTTCCGGTAATCTCTGTTTCTTGCTTTTTCAAGTACTTGCAGGGCGCTCTTCGTCTGACCTTGCGCCAGCATGGCCCGTCCATAGCCAGCAAGGATCAAAGCATTGTTCGGGGCCATTTCAACCGCTTGGCCATAGGCCACAACCGCCTCCTGTACCTGCCGATTTTCCAGCAGAATCTGGCCCTTGAGTTCGTAATAGAACGGGTCCTCCGGACGTATGGCCAGCGCAGCGTCTATCGCCGCGCGCGCTTTGGCCAGATCGCGGTTTTGGTGATGGGCTGCGGCCTCGCGCATCAGGCGGATATCCTCTGCGCTTTCTTCCTTTGCCCGACGCAGGGTCCAGCCGGGCGACCGCAAGAAGGCCGACAATTTGCCTTTGACGCGTGCGAACCAGTAATCGGCGTTCGGGTTCGGCTGCGCCTTGTCGGCGAACTGCTCCATAAACGCTTCGGCAGCGCGCAGACGTTCGCGGCTGGTGGGGTGAGACCGCATATATGGGTCCTGATTGATTGTGCTCAGCAATTCCTGACCGGCGAATTTACGGTGCAGGGCCACCATGCCACTGGGCGAGATACCGGCCCATCTGAGATAGCTGGCGGCGCTCTGGTCAGCCGAGGATTCCTCGGCCCGGGTATGCCCCAGAAAGCTGCGCAACGCGGCGCTTTGGGTTCCCGCAGCAATGCCCACTGCGGCCTCGCCGCCGCCGGCAGCCGCTGCGATCAGGGCAAGTGCGGTGCCCAAGCCTGCATTTCGCTGTGCTGCGCGCAGGTTTTCCACCCTTCGGGCCAGGTGACCATTGGCGATATGGGCGGCCTCGTGGGCGATGACGGCCTGCAGCATCTCGGGGCTTTCAACGGTCAGAATCAGGCCGTAATTCACATAGATCGCGCCATAGTCGATCACGAAGGCGTTGAACGTGCTGTCATTGACCACCAGTATCCGGACCCGGTTGGTGTTCAGCCCGGCCGCGCGCAGGACAGGAAAAGCCAGTTCACGCAGCCCATATTCGATATCGGGGTCCCGGATCAGGCTTTGCGCTGTCGATGGCACAGCACTTGAAATCCATGTCGCTGCAACCAGCAACAGGGCCGGGATTGACGCCACCCTGGATAAGCGTTCAAAAGCCATGGCTGCAACATGGGAGATGGGCATGAGAAACTCAACCCGATCCGGGGTCGATCCCTTTATCGTGATGGATGTGATGGAGGCCGCGCGCAAGGCTGAAGAGGCCGGGCGCCACATCATCCATATGGAGGTCGGACAGCCCGGAACCGGTGCACCTAAAGGGGCAACCGACGCGCTGGCCAAGGCGATGGAGCAAGCCCCACTGGGCTATACGGTCGCTCTGGGCCTGCCCGCGCTGCGGCAACGGATCGCACGGCTGTATGGTGAGTGGTACAATGTCGATCTGAACCCCGAACGCGTGGTGATCACGCCGGGCTCGTCAGGCGGGTTTTTGCTGACCTTTACGGCGTTGTTCGACAGCGGAGATCGTGTTGGCATCGGCGCGCCGGGCTATCCGTCATACCGGCAGATCCTCAAGGCGTTGGGTCTGGTGCCGGTCGATCTGCCCACCGCGCCGGAAAACCGCCTTCAGCCCGTGCCTGCAGATTTCGCAGGGCTGGACCTGCAAGGGCTGATGGTTGCCTCGCCCGCCAACCCCACCGGAACGATGCTGAACCACGCCGCAATGGGGTCGTTGATCGAGGCTGCGCACGGGCAAGGTGCCTCGTTCATCAGCGACGAGATTTACCACGGGTTGGAATACGAGGCCAAAGCCGTCACCGCGTTGGAGCTGACGGATGAGTGCTACGTGATCAACTCATTCTCCAAGTATTTCTCGATGACCGGATGGCGCGTAGGTTGGATGGTCGTACCCGAGGATCAGGTGCGCGTGGTCGAGCGTATCGCCCAGAACATGTTCATCTGCGCGCCTCACGCCAGCCAGGTGGCCGCACTGGCGGCAATGGACTGCGAAGAGGAGTTGCAGGCCAATCTGACCGTCTACCGCCGTAACCGTGCGCTGATGCTGGATGGGCTGCCCAAGGCCGGGTTCACCAATATCGCGCCGCCGGACGGGGCCTTTTACGTCTATGCGGACGTGTCCGACCTGACCGATGACAGCCGTGCTTTTGCGGCTGAGATTCTGGACAAGGCCGGGGTCGCTGTCACGCCAGGGCTGGATTTCGACCCGGCGCGCGGGCACCACACCCTGCGGTTCTCTTACGCTCGGTCATCGGAGGATATTGAGGAAGGCCTGTTGCGGCTGCGTCGTTTCATGGCTGAGCGCGGTGCGATCACCGAGCAGGCCTAGGGCGTTCACAAAATTGCGCTGGTCGGGTAGGCTGGCGGTCAAACGATCTCGGGAAAACTTGAGGCCATGAGCAGGATTTTCTACGCCATCGCGCTGATCTGGGCGCTGACCGGTGCTGCGCTTGCGCACGACTTCAGTGCGCTTGCACGCGTGTTGCCGGATCAAAGCCGCATTACCGATGACGGTCGCGCCGGTGTTCGCTTGGACCTTGGCCTCAGCCAGGGGGTGCCGTATCGGGTCTTTACCCTCCGCGATCCCTACCGCATGGTGCTGGATTTTCAGGAGGTCGACTGGACGGGGTTAGACGCAGACGCTTTCCTGCAAACCGACCGGATCAGCGGCGTGCAGTTCGGGGCCTATGTTCCGGGCTGGTCGCGCTTGGTTCTGGAACTCGGCGCGCCTCTGGCCGTCGATACTGCGGATCTGAGGGTGGATCAGGTCACAGGTGAGGCGAGATTGTCGCTGCACCTGCGCGGCACCGATTTCGACAGTTTTACCGCCGGTGCTGGCGCGCCACGTCAACCGGGCTGGGACCTACCCGAGCCTGCTGTGACGCCGGCCAAACCCGGCCGTGATGGCACACGCCCCTTGCTGGTGATGCTGGACCCCGGTCATGGCGGCATTGATCCGGGGGCCGAGGCCGGGGGCACGGATGAGAAAACCCTGATGTTGACCTTCGCGCGCGAACTGCGCGAAACGCTATTGCGGGCAGGAGGTTATCAGGTGGTGTTGACGCGTGTGGATGATCATTTCGTCAGTCTGGAACGCCGCATCGCTCTGGCGCATCGGGCTGGGGCGGATGTTTTTATCTCGCTGCACGCGGATATCCTGTCGGAAGGCCGGGCGCATGGGGCGGCGGTTTATACGCTGTCCGACGATGCCTCAGACGTGGCCAGCCATAAACTGGCTGAGCGGCACGACCGGGGCGACCTGATCTCGGGCGTGGACCTCAGCGGCGCGGAGGATCAGGTAGCGGACGTGCTGCTGGACATCGCCCGGCAGGAAACCCGACCCCGCACCGATGCGCTGGCGCGCGCTCTGGCCGACGGAATGACCCAGCAGGGCGGGCCAATGAACAGCCGACCGATCCGCACGGCGTCGTTTTCGGTTCTCAAGGCCGCAGATATCCCCTCGGTCCTGGTCGAGCTTGGATTTCTGTCCAGTCCCAGAGACTTGAAAAACATCCAAAATCCCGAATGGCGCAAGGGCATGGCGCTTGGTATCCTAAACGGGTTGGAGCAATGGCGGCAGGACGATCTGGTCAAACGATCCCTGATTGGCCAGTGACCCTACGGCACAAACCGGCTATTATCGGCCATCGTGTTTTGACCCTGCGCCGCGTCATCCCTATATAGGCGTCAGCGCGAGTAAAAGGCAGCAACGTGATCCGTTTCATTCTTTCCGTTTTCGGGGCGATCTTCAGCCTCGTCACCTTGGGTATTTTCATGGCCGCGCTGGTGATTGGCGCGGTGTTCTGGATGTATGGGCGCGACCTGCCCAGCCATGAATCGCTGGCGCAGTACAAGCCACCGACGATCAGCCGGATTTACTCGGGCGAAGGCCAGCTGATCGACGAATTCGCGCAGGAACGCCGCCTGTTCACGCCGTCCGAGGAAATCCCCGATCTGGTGAAACAGGCCTTTATCTCGGCCGAGGACAAGAACTTCTACACCCATCAGGGCTATGATCCGCGCGGTATCATCGCGGCCGGGGTCGAGGCGGTGAAGTCCAAGGGTGAAAACGTTCGTGGTGCTTCGACCATTACACAGCAGGTGATGAAAAACTTCCTGCTGTCCGGTGACCGCCGGGCCGAGCGCAAGATCAAAGAGATCATCCTCGCCACTAGGCTTGAGGATACGCTGGACAAGGAACAGATCCTCGAACTCTATATGAACGAGATCTTTCTGGGCCAGAACTCATATGGTGTGACCGCCGCCGCCCAGACTTACTTCAATAAAACGCTGCAAGAGCTTGAGCCGCACGAGGCCGCGACGCTGGCCGCGATGCCCAAGGCGCCGTCGGATTACCACCCGGTTCGGCAAAAAGAACGTCTGCTGAACCGCCGCAACTATGTGCTGCGGGAAATGCGGCAGAACGGCTATATCGATCAGGCGACCTATGACACCGAGGTCGAGATGCCGCTGCGGTCCGTGCAGAACGGTGACTTTGAAAGCTTCCGCACCGCGCTGCCGCCGCGCGATTATTTCACTGACGAAATCCGCCGCCAACTGAGTGAAGACTTCGGTGAAGGTGAGTTCTTTACTGGCGGCTTCACCGTCCGGGCCTCGGTCGATGAGGAAATGCAGGTCGAGGCCGCCAAGGCGCTGCGCACGGCCTTGCAGAAATACGACCGGTCACGCGGAAAATGGCGCGGCACGGGTGAAGTGATCCCCGAAGAAAAATTGGCCGATGAAACGCAGTGGCGCGACGCTCTGGCGATCATGGAAATCCCGCGCGACGTGGTGCTGCCGACGCAGTGGTATCCGGCGGTGGTTCTGAACGTGGGTGAACAATCTCTGACCGTGGGTATTGAGAATGGCCCTGCGGATGGTGTCATCCCGCGCTCGGATATCAAATGGATGCAGGGCGATTTCGCGGCCAACTTCAAACGCGGCGATGTTATTCTGGTGATGGCCGGGGAAGAAGGCCAATGGTCCGCCCGTCAGGTGCCCGAAGTGCAGGGCGGCTTTGTCGCGATGGACGTGAACTCGGGGCGTGTTCTGGCAATGCAGGGCGGGTTCTCATATCAGGACTCGGTGTTCAACCGCGCCACGCAAGCGCAACGCCAGCCGGGCTCGAGCTTTAAGCCTTTCGTCTATGCCGCTGCGCTGGACAGCGGGTATAGCCCCGCGACGATTGTTGTGGACGCACCGATTGAAGTGAACACACCGCAAGGGCTGTGGCGACCCAAGAATTCGACGAACAAGTTTTATGGCCCGACGCCGCTGCGCACCGGAATTGAGCAGTCGCGGAACCTGATGACCATTCGTTTGGCACAAGAGGTCACGATGCCGGTTGTGGCGGGCTACGCGGAACGATTTGGCGTCTATGACCGGATGGGCGCGTTCCTTGCGAACTCATTGGGCTCCGAGGAGACGACGCTCTACAAGATGGTCGCCGCCTACGCGATGTTCGCCAATGGCGGTGAGCGGGTCGAGCCCACGCTGGTCGACCGTATTCAGGACCGGTTCGGCAAAACGATCTATCGCCATGATGACCGTCAGTGTCTGGACTGTAACTCTGCCTGGCTGGAGCCGGATGAATCCCCGACCATTGAGACCAACCGCTCTCAGGTGATGGATGCAATCACCGCGTATCAGTTGACCTCGATGATGAAGGGCGTTGTCGATCGCGGTACAGCATCGCGCGTTGTGAACCTGCCTGTGCCAACTGCGGGCAAGACGGGGACCACCAACGAATCCAAGGACGCGTGGTTCATCGGCTTTACATCGAACATCGTGGCGGGTTGTTATATTGGCTATGACCGCCCGCGCCCGATGGGGCGGGGGGCCTATGGTGGCACCATGTGCGGCCCGGTCTTCCAGAGCTTCATGGAGAAAGCCGTCGAAAAGTACGGTGGCGGACCGTTTGAAGTGCCTGAGGGTGGCCATTTCATCAAGATCGACCGCTTCAGCGGCGCGCGTCTGCCAGCGGATGCGACCGGTGACTACGTCGTGGCCGAGTACTTCCGCGATGGTGTCGACGGCTTTATCGACCGCGTCTACGACGGCGGTTTTGCGATGGGGTCTGACCTGCCGCTGTTTGAAGAGGCCAGCTCGGGCCGTCAGGTGACCACCTCGACCGGCAACACCATCACCGTTGGCCCCAATGCCAGCCAGGGTGATCTGCAGGGCGGCGGCCTTTACTGACAACTGATATGTTTCGGGGCTCCGCTGTCTTGTGGTGCCTCGAACCTCTTGCTATCACGCAAACCTGATTGAGAAAGTTGGGACAAGACCATGCGCGCCGAAACCCAGAACACCGTGGCGGAAATCGAAAAGTCGCTTGAGCTGCTGGCGCAGCGTATGGACTATGAAACCGCCCCGCATCGCCTTGAGGAATTTAACGCGCGCGTCGAGGACCCCAACCTGTGGGACAACCCCGAAAACGCGCAGAAGCTGATGCGCGAGCGTCAGCTGCTGGTCGACGCGATCGAGACCTATGAATCCATCAAGACCGATCTCAGCGACAATATCGAACTGATCGAACTGGGCGAGATGGAAGAGGATGAAGAGGTCGTCAGCGACGCCGAAGCAGCCATCAAAAGCCTGAAATCCAAGGCCGCCAAGAAAGAACTTGAAGCGTTGCTGGACGGCGAGGCCGATGGCAATGACACCTTCCTTGAAATTAACTCGGGCGCGGGCGGCACGGAAAGCTGCGACTGGGCCTCGATGCTGGCACGGATGTATGTCCGTTGGGCCGAGAAAAAGGGCTATACCGTCGAGCTGCAGTCCGAGACAGCGGGCGAAGAGGCGGGGATCAAATCCGCCGCTTACAAGATTTCCGGTCACAATGCCTATGGCTGGCTGAAATCCGAAAGCGGTGTGCACCGGTTGGTGCGGATTTCGCCCTATGACTCGGCGGCCAAGCGGCACACCTCGTTCAGCTCGGTCTGGGTCTATCCGGTGGTCGACGACAATATCGAGATTGAGGTGAACCCGGCCGATATCCGTATCGATACCTACCGGTCTTCGGGTGCGGGTGGTCAGCACGTGAACACCACGGACTCGGCGGTGCGGATCACGCACATTCCGACTGGTATCGTTGTGACCTCGTCCGAGAAATCGCAGCACCAGAACCGCGATATCGCGATGAAAGCCCTGAAGTCCCGTCTGTACCAGCAGGAGCTGGACCGCCGGAACGCCGACATCAACGCGGCGCACGAGGCCAAGGGCGATGCGGGCTGGGGCAACCAGATCCGGTCTTACGTGTTGCAGCCCTATCAGATGGTCAAGGATTTGCGCACCAACCACGAGACCTCGGACACCAAAGGGGTGTTGGACGGCGATCTGGATGGCTTCATGGCAGCAACGCTGGCCTTGAACGTGGCGGGCAAAAGCCGGTCCGAGGCGCAGGGCGACAGCTAACTGTAGACCTGCGGGATACACGTGATGAGCATGATCAAAGGCCACTGGCAACTGATCGTGATTGTCACGATGGTCTTTGCGCTCTGGCATACTCCGGTCGTGCTTCCGCTGAAGATCCTTGTCGTTTTCCTGCACGAGCTTTCGCACGCGATCGTGGTTGTCGTAACCGGCGGATCGGTGGAAAGCTTCTCCATCTCTCCGCGACAGGGTGGGCTTGTAACTGCCCGAGGGGGCAATCGCTTTCTAAGCCTGTCGGCGGGTTACCTCGGATCATTGGCACTTGGCATGGGGCTCTTGTTTGTTGCCTTGCGCACGCATTGGGATCGGGCGTTGCTGGGTGGCTTCGGCGGGGTCATGCTGTTGGTGACCTTATTTTACGTCCGCGAGCCATTTGCGATGCTGTTCTGCGGTGTAGTCGGTGCCGGGATGCTCGCCATGGCGTGGTATCTGAGTCGACCGCTATGCGATCTGTTTCTGCGGATCATGGGGCTGACCAGCATGATCTATGTTCCCTATGATATATTTGACGATACGATCCGCCGCGCGGGCATACGTTCGGATGCGTTTATGTTGGCCGAGGAATTCGGCGGTACGACCATGCTGTGGGGCGGTGCGTGGCTTGTCATCAGCGTCTTGTCGATCCTTCTGTGCCTGAAATACTTCCTTGGGCGCGACAGCAACTTGAGTTTGGGCCAATAGACGTGTTGATCGCCAGTGGCCTTTTCCAAAAGATGTATTCAAACAGTGGGTTTAAATAGAGAAGTGCCCCGGCTAGGCTGACCCCCGAGGAGGGGCGTGCCAGGGATGGATTTGAGCCAGACGACTGCTATCGACTTGTTGAACGCGATTGCCGCTGGGCGGTTGTCAGCTGAAGAGTTGATGCAGGCGACTTTGGAGCGGATCGCCTCACTCAACGGGTCGGCGAATGCCGTCGTTGCCCTGCGTGATCCGGATGAATTACTGGCCGAAGCACGGGCGATAGATGCCGGGCCGAACCGCGGGCCGCTGCACGGGTTGCCGATTGCAGTCAAGGATCTGGTCAACGTTGCCGGGATCGTGTCCTCTCAGGGTTCGCCGATTTTCAAGGATCATGTGCCGCAGAAGGATGACCTGATTGCCGAGCGGATGCGGGCGGCGGGGGCGATCCTGATCGGCAAGACCAACGTGCCGGAATTTGGGTTGGGATCTCATACCTTCAACCCCGTCTATGGGGCGACGCGCAATCCTTATGACCCGACGCGGACCAGCGGCGGGTCGTCGGGTGGCGCGGCCGTCGCGCTGGCGACCGGGATGGTCGCCTTGGCGGACGGGTCCGACATGATGGGCAGTCTGCGCAACCCTGCCGCCTGGAACAATGTCTACGGGTTCCGGCCCAGCTGGGGACGGGTGCCGTCCGAGCCTGCAGGTGACGGGTACCTGCATCAACTCTCGACACTTGGCCCCATGGCACGCAGCCCCGAGGATCTGGGCCTGTTACTGGATGTGATCTCGGGACCGGATCCGCGGCAGCCTTATGGGGATGCCAGCTCGGCGGTGTCACCGGTTCAAGCTGCCGATATGCGCGGCCTGCGTATCGGCTGGCTGGATGATTGGGGCAGCGCCTATCCGTTTCAGGACGGCATTCGCGAATTGTGCCGGGACGCGTTGGATGTGTTTACGCAACTTGGGGCCGAGGTTGCCCCGGTTGCCGCGCCTTTCGCGGCTGATCAGATCTGGGACAGTTGGGTCACGTTGCGCGCGTGGAGCGTGGCCGCCGGCCTTGCTGATCTGTCGGAACAACGGGCGGCGTTGAAGGACGCCGCGCAGTGGGAATTGGACCGGGGGCTGGCTCTGACGGCAATGCAGGTCCATGAGGCCAGCGTTGACCGGTCAGAATGGTTCCGCTGCGCGGCCGCGCTGTTTCAGGAGTATGACGCACTGATCCTGCCGTCGGCACAGGTTTGGCCCTTTGCGATTGAGACACCGTACCCGACAGCGATCGCCGGAACAGCGATGGATACCTACCATCGCTGGATGGAGGTCATGGTGCCGGTCAGCCTGATCGGTCTGCCATGCCTGTCCGTGCCTGTCGGGTTTGGGGCCGAGGGGCTGCCGATGGGGATGCAGGTCTTTGGCCCGCGGGGATCGGACGCGCATATTCTGTCCATCGGTGCGGCCTATCACGCCGCCACCCGGTGGCCACAAAAACGACCGGCCTGATGGAGGGGCCGGCAAGGGAGGAGAGACATAATGGAGAAACCTTTCGGCGTTCCGGATTTGGGGCCTGTGGACATGGGGATGCTGCGCGAAGCATTGCGCAGGGCCTGGGGCGATTTCCGGCGCGCGCCGGTCTTTGGCTTGCTGTTCGCTACGTTCTATGTGCTGGCCGGATGGGCGATCGCCTGGGTCACAGTGCAAACCGGAACCTCGTACTGGCTGGTGCTTGCAGCGATCGGATTTCCCCTGCTGGGCCCGTTCGCGGCGGTCGGTCTGTATGAGGTATCGCATCGGCTGGAGCAGGGAGAGCCGTTGGATTTCAATGCAATTTTCGGCGTAGTCATACAGCAGGGACGGCGTCAGTTGCCCTCGATCTGCGCGATCATTGTGGTAATGTTTCTGTTCTGGTTCTTTCTGGGCCACATGATCTTTGCCCTGTTCATGGGGCTGTCAACGATGACCAATGTCTCGACGTCGTTGGAAGTGTATTTCACCGCCAACGGGTTGACGATGCTGGCTGTGGGAACCGCCGTAGGGGCGGTGTTCGCGACGATCCTGTATATGATCACCGTGCTGTCAATCCCGATGCTGCTGGATCGGGAACTGGACTTCGTGACCGCCATGATCGCCAGCTTTAGCTATGTGCGAGACCATCTGGGTATAATGCTGGTCTGGGGCGGTTTCATCGCGGTCGTGACCTTTGTTGCAATGATCCCGTGGTTTCTGGGCTTGCTGATTGTGCTGCCGTTGTTGGGTCACGCAAGCTGGCATCTGTATCGGCTAATCACACAATCGCCTGATCAGGGCATGGAGTAACTCAGCCTGCAGCTTTCTGAACAGAGCTTTCCGAGCGGCGTGCGGTGCGCGCCGCCGCCAATATTGCCGAGGGGTTTTCGCCCAGATGGCGCAGCAAAATCCGCCGCGTAGTTGTGGCGCTGGCCGTGGTTTTCGACAGGCAGATCGCAACCCCGCGCCATCTGTCCGCGTTCTCGTCCGATCCGCGCGTCACCAGGTAAATCCGGCTGTTTTGCGAGGCTCGGCTCGACATCAGGATATAGATCTGCCGTCCGGCGCAGGCGGCGATCCCCTGAACCTCGCGGTCGTTCGGGGCGGCCCCGGGCATTCCAGGGCGGGGCTCATACCCGCGCACCAGCGTGCATTGCGGCAGCCGACGCGCGTGAAACAGTCTGTGCCGCGATGGCTGCGTTTCGTCCAGTTCGGTTTCGGTGGCATAGTAAAACCCGGCCGGGAACAGGTTCTCGGTCAGCGTTGTGGGGCCAGAGCCCAGAAAATCGGTCAGGGCGGATGCCGCAGGGTGTGTCGGCGTGCGGTCGATTTCATCCAGAGGACGCAGCAGAATACGGGCGTCGACCTCGAAAAAACGGCAGATGCGATCCAGCACGTCAGGCCGGGGAAAGCTCTCGCCGCCCAGATATCTGTTGAACTGTGTGCGGTTAATTCCAAGTTGCCGGCAAAGTTCGGATACCGAGCTGTATTGCCGCGCAAGTCGCCTGAGATTGGCGCCGAACATCTGGCGCAGTTCGTCCGGATTGCGGATGGAGTTGGTCATAGGCGTCCCAGGTTCTCGCGACTTGTTTCGATATACACAACATGATCGACCGACAGGCCGACACTACGTGGAAATCGTACAGATGACACGAACGGGCGCATCCCAACGCCGCGTCTCATCCGAGGCTAGCGTTGATTGCCATAAACGCAATAGGCTTTATTTTATTTTGCGTGATCTTTTTCGGCAATATTGCGCCAGACGCGGCCAGGGCGGCACAAATTCTGCGCAAGAACCGGGCTTGCCAAACCGGAAATCCCCCACCCTCATCGGACCTTCCGACAGGGTGGGGGCAGAACTTACTCGCCGCGCAGCAGGGCCGCGACGCCGGTGCGGGCCACTTCGACCAGACCCAGCGGGCGCATCAGATCGGCAAAAGCATCAATCTTGTCCGGTGCACCGGTGATTTCGAAGATGAAGGAGTTCAGCGTGCTGTCGACCACGTTGGCGCGGAAGATATCGGCCAGACGCAGCGCCTCGACCCGCTTGTCGCCAGCGCCGACAACCTTGATGATGGCCAGCTCGCGTTCCACCGAGTCCCCTTCAACAGTCAGGTCATGCACGTCATGCACCGGAACGATCCGCCCCAGCTGTGCCTTGATCTGCTCGATCACCTGCGGGGTGCCGGTGGTGACGATGGTGATGCGGCTGAGGTGACCGGTATGGTCGACCTCGGCCACGGTCAGGCTTTCGATGTTGTAACCACGGCCCGAGAACAGGCCAATTACGCGGGCCAGAACACCGGGTTCGTTCTCGACCAGAACCGCGATTGTGTGGCGTTCCTGAACGTCCGAGAAGGTGGGCCGTAGGTTATAGGCCGAATGGCGGGTGGAGCCTTTTTTGATATGTAGGGCAGACATTTACGTCCCTTTCATCATCCTTGTGGTGTCGGGCGCGCGGGGCGCCCAACGGTCATTCCTCAAACCAGAACCGAACCTTTGGAGTCGATCACGCCCTGCGTCTCGGCCTCGCCCAGCAGCATCTCGTTATGCGCTTTGCCCGACGGGATCATGGGGAAGCAGTTCTCGTGCTTTTCAACCAGACAGTCAAAGATCACCGGACCGTCATAGTTGATCATCTCCATGATCGCATCGTCCAGATCGGCGGGGTCGGAACACAGGATGCCCTTGGCGCCGAACGCCTCGGCGAGCTTGACGAAATCGGGCAGCGCTTCGGACCAGGAATGCGAGTACCGCTCGCCATGCAGCAGCTCTTGCCACTGGCGGACCATGCCCAGACGTTCGTTGTTCAGGATGAACTGTTTCACCGGCAGGCGGTACTGAACCGCGGTGCCCATTTCCTGCATGTTCATCAGCCACGAGGCCTCACCGGCCACGTTGATCACCAGAGCGTCGGGATGCGCCATCTGCACGCCAATCGAGGCCGGAGTGCCATAGCCCATCGTACCCAGACCACCCGAGGTCATCCAGCGGTTGGGGTCTTCGAACCCAAGATACTGAGCGGCCCACATCTGATGCTGACCAACTTCGGTGGTGACATAGCGGTCGTGATTTTTGGTCAGCTCTTCAAGACGTTGCAGCGCGTATTGCGGCTTGATGGTCTTTTCGCTGTTGGTGTAGGCCAGACAGTTGACCTTGCGCCAGTCGCTGATCTGCGCCTGCCACTGTTTGACAGCCGCTGCATCGGTCTTGCGACCGCGCGCTTTCCAGACCTTAAGGACATCCTCAAGCACATGACCCACGTCGCCGACAATCGGGATGTCAACGCGGATGACCTTGTTGATCGACGAAGGATCAATGTCGATATGCGCCTTTTTCGAGTTCGGCGAGAACGCATCGATCCGCCCGGTGATCCGGTCGTCGAACCGCGCGCCGATATTGATCATCAGGTCGCAGTCGTGCATCGCGAGGTTGGCCTCGTAGAGACCGTGCATCCCCAGCATACCCAGCCAGTTTTCACCCGATGCAGGGTAGGCGCCCAGACCCATCAGGGTCGAGGTGATCGGGAAGCCGGTCGCATCGACCAGTTCGCGCAGCAATTGGCTGGCTGCCGGACCCGAGTTGATGACGCCGCCGCCGGTGTAGAACACGGGCTTTTTCGCCGTCTCAATGGCGGCGACCAGTTCGGTGATCTCTTCCAGATCGCCTTTCAGAACCGGCTGATAATGCGAGGTCGACGGTTTGGGCGGCGAGTATTCGCCCGAGGCAAACTGAACGTCCTTCGGGACGTCGATCAGCACCGGACCGGGGCGACCCGAGGTGGCAACGTGGAATGCCTCGTGCAGCGTTTCGGCCAGTGAGTCCGTGTCTTTCACGAGCCAGTTGTGCTTGGTGCAGGGGCGGGTAATGCCAACGGTGTCGGCCTCTTGGAACGCGTCCGAGCCGATCATGAAGGTCGGAACCTGACCGGTCAGAACCACAATCGGGATCGAATCCAGCAACGCATCCGTCAGGCCGGTCACTGCATTGGTGGCACCGGGGCCAGACGTCACCAAGGCAACGCCGGGCTTGCCGGTCGAGCGGGCATAGCCTTCGGCGGCGTGGATCGCGCCCTGTTCATGCCGCACCAGAATGTGACGGATGTCATTTTGCAGAAAGATCTCATCATAGATCGGTAGCACGGCGCCACCGGGGTATCCGAATACCGTGTCCACGCCCTGATCCTTGAGGGCCTGAACCACCATCTTTGCGCCGGTCATCTCACGTGTCATCTGCTTTGCTCCGTTCGCGACATGTGTCTTGCGTATTGCCAAAAAAAAGCCCCCGAGATTTTCGGAGGCGCATGGGTTCGATTATGGTTTACCGTTACCGGCCCATGCGCGTGTTTCCTACGATTACGACTAGCGTTTTCATCGCCAGAGGCTCCTCTATTAGCGTGGAGGGACATTATGAGCGGTGCGACGGGGCGTCAACAGGCAATCGTACCAATTTTGTAACCCGAGGAGTGGATTTTGCGACATTTTATTGCGCAGATTGCCGCAGGTGAGGAATTTCCGCCAATTGCCTCCTGCTGAAGCGGGGAGAATCTGAATTTGAACTGGTCAGTTTGCGTCAATGCAATGTCTTAAACTGACATGAGGGCCTCTGGCCGCTGCGGCACGCTGATCCTAACGATTGTGTTTAGGGAGGCGGTTCATGTTGGCGGATTTGGTTGATCTTGGGCGGTATCCCATCGATTGCCCGGGCTCGCGCGCATACGACCAGATGATTTCGGATCTACGACGGGAACTGGATGAAGACGGATGCGCGGTTCTACCAGGATTTGTTCATGAGGCGGGGCTTGAGGTGCTGGTCAAGGAGGCCGACGCGGTCGCGCCGCAAGCGCATAGGTCTTTCAACAGGACAAACGCCTATTTCACCAAGGATGATCCGAGCTTTGGGATCGGCCACCCGATACGCCGGTTTTACGACCGCTCGAACGCGTTTGTTCCGGCGGACAACTTTCCGCGAACCGGCCCGCTGCGTCGTATCTATGAATTCGAGGGCTTCATGCCGTTCATCCGCGACGCTCTGAACGAAAGTGAAGACCGGTTCTTTCGTTATGACGACCCGCTGGCCGATGTGATCATCAACGTAGTGGAAGAGGGGCAGGGGTTCCCCTGGCATTTCGACACCAACAACTACACCGTCACTCTGGCTATCCAGAACGGTGAGACCGGGGGCACGTTTGAATACGTCCCGAACCTGAGAACCGCCGAGGACGAAAACTTCAGGGAAGTGGCGTCCATTCTGGACGGAGACATGTCGCGCGTGCGTGACCTGGAGTTGCAGCCGGGCGACCTGCAGATTTTCAAGGGGCGCTATGCACTGCACAGGGTGGCCCCGGTAGAGGGCGCGCGCAGTCGCTATGTCGGGATTTTCTCGTTTGTCGAGGCTGAAGGAATGTGCGGCAGTGTTGAACGCACGCAGCAACTTTATGGACGGGTGTTGCCGCGGCATTACGAAAGGGAAGGGCTGAGAAAGGATCAGTTGCTGGACTGAGATGTGCTAGGCTGTGACCATGTTTTTCAGCGGCCGGAGGGACTGGTGCCTCAGATTTTGCAGCTTACGCCTTTTGTTTTGTGCGCTTCCTTGCAGAAGCAGATTGATTTCTATTGCGACCGGTTGGGATTTTCCTGCGGGTTCCGGCAGGACAACTATGCGTTCCTGTCGTTGGGTTCCGTTGCCATCCGGTTATTGGAATGCCCGCCCCGCGATGATGGTCTGCCGCTGGGAGATGATCAGTCGTTTTACATCGATGTGGATGGGATCGACGACCTGTTTGAGAGACTGCGACCAGTCTTGGCTGACTTGCCCGCGGGACGTGTGCGCCCGCCGTTCGACCAGCCTTACCAGCAACGCGAGTTTCACGTCATCGACGAGGATGGCACGCTGGTTTTTTTCGGTCAGGACATCCGTCCAAGGGGGTAAGCCCTCCCGTCCGTTGTCGATACGCCTGCGGCGCATCTCCGCCGGTTGGGCCGGGCAGCGCGTTCCGCGCTGCGGATGCGCTTAGAAGCCGGGGCTGGTGCCTTGCAGCACCCCGTGTTCGAGCGCATAGCGGGTCAGGCCAGCAGTGGATGAAATCCCCAGCTTGCGTTTGATGTTCTTGCGGTGGGTTTCCACCGTGCGCACCGAGATTTCCAATGCCTGGGCGACCTCTTTGTTCGACTTGCCCTGCGCCAGTTCCAGCAGGATGGTCTGTTCGCGCCCCGTCAGCGCTTCGCGAGCGCTGTCTTTCTTGGGTTCCAGCGATCCGCTTGCCCCGGTGCACAGGTATTGCTCGCCGCGCATCACTGCGTCGATGGCCTGCTTGATCTCATCCGTTGGGACGTCTTTCAGCACATAACCTTTGGCGCCGTGGCTGAGCGCGGTCGAGATATATTCCGGGCTGTCATGCATCGACAGGATCAGGACACGGGTGTCGGGCAGGCGTTCGAGGATCATCTCGGTTGCGCTGAGCCCACCCAGTCCGGGCATGTTCAGGTCCATCAGGATGACATCGGGGGACAGTTCGGTGGCCTGATCGACCGCCTCCTGACCGGTGCCGAGCGTGCCGACCACCGCAATTTCGGGATAGCTCTCCAGGATCGACTGAATCCCTTCGGCCACCATCGGGTGATCGTCTACGATGAGAACTCGGATTGTCATGTACCGGCCTTTCGGTTCGGAGAGGACTCTTCCCGCGGCGGGAGCAGGCGGCTGAGCGGCAGGCTGACCTCGATCACGGTACCACCACGCGGCCCGCGTGATGACAGAATGCGCAGGGTTCCGTCAAGCTGTGCGATCCGTTCTTCCATGTTGCGCAACCCGATCCCGGTGCTGGCCTGATCCTGCCCGCTGGGCAAACCCCGACCGTTGTCGGTGATGCGCATTGTTGCACCTTTTTTGTGGCCGCGCAGGTCAATTGTAACACGCGTGGCGCCAGAGTGGCGTTCGATATTTGTCAGAGCCTCTTGCGCGATCCGATAGAGGGCGATCTTGCTGTCCTGATCCAGCCGGTTTCGGAACACCACCGTTGTGAACTCGGTCTCGATGCCGGTGCGTTCGCGGAAATCGTCGGTCAGCGTTTTCAGGGCAGGGCCGAGGCCCAGATCATCCAATACACCGGGGCGCAGGTCGCGGCTGATGCGGCGGACCTCGGTGATGGCGCTGCCGAGGTGGTCAATCCCCTTGTTTAGCGGGTTGCGGGCGCCTTCGTCGTCCCCACGTTCAAGCCGTCGCCGCGCATTGTCCAATGCGTAACGTACGCCCACAAGAATCTGACTGATCCCGTCATGCAATTCGCGCGCCACGCGGCCGCGCTCTTCCTCTTGCGCATCGAACACGCGCTGGGTCAGTTCCTTGAGTTTGGCATCCGCCAGCCGCCGCTCGCGGACGTTCAGCAACATGCCCGAGGCAAAGACGATCAGCACGGCGGCCAGAGCGATCCCTCCGATATACATGAAGGTGCGCTGCACGCGGGCCTCTACCTCGGCGCGGGCGTTGGCGACGGTTGCCACGATGTCGTCAATGAAAACGCCGGTGCCGACGGCCCATTGCCAATCCTGCAGGCCGACGACATAGGCGATCATCTGCGCCTCTTCCCCGTTCGAAGGTTTTTGCCACATGAAGCTGTGCCACCCGGCGCCTTGCCGGGCGAGGCTGATGAACTCGTCCACAACCGGGGTGCCGTCGCTGTCCGTCAGACCTTCCCAGTTGCGGTTGATGAACTGGGTTTGGCGCGGACTGACCAGATTTGTGCCGTCATAGTCATAGACAAAAAAGAACCCGTCTTTTCCGTAGATCATGGCCGCAAGGATTTGTGTCACGAGGTTCTTTGCGACAGCGTCATCCGGAGACGCACGGCCATAGATATAGGCAAACCCGTTCCGGGCCTGCGTGACATAGTTTTTCAGCTCTTCTTTCTTGGCCTCGATCAGGCGACGTTCCAGTGCCTGTATCTCACTTTCGGCCGTGGCGCGGGATTCATGAGCAACCAGAACCGCAATCGCCGCCACTGCAACGACCAGCGGAATTGCGGCGACCAGCGACAGTTTCTGGCCATAGGTCAGCGAAATCAGGTTGCGAAATCCCCTCATGGTCGAATCGATACGCAAGAGTGCGGGAAAATGCAAAATTTTTGGACATTGGGGTGCAAGGGCTGCCTTAGATGCGAAGGTGAGGCAGGGATTTTCTACGGAAATGACCGGTCGCGCTTTTAAAAACCCAACCCTCTACGTAGTTGTTGGTATTCACATTCAAAATCCGCGGTTTAAGCTGTCGCGCATTGACAACGACCGCGCCCGGATTTTTCCGGGTTTTGAATATGTAGGGGAGGAACACTCATATGGATCGTCGTTCATTTCTGAAAACATCTGCTCTTGGCGGCTCGGCAGCTGCTGCCACCACGCTGGCGGCTCCGGCTTATGCGCAGGGCAAGCGCACGCTGACCATGGTGACCTCGTGGGGTCGTGGTCTGGCCGGTGTTTTCGACAGCGCGCAGCGTTGCGCCGACAGCATCACCGCAATGTCGGACGGCAACCTGACCGTTGAGATCAAGGCCGCCGGCGAACTGGTTGGCGCGTTTGAGGTTTTTGACGCCGTCTCGTCGGGTCAGGCCGACATGTATCACGCGGCTGACTACTACTTTGTCGGTCAGCACCCGGGCTATGCCTTCTTCACCGCCGTTCCCTTCGGCATGACCGCGCAGGAAATGGTGAACTGGTACTACCAGGATGGCGGCATGGAACTGCATGACGAGCTGGGTCAGATCTTTGGCCTCAAGTCGTTCCTGGCCGGTAACACCGGTGCGCAGGCGGGCGGCTGGTACTCGAAAGAGATCAACAGCCCCGATGACTTCAATGGCCTGAAATTCCGTATGCCGGGTCTGGGCGGTAAAGCTCTGGGTAAACTGGGCGCATCGGTACAGAACATTCCGGGCTCGGAAGTGTATCAGGCGCTGTCCTCTGGCGCGATCGACGGTACCGAGTGGATCGGTCCGTGGGCTGACGAAAAGGCCGGTTTCCAGGAAATCACCAAAGTCTACTACACCGCTGGCTTCCACGAGCCGAATGCAGGTCTGTCGCTGGCAACCAACCGCGACGTGTTCGACAGCCTGACGCCCGCTCAGCAGAAGATCATCGAGATCGCAGCAGGCGAAGCGCACCAGTGGAACCTGGCGCAATTCCTGGCCAACAACGGTGCAGCCCTGCAGCGCCTGCAGTCGGGGGGCGTCAAGGTCATGGAATTCCCGGACAGCGTCTGGGACGCGTTCGGTGCGGCCAGCCAAGAAGTGCTGGACGAGAACATGGGCGACGAGCTGTTCAAGAAAATCCACGACAGCGCAGTGGCGTCCTCGAACTCGTCGGCCGGCTGGCTGGACCTGTCGTCGGGTGTCTACACCACGCAGCGTAACCGCGTACGCGGCTAATCGTAGAAACTATGCTAGACTGGTTTCCCCGCAATAGCGGGGAAACCTTTCCCGTTGCACATGCGCGGTTCGGACAAAGCCGCACATAACAGCAGTGCAACCGATACGACCTGGGGACAACATGCAGGACGAAAACGGTATCTCGTTCTTCGGCGCCCTGTGGAACGGACTGGTGTGGTTCGTTCAGAACATTGCCGAAGCCTTCTATAATTTCGGATACGCCATCACGCATCCGCAACTCTGGCTGAACTGGTCGGACAAAGAAGCGATCATGCGCTTTGTCTATTATGGCGGATCGGTCGAGTTCTTCTTTGTGGTATTCACCCTGTTTCTGGTGCTGACAGCCATCGGGCTGTACTACCGGAGCTTCATGTGGGGGATGGTGCGAGTCCTTGAAGGGTTCGCCAACACGACCGGGCGTTTCTTTGCCTGGGCGGGCCTGCTGATGGTGATCCAGCAAATCGTTATCGTCTTCATGCAACGGGTGTTTGCGCGGCCTGACATGTCCTTTGGTCTGGGCATCCCATTCAGCCAGGACATCAGCTGGTACGCGGAAGAGCTGAAGCTTTATAACGCGATGGTCGTGTGCCTGTGCTGCACCTACACCTTTGTGCAGGGCGGTCATGTGCGGGTCGATCTGATCTATGCCGGGATCAGTCACCGGGCCAAGCGCGTGGTCGACATGCTGGGGTCGTTGCTGTTCATGATGCCCATCGCCGTGCTGACATGGATGTATGGCTGGTACTTCATGTGGCGGCATCTGATCGTGCCGAAACCCTCGGCCAGTGATGCGCTGGATCGATTGGTCATGAAGGCCCGCGCGCTGCGCTGGAACGTGGAAACCATCGGGTTCAGCCCCAACGGGTTCAACGCCTACTTCCTGTTCAAGATCCTGCTGGTCTGCTTTGCGGCCATGGTGTTCCTGCACGCGATCGCCTTCCTGTACCGGTCGTATCTGGAATATGTGGAAGGACCGGATAGCGTTGGAAAATACCTCGACAAGGACAGCCTTGGCGAGGGCGAAGAAGCCTACGAAGGCGCACATTAAGGACGGAGACCAAGACAATGCTATTCGGACTTGATGGCGTCGAGATAGGCCTCATTATCGTATTCTTCTGCCTTTTCGGGGGCATCCTCTCGGGCTTTCCGGTGGCTTTTGCCATCGGCGGGGCAGGTATCATCTCGTTCGGGATCATCGCGGCGCTGGACAGTGCCGGGCTGCTGATCCACCAGGCGATTGATACCGGATCACAAGCCTATCGGGATCTGGTCAATTCAGGGGTCAAACCTGACACAGTGTCCACGTTCCGATACCCGGACTTACCCAGGATCGCCGAACCGGTCTTTGTGCAGGGCTGGGAAACCGCGCTGGACCGCAACGTCTCGTTCATCGTGAATCGTATCAACGAACGCGTTCTGGCCGGTCAATCCATCGAGACCCTGCTGGCCGTGCTGATGTTCGTGCTGATGGGGATCACGTTGGAACGCTCGAAGATCGCCAACGATCTGCTGACCACGATGGCGCGCGTCTTTGGCCCGCTGCCGGGTGGTCTGGCCGTGTCGATCGTGGTTGTGGGGGCGTTTCTGGCGGCCTCGACCGGGATCGTCGGCGCGACCGTTGTCACCATGGGCCTGCTGGCGCTACCGACCATGCTGCGGAACAACTATTCGCCCGAACTGGCGACCGGTGTGATTGCGGCCTCGGGCACGTTGGGGCAGATCATTCCGCCCTCAATCGTGATCGTTCTGCTGGGCACGCTGGCCGGTGATCTGTATTCCACCGCGCAGGAAACCCGCGCGGTTGACGCCGGGTGTACCGACGCGCTGACCTATCTGGGTGAGCCTGCAGTGGTCTCGGTGGGCACGCTGTTCCAGGCGGCGCTGCTGCCGGGGATCATGCTGGCCTTGCTTTATGCGCTCTATGCCTTTGGCTATGCGCTGCTGAACCCCGAAAAAGCCCCGGCGGTCGAGATGTCGGGCGGCGGCGGTGAGCCGATCACTCGCGCCGAAGGTCTGACCTGGCTGCTCGGCGCGCCGGTTGCTTTGATCGTGGGCGTGGTTCTGCTGGGCAGTGCGGGTGTGATTGGCAGCCAGAACATCAACGTGTCCGCCTTCTCGGATATCGGTGCCGGAGCCTCGCTGCGGACCAACGTGTCGGCGGAGTGCAAAGCGTCGATGATCGAGCTGCACGGTCAGTCCGCGTGGGATCAGGCCGTGGCCGAGCAAGAGGCCATTGACGCCGCTGGTGGAACTGCGGCTTCCACGCGCCTGAGCGAGGAAGAGCTGGCTGCGGCGCAGGAAGCCAAGATCGCGGCGGCTGCTCCGATCGGAAACGGTGTTGCGGTGATTGTGGTGCTGCTGGGTCTGACGCTGTTGATGGGGCGCGGTATCGCACCGTCGAAATCGCCGCAGCCGCTGATCCTCGGGACCATTGGCCTGTTGCTGATGCTGCTGGTGGACCTAGTGCTGATCGCGCCGACAACCTCATCCGGGGCCACGTTCTTGTTGCTGGCGCTGCCGTTTGCGCTGGCCATCTACGGGGCTAAGGAGGCCGCGATCCGGTGTTCCAGCAACGATCTGATCCGGGTGGTCTTCCCGCCGCTGGTTCTGATCATCGCGGTGCTTGGTTCGATCCTTGGGGGCGTTACCAACCCGACACCGGCGGCTGCTCTGGGCGCAGGCGGTGCGATTATGTTGGCGGCCTATCGTAAGCTGCAGGATCAGGAACGCTCGGGCAAGGTGATCATCTGGTCGACCTTTGCCGTCATCATCTGTCTGGTGCTGGGGGTGAACTTCGACCTGCGGGTCAATCAGGGTAACGTCACAGTCGAGACCTGGATCGCCTTTGTTCTGGCCTATGCCGCATACCTGTATGCTCTGTTCGGTCTGATCTACGGCTGCTGGGTTCTGTTCTCCAGCGGGGTCCTGACCCCGGTGGTGCGCGAGACGGCCAAGGTGACCTCGATGGTCTTTACCATTCTGATCGGGTCACAGTTGTTGAACCTCGTGGTGATCTCGTTCGGCGGTGAGCACTATATCCAGCAGTTCCTCAAGAGCTTTGACAACGAATTCACGGTCTTCCTGATCGTGATGCTGGTGCTGTTCTTCTTGGGCTTTGTGCTGGACTTCCTCGAGATCATCTACATCGTAATCCCCATTGTGGGTCCGGTGATCTATGGCGGGTCATTCGATCCGAAATGGGTGACGATCATGGTGGCCGTGAACCTGCAGACCTCGTTCCTGACGCCACCGTTTGGTTTTGCGCTATTCTACCTGCGCGGGGTCGCGCCGAAAGAGGTGACGACGGGCCACATCTATCGCGGCATCGTACCCTTCGTGATCATTCAGGTGGTGGGGATCGCGATCCTGTGGTTCTTCCCGTCGATTGTGACCATCGTGCCGGATCTGATCCCGAATTGATCTGTTGCAGAGACCAAACGGAAAAGGGGGTCTTATGGCCCCCTTTGCTTTGGTGTTGTGGAAAGGGGCCAGCCCCTTCTTGGCCTGCGGCCAATTCAACCCCGAGATATTTTTGGCCAGATGAAGGGCGGATCAGGTGAACTGGATCAGGTCCCAGCGGTTGCCGAACGGGTCGCGCCAGACGGCGACCGTACCGTAGGGTTCGTGCCTTGGGTCTTCTTCGAAATGGACGCCTTTGGCGCGCATAGCAGTGTGGTCGCGGGCGAAGTCATCTGTTTGCAGGAAGAAACCCACGCGGCCTCCGGTCTGGTTGCCGACGGCGGCGATCTGGTTCGGACCGTCGGCCTTAGCCAGCAACAAGGACCCGCCTGTCGCTCTAGGAGGCGTCACCAGCACCCAGCGCTTGCCGCCGCCCAGATCAATGTCTTGGGCCAGGGTGAAGTTCAGCGTTCGGGTATAAAACGAAATGGCGGCATCGTAGTCCGGCACCACGAGGGTGACGGCGTGGAGGTTTTGACGCATGAAGGATCAGCCTTTTGTCGGGTGGCGGTCGGGCAGCTGGATGCCCGCGACCTGTTCCGCGATCGGGGCTGTGGACAAGGGGTGGTGGCTGGCCTGTGCCAGAGCGGTCGGATTGTCGACGCGCCTCCAATCACTCTGCATATAGGCTTCGAGCCCCGAGAACCGTGCTTTGTAGCCCATCTTGGGGCTGCCGGGCACCCAGTACCCGAGATAGACATAGGGCAGTCCAGCCTCGCGCGCGATATCAATATGGTCGAGGATCATGTAGGTGCCCAACGAGCTTTGCGGCTGTTCCGGGTCATAGAAGGAATAGACCATGCTCAGCCCGTCATCGAGAACGTCGGTCAGGCTGACGGCAATCAGCGCGCCGGTCTCGGGGTCGGCATACTCCACAACGCGGCTGCGGATCGGGGTTTCCTCGATCATCGCGGCGAATTCGAACACGTCCATGTCGGCCATGCCGCCATCGGCGTGGCGGGTATCCAAATAACGGCGGAACAGCTCGTATTGCTCATCCGTTGCCCAGGGCGAATTCGCCCGACGCCGCAGGTGTGCGTTGCGCTTGACGGCGCGTTTCTGGCTTTTGCTGGGGCGAAAGGCCGAGACGTCGATCCGGGCCGACAAACAGGCGGCGCAATCGGTGCAGGAAGGGCGGTAGAGCACGTTCTGCGACCGACGAAACCCTTGCTGCGACAGCGAGTTGTTCAGCTGATCGGCGCCTTCGCCCTGCAGGGCGGTGAACAGCTTACGCTCCATCCTGCCCTCAAGATAAGGGCAGGGCTGGGGTGCCGTCACATAGAATTGCGGCGCAATTGGCAGCGTGTGTCGCATGAAGGTCCCGTGTCTCCTGAGACAGGATGATAACAACGGTTCCCTGAGCCGCCAAGTGATTCAGTCGGCTGATTTTTATGCCCGCTGGTTGATCATCACCGTCCCAAGGAACGTGTCGGTCAGGCCCTGACAACGCGCGCTAGTCAGCATCATAATGACCGAGACGATCTGAACCACAAAGAAGGCCATGCTGATGAAATAGCCGGCGGTGTGGGCCACGGCCTTGCCCATGTCCATGCGGGCGCCAAAGGCGTCGCGCAACTCGATGCCCATGAAGCGCATCCCCAGCGTCGCCGATCCGTTGGCAATCGTGACGACGCGGTAGACGAAACTGATGACGCCATAGATCAGCGGCAGAAAGAACAGGCCCGCGCCGAAGGTCAGGAAAACCGGCACGATGCACAGCAGCGAGATCAAGGCGATATCAAAGAGCCACGCAACAAAGCGCTTGGTTGCCACCGATTGATAGAATTCGGGTTGGCTTTCTGGATCGGGCAGGTGGGTCATTCAGTGTAATCCGCGTCGTTGATTGGGGCTACCCTGTCCCGAAAGGCTGGACAGGGCAAGGTTGGATCAGGCGCGCTCGCCGTTTTCGGCCTCATCGCGGTTTTCGCGGGCACGTTCGTCCATGAACTGGTCGAACTCGGCCTTGTCCTTGGCTTCGCGCAGGCGGCGCAGGAAGGCCTCGAAGTCCTGCTGCTCGCGCTCCAGCCGGGCCAGGGTGTCGGCCTTGTAGGCGTCAAACGCGCTGTTGCCCGAGGGCTTCATGGCGCTCATGTGGCTGTGCCAGGATTTGCGGCGGCTGCAGGATTTGCTGAACATGCGTTTGCTCCAGATCATGTAGGCCAGAAGGGCGAAGCCGACGGGCCAGAAAAAGATGAACCCAAGGACCATGGCGGCGATCCAGGCCCCTTTGCCCTTGTCATCCATCCAGGCTTCGGCACGGTAGAACCATCCCGGGTTTTCAGGGACGGCGTGGTTGGAAAGTGCAGTCATTTGTGGTCTCCGGGGTTGATGTAAATCGTTTTCACATTGTTAAGATGGGGAGCGTGCGGCCTGTTGCAAGGGGTCGATGTGAAAAAGATTTACATTGGCTGTGCCGGCGCGTTCTCTGGTTGACCTCACCCCGGATCAGGCGCAGGTTTCGCACATGCAAAATACTGACTACACGACCCCTCCGGCGCTGGACGAAATTCTCACTTTGGAAAAGCAGGTCTGGGCTGCGCTGGTCGACGGCAATGCCTCGGCCGATCGGGCGCTGCTGAGCGCGGATTTTCTGGGGGTGTACCCCACCGGATTTGCCAATCGCGACGATCATGTCGGCCAGTTTGCCGATGCCCCGACTATGGCCAGGTATGAGTTGAGCGAGACGAAACTGCGGGTGCTGACCCCAGACATCGTGTTGCTGACCTATCGTGCGGATTATCAGCGCCCCGGATCAGAGGCGTGGGAGTCGATGTTGATCTCGTCCCTCTGGGAGCGCCGGATGGACGTCTGGGTCAACAGTTTCAGTCAGGATACCCCGTTGGAGGCAAAATGACCGGCCCGCTGACCATCCATCGCGTTCCGCGCGCCTTTGATGCCGCTTTGGGTGAGGAGGCGCTGGATGCCGTCTCTGATGTAACGCCCGAACAGGGGGAACTGATCGCAGGGGCGGCCGGGTCCAGCCCCTATCTGAAAGGTCTGATCGAACGGGAACGTGAGTGGTTGCCGCAGGCCTTGCAGCAACCGGATCAGGCACTGGCCGATGTCATGGCGGCGGCAAAAGCTCTGCCGCCGGATCAGTTGAAGCCGGGATTGCGGCAGGCAAAACGGCAAATGGCGCTGTTGACCGCGCTGGCCGATCTGGCCGGTGCGTGGCCGTTGTTGAAAGTCACAGCGGCGCTGACCGATTTCGGCGCGCTGGCGGCGGATGTGGCCGCCAAGGCCGAGATCGCGGCACTGATCCGGCGTGGGAAGCTGCCCGGCATGGGGCCGGATGACGTCGAGACCGCCGCCGGGATGATCATTTTGGCGATGGGTAAGATGGGCGCGCATGAGCTGAACTACAGCTCGGATATCGACCTGATCGTGCTGTTCGACGAAACCCGCTTTGACCCGGATGATTTCTACGACGCACGGCACGGCATGGTGCGGGCGACGCGCAACTTCTGCGCCACTCTAAGCGACAAGACCGCCGATGGCTATGTGTTCCGCACCGACCTGCGCTTGCGCCCCGATCCGGCGGTGACCCCGGTCTGCATGGCGGCTGAGGCGGCCGAACGGTATTACGAAAGCCTTGGCCGCACATGGGAGCGTGCCGCCTATATTAAGGCGCGCCCCTGTGCCGGTGATTTGGCTGCCGGGCAGCGTTTCCTTGACACTCTGCGCCCCTTTGTCTGGCGCAGGCATCTGGATTTTGCAGCCATTCAGGACGCCCACGACATGCGCCTGCGCATTCGTGAGAACAAGGGCACAGGCGGTACGCTGGCCATTCCGGGCCATGACATGAAGCTGGGGCAGGGCGGCATCCGTGAGATCGAATTCTTCACTCAGACCCGCCAGCTGATCGCCGGGGGCCGCGATCCCGATCTGCGGGTGCGGGGTACAGTGCCCGGTCTGGCCGCGCTGGCCGAAAAAGGCTGGGTCCCGCAGGAGGTCGCCGACAAGCTGACTGACCATTACCGCGCCCACCGCGAGGTCGAGCATCGTATCCAAATGGTCCACGACTCGCAGACCCACAAGGTGCCTCAATCGCAGGACGGGATCGACCGCGTTGCCTGTCTGATGGGCATCGACAGCGCTGAGTTGGCCGCCGACCTGACCCGCCGCCTGACTGAGGTGCATGAGTTGACCGAAGGGTTCTTTGCTCCTGGCTCCTCGACCCCGGCACCGGGCAAAGAGGCCGACTTCGACCAAAGCGTTCTGGCCCGCTGGCCGACCTATCCTGCGTTGCGCTCGCAACGGGGCGCGCGGATATTCGAGCGGCTCAAGCCCGAGCTGCTCTCGCGCCTGTCGAAAACCGCAAAACCGGATGAGGCGCTGCAGGCGCTGGACGGTTTCCTTTCCGGCCTGCCTGCCGGGGTGCAACTGTTTTCCCTGTTCGAGGCCAACCCGCATCTGATCGACCTGCTGGTGGATATCGTGGGGACCTCGCATGCGCTGGCGGGACACCTGTCACGCAATGCAGCCGTGTTCGATGCGGTGATCGGTGGCAGTTTCTTTGACGACTGGCCGGGGCAGGCGGCGCTGCAGGCCGAACTGTCTCAGGCGCTGGAGCAGGAGGCGGACTATGAAACGCAGCTCGACTACGCCCGTCGCTGGTGCAAGGAATGGCATTTCCGCATCGGCGTTCACCACCTGCGCGGGTTGATCGACGGGGCGCAGGCCGGGCAGCAATATGCCGAGCTGGCCAGCGCGGTGATCGCCGCGATCCTGCCCTGCGTGACCGAACATTTCGCCAAGAAACACGGCCCCGCGCCAGGACGTGGCGCAGCGGTATTGGGTATGGGCTCGATCGGGGCAGGGCGGATCAACTCGCAATCCGATCTCGACATGATCGTTATCTACGACCCGCAGGATCAGGACATGTCCGACGGTCCGCGCCCTCTGGCCACGCGAACCTATTACGCCCGGTTCACGCAGGCGCTGATCACAGCGCTGTCGGCGCCAATGTCTCAAGGGCGGCTCTACGAGGTCGACATGCGCCTGCGCCCGTCGGGCAATCAGGGGCCTGTGGCGACCAGTTGGGCGAGCTTCACCAACTATCAGCAGAACGAAGCCTGGGTATGGGAGCATCTGGCCCTGACCCGCGCCCGCGTGGTGGCGGGAGTCGCAGAGTTGGCGCAGGATATCGAGGCCTTCCGCGCCGATTTCCTGAAACAGCCCGTGGACCGCGAAAAGGTCCTGCGTGAAGTGGCCGAGATGCGCGCCCGTCTGGCGGCGGCCAAAGCTCCAGCCGGGATTTGGGATGCCAAGAACGGCCCGGGCCGGATGATGGATATCGAACTGGTGGCCGAAACCGGCGCGCTTTTGACGGGTGTTGCGCAGCGAGACGTAAAGTCCGGGCTGGAAGGTGCTGTCGTTGCCGGATTACTGGACGTCGCTCAGGCACAGACGCTCAAGGACTGCTACGATTTATTCTGGTCGGTGCAATGCGCGGCCCGGTTGCTGTCGGGCAAGGTGATCGAGGCCGACAAGATCGGTGATGCCGGTGCGGCCTTCCTGTGCCGCGCCACTGGGTTCGAACAGGTCGAACAGCTTCAGGCCGCCTTGCAAGAGAGTTATACCACCGCCGCCGTGATCATCGGCAGCGTGATCAAGGAGGGGAAAGATGCCGCGCAGTGACGATCCGAATGATCACAAGGGCCTGATCCGAGAGGCCTATCGCATCGAAGGCATTACGCTGCCCGAATGCCGCAGCATCTTTCTGGACTGGGCGCTGAGCCTGCCGGCAGAGCGCGACCAAAAGCAGGCCCTGACCGAGTTGCACGCCGTCTATGCTGCGCAAGAAGCCGATCATCCGATGACGCAGGTTCTGGCCGAAGGGCTGCAATCGGCGCAGGCCCCAAAACGGCGCGGCGGCTGGCGATCCCGGCCCCGCTAGGGCTTTCCCCCCGGCGCGTTCGCCTCTAATAGGGCGTTATGACCCAAGCCACCGACCGCCCCCGTATCCGCCTGAAACCCAAAGCCAATGCGCGCGGCCTGCGCCATGGCTTCCCGTGGGTCTATGCCAACGACATCGTCACCGACCGCCGGACCCGTAAAATTCCAGCGGGTGCCTTGGCGGTGCTCGAGGATGAAAAGCGCGCGCCCATCGCTCTGGTCGCAGTGAACCCCGAGTCCAAGATCATGTGCCGTGTTCTGGATCGCGATCTGGACGCCGAATTGAACGCCGAATGGTTCGAAACCCGCTTGCGCCGCGCGCTGGACATGCGTGAACGCCTGTTCGACGCGCCGTATTACCGCCTGATCCACGCCGAAGCGGACGGCTTTCCCGGTGTGATCATTGACCGGTTCGGGGATGCCTGCGTGATCCAACCCAACGCCGCTTGGGCCGAGGCGCATCTGGATACGCTGACCGATGCTCTGGTCCGGGTTACCGGCGTGACGACGGTGTTGAAAAACGCCTCGGGACGTACCCGAGGGTTGGAGGGGTTGGACGACGAAAACCAAACCCTGCGCGGCACCGCGCCCGATGCACCGCTGCCGGTTCCTATGAATGGCGCCACCTATATGGCCGACCTGACAGGAGGTCAGAAAACCGGCCTGTTCTACGACCAGCGTCCCAACCATGCCTTCGCCGCGCGGCTGGTAGAGCCGGGCGCGCAGGTGCTGGACGTATTCAGCCATGTCGGCGGGTTTGGTTTGGCAATGCTGGCCGGAGGGGCGGCGCAAGCCCTGTCCGTTGACGGATCCGCCGCAGCACTTGATCTGGCCACACAGGGCGCGCAGGCCTCGGGCTGCGCCGATCGCTTTCAAACCCGACAGGGCGACGCCTTTGACGTGCTGACCCAACTGGGAGATGAGGGCGCGCAATTCGATGTGGTCATCTGCGATCCACCCGCTTTTGCGCCCTCGAAACAGGCGCTGGACGCGGGGCTTCGCGCTTATGAGCGCGTGGCGCGGCTGGCGGCTCCTTTGGTAAAGCCCGGCGGTTATCTCGGTCTGTGTTCCTGTTCCCACGCGGCTGATCTCGGCCGTTTCCGCGATGCCTCATCGCGCGGCATTGGCCGGGCAGGGCGGCAGGCGCAACTGATCCACACCGGATTTGCCGGGCCCGATCACCCGCAACTGCCACAACTGGCCGAAAGCGGCTACCTCAAAGCTGTGTTCTACCGGTTGTGAAAGCGGTTCTGGATACCTGCGTTATTTACCCCACGGTGATGCGAGAGATGCTGTTGGGCGCGGCCAAGCGCGGCCATTTTCAGCCTCTTTGGTCGGCTCGTATCCTCGAGGAATGGGCCCGTGCAGCCCGAAAACTGGGGCCGGATGGCGAGGCACAAGCCCGCGCCGAAATCGCCCTGACTCAAGCGCATTGGCCAGATGCAGAACGCGCGGCCAAGCCGGGCGTCGAACAGCGCCTCTGGTTGCCGGACAGCGCTGATATTCATGTTCTCGCCACGGCCATTGAGGCCTCGGCAGACGTCATCGTCACTGTCAACGCCAAAGACTTTCCAAGAAATATACTGTCCGAAGAAGGGCTTGAACGCCGCGATCCCGACAGCCTGCTACACGACTTCTGGCAGAATGACCCCGATGATATGGCTGAAACAGCCAACCGGGTCCTGGCCGAAGCCAACCGCCTGTCCGGAGGTCAATGGACCCTTCGCGCGCTGATGAAAAAAGCCCGCCTGCCACGTCTGGGCAAAGCCCTCACCACGTAACCCCGGATTCTTCATCTGGCTAAAAATACGTCGGGGAGCCGCCCTTGGACACGCCATTGGTTCGAGCGCCCATGGCGGCGGGCTGATCCCTCGCTGCGCAACCTATCCGCCCGAGCTCCAACGCCGCTCAAGCGCTTCCAGCGCTGCAATCCGCTCATCGGTGTTCGGATGGCTCATCAACCATGCTGGCACAACTCCGGCGCGTTGTTGGGTCAGGCCTTCCAGCTTGTGAAACAGGGATTTCTGCGGCCCGATCCCGATGCCTGCCTTGGTCAGTAAAGCGGCAGCGTATTCATCGGCCTCATACTCATCCCCTCGCGACAAGCGCGATGCCAGCAGGTGCGTCAGCATATTGGCAATCCACGCGCCGATGAACGGGATGAACCTGTTCAACAGCATCATCAACGCGGCCCGCAATGCGTTCTGGCCGGAGAAATCGATCATCCGCCGCCGCGCGTGACCCAGCGCCACATGCCCCAACTCATGCGCGATGACACTGGCCATTTCCTCGGCCGAGACCTCTCCGTTCCGAAACTTGCGATAAAACCCGCGCGTGATGAATATTCGCCCGTCGGGGGCGGCCAGCCCGTTCACCGGATCGATCTCATAGATATAGACGGGCACCCGGTCGATCTCTAGCGCGGCCGCCAGCCGGTCGGTCATGCGTTTCAGCGCCGGATCGGCCAGTTCGGTCGATTTTGCGTCCAGTTCCCTGTGTGTACGCCACACGGAAATGCGGTACATAACAATGGCATAGGCAATAGCCAGCAGGATTGGGGTGAAACGCAGCATGACATAGATATGGGCAACACTGTGGAGTGAGGCAAGCCGTAAGTCTAATGACTTACCCATTTGCTGGTCGTGAATATAGCGCCTCGTTCGTTGCTATCGTTCGTTTGTAGTCGGCAGATTCAAATTCCCGTGTAGTTCAGCAAGCGCATCAGGGGTCAGAACTGACCCTTTTGACGCGTCAAAGAAGGCTCGTTCTGCCTGTTTTTGGGCCACTGTCGTATCAACGTGCAGGTCTTTAACATTTGCACGAAGATCATCGCGGGCGTCTTCGTAGGCCTCCGCAACGCGAAGTTCTTTTTCTAACCTGTCTAGATTGTCATCATAGTTTGGATCACTTGGATCTAGATCAGCTATGTCATCTGCAATCTCATCACTGCTGCGCCCGTCATAACGCTCGTTCAGGTCTCGCAGTTCGCGCCGGGCGTCGTACAGGTCCGAACGCAAATCATAGTAGTCGGCCGCTGCTTCTTGATAAGTTGCGATTTTACCAACATTGCTATTGGCGGCGGCATTGCTGAACGCTGGGGCGGCTGCGTTTGAGGCGCTTAGATTACGCAGTTTGTCCGAGCCATATGGATCGGTGATCGCAGCTACGAGCGGATCGCGGTAATGGCGTTTACCGCGTTTCTTATTGTCGGAGTAGGCGTCATCGTCGTCCAGTTGATATCTGGTTTCATTCGGTGGGTTTTTGTGGTCCTTGGAGTAGTCGGGCTCGTTTATGCCATAGGGTTCGGGCTGAATTTTCACATCATCTGGGTAGCGATCTTTTGGTTGCGGCAAACCCAGGTTCGAATGAAAATCGCCAAGGGTGCTGCGGGTCAAGGTGCGCCCTTTGGATGCATCGAAGAAAGCAGCTTCTGCCTCGTGCAATGCGTCACCGGTTTCAGACCTTAGATCCTTGATATCTCCGCGCAGGTGATCTCTGGTTTCTTCATATGTTTCCGCATCTCGAAGTTCGTTTTCCAACGCGCCGAGCTTTTCGTCATAGTCTGGATCATTTGGATCGAGATCGGCAATATCGTCAGCAATCTCGTGACTGGTGCGTCCATCGTAGCTTTTATTCAGGTCCCTCAGGTCCCGTCGGGCGTCATACAACTCGGACTGTAGGTCATAGTAATTGTTTGCTGCTTCCTGATAAGTTGCGATTTTACCTACGTTACTGTTACTTGAGGCATTCCTGAGCGCTGGCGCCGCTGCGTTTGAGGCATTCAAATTACGCAGTTTGTCCGATCCATATGGATCGGTGATCGCAGCTACGAGCGGGTCGCGGTAGTGGCGTTTCCCGCGTTTCTTTCCGTCATAAGAAGTGTATTGATTGTCTTTGCGCGTAACGGGGCGAAGAGATTTTTCGATCGGCGCGACTGAAGTTTTTCTGGAGGTATTGTAGGTGGAATTGGCAATTTTGCGTTTGGATTTTGTACCCGAGCGCGGGGTTCTCGAACGTTTGCCGAAAAGCTCTTCGACGTCCCGTTTAAACTCACGCCCAAAACCGGATAGAGACGTCCTCTGAAGTTTTCCATTCTTACCTTTGTTCGCTTTTGTGCTGCGTAGTGTTTTGTTTGCACGCGCGAACTTGTGCTCTTTGTGAGATTTCCCAATTTTGGACTTAGATTTGTCGGCGTTGGCTCCTTTTCCGGCCTTATCGTTACCTCCCTTGCTTTTCCCGTTTCCCTTCCCCTTGCCGTTACCGTTACCCTTGCCATTACCCTTGCCTTTGTCACCTTTCGCAAACGCGGAATCAGGTGTTAGAACAATTGTGGCTACTGCAACGGAGGCAAAAACCAATGATGCCGACGCCACAGTAGAAATAAGAAATGCACGCAGTTTGAACTTGGTCATAATAGCCCCCCAGCATTCAACCAGTGTCAAACATATCACAAAAATTGGATGAGTGGGGGGTTCGGGCCAATTGTTTCCAAATTGCGGTCAAAGGTACAGGGAATTTCTGGAAATTCGGCCTTTTGTTTCCGAAGGGTATTAAATTGCCCTCTGGCCAGCAGTGTAATTGAACACTAACGCGTCAGTTCCCGCATCCCCTGTTCCAGCCCGGCCAGCGTCATAGGGACCATGCGGTCCTCGAAAATCTCCTGAACCATGCCGATCGAGTGGGTGTAGCTCCAGTATTTCTCGGGCACCGGGTTGATCCACAGGTTTGACGGCCACTGGTCTCGCGCACGTTGCAGCCAGACCTGACCGGCTTCCTTATTCCAGTGCTCGTTGGCACCGCCGGGGTAGGCGATCTCGTAAGGGCTCATCGAGGCGTCGCCGACGAAAATGCACTTGTAATCTGAGCCGTAGGTCCGCAGCACCTCATGCGTCGGGGTCTGCTGATCCCAGCGGCGGCGGTTGTCGCGCCAGACGCCTTCGTACAGGCAATTGTGGAAGTAATAATACTCCAGGTGCTTGAATTCGGTCCGGGCGGCCGAGAACAGCTCTTCAACCACCTTGATATGCGGGTCCATTGATCCGCCTACGTCCAGAAACAGCAGCACTTTGACTGCGTTGTGACGCTCGGGACGGGTTTTGACGTCCAGATAGCCATGCTCGGCGGTGGCGCGGATGGTGCCGTCCAGATCCAGTTCCTCGGCAGCACCTTCACGCGCCCAGCGGCGCAGGCGTTTCAGGGCCACCTTGATGTTGCGGGTGCCCAATTCGACCGTGTCGTCCAGGTTCTTGAATTCGCGCTTGTCCCAGACTTTTACCGCACGCTGATGGCGGCTTTCCTTCTGGCCGATACGCACGCCTTCGGGGTTGTAGCCGTAGGCCCCGAACGGAGAGGTCCCGGCGGTGCCGATCCACTTGTTGCCGCCCTGATGGCGGCCTTGCTGGTCTTTCAGACGCTCGCGCAGCGTCTCCATCAGCTTTTCAAAACCGCCAAGCGCCTCGATCTCGGCTTTTTCTTCCTCGGACAGGTGTTTTTCGGCCATCTTGGCCAGCCAGTCTGCGGGGATGTCAACGGCCTCGAGCACCTGATCAAAGCTGATCTCGTTCAGTCCTTCAAAGCTGGCGGCAAAGGCGCGATCGAACTTGTCTATGTTGCGTTCGTCTTTCACCATCGAGACGCGGGCGAGGTAGTAGAACGCCTCGACATCATAGGTGGCCAGACCCTTTTTCATGCCCTCCAGAAAGGTCAGGTATTCGCGCAAGGATACGGGAATGCCAGCTTTGCGGAGGTTTTCGAAAAAGGGCAGGAACATCACTCACCCCACGAACCTGACAAGGACCAAGGATAGCACCAGCCCGGCAAGCGCAAAGGCGATGCCGTAACCGGCAGCGTATTGGGCCACGTCGGCACCGTTGCCATTGCGTTTGCGTGCCGTCAGCGCCCCAAGGATTGCCCCCAGTACCGCCATTCCCAAAACCACAACCATGCGTTATCCGCCCCTGTTTTTGTTGGGGGATCCTTCCGCAACATCCTGCATCAGCGACCGGACCACCGTTTCCGAGCCGAATCCGTAGCGTGCCCATGCCAGACTGTCCAGCCTGACGGAACGTGCCTGCGCGGTCCGGCCCGCCTGATTGAGCGCCTCGGATTTCAGCAAAAGCAACGTGGCCAGCTGCGAGGCATTTTCGGCGCGTGTCATCACGTCGATGGCCTTGTCCAGTTCGGGCAGAACCTCGGGGCCTTTGCCTTGCGCCAGCGCATAGGAGGCGGTCTGGGTGGTGATATAGGCCTGATGAACCTCGGTGTTGGGTGTGGCGCGCAGGAACTGCAGGGCGGTCTGGTAGTTGCGCAGCGCCTCCTGCGGGTTGTCGAACTGTTCCATGCGGCCCATCACGTAGTAGGGATAGGCGCGGCGGTGATCGGTCCAGCCTTGCTCCTGCCCGATCCGGGCGGCCAGTTGGGCGTCTCTTTTACGCCTTTGCGCCCCACGTGTCGGTCGCAGGGATTTCTGGATCGCGTTGATCCATTCACGCGGGGTCTCGGAAACCGGTTGCGCGGGCAGGGTATCTCCGCGCGGATTCAGGCGGCTGAGAATGCCGGGCAAGGCAGCATTGACCTGTTCGCGGGTCATTCCGCTGCGCAGTTCGGGCGCATAGGTCGCGCGCAGGATCAGCATGTCGAACCCGGTTAGAACGGTATGGATATTGTCGTCGTTGAACACCGAATCCGGCAGGTGGTAGAGGTCGTTCAATGGCCCCAGCGCCTGCGCGATTTCTTCATGCAGGCAGTCGCGTTTTTCCTGCGGGCTGACGTCGTAGGGGATGAATACGCCCAGACGCTCACGGCTGCGCAGGCGCGACCAGCTGCTTTTCTGCTTGCGCCGATCTCGGCGATATTCCTCAAAGCTCGAGGCGTTGGGCACCACGAAACAGGCCGCTTGTGGCAGGATGGCATGGATGTCTTCCTGACTGACGGCCTCGACTGTGATATTGGCCGCACCGTCCGAAACTTGGCGGATGTTGATCCCGGCCTCGTTGCGCAGGCGGTTCAGCAGGCGGGACAGGTCACGCTGCATCGACGGGGTGGGCGCACCGGTCAGGCGCACGGTGATCGGGGTTTCGAACCGCGTGAACACCGGAAGTTGGGCGCCACCTTCCAGCGCGAAGTGCAAGGATACGAAATCAGCGGCGATATTTGCATTCGACCGGCTTGCCGGCGTCGGGGACGAACGGGCGAAGGCTTTGGCCGGAGGCAGTTTTTCCTCGATGGCCTGAACACGGGTCGGGACCTCGACCGGCTCTACCGCTGCGCAGCCCGCCAAAGCCAAACCGGCAAGGATTGCGGCCCATCGCATCACGGGCGCTGATACCTGATGAACGGGGTCTGTTTGCCAATGCGGTCGTACAGCTTGCGGGCCGTGTGGTTGAAGTCTTGCGTCAGCCAGTAGACGGACGGGGCGCCTTGCCGGTCGGCCTCGTCATACACCGCCTGGATCAGGGCACGACCTACGCCGGTACCGCGCGCTTCGGGGCGGGCAAACAAGTCCTGCAGATAGCAGACGCTTTCCACCTTCCAGATGTTGCGGTGAAACAGGTAATGGGTCAGTCCCAACAATTGCCCATTTCTCTCCGCGACAAAGCACGAGAAATCATTCGGATCGTCTCCCAGCAGGCGGGCAAACGTGGACTCGTAGGTCTCATCCGGCACAGTCGTTTCATAAAACGCCAGATAGTCCCGCCACATGTCGGACCATTCATCGCGGTCTTCGGGCCGCAATGCGCGGATGGTCAGAGTGTCAGCCATTCAGAATGTCCCGTTTTGTTCGGTCATACATAGCCCGGATGCAACGGGCCGCCAGCTGCAATGCTGACAGGCTGCTCTGCTCAAGGCAAGCGGCGATCCCCTGCGGGTCTATAGGTTCAGCGTTTTCCCCGCGCCATGAACGCCAGACGTTCAAACAGATGAACGTCCTGTTCGTTCTTCAGCAGAGCACCGTGCAGCTTGGGAAGGGCATTGGCGCCATCTCGTTTGAGGTCCTCGGACGTCAGGTCCTCGGCCAGCAGCAGTTTCAGCCAGTCCAGAACTTCGGATGTCGAGGGCTTCTTCTTAAGTCCTTGCGTCTCGCGGATCTCATAAAACTGCGTCAATGCAGTGGTTAGCAGCGCATCCTTGATGCCGGGGTGATGCACCTCGACGATCCGGCGCATGGTCGCCTCATCCGGGAAGCGGATGTAGTGAAAGAAACAGCGGCGCAGGAAGGCGTCGGGCAGTTCTTTTTCGTTGTTCGAGGTGATGATGACGATGGGACGGTGTCTGGCCCGGATCGTCTCACCGGTCTCGTAGACGTGGAACTCCATCTTATCGAGTTCCTGCAGCAGGTCGTTGGGAAACTCGATATCGGCCTTGTCGATCTCATCGATCAGCAAAACGACCTTTTCGTCGGCCTCGAACGCCTGCCACAGTTTGCCCTTGCGGATATAGTTCGACACGTCATGCACGCGCTCGTCGCCCAACTGGCTGTCACGCAGGCGGCTGACCGCATCATATTCATACAGACCCTGTTGCGCACGGGTGGTGGATTTCACGTTCCACTCGATCATCGTCAGTCCCAGCGCGCCGGCCACCTGTCTGGCCAGTTCTGTCTTGCCGGTGCCCGGTTCACCCTTAACCAGCAGCGGACGTTCCAGCGTCACGGCAGCGTTTACCGCAATGGTCAGGTCATCGGTGGCAACATATTCTGCGGTGCCTTGGAAACGTGCGGTCATGGGCCCCTCGTGTGGTTTCGCGCAATCTGTGGTGCTCGGGTTACAGAGAGGCAGAGATTTTGACAAGCGGGCCGCGGCGTCCGGCACCGCAAATTTCGCTGCGACTCCAATCTGTTTGGCGTGATTCGACCGAAAGCGAATGACCCTTTGGTTGTGGTTTGCCGCAAAAATGCCCAAAGTTTTCCGCAGAAAAACAAGGTTTTGTTGTTACATGTCTCATATTTAGACAAGTCAGGAACGTGACGTATCAAGACGACGTTTGTGTAGTGACATTCTTACGCGCGTCGGATACACGCTCCGCAGAAGGGAGAGCCAAATGTCAGGTGAAACAACAGCAACCGACGTTTCTGGCCATACCGAGGGAGCAAAGATGAAGCAGGAAGTTTTTCTGCCGGAAGATTATCGCCCGGCCGAAGATGAGCCTTTCATGAATGACCGTCAGCTTGAGTATTTCCGTCGCAAGCTGCTGGATTGGAAGAACGAACTTTTGGCGGGCAGCCGCGACACGATCGAAGGGCTGCAGGACAACACCCGTAACATTCCGGACGTTGCTGACCGCGCGAGCGAGGAAACCGACCGCGCGCTCGAGCTGCGCACCCGCGACCGTCAGCGCAAGCTGGTGGCCAAGATCGACTCGGCCCTGCGCCGCATCGACGAGGGTGAGTACGGTTATTGCGAGATGACGGGCGACCCGATCTCGCTGAAGCGTCTGGATGCGCGTCCGATCGCCACCATGACGCTTGAGGCGCAGGAGCGTCACGAGCGCCGCGAGAAGGTCCACCGCGACGATTGATCGCTGGGAAATTCGGGAAAACTCGAACGCCGGGGCCTGTGGCTTCGGCGTTTTTGCGTTAAGGCGATGCCATGAATATCGACGGTCTGAAATTCAGTGTCATCGGCGGCGGCATCGGCGGCCTGGCGGCCGCTCTGGCGCTGCGGCAGCGCGGGGCGCAAGTTACGGTTCTGGAACAGGCTCCGGCCCTGACCGAGGTTGGCGCTGGGTTGCAAATCAGTGCCAACGGCATAGCGGTTCTGCGGGCGCTTGGGGTGGTTGGGAAGGTGCCCGAGGACGGGCAGCTGTCTCACGGAACGATACTGCGCGATTACCGTAAGGGGCGTGTGATCAGCCGGGTTCCCGCACCCGCCGCCGGTCCGACCTATTACTATCACCGTGCCGATCTTCTGGACCTATTGCACCGGGCGGCGCGGGATGCTGGTGTTGAAATCCGGCTGGATGCGCGGGTGACGAAGGTTGTCAAACATCCAAGCGAGGCCGAGGTCGTGCTGGACGGAGGTGAGCGATTGCGCTCGGATTGCGTCATTGCTGCAGACGGCGGGCGCAGTGAGATCAGGCCGATACTAAACGGCACCGAGGCACCTCAGTTCACCCATCAGATCGCCTGGCGCGCAACGATCCCCTGGTCGCAGCGCGAAGAGATGCCGCGCGCGTCGCTGACCATGGGGCCGGGCCGTCATGTTGTCACTTATCCGCTGCGTGACCAACGTCTGATGAATGTGGTTGCGATCGAAGAGCGTTCGGACTGGCAGGAAGAAGGTTGGCGTCTGCAAGGCGACCCGGACGATTTGCGCGCGCGCTTTGCCGACTTCGGCGGCCCGGTGCGTGATATTCTGGCCGAAGTGACCGAGACCCACCTATGGGCCCTGTTCCTGCGCCCCGTTGCGCAAAGCTGGCAGAATGGACGTCTGGCGCTGTTGGGAGACGCGGCGCATCCGACGCTGCCCTTCATGGCGCAGGGCGCATGTCTGGCGCTTGAGGATGCGTGGATTCTGGCCCGCGCTTTCGAAGGGCAATCGGGTGTGGCGCGGGCTCTTTCTGCCTATGAAACCCAGCGCCGCTCAAGGGCAAAACAAGTGGTTGCCGCTGCCGGAGCCAATGCGCGAAATTTCCACCTGCGCGGTCCAATGCGGCTGGCGGCGCAGATGGCGCTGATGGCCGTTGGAGCGCAACTGGCAAAGAAATACGAGTGGATCTACAGCTACGATGCGACCGCGTGAACGGTCACAAGTCGAGATCGACCCAGACCGGCACGTGATCTGATGGCTTTTCGTGCCCGCGCACCGCTGAATCAATCTGGCAGTCACGCATCAGGTCAGCGACTTGCGGCGTCAGTAGAAAATGATCGATGCGGATGCCGTTATTCTTGTTCCATGCTCCGGCCTGATAGTCCCAAAAGGAATAATGCCCCGGACCCTGCGTGCGCGCGCGGAAGGCCTCAGTGAACCCGAGGTTCAAGACCTTGCGAAACGCAGCCCGGCTTTCGGGCCGGAACAGCGCGTCTTCGCGCCAGGCATCCGGGCGGGCCGCATCTTCGGCTTGTGGGATGATATTGTAGTCACCCGCCATCAGCGCTGGTTCTTCACTGGCCATCAAGTCGCGCGCGCGATGATACAGCCGCTCCATCCACGCCAGTTTGTAATCGTACTTCGGTCCGGGCACCGGGTTCCCATTCGGTAGGTAAAGTCCGCAGACGCGCAGCGCCTGCTTGCCAACCACCGTGGCCTCAATCCAGCGCGCCTGTTCGTCCTCGTCATCGCCGGGTAAGCCGCGAGAGACGTCTTCCAGTGGTAGCTTGGACAATATCGCCACCCCGTTGAAACTCTTTTGACCGTGGGTTTCGACGTTATAGCCCCGCTCTTCAAACATCTCGCGGGGGAAGTTCTCGTCGACCGACTTGATCTCTTGCAGAAGCACGATGTCCGGCTGCGCTTCGTCCAGCCATCGGGGCAGGGCCTCGGCCCGCGCTTTGATGCCGTTGATGTTGAACGTGGCGATTTTCATGCGCGATCCTCCGGTGGCTTAAGGAAACCTATCGCCTAGAACCAATCTGACGGCAAGACGGATGACTGGGTTGCGAGGCTCTGCCTCGCGCTCCGGGATATCTTTGGCCAGATGAAGAAACGGATTCTTAACCAATTTTGTAGAAAAGAGTTTTGCGGTACAGGCGGGGACGCCGATGACCGCGCCAGGTGAAGCTCTCCGATGGACGGTCGGAGAGCGGATCCCTGCTTCATCTGGCTATAAATATCCTGGGGGTGTGGAGGCAAAGCCCCCACCAACAATTACATCGAAAAAGATGTGCCGCAGCCACAGGAAGAGGTGGCGTTTGGATTTTCGATCACAAAGCGCGCGCCGATCAGTTCCTGCGTGAAGTCGATTACCGCGTTTTCCAGAAACGGCAGGGAAATCGAGTCGACGATGACTTTCTGACCTTTGCCTTCCAGCACAAGATCGTCCTCTTTCGGCTCGTCCAGCGCAATTTCGTATTGAAAACCGGAACATCCGCCGCCTTCCACCGCGACGCGCAGGGCCTGGCCCTGATCCGCTGCGCCGATCTCGGCCAGACGATCAAAGGCGCGTTCTGTCACTGTTGGGGGCAGATTCATGCCGGACTCCAAAGGTTTATTTCCTTACCGCAGTACAATATATGAAACCTAAGGACAGGCGACAAGGACAAGACCTTTGGACAGAGCGGGTTTTGCCTCGGACCCAGGCCGCGCAAGGGGGCGGCTTGTGCCTGAGGAGGAGAGCAGTTTCCGGTCATGCTTTCAGCGTGATCGCGACCGTATCATTCATGCCAGCGCGTTTCGGCGCCTTAAACACAAGACGCAAGTGTTTGTTGAGCATGAGGGTGATAGCTATCGCACCCGTCTGACCCATTCCATCGAAGTGGCACAAGTGGCGCGTACGATTGCCGGGGCTTTGGGGTTGAACCCAGAGCTGACCGAAGCGGTTGCGCTGGCCCATGATCTGGGGCACACGCCGTTTGGCCATACCGGGGAAGATGCCTTGCACGCGTTGATGGAGCCCTATGGGGGGTTCGACCACAACGCGCAAGCTATTCGGATCGTCACCAAGCTGGAGCGCCACTACGCGGAATTCGACGGCTGCAACCTGACTTGGGAGTGTCTTGAGGGCATTGCCAAGCATAACGGGCCGGTCGAGGGGGAATTGCCTTGGGCTCTGGCCGAGTGCAACGAAGGCTTCGATCTGGAATTGCACACCCATGCCAGTGCCGAGGCGCAGGTGGCCGCGCTTTCGGACGACATTGCCTACAACAACCACGATCTGCTTGATGGGTTGCGGGCGAGCCTGTTCACGGATGACGAAATCCAGCAATTGCCGATTGTGGGCGACTGTTATGCTGAGGTTGATCGCAAATACCCCGGTCTCGATCCCTATCGTCGCAGGCATGAGGCGCTGCGGCGGGTGTTTGGGGTCATGGTATCCGACGTGATCGATACCTCGCGCGCACTGATCGCCGCGTCAGGGGCGCATACGGTCGAAGACATCCGGCACCTGGGCTATCCAGTGGTTCAGTTCTCAGACGGCCTCTGGGTGCAGCTGAAGGAAATTCGCGCATTCCTGTTCACGCGGATGTACCGCGCACCCAGCGTGATGGAGGTGCGTGCCGAGGTCAGCGCGGTGGTGCAGGAGTTGTTTCCGGTATACCTCAGCGATCCCAAACAGATGCCTGCGCGCTGGCATCAGGATATCGAGGCGGCGCAGGACGAAACTGCGCTCGCCCGAATTGTGTCGGACTATATCGCCGGGATGACGGACCGGTTTGCCCTGCAGGACCACAAAAGACTGACGGGCGGGTAGTTACTCGACCCCGATATAGGCCAGCGCCCACACCTGTTGCCCGGCCTGTTTCTGCGCCAGTTCCGCATCGTCGGTTGGGGGGAAGACGATCATGGTGGGGCCATACCCACCAATCCCCATAGGAGCACCATCCGCATGGGTTGCAACAATCGGTTGATGCGCAGTGACGCTTTCCCAAGCGATTTCAGACTGATAGCCGTCCAATGCCATGGGCTTTGCGGTTTTGCCCGCGGCGCCTGCCATCGTCATCACGTCCGACAGCAGCGGGCCGGAAAATGCGATGTCCCTCTGATTGTCTTCGGGGCCGTAGGTGATCGTGATCTCGACCTGTTCCAGACCATCCAGCAGGGCGGCATCAAACCCGGCAGCCCCGTCGTGCTGAACCTCTAGATACCCCAGAAGGCCACCGTCATTCTCGCCCCGGGCTGGCAGGTTGGTCTCAGTGACCGCTCCGCCAAGTGTCAACAGAACGTGGCCCTGAGGCGCAGGCATATCGGCCCAGGCCGGCAGCGATGTGGTCAGGGCGAGGGCAAGAGGCAGGGCTAGGCGCATGAAGCGGTCTCCGGGTTGGGAATTTCCTGTGAACTTAGCTCCGTTTACGGTTAATCCAAGCGGAAACTGATCGCTTGCATTGACCTTGCCGCTTTGCGTGGTAAACCGCCGGGCAAGCAAAAGGACATCCGAAATGAACCTGTTTTCCGAGATCCGCGGCCTCGTACTGGACGCGCTGGCACAGATGCAGTCCGAAGGCGCGCTGCCCGAGGGGCTGAGCTTTGACAACGTGGCGGTCGAACCGCCGCGCGACGCCGCACATGGCGACATGGCGACCAACGCGGCGATGGTGCTGGCGAAACCGGCCAAGATGAAGCCGCGCGACATTGCTGATGTACTGGCTGGAAAACTGGCCGCCGATGATCGGATCACCAGTGCCGAGGTGGCCGGGCCGGGCTTTTTGAACCTGCGTCTTACGCCGTCGGTTTGGCAGGGTGTGCTGGCGGCGGTGTTGGAGAAGGGCACCGACTATGGCCGCTCGACCATGGGTCATGGCCAGAAGGTCAACGTGGAATACGTCTCGGCCAACCCTACCGGCCCGCTGCATGTCGGCCATACGCGGGGCGCCGTGTTCGGCGACGCGCTGGCAAGTTTGCTGGCCTATTCCGGCCATGACGTGACCCGCGAGTACTACATCAACGATGGCGGCGCGCAGGTGGATGTGCTGGCGCGCTCTGCCTATGAGCGCTATCGCGAGGCCAACGGTCTGAGCCCCGAGATTGCAGAAGGGCTCTACCCGGGCGATTATCTGATCCCGATTGGCGAAGCGCTGAAAGAAAAATACGGCGACAGCCTGATCGACAAGCCGGAAAGCGAATGGCTTGAGGATCTGCGCAACTTTGCCACCGACGCGATGATGGATCTGATCCGCGCTGACCTGAAGGCGCTGGGCGTTGAGATGGACGTCTTCTTCTCGGAGAAGTCGCTCTATGGCACCGGCCGGATCGAGGCCGCGCTGGAGGCGCTGACTGAGAAGGGCCTGATCTACGAAGGCGTGTTGGAGCCGCCGAAGGGCAAGAAGCCCGAGGATTGGGAGCCCCGCGAGCAGACTCTGTTCAAGTCGACCGAGCACGGTGATGACGTCGACCGCCCGGTCAAGAAATCGGACGGCAGCTGGACCTATTTCGCCCCGGATATCGCCTATCACTATGACAAGGTGACCCGTGGCTATGACGCTCTGATCGACGTGTTCGGCGCGGACCATGGTGGCTATGTTAAACGTATGAAGGCTGCCGTGTCGGCTCTGTCTGATGGCAAGGTGCCGCTGGATATCAAGCTGACCCAATTGGTGAAGCTGTGGAAGAATGGCGAGCCGTTCAAGATGTCCAAGCGGGCAGGGAACTTTGTCACCCTGCGCGATGTGGTCGATCAGGTGGGTCCGGATGTGACTCGTTTCGTGATGCTGACCCGCAAGAACGATGCGCCGCTGGATTTCGATTTCGACAAGGTGCTGGAGCAGAGCCGCGAGAACCCCGTGTTCTACGTGCAATACGCCCATGCCCGCGTCATGAGCGTGCTGCGTCGCGCTGCCGAAGCCGGGATTGCCGCTGACGACGCGACCCTTGGCACAGCGGATCTGAGCAAGAACGACCACGCCTCGGAACTGACCGTGGCCAAGAAGCTGGCCGAATGGCCGCGTCTGGTCGAGATTGCCGCGCGCACCAACGAACCGCACCGCGTTGCCTTCTACCTGTATGAACTCGCAGGGGACTTCCACGCGCTGTGGAACAAGGGCAATGATGAAACCCAACTGCGGTTCATCCAGGATGGCGATGTTGCCACAAGCCAGTCAAAAATCGCATTGGCCCGGGCTGTTTCTGTTGTGATTTCAGCGGGCTTGGGTATTCTTGGCGTCACTCCGGCGCAGGAGATGCGGTAACAAACACCGCCCGAAGCACCGGTACGAGGTAGGCAAGAAATGACCCGCGCGCCACGTTTTAAGGCGCAATCGGGCGGTGAGGCGGACATGGCACGTTACGATTACTCGGGGCAGATGCGCCCCGAGCAGATGCATTACACGAATCAACCGCATCCTCAGGATGGGTACGAGTATTCCGACGACATGCACGGTTATGAAGAAGCACCGCGCGCAGCGGGGCTGAGCCGTATCGTCAACGCGATGGGCGCGGTTGCGTCTCTGGCTCTGGTCGCCGGGATTGGCGTCTGGGGTTATCAGCTTGTGATGCGCGATGTGTCCGGTGTGCCGGTCGTGCGCGCCATCGAAGGCCCGATGCGCATTCAGCCCGAGAACCCGGGCGGAACGCCTGCGGACCATCAGGGTCTGGCCGTCAATGCCGTGGCTGCGGTAGGAACGGCTGCGCCGCCTGCGGATCGTCTGATCCTAGCGCCGCGCCCGGTGTCTCTGACCGATGAAGACACGCCGGTTGAACCGCTGAAACCCACTCCGGCCGTGCACGTGGTTCAGGAAGAGATTTCCAATCAGGAAGCCGCTGAACTTCGTCAGGGCACGGTAGATGCGCTGGTTTCGGAACTGGCAGGGGAAACGGCTCGGATTGACGAACCGACGGAAGAGGGTGTGCAACTGGCCGCCCTGTCCTTGCCCGAGGAAGAGCCTGCAATCGATCCCGCCGATCTGGCGGCGCAACAGCCCGATCCGGAATTGGCGGCATTGCCGGGGGTCCGTAGGTCCTTGCGACCGGTAACCCGCCCAGCCCGCGCAACGCCCAGCCGCATCACGCCGAATAGCAGCACTGAAGACGCAATCAATGCTGCCGTCAAAGCCGCGGTTGGGGTCGATATTGACCCTGATACGCTGTCCAAGGGCACGCGCATGGCGCAGCTTGGGGCTTATGAAAGCTCGGATGTGGCGCGCGCGGAATGGGATCGACTGAATAGCCGGTTTGGCGATTATATGGATGGAAAACAGCGCGTTATCCAGAAAACCTCACGCGGGGGGCGGACCTTCTACCGCCTGCGCGTGCTGGGGTTTGATGACCTGAGCGACTCGCGTCAGTTCTGTGCCGCGCTCGAGGCACGTGGCGCGGATTGTATTCCGGTGGCCGCTCGGTGAGCTTTGGTGCGGCCATCACCGACGCCGAAGGCCTGCGCCTGACGCCTCAGGAAAAGAAACTGTTCCGCGAGATGAACCCGTTTGGGTTCATTTTGTTTGCCCGCAACATCGATACCGCCGATCAGGTTCGCGCCCTGTGCGATGATTTCCGCGAGGCCGTGGGCCGCAATTGCCCCATCACCATCGATCAAGAGGGCGGCCGGGTGCAGCGCCTGCGCGCGCCTCTGGCCCGCGAATGGCTGCCGCCACTGGATCACGCCGCGCGGGCTGGGGATCAGGCCGAACGGGCGATGTACCTGCGCTATCGTCTGATCGCTGATGAATTGTTCGGACTGGGTATCGACAGCAATTGCGCGCCGATGGTCGATCTGGCGCGTGAGGACACGCACAAGTTTCTGAAAAACCGCTGCTATGGTTCTGATCCCAAACAAGTTTCGCGGCTGGGAAGGGCCGTTGCCAAGGGCCATCTGGATGGTGGTGTTCTACCAGTAATCAAACACATGCCGGGTCACGGCCTGTCCACGCTGGACAGCCACCACGATCTACCGCATGTGGACCTGACGCAGAACGCGCTGGAACAGACCGATTTCGCGCCGTTCCGCGATCTGAACGACTTGCCGATGGGGATGACCGCGCATCTGGTCTATGACCGGATTGACCCGCAGCCAGCGACAATCTCACCGACCATGATCGGACTGATCCGCAACAAGATCGGATTTGACGGGCTGATCATGACCGACGACATCTCGATGAAGGCCCTCAGCGGCGCGCCCGAAGACATCGCCGGTCAGGCGCTGGACGCCGGGTGTGATGTGGTTCTGCACTGCAATGGCACGTTCGACGCCCGCGCCAAGGTGCTGGATGCCGCGGGGGAAATGACCGAAAAAGCCGGGAAGCGCGCAGAAAAGGCGCTGGCGATGCGTCAAAAGCCTGCGGAACTTGACATCCAGGCCGCCGAGGCGGAACTATCTGCCCTAATGGGCAGGCAGGTATATGAACGATAATCTTTTCAGCGAAGACCCGGTCTCGGTCGCCGATCGGCTGGCCGCTGAAGCCCTGATCGTTGACGTCGACGGGTTTGAGGGCCCGCTGGACGTGTTGTTGACCCTGTCGCGAACGCAAAAGGTCGACCTGCGAAAAATCTCGGTTTTGGCACTGGCGCAGCAGTACCTAGCTTTTGTCGAAAAGGCGCGGGCACTGCGGATCGAACTGGCCGCCGACTATCTGGTTATGGCCGCGTGGCTCGCCTTCTTGAAGTCTCGACTACTGTTGCCGCCAGACCCGGATGACGAAGGTCCATCGGGTGAGGAACTGGCGGCGCACCTGGCGTTCCAGCTGGAACGTCTGCAGGCCATGCGCGACTCTGCCGCCCGCCTGATGGCGCGCGACCAGTTGGGCCGCGATTTCTTCAAACGCGGGCAGGGCGAGGATATCACCCGTATCCGGACTGTGACCTACTCCGCCACGCTGCTGGACCTGATGCAGGGCTATGCCCGTATCCGCACGCGCGACGAATTCCGCCCCTTTGTCATGGACCGCGACGCCGTGTTCACGATGGAGCAGGCGTTGGAGCGGATGCGGCCGCTGATCGGCTTCGCGGGCACCTGGACCGATATGGAGACCTATCTGCCCGACGGTTGGGATGCCGACCCGGTACGCCGACGCTCTGCCACGGCAGCGACCTTTGCGGCCTCGCTTGAGCTGGTGAAAGAAGGACATATGGAGATCAAGCAAAGCGAAACCTTTGCCCCGATCCATCTGCGTAAGAGGACTGACACTCGTGACTGACGAACCGCAAGACGAAGGCACCGGCACCCTGTTCGAAGCGCCGCCCTTGGCGGAACAGGAACGCATGGTCGAAGCTGTGTTGTTCGCCAGCGCCGAACCGGTGACGATTGGCGATCTTGAGGCGCGGATGCCCCATGGCAGCGATGCAGCGCAAGCGGTTGAAATACTTCAGAAACGCTATGAAGGCCGTGGCGTTCGCGTGGTCCGCGTGGGCGAGGCATGGGCCATTCGAACCGCCCCCGATCTAGGCTTTCTGATGCAGAAAGAAACGGTGGAAACCCGCAAGCTGAGCCGCGCGGCCATCGAAACGCTGGCTATCGTGGCTTATCACCAGCCCTGCACACGGGCTGAGATCGAGGAAATCCGTGGGGTCTCGGTCTCACGCGGCACCATCGACCAGTTGCTGGAGATGGAGTGGATCAGGCTAGGCCGCCGCCGCATGACGCCGGGTCGCCCGGTGACCTTTGTGGTGACGCCGCAATTCCTCGATCATTTCGGGCTCGAGAACGCACGTGACCTGCCGGGGCTCAAGGAACTGCGCGCAGCCGGGTTGCTTGAGAATAGGCCGCCACCGGGTACGATCCCGCTGGGTGAGGGGCGCGAGGACGTAGAAGACGAAGACCAGACCGAACTGTTCGAGGAAGAGTGATCAGAAGGCCCTTTTGTTGTCACATCAGAACCCTATGTTGGACGGCAGAGAACGGAGTTGAGCAATGAACGCCAATCGGATCATCGACATGATCGTACGTCAGGTCATGCGCCGTCTTGTCAACAAAGGCGTGGACAAGGGCTTTGACATGGCCAGCCGCATGGGGGGGCAATCGGATCAGCAGTCTGGCGGGGCTAACCGTCCGCAAAACAATGGCCCGCGCCCGTCTCAGAACCTGAGACAGGTACAGCAGGTGACCCGCCAAATGCGTCGGTTCATGAAATTCTAGCCAACAGCCTTGAAATGCTTGGACAGTTTCAAACCCTGTCCTTGATAGTTTGACGCAATGCCCGCGCCGTAAAGTTGCGTGGGCATTTCGGCCATCTTTTCATAGACCAACCGCCCGACGACCTGGCCGTGTTCCAGCACAAAGGGTGCTTCGTGACAGCGGACTTCCAGCACACCGCGCGATCCCGCGCCACCGGCTTCGGCGTGGCCGAAGCCAGGATCGAAGAAACCGGCGTAATGCACCCGGAACTCACCGACCATTGCCAGATAGGGAGCCATTTCCGCGGCGTACATCGGGGGGATATGGACCGCCTCGCGGCTGACCAGGATATAGAATGCACCGGGATCCAGGATGATGCGGCCATCGCGGGTGCGCACCTCTTCCCAGTATTCCTGCGGATCGTATTCGCCAATCCGGTCCAGATCGATCACGCCGGTATGCGGCTTGGCGCGGTACCCAACCAGATCGGTTTCGGGAAGTTGTAGATCGACCGAAAAGCCCAGCCCGTCCTGAATCACCGCTGGGCCATCGACCAGCGGCGAGTCGTTGTGCAGCGCCGTCAGTTCCGCGTCGCTGAGCACCGCCTGACCCTGGCGGAATCGAATCTGGTTCAGCCGCATTCCCGGACGCACCAGAACCGAGAAGGAGCGGGGGCAAATCTCAGCGTATAGCGGCCCGGTATAGCCAGCCGGAACCCGGTCGAACTCGGTACCGCCGTCGGTGATGGTGCGGGTCAGCAGGTCCAACCGCCCGGTCGAGCTTTTGGCGTTGGCAACAGCAGTCACTGTCTCGGGCAGGGCCAGCGATTCCATCAGAGGCACCAGATAGACGCAACCCTTTTCCAGAACCGCACCGTCGGATATGTCGATGCGGTGCATCTCGAACTCGGCCAGACGGTCGGCAACGGACCGTCCTTCGCCCGCCAGAAACGATGCGCGCACGCGGTAAGCCACTGTTCCCAGGCGCAAATCAAGGCTGGCTGGTTGAACCTGAGCGGGAATGACCTCGGGGCTGGCGGTGATTTCACCACGCGCAATCATGCCTTCGATCTGTTGGTTTGGGCATACACCTGTCATTTCGATCCCCCCTGATGCCAGAGCGGGATCTGGCCTGTCTGCCATAAACGTCGGTGTGATTTGGTCGGGCTAGCAGGACTCGAACCTGCGACCTTCCGTCCCCCAGACGGACGCGCTACCAGGCTGCGCCATAGCCCGACGTTGAGGTGTTCATAAAGACTTTCCCGGCAGGGGCAAGAGGAAATCATCGCCTTTTTTTCTTATCCCGCCGATCGATTTTCAATGCGGTTCAGAACGGCGCGCAGGTCCTTTGCCACCGGTGCGATCTGTTTCAGCAACTGATCGTCAAAGTCAGTGCGATTCCACGCCTGCGTTGCGATTCCACCCAGCAGGGGGCTTTCATCCAGGTATTCCGGAGCGGCCTGTTCCGGGACTGAAGGTTTGGCCTGAGGGGCCTCTGCCGCTTGCTGGGGCGTGGGTTCGGGTGCGGAATCGCCCAAGTCCAGATTGATCTGTTCGCTGGCCTGCGCAGGATTTGAGGCGAAGGGTACGACAACACTGTCGTTTTTCGGGGTCTCCGGTTCGGCGACCTCGTCCAGACCCTGCGACAGCGCCGCGACATGGGCCACGCCCTGTTCGCGCAGGATGCGTTGAACACCCTTGATGGTGACACCGTCCTCGTGCAGCAGCTTCTTGATGCCGCCCAGAAGGCGCATGTCATTGGGTCGGTAATACCGACGACCCCCGGCGCGTTTTACCGGTTTAACTTGATTGAAACGGCTTTCCCAGAATCGCAGAACATGAGCCTGAACGCCCAGCCAATCCGCAACTTCACTGATTGTGCGAAACGCGTCGGGGGACTTGCTCATGACCTTGCCGCCCTGATCTTACTTGCGGTTCCCTGCCGCGACGCGATCCTTCATCAGGTGCGACGGGCGGAAAGTCAGAACCCGGCGGGGTTGAATCGGGACCTCTTCACCGGTTTTGGGGTTGCGGCCGATCCGGGCGGTCTTGTCCCGAACGCTGAAGGTTCCGAAAGACGAGATCTTCACCTGTTCGCCGCGCACCAGCGCATCGGACATGTGGTTCAGAACGCTTTCAACCAGCTGTGCACTTTCGTTGCGTGACAGACCAACCTCGCGAAAGACGGCCTCGCTCAGATCCATTCGGGTCAGTGTTTTATCGCCCATACCATTTCCCCTGTTGATACCAAAGAATATGGTGGAGGCAATTTCACTGTCAATATCAATGAATTGCAAGCCTGTGTGTAAGCCGTTTTGCGCCGGTTACCAGCGCAGGACAACCGCACCCCAGGCCAGACCACCGCCGATGGCTTCGGTCACGATCAGATCGCCTTGCTTGATCTGCCCGCGCTGTTTGCCCACGGACAGCGCCAGCGGAATCGACGCGGCAGAAGTGTTGCCGTGGTCCTGTACGGTGACGACCACGTTCTCCATCGGCAGGCCCATTTTCTTGGCTGTGCCCTGAATGATACGGATATTGGCCTGATGCGGCACGATCCAGTCGACATCCGCGCTGCCGAGGCCTGCGGTTCCTAGGGCGGTTTCCGCAGTTTTCGTCAATTTTTCAACGGCATGGCGGAAGACCTGATTGCCCTGCATTCGCAAATGACCGGTCGATTGGGTCGACACGCCGCCATCCACATAAAGCAGGTCCTTGTACCGCCCATCCGAGTTTAGGTCGGTGGCCAGAATACCGCGGTCATCGGATGTGCCTTCACCCTCTTGCAGTTCAAGAACCAGCGCACCGGCACCGTCACCGAACAGAACGCAGGTCGATCTGTCGGTCCAGTCCATGATTCGCGAGAAGGTCTCGGCGCCGATCACCAGAACCCGTTTGGCCTGACCGGACAGGATCAGGGCATTGGCGTTGCTGAGCGCAAAGACGAACCCGGCGCAGACGGCCTGAACGTCAAAGGCAAAGCCCTTGGTCATGCCCAACCGCGCCTGAACCATGGTGGCAGCAGACGGGAAGGTCAGATCGGCAGTCGAGGTCGCCACGATAATCGCGTCGATATCGTCCGCCGTCAGGCCCGCATCAGCGAGCGCGGCCTCGCCCGCATTGGTGGCCAGATCCGAAGTGGTTTCATCCTCGGCAGCAAAATGGCGGCGTTCGATACCCGAGCGGGTCTTAATCCACTCATCCGAAGTATCGAGCGTCTTTTCAAATTCGGAATTCGGAACGACGCGCTCTGGCAAATAATGTCCGACACCTACGACAACTGAACGGCCTGCCATGTTGGGGTACTGCCTTTTTTGTTATTCGCCGGCCTTTGGCGGCGTGTGGACGGCATCTTGTGCAAGCTCGGCTGTTGATGCAACCCGTGCCGCCAATTTTTCAGCGAAACCAGATTGGGCCAGAGTAAAGGCCAGCTTGACTGCCGCTGAGACTCCGGTGGCGTCTGCGCCACCGTGCGATTTGACCACGGTTCCGTTGAGGCCAAGGAAAACTCCGCCATTTACACGGCGCGGGTCGATACGTTTCTTCAGGCGGTTCAGCGAGGTGATTGCCAGAACCGAGGCCAGCCGCGACAGGGGCGAATACTTGAACGCCTGGCGCAGCAGATCGCCAATCAGGCTCGCCGTGCCTTCGCCCGTCTTGATCGCGACGTTGCCAGTAAACCCATCGGTGACAATGACATCTGCCTTGTCGCCGGGAATATCACTGCCTTCTACAAAGCCCACAAAATCGAAATTCGCCTGATCCGCGAAATCAGCGATCATCGCGTGGGCCTCTTTCAACTCGGCGCGACCTTTGTGCTCTTCGGTACCTACATTAAGTAGGCCAATGCGCGGGCGTTCCAAGGCCATCCCGTTGCGGGCGTAAGAAGCGCCCATCAGCGCATATTGCAGCAGATCCTTGGCGTCGGCGCGCACATCCGCGCCCACATCCAGCATCACATTGAACCCCTGCGGGTTGCGCGACGGCCACAGAATCGCGATTGCCGGACGATTCACGCCCGGCAATTTGCGAAGCCGCATCATCGACAACGCCATCAGCGCACCGGTGTTGCCACAGGACACGGCGCCATGCGCCTCACCCTGACGCACCGATTCCAACGTCGACCACATCGAGGTCTGCTTGCCGCTGCGAACAACCTGACTTGGCTTGTCCTCCATCGTGACTACATCCGGGCAATCACGAAAAACGACGCGCCCCTGCAGGACACGCCGTTTGGCGACAAGTTTGCGCAGCGTTTGCTCAGGCCCGTGCAGGACGAATGCGATATCGGGGTTCTTGTCTGCCGATTTGGCAATGCCCGCAACCACAGTTGCGGGCCCCGAGTCTCCGCCCATAGCGTCAACCGAGATGGTAATCCGTCCGGCGTGCGTGGGCTGATCTGTCATGCCTTGCCTGCGCTTTTAAAGGCTTAGGCCGCGTCTTCGTCCAGATCGATTTCGTCGGCCTGTGCGACGACTTCACGATCATCATAGTGACCGCAGGACGCGCACACGTGGTGCGGGCGCTTCAGCTCACCGCAGTTGGGGCATTCGTTCGGGTTTGCAGCAACCAGAGCGTCGTGTGCGCGGCGGTTGTTGCGACGCGACTTGGAAACTTTGTTCTGTTGGACGGCCATGGTCTCAACCTTTGTCTACTGAGGGTCAGCAGATTCGCCGCCGACCGGGTTTCATTCTTCGTTTTTCTCGTGGTTTGACGCGCGTTTAGGGTACAAGCCCTACGTTGTCCAACCCAAATTCCGATGAGCGCGCGAAAATACTGCGATTCTCGACATGTTCAAGCGATTTTTCTGAGCGCCTGCTATGACAGGAAAACAGACCTGTGTCACTCGTCTTTTTTCATCGCATCGCGCAAACCTGCCAACCCGGCAAACGGCTTGACGTCTTCGTCGGTCATCGCCTGTTTTCCAGGTTCAGTAAAGTCGGCCTGACCCATTTCAGCGCCTTCTTTGCGCGGGTATTGGGGCAGGGCCAGCGACAGAGCCTCGACCATGACAAGCGCCGGGTCGATCTCGGCACCCAGCTGTTCGGTCTCGTCATCCTCGGGGATTTCGAACTCGGGCTCTTCGGGATCAACCCAATCGGCAATAAAGACGCGCGTGACGGGAATGTCGATGCGAGTGGTCACCGGTTCCAGTGTCACCACGCAGGGCTGAATCACCGTGGCACCCAGTTTTCCGTTCAACGCCCAATCGCGTTTGCCCTGTGCCCTTACGTCACCCACAAAGCTGACCTTGCGCAGGCCAAGCAGGCCCAGATCGTCCCGGATCGCCTCTATGGCCTTGCTGTCCGGGCGCAAGTCAAAGGGGGTGGCTGCGTTCTGGGGCAGGTCGGCCACCCGCAGAGATGTCTGGTTGCTCATTCGTGACCCTTTCCTGTGTTGAACCGGGGCTGCGGTTTGATGTAAGCGGATAGGGCCCGCACGGGGCCAAGGCAAGAGGGTGTAAATGTTGAAGGTTGTGAACAGGTTGAAACCGGCGTCCAGAACGCTTGTCTTTGCGGCCTGTCTGGCAGCGGCCAGTGCATGTACCCCTGTCTTCAAGAATCACGGATACATCCCACCCCCCGAAGATCTTGCCGAGATCAAAGTGGGCGTCGACACCCGCGACAGTGTGCTCGAAACTGTTGGCGCGCCAAGCTCATCCGGTGTGGTCCGCGACTCCGGGTTCTATTATGTCCGTTCGCGCATTCGCCACTACGGGCCGAAGAAGCCCGAAGTCGTCTCGCGTGAACTGGTGGCGATCAGCTTTGATGATCGGGGCGTCGTTCGGAACATCGAACGGTTCGGGCTTGAGGATGGCATCGTCGTTCCGCTGGACCGCCGCGTGACCGAATCGACGATTCAGGGGCAGGGGTTCATCCGACAGCTGTTGGGTAACATCGGCAACTTCAACCCGGCCAACATCCCGGGAGCATCCCAGCAGTAAAAGCCACATCTTGATCTGGTCACACGACAGTCACACATACTGTGGTACTGACGCAGCAAGATGTAACAGGTTAGCAACCGCGGAGGATGCGACCATGGCACTATTGCTTGGCAAAGGCCGCTATCGCGCCCGGCTGGCGCGATCGCCGCAGGATGTGGCGGCTGCGCAGCAGTTGCGCACGCTGGCTTTTGGCACGGATCAGACTGATCAGGACCATTTTGATCCGGTCTGCGCGCATATCCTGGTCGAAGACATGCGAGAAGGCGGGCAACTGGTCTGCTGCTTTCGCATGCTGACCATGGAGAATGGCACCGAGGTGACTCGCAGTTATTCGGCGCAATTCTATGATCTTTCCGCGCTGCTGGGGTTCGAGGGGCGCATGGTCGAGATGGGGCGATTCTGCATCCATCCCGGCTGGACCGACCCGGACATCCTGCGCGTCGCTTGGGGCGCGATGACGGCTTATGTCGATCAGAACAAGGTCGAGATGATGTTTGGCTGTTCGTCTTTTGCCGGAACCGAGACCGAGGATTACCTCGACGCGTTTGCAATGCTCAAACACCGGCATCTGGCACCGAAACGGTGGCTGCCACGGGTAAAGGCCCCGAATGTGTTCCGGTTCGCAGCGCGTTTGCGTCGCAAACCGGATGCGAAAAAGGCGATGCTGCGGATGCCGCCGTTGTTGCGAACCTATCTGATGATGGGCGGTTGGGTCAGCGATCATGCTGTGGTCGACCGCCATATGAATACGTTGCATGTCTTTACCGGGCTGGAAATTGGCGCGATTCCCCCGGCGCGCAAACGTCTGCTGCGGGCAGTTGCCGGGTAATCGCCGTTGACGCCTTGGCCCTGCCGGTTTAGCTGGCGGGCATGGCGAGAATTCCTTTGTTGCAGATGTCCGGCATTTCCCTGACCTTCGGGGGCGATCCGGTGTTTTCCGAGCTTGATCTGGTGGTTCAACCGGGTGACCGCGTGGCGCTGGTCGGGCGGAACGGGTCCGGTAAATCCACGCTGATGAAAGTGATGGCAGGTCTGGTTGAACCCGATCATGGCGAAATCGTGGTGCCGCCGGGAAAATCCGTTGGCTACATGGAACAAGACCCGACAATGGAAGGGTTCGCCACGTTGGGCGACTATGCCTCCAGCGGGTTGGAGCCGGGTGAGCTTTACAAGGTCGAACGTGCCGGTGAAGGGCTGAAATTTGATCCCTCGCGCGCGGTCGAAACTGCTTCGGGCGGGGAACGGCGACGGGCGGCACTGGCCAAGCTGATGGCCGAGGCACCGGACCTGATGTTGCTGGACGAACCGACCAACCATCTGGATATCGAGGCCATCGCGTGGCTTGAACGCGAATTGGGATCGACCCGCGCGGCATTCGTTCTGATCTCGCACGACCGCGCGTTTTTGCGCGCGCTGACTCGGGCAACGCTGTGGATTGACCGGGGAGCGGTGCGGCGGCAAGAGCAGGGGTTCAAGGCGTTCGAATCCTGGCGCGACAAGGTCTGGGAGGAAGAGGATCAGCAACGCCACAAGCTGAACCGCCTGATCAAGTCCGAGGCGAAATGGGCCGTCGAAGGCATCAGCGCCCGACGCAAACGCAATCAGGGCCGGGTGCGGGCGCTGCAGGCGCTTCGGGCCGAGAAGGCGGCACAGATCAAACGTCAGGGCTCGGCGGCGATGACGCTGGAGGCCGGGCCCAAATCCGGGCGAAAGGTGATTGAGGCCAAGGGCTTGGCCAAGTCTTTTGACCGGCAACAGATCGTTCGGAACTTTGATCTTCTGGTGCAGCGCGGCGACCGCGTGGCCTTTGTCGGCCCCAACGGCGTGGGCAAGACGACGCTGCTGAAGATGCTGCTGGGGCAGGAACAGCCGGATGAGGGCTCGGTGACACTGGGCACCAATCTCGAAATCGCCGTGTTCGATCAGACCCGCGCGCAGCTCGACCCCGAAATGAGCCTGTGGGACAGTCTGACAGGCGACCCCGAGATGCGCGTGTCGGGCAAAGCCGATCAGGTGATGGTCGGTGGGCAACCCAAACATGTGGTCGGTTACCTAAAGGAGTTCCTGTTCGACGAGCGGCAGGCAAGAGCGGCCGTTAAGTCCCTGTCAGGCGGTGAAAAAGCGCGGTTGCTGCTGGCCAAGCTGATGGCTAAATCCTCGAACCTTTTGGTGCTGGACGAACCGACCAACGATCTGGATGTCGAAACACTGGACCTGTTGCAGGAACTTCTGGACGACTATGACGGCACTGTCCTGCTGGTCAGCCACGACCGGGATTTTCTGGACCGCGTCGCCACCACGACCATCGCGATGGAGGGCAATGGCCGCGCCACCGTTTATGCCGGTGGCTGGACTGACTACATCGCGCAACGGGGCGATCTCCTTCCCAAGAAGGAAGAAAAAACAAAACCTTCCAAGCCGAAGGTCAAGCAGGAAAGCCAACCGAAGTCCGGCCTGTCCTTCTCGGAAAAACATCGGCTCGAGAAATTGCCCGCCGAGATCGAACGCCTTGAGGCCGAGATCGGCAAGCTGGAAGAACTCATGTCCGACCCCGAACTCTTCACCCGCGAGCCGGTCAAGTTCCAGAAGGCGACCGAAGCTCTGGTCGAGCGTCAGGAAAAACTGGCCGCCGCCGAAGAAGAATGGCTGACGTTGGAAGAAAAGGCTGAGGGCGCTTAGGGCCGGGGCATCGGTCGGGCAGGGTTGCCCACCACCGTTTCTCCGGCAACGACGTCTTTGGTCACGACACTGCCCGCGCCGATAGTCGCGTTGTCACCGATGGTGATGCCGGGCATCAGGATGGCGCCCCCGCCAACCCAGACGTTCCGGCCTATGGTCACAGGCAGACCGATTTCCAGCCCCTGCGCCCGCTCAGCCGGCTCTTTGGCGTGCTGAGCGCAATAGATCTGAACGTGCGGGCCGAACATCGTGTCATCTCCGATCCGCACCGGCGCGGTGTCCAGAACCACGCATCCGGCATTGAAATAGACCCGCGCGCCGAGATGGATGTTCATGCCATAGGCGCAGTGGAACGGGGCCTCTAGAAAACAATCACTTCCCGCATCGGCGAACAGGTCTCGCAATTCCGGTGCCATTGCACCGCGGTCATCGGGCGGGCAAGTGTTATGCGCGTGAACTGCGCGCCGAGCTTGCGCGCGCAGGGCGTCCAGTTCCGGGTCCAGGCAGCAATACCACTGCCCGGCCTGCATTTTCTCCCGCTCGGTCATGTGCCGGATCTACCGCATCCGGAGAGCGCCGTCGATACGGATGACCTCTCCGTTCAGGTATCCCATTTCGACGATGAACCCGGCCAACCGTCCGTATTCACTCGGGTCGCCCAAGCGGGCAGGGTTGGGAACGTCGGCGGCCAGTTGCTGCTGCACCTCTTCAGGCAGGCCGGCCAGCATTGGGGTCATGAAGATACCCGGCGCGATGGCCATCACCCGTATCCCGGTCGAGGCCAGATCACGCGCCATCGGCAGGGTCATCCCCACCACGCCGCCTTTTGAGGCCGCGTAGGCCGCCTGTCCCTTTTGCCCGTCGAACGCCGCGATTGAGGCGGTATTGATGATCACCCCGCGCGCGCCGTCGGGCTCGGGGTCGTTCTTGGCCATCTCGGCCGCAGCCAAGCGCGAGACGTTGAAGGTGCCGACTAGGTTGATGTCGATGGTGCGTTGGAACGCGTCCAGCGGGTGGGGGCCGTCTTTGCCCACGGTTTTTGCGCCGATGGCGATTCCGGCGCAGTTCACGGCGGCCGTAATCCGGCCCATCTTGTCCAACGCCTGCGCGATTGCGGCTGCCACCGAATCCTCGTCCGTGACATCCGTTTGGGCGAAGTGGCCGCCAATCTCATCCGCAACTATGGGGCCGCGTTCAGTGTCGCGATCCAGTATCGTGACCTGCGCGCCTTGTTCGGCAAAGTAGCGGGCGGTGGCTTCACCTAGACCCGACGCGCCACCGGTGATGATTGCGGATGAAGTAGATAGTTGCATTAAGGCTGCCTCTCATAATTTTGACACGGTTTTGCCACTTTTCATATGGCGGTGCGGATAGATGTTGTATATTGCAGCAGTAAGCACCGTCACAACTAGTGCCGTGTTTGTTTGTAATGAGTGGTGGCGAGCCCATATTAACGCATCTTTAGCGGGTCCTTACCTGCGCTTCATCTGCGGCTCCCACTTTGTAACCGAAGACCCTGACGCACTTGGGTGTTAAGGCGCAAGGAGTTAAGTGATGCGAGTTAAGCGAAAATCCAATGTTTCTGCATTGGTGGCCTCTTCGTTCATAGGAGCTTTGATGGTAACTACCGCGCAAGCGGCGCCAGAGGTCTGTGATGGAAGAACAGCGCGAATTGCAGCCAATAGCGGGGACTTTCGGACCCTTTGCGATTGCACGCATGTGACGCCAAGCTTTCTGAAACAACTGCAGAAACGGTCGGATTTCGAATCAACGCTTGCAGTAACTGGTAAACAATGTCCGGGATTGGCCACATTGTTGACAGATTTCGCCACCGGATCGATTGTCACAGCAGCCGCACGAGACGGCGAAGGAGATCAGGTAGGTACTGGGATTGGTAGCCCTGGTAACGACGGCGGTGACAACGGCGGTGGCGGAGACAACGGCGGCGGTGGAGACAATGGCGGCGGTGGAGACAACGGCGGCGGCGGAGACAATGGCGGCGGCGGAGACAATGGCGGCGGCGGAGACAATGGCGGCGGCGGAGACAACGGCGGCGGCGGAGACAATGGCGGCGGCGGAGACAACGGCGGCAACGGTGGCAATAACGGCGGTCCCGGCAACGGGAACGGAAACGGCGGCAACCCCGGTAACGGCGGCGGCAACAACGGAGGATCTGGACCTGGTTCTGGCAACGGTGGCAGCAACAACGGAAACGGGTCCGGTGGCGGTGGTAACGGCAACGGCGGTAGTAATAGAAACTGAATAGGTGGCAATCGCTCAACCTGTGGAGGTTTGAAGCCGCAATACTGAAAAAGATAACGGCCACCCGATCGGGTGGCCGTCATGTTTGAGGTTCGTGGTGTGGATCAGCCCAGTTGCACCAACGCGTGGCGCTTCTTGCCCGCGCTCAGCTTGATCGGAGACGACAATGCACCTGCGTCGATCATCATCCCGGCATCGGTCAGCGGTGCGTCATCCAGCTTGGCGCCATTCTCGGCGATCAGGCGCTTGGCCTCTTTCCCCGACTTTGCCAGCCCCGATTTCACGATGATCTGCACGATGGACATGCCGTCGCCCAACTCCGCAGGGCTGAGCGTCAGGGTGGGAAGGTCGCCCCCAACGCCGCCTTTTTCGAACACTTCGCGTGCGGTGGCTTCGGCGGTTGCCGCAGCCTGAGCACCGTGGGCCAGGGTGGTCACCTCGTTCGCAAGACGGATCTTGGCTTCGTTGATCTCGGACCCTTGCAGCGCACCCAGACGGTCGCACTCATCCACCGGCATTTCGGTGTAGAGCTTTAGGAACCGCCCGACATCCGCATCAGTGGTGTTGCGCCAGAACTGCCAGAACTCATAGGGCGAGCGCATGTCGGCATTCAGCCAGACCGCACCGTCCTGAGACTTGCCCATCTTCTTGCCGTCGCTGGTGGTTAGCAGGGGCGAGGTCAGGCCATAAATCTCGTGATCCAGCACGCGGCGGGTCAGGTCGATCCCGTTGACGATGTTGCCCCACTGGTCCGATCCGCCCATCTGCAGAACGCAGCCATAGCGGCGGTTCAGCTCAAGGAAGTCATAGGCTTGCAGGATCATGTAGTTGAACTCGAGAAAGCTCAGCGACTGTTCACGATCCAGCCGCGATTTCACGGATTCAAACGACAGCATCCGGTTGACCGAGAAGTGCCGTCCGATATCGCGCAGAAAGTCGAGGTAGTTCAACTCGTCCAGCCACTCGGCATTGTTCAGCATCAGCGCCTTGTTTTCGGCGTCACTGTCATAGTCGATATAGGCCGAGAACACCTTTTTGATGCCCGCGATGTTCTCGTCGATCTGTTCGGGGCCTAGCAAGGGGCGTTCGTCCGCGCGGAACGACGGGTCGCCCACCTTGGTGGTGCCGCCGCCCATCAGGGTAATTGGCTGGTGACCGGTTTTCTGGAACCACCGCAGCATCATGATCTGGATCAGGCTGCCCACATGCAACGACTTGGCCGTAGCATCAAAGCCGATATAGGCCGGCTTGCACCCACTGATCAGCGCTTCGTCAAGGCCCTGATAATCGGTGCAGTCGGCGAGGAAGCCGCGCTCGATCATCGTGGCGATGAAATCCGATTTGGGGTGGTAGGTCATATCGTGCCCTTTGGGTTGAAGTTGCGGGCACTGTATAGGGGGCGCGGTGGGTAAGGAAAAGGCACCTTTTCCAACATAACGCGGGCCTGTGTCAGCTTTTGGTAGGCGGCAAGCGGAAGGCATAGAGCATGGCGATCAGGTTTAACGCCGCCAACGCCAGGATCGGTGTCACCGGATCGTGCAGGTGTGCCACCGCGCCAAGGATTGCGGCAAAGACCATCCCGACCAGACCGGCACTGACATCTCCGAGGGCCACCAGATAGGGCCGTTCCTTTTCCGAGGTCATTTCGATGATGTAGAGGTAACGCCCGTAGATCACTCCGTTCCCGCCCAGCGACAGCAGCAGAATGACCAGCGCATAGATCCAGACGTTCTGCGCATAGCCCATGAAGGTGAAGGCCAGCGCCATGAGGGCCGAAGCGGCTGAAATCAGGCAGCCCAGCCACATCACCGGCTTGACTGATATCCGCCCGCTGAGCCAACCCCAGATGATCGAGCCGAGCACCATCCCCAGACTGGCCGCCATGACGAAGTAACTCAGCGCGTGTTTGGTCCCCACGTGGAAAGTCGCCGCGTGGATCGTGTAGAACGGCATCGCCAGTTCCACCGAGACAAAGATCAGCCGGGCGGTCAGGAACTTGCGATACCACGCATAGGCCATGCCGGTTTTGAACCCGGTCACCAGTTCAGCCAGCGGTTTGGGTTTTTCCGCTGGCGCAGGCGCACGGGCCTGTTCCTCTTCCAGCAGGCGGACACCGGCAAAGCTGATCCCGGCGGCGAACATCGCAATGACCCCGCACCACAGGACAACAATGTGGCGTTGCATCGGCTGGTCCGAGGCCAGAAGGTCTCGGGTGATCCAGACGACAAGGATGGCCAGAATGCCCGAGATCGTGGCCTGCGCGAACACCATTCGGTTGCGTTTCTCATTGGGGACCGAGATGCCGTAGATCTGGCTGGTGCCCAGACTGGTGATGCCCTGACACAGCCCCATGATCAAAGCGGTCGTCAGGAACAGCAGCACGATCATCACATTGGGCAGATCGGTCGCAAACAGGGCGACGATGGCCAGTATAGCGGCAGTCAGGATGTTGGGCACGTAAACCGCCAGTTTCGCGCGGGTTACCCGATTGATGAACGGAGACATAAAGATCTCGGCGATCAGTCGCGATCCGGTCACAAACGGCAGCAGCAATCCCGCAAAAAACGTCGGTGCCCCCAAGGCCAAGTATAGAAACGGCAGCACCAGGTTGGGGTTCACCAACTGCCCGCCGATCGTCGCCAGCGACCCGGACCAGAAGATCAGCTGATAATTGCGCCCTTCGGCGGGTTGCTTGGGTGTCTGTGTGTCCGTCATGGTTGTCCGTTTGGCATGCAGATGACCGCAATGGTTACTCAGCCCGGGCTTTCGTGCAACTGTTCCGACTGTGACGATGTGGTTGCGGGCGCGCACATGGTGTCAAAAATACACGCGGAAGGTGCGTTCTGTCTTGCCTTGGGCTGTGTGAAACGTGCAGGTTTGGCGCGCCGCGTCGCGCAGTCGATGCCAAGAAACATAAGAGGTGAGCGTGAACCGGGCGATCAGGAAAGGCGGGCCGATCAAGGCCTTGGGTGCGATGTCTGGCACGTCGCTGGACGGTGTGGATACAGCCGTGGTCGAAACGGACGGGCACCGGATCATCGGTTTCGGTCCCAGCGGCTATCGCGCTTATACCAACGCCGAGCGCACCGAACTGCGTGCTGCCCTTGGTCACTGGCACGGCCCTGCGGTGGACAAGGCGGCCGAACTGGTGACCTTTGCCCATGCCGAGGCACTGTCGGAGTTCGAAGACATCGACCTGATCGGGTTCCACGGCCAGACCCTTGCACATGAACCAAGTGGACGGGGCACGTTGCAGGTGGGCGACGGCAAGGGGCTGGCGCAGGCATTGGGCGTGCCGGTCGTCTGGGATTTCCGCAGCGATGATGTGGCCATGGGGGGCGAAGGCGCCCCGTTGGCGCCGTTCTTCCACTTTGCCTGCGCCAAATGGATCGGCGCGTCTGAGCCGCTGTGTTTCCTGAACCTCGGTGGCGTCGGGAACCTGACCTATGTGGACCCCAGCTTTGACGGGCCGGAAATCCCCGGCGCGCTGCTCGCCTTTGACACTGGTCCTGCAAACGCACCGGTGGACGATCTAATGCAGGCCCGGCTTGGCCTGCCGATGGACCGCGACGGCGCGGTTGCACGTGGCGGTACCGTTGAAACCGGCGCGTTGGAGCTGTTCCTGGCCGAGCCCTTCTTTGCTCGGATGCCGCCGAAATCGCTGGACCGCAACGACTTTGCTGAGATGATCGGGCTGGTACAGGAGCTGTCCGACGCCGATGCCGTTGCCACCCTGACAGGCATGTGCGCCGCCGGTGTGGTGCAGGGGATGGAGCATTGCCCGAAACCGCCCTCGCGTGTGCTGGTGACCGGAGGCGGGCGCCACAACCCAGTTCTGATGGAGATGCTGCGCGTGTCGCTCGATTGTCCGGTCGAACCGGTCGAAACAGTGGGCCTGGACGGAGATATGCTCGAGGCGCAAGCCTTTGCCTATCTGGCCGTGCGCGTAGCGCGTGGTCTGCCGACTTCGTGTCCTGGCACGACGGGCGTTAAGGCGCTGGTCGGCGGCGGGGTGCTTAGCGCTGTAGGGAGTTCAAGTAGTCTGCGGTGAATTCTGAATAACCATCAGAAGTCGACTTCAAATGCGAACGCGTCCAGTCGTGCAGGGCAGGTAACTGATGAAACGGCACGTTGGGAAAGGCATGGTGCTCGGCATGGTAGGGCATGTTCCAGGCCAGAAACCGAACGAAGCGGTTTGTGAAGGTCGTGCGAGAGTTCTCAAGCATGTTGGCGATTGGCGGGCAAAGCCCATGTTCGGCCAGAAGGTAAAGGCGCAGGAAAGGCTGACCAAGCAGGACAGGAATAATCCATAGCCAGAACAGAAGCGGCGAATACAGCAGGCTAAAACCAGCAAAGGCATACAGAACCAGCAGCAGGCGAGCTTCAACGCGCAATGCGCGGTGTTGGCGGGATGGAAGGTAGGGCGCATCGATCCTGCCCACAGCGTTTGCCACCAGAACTATTGCCATTCCTTTCCAATACGGCCAGCCGCTTAGATAGATAAGCAGCTCAGACCAAACCTCTGGTCGCGGTTTTCCCGCAAGTTCAGGGTCTTTCTCAGGATGATTGGTCCATTTGTGATGCGCCAGATGAAAGTATCGAAACCATGTGAAGGGCAGGGCAATGGGGATCGAGACCAAATGCCCGACAACATCATTCAACCATCCGCTGCGAAAAGGCGTCTTATGAGTGCATTCATGGCTGAGGGTGAAGAGGAAAACCAGCAGCACCCCTTGGGGTAGTACCAACACAGGCCAAAACGGAACCTTGAGTGCGATACACATGGACGTTCCGGCCAGCACAGCGGAGTACACGGCAAGGTGCCGAAGCCCGGCCGTGTTTGATCGGCGTTGCAGGCTTTCTTTTGCCTCAGGCGGGATCGACGATATGAGTTCGCGGTGATCCATTCTTCATTCCCGTGCAATATCAAACCCTGGCTCGGCCAGAACGAACCCGTCGAACTCGAACCCCGGTGAAACGGTGCAACTGACCAGAGTGTAATCTCCGGTGGTTTGCGCCGATTGCCAGTGGTTCTCTGGCACGATGACTTGAGGTGCGCCCTTGGTCAGGTCCGGGGTCAGCAAATGGTCGGTCGCGGGGCCGTTATCCGTGGCGCTGAGTGACAGGGTCAGCGGCGCGCCGGCGTGGTACAGCCAGATCTCGGTCGCGTCGACGCGGTGCCAGTGGCTGCGTTCACCCGCTTGCAGCAGGAAATAGATGCAGGTGCCCGTAGCGCGGCCCTCATTCTCTGCGCGCCATGTCTCGCGGAACCAACCGCCCTCGGGGTGGCGGGTCAGGTTCAGGTGGTGGATGATCTCTTGCGCGGTCATGGGGTCCTCAGTGTTGTTTGGCGCGATTATGCACGCAGGCGCGCGATCCGCTATGGTATTCGTGTGTTTCAGCAATATGTTTGCGGCATGACCCTGACGATCCCGTTTGACAACAGTTACGCCCGGCTTCCCAACAGCTTTTATGCGCGGCAGGCGCCGATACCGGTACGCGCGCCGCGACTGGTGGCGTTTAACGAGGAATTGGCTCAAATCCTGCGCATTTCACCCGGTGACGTGCAGGAGATGGCCGAGGCTTTTGCGGGTAACATGCTGCCCGAAGGGGCCGAGCCGATTGCGCAACTATATTCAGGACACCAGTTCGGCAGCTATAACCCTCAGCTTGGCGACGGGCGTGCGGTTCTGCTGGGCGAGACGGTCGGCACCGATGGTATCCGGCGGGACATACAGCTGAAGGGCTCGGGCCCGACACCGTTCAGCCGCATGGGCGATGGCCGGGCCTGGCTGGGGCCGGTGTTGCGCGAATATGTGGTGTCCGAGGCGATGCACGCGCTGGACATCCCGACCACGCGCGCGCTGGCGGCGGTAGAGACCGGTGAGATTGTCCTGCGCGAGGGCCCGATGCCGGGCGCGGTGCTGACCCGCGTGGCGCAAAGCCATCTGCGCGTGGGGACGTTTCAGGTGTTCGCCGGGCGCGGGCAGACCGACAACCTGCGCAAACTGACCGATTACGCCATTGCCCGCCACTATCCGGATGCCGATGGGCCAATGGGCCTGCTGCGCGCGGTGCGGGATGCGCAGGCGCGTTTGATTGCGCAATGGATGAGCGTGGGGTTCATCCACGGTGTGATGAATACCGACAATTACTCGATTGCCGGGGAAACCATCGACTATGGGCCGTGCGCCTTCATGGACAGCTATCATCCGAATACGGTCTACAGCTCGATCGACCGGATGGGGCGCTATGCCTATTCGAACCAGCCGGACATCGCGGTCTGGAACCTGGCGCAACTGGCAACGGCGGTGATCCAGCAGGTTGATAACCCCGAAGCTGCCGTCGAAGAGGCCACCGAGATCGTGCACGCCATGCCGGGGCTGATCCATCAGGAATGGCTGGGGCGGTTCCGGGCAAAGATTGGTCTGACCTCTGAGGAGGACGGCGACGAAGCCCTGGTTACTGACCTGCTGACGCGGATGGCGCATAACAGTGCCGATTTCACCAATACCTTCCGGGCGCTGGGCGATGACAACGCACGCAATCAGTTCCTGACACCCGAGGCCTTTGACGAATGGGCCGTCGGCTGGCAGGCGCGGCTTGCCAGGGAAGAAGACCCGCACGCAGTGATGGACACCGCCAACCCCGCCTTCATCCCGCGCAACCACCGGGTCGAGCAGATGATACAGGCGGCCGTTCAGGGCGACTATGCCCCGTTCCATCGTCTGACCAAAGTTCTGGCGCGGCCCTACACCGACCAACCCGAGGCGGTTGATCTGACCTATCCCCCGACCGAAAAGGAAGTGGTCCACGCGATGTTTTGCGGAACCTAAAGGCCGCAGTAATCAAAAGATGGGCGTGCGAAGCCTCTAAAGGGGAAAAGAAGCTGATAACATAGCCCCGCGGCTTACCCTCAAAGAAGAATGCTGCATAATGGGTGTTTCAGGGGAAAACCCAGATCTGATTTAAGGAGCACAGAATGCGCTACTCCATATTGCTGGAAGACGCAGAGGGCGTTTCGTATTTTGAAGACAGGGACGTTGACCTGGAACTGAAGACCTTCGCCCCGCCTGCCGCACCATTCTATGCGTCGGACGAGTATGATGCCTCGCGCTTTGTCTTCCTCACGTTGCCCGCCGGGTGGAAGGGAGTGCCGCATCGCTCTCCCAAGCGGCAGCTTGCGACGGTTCTGTCAGGCACGTTTCGCGTTCAGGCCGGGTCGGGGGAAGTCCGCGACTTTATCGCCGGTGATCTGTTCTGGGCGGAAGATGTAACCGGAACAGGCCATGCCTCCTCTGCCGAAGGGGGCGAGCCCGTCAATTTGATGGTTACGCAGTTTTGAGAGTAATCGGATTGCCGCGCACCGCTTTTTGCCAATCACAGGACATCCATGACCCAAACCTCAACCCTGCGCATCGCCAGCTATAACATCCAGAAATGTGTTGGCCTCGATTTCCGGCGGCAACCGCAACGCATCATGCAGGTTATCGACAGCATGAAGGCGGATATCGTGGTGCTGCAAGAGGCCGACAAACGCTTGCCGCCGCGGCCCGCCGCCTTACCGCATTTCATGCTGGATGAGGCAGGTTGGCAGATCGTCGATTTGGGCGGGGCGGGCAGTCTGGGCTGGCACGGCAACGCGGTGATCTGGCGCGGCGACGCGATCCGGGTACGGCAGACCGGTCACCATGACCTGCCGGGACTGGAGCCCCGGGGCGCGGTACGGGTGGAATTTGATACCCATATTGGGCCATTAAGGGTGATGGGAATGCATCTTGGTCTGTTGCCCGTGTCACGGCGCCAGCAGATCACGCATATTCGCCGTTTTGATGGCGATCTGGATCAGATGCCTACCGTCTGGGCCGGGGATTTCAACGAATGGTCGCGACAACCGGTGCTGGATCATCTGGCCCCCGACATGCGCTTTTTGCCGCCCGTTCCCAGTTTTCCGGCTGCGCAGCCATTGGGGGCGCTGGACCGGATCGCGCTGGGCGCGGGGCTTGAGGCTGTGGTGCATGGTGTCCACGACGTGCGACCGGCGCATATCGCCTCGGACCATCTGCCGATCTGGGCCGATCTGCGAGTGGTGCGGGAAACCGCAATTCCGCGGTAGCGCCAGCCGTCCAGACGTATTAAGACAGAAACCCGAACTACTCTGGGGATCACATATGTCCGACACGATCATCGCCCGATGCGAAGCCAAAGGCCTGCGCATGACCGGCCAGCGCCGCACGATCGCGCAGGTTTTGCAACAAAGCGAAGATCATCCGGATGTCGAGGAGCTGTATTCCCGCGCGTCTGAAGTAGATTCGGGGATTTCCATCGCCACCGTCTATCGCACTGTGAAACTGTTCGAAGAGGCCGGGATTCTGGAACGCCTGGAATTCGGTGACGGTCGCGCGCGCTATGAAGATGCCGAGCGTGACCACCACGATCACCTGATCGACATGCAATCGGGTGAGGTGATCGAATTCGTCGACCCCGAGATCGAGGCGCTGCAGGAAAAAATCGCGGCCAAGCTGGGTTATAAGCTGAAAGGGCACCGGCTGGAATTGTACGGCGTGCCGCTGGATCAGGACTGATTCATCACAAAACGCGAAGGTCAGGCCCACGGGAAATCATGTATTCCGGCCTGATAATACTTGCCAGAGCGGGTGTCTTGCGTATTGGGTGACGTAAGGGGCGGCGATTTGGGCCGCTGGAATTTACGGAAATGACCATGAATAACGTAAACGGCATTTTGCTGGTCGTCGGCGCGATGGCGGCCTTTGCACTTGAGGACATGTTCATCAAGCTGCTGTCGGTCACCGTGCCGACCGGTCAGATCATGGTCGTTCTTGGCGTGTTCTGTGGCCTTCTGTTTGCGATTTTGGCTGTGGCCACCCGCAAGCGCATCTTCGATCCTGTTGCGTGGCAACCCTTACCACTGGCCCGTGCCGCGACCGAGATGGTCGGGGCGCTGACCTTCGTGACCGCTCTGTCGCTGGTGGACCTTTCAACCGTGGCCGCCGTTTTTCAGGCGATGCCGCTGGCCGTTACCATGGGAGCGGCGCTGTTTCTGGGCGAAAAGGTCGGCTGGCGTCGTTGGAGCGCTGTCGGGCTGGGTTTCATCGGCGTTTTGATGATTATTCGGCCGGGTTTCGAAGGGTTCCAGCCCGACTCTCTGTTCGTTGTGGCAACCGTAATCGCCATCGCCGCGCGGGACCTGATCACCCGTAAGCTTGATCCGCGCGTTGCGTCTTCGGTTGTGGCCTTGCAGGCCTATTTTGCGGTGGCTGTGTCCGGTGTGGCGCTGATGGTGTTTTCGGCCCAACCCGTTACCCCGTTGCAATCGGCGCAGATCGGTCCATACCTTGGTGCGGTCGGATTTGGTGTTCTTGGCTATTATGGCATCGTCACCGCCATGCGGATCGGCGAGGCTTCGGCCTTGATGCCATTCCGCTATACCCGTCTGATCTTTTCGATCATTGCGGGGATGCTGATGTTCGGAGAACGTCCTGATTTCCTGACCTTCGCCGGGGCGACGTTGATCATGGGGTCGGGCATGTACACCTTTATCCGAGAGCGCAAGCTGGCCCGTGAACTGGCTGTCGCGGCCTGACGGATCGTCGCACGTTGGCGCAAACAGGAACCTGTTAGCCCTAAAGCTCCGACAATATACCTGTTAGCGATAACATGACCGGTTTACTTTTTACCCGGTGATGCTATGAGGCGTGCAACTGATTTCAGCCACAGGGACGGGCCTCATGAGCACCATCATCGACATTCACGCACGCGAAATTCTGGACAGCCGGGGCAACCCGACGGTCGAAGTGGACGTGATCCTGGAAGACGGCACCATGGGCCGCGCCGCTGTGCCTTCGGGCGCTTCGACCGGTGCCTATGAAGCAGTGGAAAAGCGTGATGGCGACAAAAGCCGCTACATGGGCAAGGGCGTGCTTGAAGCCGTCGCTGCCGTGAACGGTGAGATCGCCGAAGAACTGGTGGGCTTCGACGCGACCGAACAGGTTGCCATCGATCAGGCGATGATCGAACTGGACGGGACCGAGAACAAGGGCCGTCTGGGTGCAAACGCCATTCTGGGTGTCTCGCTGGCGACCGCCAAGGCGGCGGCCGATTTTACCACACAGCCCCTGTACCGCTATGTCGGCGGCACCTCAGCCCGCGTTCTGCCGGTGCCGATGATGAACATCATCAACGGAGGTGAGCATGCCGACAACCCGATCGACATTCAGGAATTCATGATCATGCCGACCTCGGCCGCGAATATCCGCGAGGCGGTGCGCATGGGGTCCGAAGTCTTCCACACGCTGAAAAAGGAGCTGTCGGCAGCGGGTCTGGCCACCGGTGTTGGGGACGAAGGTGGCTTTGCCCCGAACATCGCCTCGACCCGCGAGGCACTGGATTTCATTCTGAAATCCATTGAAAAGGCAGGCTACAAGCCGGGTGAGGAAATCCACCTCGCGCTGGATTGCGCTGCAACCGAATACTTCAAGGACGGTAAATACTTTCTGTCGGGCGAGGGCAAGACCCTGACCTCGGACGAAAACGCGGCCTATCTGGCGGCGCTGGTTAACGACTATCCGATCATCTCGATCGAAGACGGCATGTCCGAGGATGACTGGGACGGCTGGAAGGCACTGACCGACGCTCTGGGTGACCGGGTGCAGCTGGTGGGCGACGACCTGTTCGTGACCAACCCCGAACGTCTGGCCGAAGGGATCGAGCGTGGCTGTGCCAACTCGATGCTGGTCAAGGTGAACCAGATCGGTTCGCTGACCGAGACCCTGCGTGCTGTCGATATGGCGCACCGTGCGCGTTATACTAACGTCATGTCGCACCGCTCGGGCGAAACCGAGGACGCCACCATTGCCGATCTGGCCGTGGCAACCAACTGTGGTCAGATCAAGACCGGCTCGCTGGCGCGGTCGGACCGGTTGGCCAAGTACAACCAGCTGATCCGCATCGAGGAATCGCTGGGCGAGGTTGCGGAATATGCCGGAGCTTCAATCCTGAAGCGCTGATCCGGCACAATAAAGCCCTGCCTGACACCGGGCAGGGCATGTCAGGATGAGGGCCAAGCCATGGTAGAAGCGCTGATCTTTGACGTGTTCGGTACCTGCGTTGACTGGCGCAGTTCCATCGCGCGCGAAGTGGCTGCGGTTCTGCCAGATTTGGACGCCTTTGACTTCGCCGATGCGTGGCGGGCCGAGTACGAACCCTCGATGGCGGCCATCCGTGAAGGGGGCAGGGGTTATGTGCCGCTGGACGATCTGCACCGTGAGAACCTTGAGGTTGTCGCCACCCGGTTTGGTGTCACTGTCCCGAACCCTGCCGATCTGACGGCTGCATGGGAAAGGCTGGACCCGTGGTCCGACGTGGTTCCGGGATTGCAGGTGTTAAAGCACAATAGGATCATCGCGCCGTGCTCCAACGGTTCAATCGCGTTGATGACCCGGCTTGCGAAGTATGGCGGCCTTCCGTGGGACTGCATTCTCGGGGCCGAGATTGCCCGCGACTACAAACCAAAGCCAGAAGTCTATCTGGCCAGTTGTGCCGCGCTGCGTCTGAGCCCCGATCAGGTCATGATGGTTGCCGCGCATAATGATGACCTCTACGCAGCCCGGCAGGCAGGTTTGAAAACCGCTTTTGTGACCCGCCCGACCGAGCACGGACCGTTCCAATCCCATGACCTGCGGGCCGAAGGGAACTGGGACATTGTTGCCAAAGATTTCGCGAATCTGGCCGACAAGCTTGGCTAGAGCGGGTCGAGGCCGAAAAAAAACATAGACAATTTTGATTGTGTAACGCCCTAAAAAGGTAGTCACTTTTTCGGCAAGCGGGCATTTGGCCGACATAAATCAAGTTATGTGTGAACTTTTTCCTATTTGTATCAAATTGAGCTGTCGTATTCTGGCTGCATTACAGAAAGGAGCATACCATGACTGGTTCGAAATTCCTTCTCGTAGCTTCGGTGATCAGCACTGTATTCTTGGCGGCCTGTGCGGGGCCGGGCACTTACCCAATCACCGGTGATCCGGTGTCTGCGAGTGATCCGGTTCATGATATGGACAGGCCGACATATATCCTAAACGGTGAGGCCCGCTAGGACCTTGGGGGGCGACCTTGGGCCAATGCGTTTGTGATGGGGCGTGTGTCAGAGCTTTCTGCTCATCAACATGTAACGATCACGCGGTCTGAAACCAGTCCGAAAATACAGCTTCTGTGTGGCCTCGTTGGTTCTGTCGACCTCCAGATGCAGCGCAGCCAATCCTGCCCCGGCCAAGGCTTTGGGCAGGTCCAGCAGAACCTCGGTCGCAATGCCGCGGCCCCGGACGGCGGGGCGGATGTAAATCTCGTCTACAAAGCCGTCCATGCCGCCGAACTCTACTGACCAGCCGAAGGTCAGAACGATATAGCCCAGGGGCGCACGACCGGGACCAATTAGGTAGATGCAACCGTGGGGGATGCCTTCAAGCAGTGGGGCCAGTGCGTTGCGGGTCTGATCGATATCCTGCTCGATACCCGCCTCGGCGTGAAAGGCGGTGACCAGCCCCATCAGACGATCCAAGTCTTCGGGGCGGGCGAGTTTCAATGCGGCGCTCATAGGCGGGCCAGCCTTTCTGTTAGCAGGTCAAAAAATCCGTCGGCATCGATTTCACCCATGAACATGGCATTGGGCGCATGGTCCGTGACGCGCCACCAGTCGGCGACGGTCATGCCCATGGTCAGCTCCGACTGCGTTTCGATCTGGACGTTGATGTGACGGCCCGAGAACAGCTCGGGCCGGATCAGATAGGCAGTGACGCAAGGATCGTGCAGCGGCGCGCCCTCAGAGCCGTATTTCTCTATGTCGAACCGTTCGAAGAAATCCGTCATCTCGGCAACCGCATGGCCGACTTTTGAATCCAGCGCGCGGAAGGCGTCGTTGCGGTGTCTGGTAACCAATGCGTCATGAGTCACGTCCAGCGGCATCACCACAATATGAATGTCGGATTTAAAAATGATTTCAGCGGCTTCCGGGTCAACGTAAATGTTGAATTCCGCTGCCGGAGTGATGTTGCCGACCTCGAAATATGCCCCGCCCATCAGAACGATTTCCTGAACCCGGTCGATGATGTCGGGCGCTTTCTGAAAGGCAGTGGCGATATTGGTCAGCGGCCCCAACGGGCAGAGCGTCACTGTCCCCGGCTCATGCGCGCGCAGGGTGTCGATGATGAAGTCCACAGCGTGCCCCTCGGCCAAGGGCATCTGCGGGTCGGGCAGGACAGGGCCGTCCAGCCCGGTCTTGCCGTGGACATGTTCCGCCGTGACCAGAGGGCGGTTCAGCGGGCGGTCGCATCCAGCATAGACCGGGACATCCGTGCGCCCGGCCAGTTCACAGACGATGCGCGCATTCTTGGCGGTCAGCTCCAGCGGTACGTTTCCGGCAACGGCAGTAATCCCCAGAACATCAATCTCCTCCGGACTTGCCAACGCCAGTAGAATGGCAACGGCGTCGTCCTGTCCGGGGTCGGTGTCGATGATGATTTTGCGGGGTGCCATGCTCTGCCTCCGGGGTCTTGAAGCGCGGACACTCGCAAGTGTCACTGCACTTGTCCAGCGGTTTCAGGCCCCGGTCGCGGCATCCACAGGCGGGAGTTTGCCGTTGGCGCGATGTTCTTCGGTTTTCACCTCGTCCCAGAGTGCATCCATCTCGGCCAAGTCGCTCTGCGATGGATTTTTTCCGCGCGCAGCGAGCCGTGCTTCAACCTGTTCAAACCGGCGGGTGAACTTAGCGTTGGTACGGCGCAGGGCGGCCTCGGGTTCGATGCCCAGATGGCGGCCCAAGTTGACGATCACGAACAGCAGATCGCCGAATTCGTCCTCCAACGCGTCCGCATCCATGCTATTGCGGGCCTCTTCCAGTTCGGCGGCTTCTTCGGTGATCTTGGCCAGCACATGGCTGGCGTCGGGCCAGTCGAAACCCACGCGAGCGGCACGTTTTTGCAGCTTGTGGGCTCGCAGCAAGGCGGGCAGGTTGGCGGCCACACCGTCCAGCGCGCCTTTCTGTTTCTTGCCCGCACGCTCGGCGGCCTTGATGGTTTCCCAGTCCACTGTCTGCTGTTCGGCCGACTTGTCGCGAGATTCGTCGCCGAATACATGCGGGTGACGGTCGACCATCTTGTCCGACATGGTGCGCACCACGTCCTGAAAGCTGAAATGCCCGGCTTCTTCGGCCATCTGTGCATGGAAAACGGACTGGAACAGCAGGTCGCCCAACTCTCCCTTTAACTCATCATAGGCCTCGCGTTCGATGGCGTCGGCGACCTCATAGGCCTCTTCGATGGTGTAGGGGGCGATGGTGGTGAAATCCTGTTCGATATCCCACGGACAGCCGGTTTCCGGGTCGCGCAGGCGGCGCATGATTTCCAGCAAACGTTCGATACCTGCGTCGCTGTCATGGATCAGAGGATTTTCGGCCATTGCGAACCCTTTCGTTCCGGTGTCAGATGCATCCATTCCGCAGCCACGTTCAGGAGTCCACCCCCTATGCCCGTCGTCAACCGAATTGCTGACTTCGCCGCCGATATGGCCGCGTGGCGCCAACATCTGCATTCGATCCCCGAACTGGAGTTCGAATGTCATGAAACGGCAGCCTTTGTCGCGGATCGCCTGCGTGAATTTGGCGTGGATGAGGTGCACGAGGGTATTGCCAAGACCGGGGTCGTTGCGATCATCAACGGGCGGGGCCAAGGGCCTACGATTGGTCTGCGCGCTGACATGGATGCTCTGCCGATCCCCGAGGAGACGGGGGTTGAGTATGCCTCGACCAACCCGGGCAAGATGCACGCCTGCGGCCATGACGGACACACCTCGATGCTGCTGGGGGCTGCGCGCTATCTGGCGGAAACGCGGAACTTTGCGGGTCGCGTGGCGCTGATCTTTCAACCGGCCGAGGAATCTGGCGGTGGGGCCGGTGTGATGGTCGAAGAAGGGATCATGGACCGGTTCAACATCTCTCAGGTCTATGCGCTGCACAACGCGCCAAACGTCCCGGTGGGGGCTTTTCACACAACACCCGGGGCGATCATGGCAGCTGTGGACACGTTCCATGTTTATATTCAGGGCGTTGGCGGCCATGGTGCCATGCCGCATGAAGCCCGCGATCCGGTGATGGCGGCCTGCGGGATTGCACAAGCGCTGCAGACCATTGTCAGCCGCAACCACCATGCGCTGGACGATCTGGTGGTCTCGGTCACGCAAATCCACACCGGCACGGTGGACAACGTGATCCCGGATACCGCCTATATCAACGGCACGGTACGCACTTTTGATCCAGCCGTGCAAAAGATGGTGATGGAGCGGATGGAGCAGATCGTACAGGGGCAGGCGGCCTCATACGGGGTTGAGGCGCGGCTGGACTACGAAGTGCACTATCCCGCCACGATCAACAGCCCCGAAAGCACGAGTTTCGCGGCAGATGTCGCGCGGGAAATCTCGGGATCCGCTCAGGTCGTTGACGATGTCACCCGCAACATGGGGGCTGAAGATTTCGCCTATATGTTGAACGCTCGCCCGGGCGCCTATCTATTCCTGGGGCAGGGCGAGGGGGCCGGGTGGCACCATCCGAAATACAACTTCAACGACGAGATCGCGCCGGTGGGGGCATCGTTCTTTGCGCGGATCGTGGAAAAGGCGCAGCCGCTGGGCTGACGGGGGAAAGACATGGCACTGGAAGACGCAAAAAATCAGGTGGATGAGGCGTTCACCAATCCGGACCTCAAGGGGCTGTCGTTCGAGAATACCTTTGGCGGCGCCACCTCATTCCTGCGGCGGCTTTATACCAAGGACCTGAAGGGCGTGGATATTGCCGTAACCGGTGTGCCTTTCGATCAGGCCGTGACCAACCGCCCCGGCACCCGGCTTGGCCCCCGTGCGATCCGAGAGGCCAGTGCGTTGCAATCACCGGATGCGCCTTACGGCTGGCCGTTTGATGCGCTTAGCGAGTTGGCGATCGTGGATTATGGCGATGTGGCTTATGACTATGCCAATATCCCGGCCTTTCCCGACACATTGACCGACCATATCCGCACCATTCTGGCTGCCGATGTGGCCTCGGTTTCACTGGGTGGGGATCACTATATCAGCTTCCCGATCCTGAAAGCCTATGCCGAGAAATACGGGCCGATGTCCCTGCTGCAATTCGATGCCCATACCGATACCTGGGCCGATGACGATATGACCCGCGTGGACCACGGGACCATGTTCTACAAGGCGGTGAAGTCGGGGATCGTGGACCCGAAACGCTCGGTTCAGGTCGGAATCCGTACCACCAATGAGGATACACTGGGCGTCAACATCATCGACGCGCGCGAGGTATACGAAGCCGGCCCCGCCGCCGTGGCGCAAAAGATCAAAGGTATTCTGGGCGACAGTCCGGTCTATCTGAGCTTTGACATCGACGGTCTGGACCCGGCCTTTGCCCCCGGCACCGGCACACCGGTCTGGGGCGGGCTGAGCTCGATCCAGGCGCAGATCATCTTGCGCGACATCGCTGGGATTAACATCAAGGGTGGCGACGTGGTCGAGGTCTCTCCGCCCTACGACACATCCGGCGCGACAGCCATTGCTGGCGCTCATGTGGCGACGCAGATCATCTGTCTGTTGGGGTGGAATAAGTTGGTATGAAGGCCCGTAAGGCCCTTATCTGGTGTTGCATAGTCGTTTTGGGTGCACCCGCCGGATATTTCGGATACGGCTACTTTCACCGGCCTATTGACCGTGTTCAGTCTGCGTTTGATCTGTTCGAAACATATTGTGTACCTTATGCAGAAGGACGTATTCTTGCGCCAGATGAGGCACTTGTTTCGGTAAAAACTGTAGGTGGTTACGCTTGGGCGCACCCTCAGTCTTTAGTGCTGCTAAATTTTTCGGGCCGAGAATGTTCTATTTCAGATGCGTTGCGTCCCCTAGAAGTCAGATCCGCAAAATCAATGGATGAACGGGTTTCTGCATTTGTCGAGAGAGAGTTTCCAAATCTGTTCCGGGATCCTGAGGGTGTCATAAAAGACTGGCCCGCATTTTCGGTGTGGCACAGCCACCCTCGAGGAGACGAAAGACGTCGTACAGTGGTATATGCACGTTGGGATTTTGATGAGGACGCACAGATGTCGTTAAGCTTTTCTTATCCAATAAATGATGATGTTTCAGAAAATCTGAATGACCTTCTAAAGGGGTCTTAAGCAAAGCGCTTTGACTGTTCGAGGAACAAAATGACAGACTTTAACCAACCCATCAGCGGCAATGATCTGGCGCGGTTTTCCGGGCCGAATACATTCATGCGCCTGCCGCAGGCGGATACGTTGGCCGGGCTGGATGTGGCCGTTCTGGGCATTCCGATGGATATCGGCACCTCGTGGCGGTCGGGCACACGGTTCGGGCCCAAACAAATCCGCAGCGAAAGCGCGATGATCAGGCCCTATAACTTGGCCAATTCTGCGGCTCCGTTCGACAGCCTGCAAATTGCGGATATCGGCGATCTGGCGATCAACACGTTTTCGTTGGCCGATAGCCTCAAGATCATCAAGGAAAGCTATGACGCCATTCTGGCGCAAGGCGTGACGCCGGTTGCGATGGGAGGGGACCACTCGATCACCCTGCCGATCCTGCGGGCGATCGCGGCCAAACACGGTCCGGTGGCGTTGGTGCATGTGGACGCCCATGCAGACGTGAATGACGAGATGTTCGGCGAAAAGGAAACCCACGGCACAGTGTTTCGTCGCGCCTACGAGGAAGGGCTGATCGTCCCCGACAAGACCTTTCAGATCGGCATTCGCGGCTCGGGCTATGCTGCCAGCGATTTCACCGAGGCCAAGGGATGGGGCTTCCGCCAGTTCCCAGCGTGGGAGTTGTGGCAGCAAAACCTGACCGAAATTGGTTCACAAATCCGCAAAACGGTCGGGGATCACCCTACCTACATCTCCTATGATATCGACAGCCTTGACCCGTCCTTCGCGCCCGGCACTGGAACGCCCGAGATCGCAGGCCTGACGACACCGCAAGCGCTGCAACTGATCCACGCGCTAGCCGGGACGAATGTAGTGGGCTGCGATCTGGTCGAGGTCTCTCCACCCTATGACCCCACGGGCAACACAGCGCTGACGGCCGCGAATTTGTTGTTCGAGATGCTGTGCATCCTGCCCGGAGTGACGTCACGGTAGGAGGGGGCGTGGCTGTTCCTTACGAACAACTAGCTATCGTCTGGGTTGATGCCCGAGCTATAGTATTCAGAATTGCTGTTTGAAGGGCGGCGATCTCTGGTATCGCGTTTGTTTGCGAAATTCAGCCACAGCATAATGGCGGCAAACGGGATTGCTGCCCATACCAGTTCATCAAAAATCCAATTCACAACTTGCATCGGGAATAGAGACCTCGGTAAGCACATTAAGTGTTATAAGTAACTTAATTGTAGGTAGTTTTTTCCACTTGCCAAACAAACACGTGCAAACAGCATGTCAGATATCGGATGGGCGGGAATGTGAAAATAGTGATTTGGGTGATTGTAGGGGCGGTGGCCGCTCTTGGTGCTTATATTCGACTGGCCCCATCCGACCCCGGGATTTGGCATGTTGCACCCGTGGGCGAGACCGATCTCGACATGCAGGGCGGCGCTCTTCGCGTAGTTGAAACCGGGCCGGATGGCTTGGTCCGGCTGGACGCCATTGCAACGGCGACGCCACGCACCACGGTGCTGGCCGGATCGGTCGAGCAGGGGATGGTCACCTATGTCACCCGCACCAAGGTGATCGGTTTTCCTGATTACACAACCGTTCAGCAGGACGGAGATACACTTCGCATTCACGCCCGCCTGAGGTTCGGGCGGAAGGATTTTGGCGTGAACAAAGCCCGGGTCGATGGGTGGTTGAAACAGTTGTAGGACCAAGGTTGAGCTTTCGTGCCTAGCAATCGAATGGCGTGGGGTGGGGGGCAAAATGGACGAGTATGAAACCAAACTAAACCGGGCTGCCGCTGAATTGCATCGAATAGGGCTTTGGAAATCCGGCAGATTGCCCATCGAACTCCGCTTGTTTAAATTTTTGGGCGCTAAACCCAAGCCGCTACCATATGGAACTTTTCTTGCTGGCACGCTCCGGCTGGCTCTGTTGCCTTTTGTGGCCTTTGGGTTCCTTATTCTGGGCCTGAAAGTGCTTAGCCCTGATGCCAACTTCGGCAATTTAATCGTTATCGCAACATTAGGAAGTTTGACATGGGGCAGCTTCTTGACGGGAGCAGTGATCCATCAGGGTAAAAAGGTGGGGTTGAGTAAGTGGGAGGACATTTGAGCTGTCAGAGCGCTGCGTCAGAGGTTGCCTTAGACATGGGCGGTTCGGACTTTTTCGGCAGGCTTGACGACAAACACCCTTCCTGCACTTCGCGCCACATGGGCACATTCAGAGACATCTGACACTGGGCCGTGAACATGCGTCCATCGACCTGCAGGCAGATCATCTCGCCCAGTTCTATGCGCGATCCTGATTTATCGGTGCAATAACAGTCTTGAACCTTGCCCTTGGGGCCGACAACATCGGCCAGGGAAGGGGGCGCGCACAGCAAGAATACAAGCGCTAAACGTGTCATACGCGTTAGCATAGCACAGCGACGGCCCTTGACCAAAGCCCCGGATTGATAGACACCGCGCGGATGATCCCCGAAGAACGCCTTGAACAGATAACCCAGCGATTCCAGTACCTCGAAGCTGCCATGGCCGATGGCGCCTCGGGCGGAGATATTGCGGCTTTGGCCAAGGAGTATTCGGATCTTAAGCCAGTGGTTGATCAGATCATGGCGTGGCGGCAACTGGTCGCCGATCTGGCCGAGGCTGAGGTGATGCTGGCCGACCCTGACATGAAAGAACTGGCCGAGGAGGAAATCCCCGACTTGCAAGCCCGTATCCCCGAGGCCGAGCACGCCCTGCAACTGGCGCTGCTGCCCCGGGATGAGGCTGACGCCCGGCCTGCGATGTTGGAAATCCGTCCGGGCACCGGCGGGGATGAGGCGGCCCTGTTCGCGGGGGATTTGCTGCGCATGTACCAGCGTTACGCTGAAGGGCGCGGCTGGCAGTTTGAGATCATCGAGGAACAGGCCTCGGATTTGGGCGGGATCAAGGAAGTGGTAGCCCATATCAAGGGTGACAATGTCTTTGCCCGCATGAAGTACGAATCTGGCGTTCATCGCGTGCAGCGTGTGCCCGAAACCGAAAGCGGCGGGCGCATCCATACGTCTGCGGCGACCGTGGCGGTTCTGCCCGAGGCCGAGGATGTGGACATTCAGATCGACGCCAACGACATCCGCATCGACACCATGCGCAGTTCCGGCGCGGGCGGGCAGCACGTGAATACCACCGACTCGGCGGTGCGGATCACGCACCATCCGACGGGTTTGGTCGTGACCAGCTCTGAGAAATCGCAGCATCGCAACCGTGAGATCGCGATGCAGGTTCTGAAAACGCGCCTGTACGACATGGAACGCCAGCGGATCGATAGTGAACGCTCGGCGGATCGCGCCAGTCAGGTGGGGTCGGGCGATCGGTCCGAACGGATCAGGACCTATAACTTCCCGCAGGGCCGCATGACAGATCACCGCATCAACTTGACGCTGTATAAGCTGGATCAGGTGATGCAGGGCGATTTGGATGCAGTGATCGACGCGCTGACCGCCGATGACCAAGCGCGCCTGCTGGCGGAGATAGCGCTTTGATTGCGGCGTTGACAGCAGCGCAGGCGATGGTCGCCGCCACCGCGCGCCTGCGGGCCGCAGGGGTGGCCGATCCGGCGCGCGACGCGCGGGTATTGCTGGCCCATGCCGCGCGGATCGAGGCCAGCCGGGTCACGTTGATCGCGCCCGAGGAACTTTCGCCCGAAATCGCCGAACGCTATGACCAGTTGATCTCGCTCCGGGCCATTCGGGTGCCGGTTTCTCATCTGTTGGGTGAGCGCGAATTCTATGGCCGCCAGTTCCGGGTTAGCCGTGACGTGCTGGACCCGCGGCCCGAAACCGAGACCCTGATCGAAGCGGCGCTGAGCGAGCCATTTGACCATGTGCTGGACCTGGGCACGGGTTCTGGCTGTATCCTGATCACCCTGCTGGCCGAGCGCACCAGTGCCTCGGGCGTAGGCGCGGATCTGAGCGAATCCGCCTGCCTGCAGGCCAGCGCCAACGCGGTGCAACATCAGGTGCAGGAGCGTGTCGAGATTTTGCGCTCGGACTGGTTCGAGGGCATCGAAGGCGAATTCGACCTGATTGTTTCAAATCCGCCCTATATTTCGCTGTCAGAAATGAAAGAGTTGTCCCCCGAAGTGCGCGAACACGAGCCGCGCATGGCCCTGACGGATGAGGGCGACGGGCTTGGCGCGTACCGCCATATCGCGGCCTCGGCGCCGGATTTCCTGATGCCGGGTGGGCGGATTCTGGTTGAAATCGGTCCAACGCAAGGCCAAAGCGTCGCATCCCTGTTCCAGGCTGCGGGCCTGGTTGAAACGCGTGTCATTCCCGATCTCGACGGTCGCGATCGTGTCGTTCTGGCCAGAATGCCGTAGTTGCGGCGTTGGGTGAGGCTAAAAAGCGCCGATTAATGTAAAAAAGCTGCGAATTTTTGGACAAAGCTCTTGTCTGCGCGCGCTGGACATGCTTACTCAGAGTCAGTCGGAGAGGTTGACGCTGTTTCAGCGGGCCCCTGACGCCAAGCCCAAAAAAGTCGACATCGCGTGACGGCTAAAGCCATTGAGCAGTGCAGGACGCGACTTCATCGGCACCGAATGACAAGGCTGACGTAAAGTAAGATGAGATCTTCCAAATCCCGCTCGCGGGCCAAGAATAACCGCAATCGTCCTTCTGGCGGCAACGTTGTTAACCGGGTTTTTGACAGCTCGGGTCCCGAAGGCAAGGTGCGCGGTACGCCCCAGCAGATCATTGATAAGTACAACCAGTTGGCGCGCGATGCCCAGCTGTCGAACGACCGCGTGGCTGCCGAGAACTTTCAGCAGCACGCCGAGCATTACCTGCGCCTTCTGAGCGAAGCGCAGCGCGAGATCGAAGCGCGCCGCGAAGAGCAGGAGCGCCAGAATCGTGAACGCCAGGCCGAACGTGACCGTGAACGCGCCGAGCGTCAGGAACGCGAAGCCGCCCGCCAAGCCGACCCGGCCGATGCGCCGCAGCCCGACGTGATGGATTTCGGCACGCCCGAGGCCGCACCCGAAAGCGGTTTGGTCGAGACGCCGGAAAGCAAAGGGTCCGAGCCGGCTCCGGCCCCGACGCCCGAGAAAAAGGAAAAACCAGCGCGTAAACCACGGGCACGTAAGCCCAAGGCAGCGCCTGCCGAGGATGCACCCAAGACGGATGGGGATGCTCCGGAAGCAGCCGAGTAAAGACTGGTACAGAAATTGCAAAAGCCCCGGAAACTCAGGGGCTTTTTTTTGCGTTTAACCTTTTTTCACTTCGCGGGCCAACGCGCAGAACGCCTCGAGCGGGACCTGTTCGGCTCGTTCTGTGGGTTGGATGCCTGCCGCCAGCAGACGATCCTCGATATCCGGCGCAACGCCTTTCAATGAGGCGCGCAACATTTTGCGGCGCTGGTTGAAGGCGGCAGCCACGACGCGCGACAGCGTCGCGGCGTCTGCGGGATAGCGGGGTTCGGGCAGGGCGGTCAGATGGACCACTGCGCTAGACACCTTGGGCGGCGGCGTGAATGCGCCGGGCGGCAGGGACATGGCTATGCGCGCCCCGGCCCGCCATTGGGCGAGGATGGCGAGGCGGCCATAGGCCTTGCTACCGGGCTGCGCGACGATACGCTCGGCCACTTCGCGCTGGAACATCAGGGTCAGGCTTTGCCAGAAGGGCGGCCATTCGGGCGGGGTCAGCCAACGGACCAAAAGTTCGGTGCCCACGTTGTAGGGCAAGTTGGCGGCAATGCGGATCGGCGGGGTGAGATGCTCCAGCGAATTGATTTCCAGCGCGTCGCCATTGATCACCTCAAGCCGTCCGGGATAGGCGGCGGCGATGTCATTCAGGGCAGCGATGCAACGGGTGTCTTTTTCGACGGCCACCACCTTGCGCGCGCCTTCGGACAGCAGCCCGCGGGTCAGACCACCGGGGCCGGGGCCGATTTCCAGCACATCGCAGTCGGTGAGGTCTCCGGCCTGGCGCGCGATCTTGGCGGTCAGGTTCAGGTCCAGCAGGAAGTTCTGGCCCAGCGACTTGCGCGCCGAGAGCTGGTGTGTCGCGATGACCTCGCGCAGAGGGGGAAGATTGTCGATTGCGCTCATGGTCCGGTTACCGTGGCGCGGAGTGAGGGGCATGCGCCAGAGATTTGTTTGCCTCCGGCGGGGATATTTGGGGCCAGAGGAAGGATCAAGAGCTTTGTGCCATGCGTTGCGCCAGTTTTAGGGCTTCGATCAGGCTGGTGGGGGTTGCGATGCCCTTGCCCGCGATATCCAGCGCGGTGCCGTGATCGGGCGAGGTGCGGATGAAGGGCAGGCCCAGCGTCACGTTCACACCGCGGTCGAAATCCAGCGTCTTGATCGGGATCAGCGCCTGATCGTGGTACATCGCTATGGCTGCGTCATAGTGCGCGCGGGCGGCGGCGTGGAACATCGTGTCCGCGGGATGGGGCCCGGTGACTGTAAAACCGTCGGTGGGCAGATCGTCGATCAATGGGGCGATCCAGTCCAGCTCCTCCCGCCCCATCTTGCCGCCTTCGCCCGCATGAGGGTTCAGGCCCGCAATGGCGATGCGGGGATGAGCGATGCCGAACTGGCGGCGCAGGCCTTCCGCGGTTATGGAGATTGTCTCGCGCAGCAGGTCCGGCGTCAGGGCTGAGGGCACCTGCGAAAGGGGGATGTGGATGGTCGCAGGCACCACGCGCAATTGATCGGAGGCCAGCATCATCACTACCCGTTTGCGATCCGCGAGGGCGGCGAGAAATTCGGTATGGCCGGGATAGGCAAACCCGGCCCCGTCGATCAGGGCTTTCTTGTGTATGGGCGCGGTACACAGCGCTGACGCGGCACCGGATTGGACCAGCGAAACACCATGTTCGATCGCCTCAATGACATAGGGCGCATTGGCCGGGTCCGGCTGGCCCGGCACGTTGGGGGCCGGGAATTCCAAGTGCAGAACGGGTAGGGCGGTGGCGCAGGCTTCAGCGGCCTCGGACGGGTGCGAGATGCGCGCAACTGGCGTGTCGGTCGGCAGATGGACTGCGTCGCCGATATAGAAAAACGGGCAGGCGTCGCGCAGGTCCGACCACGCCTTGGCTGCGATTTCCGGTCCTATTCCGGCCGGGTCCCCACAGCTGAGCGCGATCGGAGCCGTCATTGCTCGACGATGGTTGCTTCGGCGCGGAGTTGCGCCAGCAGGCTGTTGGCAAAGGCCTCGAGCCGTTGTTGGGTAAGCGCGTTGGCAACATCCGTGCGCGTCGTCTGTTCGCCCAGATCGCGGGTGCGGGTGCACAGCATCAGGAACATCAGGGTCTGGCCGTTGTTGCGGGTCAGTGTCGTGGACACTTCGTTCAGGTCCAGCTTGGCAAGCTCCAGCGCCACGTCGCGGGGAATTTCGCCGGGGCTGGCCTGAATGCGCTGCAGCACCTCGGCTGGCTGATCCTTGGCGATACCGTAGAGGTCGTCGCAGGTGTCGATCTCTTCCCTCAGTTGGGCGGCTTTGGCCAGGGTGTCGGCGCTGCGGCCGCCGGGCATGTTGTAGATCGCATAGTCGATCTCGGAATAGCGGGTGGTGCCTGTCGCAACCTCGCGCAGGCCGCGCATCTGGAACAGGGCGATGGCGTTGGGCAGGCTCAGCGGTTGGGTGATGTCTCCGTTCTTCAGCCCAATGATCACCGGTTGCAGTGCCGGTGGTAGGCTGGAGAGGTTCAACCAGTCCAGCCGCCCGCCATTTTCGCGGGTGGCAGCCGCCGAATACTGCGTTGCTGCCGCTGAAAACGAGTCGAACCCTTCCAGCTGGGAAATTTCTTCTGCCAGCAGCTCCGCCTGGGCCACGGTCTGCTGGTTCACCGGGATGATGATTTCTGACAACAACACCTGCAGGCCGCCGCTGTCGGTTTGACCCAGCGCGCGGTTGATCTCGTCATCGGTCGGGCGTGCCTGCGACAGGAAGCGCGCGCTGACGTAGTCGCGCCACGTGATCTGGTTGGCGACGAAATCGCGAACTGTTTCGCGGCTAACACCCTGATCGGCCAGCAATTGCAGGAACTGATCGGACGACAATTGCCCGCGCGCGGCAAATTCGTCGATACCCGCCTGAATGTCTTCGGGCGCGGCCTGAATTCCCGCTTCGCGCATGACCTGCCGACGCAACCGGTCATCGATCAACGCGTCGCGCACTTCATCCTCGGATGCGCCGGGCGCACCCAGAGCGGTTAGGAACTGTTGCCGCTGTCCCAGCTCATACCAAGTAATGATATCCTGATTGACCTTGATCGCCGGCGAAAACAGGCTTTGCGCATCGGCTTGGGGCGATGTCATGGCCAGCATTGCCCCGACCAGAACGGGGGCGACCGGTTTTAGCCAACCGGAGCGAAGGAAACTGGAGAAACCTGAAATCAACTGCATCTTCTCTTGAACTGTTGGCCGCCACTTTCGACGGAGTATCCTGTCAGGGCTACGGTAAAGCCGAATTCTGTCGAAGGCTCAATACTTGATGATGAGGTAAAGCGCCTGCTGACGTTCATGTTAACCTGTACACATTCATTCTGATACGTGACCCCCAACCCATAGCGGATCGGCTCGGATTCGCTCAGGTCATAGCGTGCCAGGGCGGTTGTGTTCCAGTTCTGATCCACACGGTAACGTCCGGTCAACCAGACCTCGGAGATCTCGTCATCCACATTTTCCGCCGGATCGGGCTCTTGCCAGACATAACTGCCGGTGATCCCCACAGTCGGTTTCTGCCATGCGGCGCGGAGTTCGGCCTTGGCAAAGCTGAAGTCTCCGTTCAGCAGGCCGCGCCCGGCCAGAGACCAGCCATTTGGGGTCTGGATCTGACCAGCCAGCAGCAAATCCGAGGTTGTGCCCTGCAAACCGGAGGTCAGGTTGAAATTGGGGTCCGCTTCGGTCCGAAAGACCTGACCGACCGTGGCCAAAGCCCGCCAGTTGCCAGCAGAGTAGCGGGACCAGTTGACGCCGACAACGCCGGTCAGGCCGTCTTCACGTTGATCCGGGGCCGGAAAGCGAGACAGCGACAACAGGTTGCCCTGATCGAATTCCTGAAAGGTGCTTTCGTCGTCGGGCACATTATCGTCGGTCACATGGGTCCAGCCGACCTGGGCAATCGGTTCAAGAATCTGGGTCGCGCCCGAGGTTTCGCGCTTGCGCATCGGATAACGCAACGTCAGCGCCGCGCGGGGGGTGGCCCGGGTCACCTGATCGGGGAAATTGCTGTCGTGGCGGATGTTGAACGTATCAACCGATGTACCCACGCGCGCCTCGGCCCGCAGGCCTGATGCGAAGGTCCAGTTGCGCAGCCATACCGCATCAAATGTGGCACGGGCGATATCGCGGCCGACGATGTCAGCGTCGCTGGTGCGCTCATGCGCATGAGTGATAAAACTCAGCCGGACCTCACCGCCCAGGGACGTCGGAAAAATGCGTTTCTGATAGTAAAGGTCGAAAATCCGCGACGGGATTTCATCCTGGTTTTCGCTGTCGCGAAGCGTTTTATAGTGGATGAAACTGGTGCGGAACGCAGTGTCGCGCTTGATCCGTTCCAGGGCGACCTCGCTGCGCAGCCGGTCAAGATCGGGCAGGCCGTAATCGGCCAGATAGGCGTCGTCGGATGTTGTTCTGATGTTGAACAGGAACCGGTAGCCGTCATTTAGGTTGAACCGGCCGTTGGCGAACAGGTAACCGCGGTCCTCGTTCGGTTGCAGATCGTCGCGTGTATAGGCGCCTTCAAGCTCGATGCGACCGTTCTTGAACGCCTGCCGAAAGCGCAGCCCTAGGGTCTTGGTCTTGGACGAAACATAAGGGGTCAGTGTCAGGTCCTTGTGATCGCCCATCTTGATGAAATAGGGCACCTGAACGCCGGTTCCCAGCTGCGATGTGGTCCGGATCGAGGGCACCAGAAATCCGGTGGCGCGATCCAGGGTCGGGTCCGGCAGTCGCAGGTAAGGGAAATAAAATACCGGCACGTCCAGCACCCGAAGTTGCGCCCCCTCAAAATAGAGCTGGCGTTCCAGCTGATCATGCGTGACCTTTCGGGCGCGGATCTGCCAGATTGGCGGTTTGCCGTTGGCACAGACATGGCAGGAGGTGGCAGAGACCTTGCTGAATTGCGTGTATCTGCCCGCCGCGCGTGTGGCCTGAACCGAGGCGACCTGAACCTGCTGGTCAAACACCATCCGCGCACCGATTAGCAGGCCGTTCTGAATGCCGCCGTCCAGTTCGGCTGAATCTGCCAGGATTGTTGTCTCTCCGGCCTGATCGATGCGGATCGGACCTTCCAGTGTCAGCGCACCGGTCTCGCGGTCATATGTGATGCGATCGGCTGTGATTTTGACGTCGCCCTGAAAGGCCTCGACATTGCCTTCGGCCACCAGCACGCGCTCGGGCGTGATGAAAATCTCGTCTGCAACCAGCAGGGCGGGCTGGTCCTCCTGTTGGACATCCTGTGCCGACCCGGGGGCGGGCTGGGTCTGGGCCAGGGCACCGGCTGGCAGTGCCAGGGCAACGGCGCCTGACAGCAGAAGTTGGGATATGATCCGCATCAGCCGTCCTCCGCATGAAGCAAAAGGCCGAGCGACAGAAGAATGGCAGCAAAGGGCGGAGCCCAGGCCGCGACAATGATAGGCAATTGACCGTTTTCCCCGAGTATTTGGGCAAAGTTGCGAACGAAATAGATGGCAAAGCCCAGCAGAACGGCGGACAAAACCGCGATGCCGGTGCCGCCAAAGCGCACGTGGCGCATGGTGAAGGCCGCGCCGATCATCACCATCGCCATCAGAAAGAAAGGTCGCGCCAGCTGTACCTGCAACCAGACCTCATATTGTTTGGTGGAAAATCCCGCCTCGCGGAGGTCTCGGATCAGTTGGGGCAGATCATAGACCGAAACTGAATCCTGCTGGCCCAGCGTGTCCAGAATGCGTTGCCGTGTCAGAGTGGTCGGGATTTCGATCTGCGGATGCACCTCGGCCTCGGCCTCAGGGTTCACGTCATCGGCCAAGGACCAGATTTTGGCGTTGGACAAGATCCACGACCCGTTCGACAACTTCGCCTGATCGGCAATGATCTGCTGCGTTGGTTTGCCATCCGGTGAAAACGAGATGATTGTCACCCAGGTCAGCTCCAACGTGTCGGCATTTGTGGTGCCGCGCGCGTGAATAACCGACTGTCCATCCGCAGATCCCTGACGCAGCCACAGCCCTTCACTGGTGATCGACAGGGCAGAATCGCCGTTATTCTTATAGGTGTCTGACAGGCGTCGAAACTCCTCGGACGTGGCAGCGGTTATCGGGTTCAGCAAGGCCACCGCCAGGGTGCCGATCACCAATGCCAGCGTAACGGGGGCCAGCAGTGCCCGGATGCCCGACCGCCCGATGGCGCGGGTCACCACCAGTTCGGAACTGCGTGCCATTCCGACAAACAACGCGATGGTGGACAGGATCACCAGCAACGGAAGCATTTCGCTGATCGCGGCCGGTGTGTTCAGCAGGGTCAGGTGCAAAAGCGTGCCGAAGGACAGGTTTTCCGAGTCGAACCGGCGGGCCTGTTCGACCAGATCGATCAGAATCAGCAGGGTCAGGAAAATGCCGCCAATGACCAGAAAACTTTGAATGAACCGGCGGGCGAAGTAACGGTCGAGGATCACGAATGTGCCTCCACCCAGAAAACTTCCTTGGGGGAAAGGGCGATCTTCTGGCCAGAATCACCGTCGCCTGCGCGGATGCGCACCGGCTTATGCCTGCCCTGTCTCGCCAACTCGTTCTCCCCGATCCTGCCGGAATTTTTCGGGGACTGTAATGCAATCCGCGCGCGGGGAAAACTGCTATCTGGTCAAGCCGCCCGGCGCGGGCTAGGTCTTGGGGAACAGATTTTGAGGAGTTTGCAATGAGCAGTCTTGTACCGATCCGGTTTCAGCCCTTTGACGTGGATGTGATGGCGCAGGCCGAGGGGCGTGTGGCCGTGATTGTGCCGCCTGAGGGCAAGATGAGCCCTGCAGTGCGTCGCGCCAATCGACTGACCCGCGGCGCGGTTGTTCGGCTGATCGAAAGCGCGCGGTTCGAGAAAGTGAAATCGGGCGACGTGATCTCGCTGGCATGGCCCGGTGGCATGGCGGCCGAGGCGCTGGACATCGTGGTTTTGCCACGCCGCCCCGACGCGGCCGAGGCACGCAAGGCAGGTGCCGCGCTGGCAAAGCTGGCGGGTGGCAAAGACCTGCTGGTAATGGCGGGCAATCAGCCGCGAACCGAAGACCTGGCGACGGGTATCGCCCTGCGCAGCTATGATTTCGACGCGCATAAGACAAAGAACTCGGACGAAGCAGGAACCGTTACAATCAGCCATCAGAAGGCTGATGAGGTCGAGGCCGCCTTTGCCCCGCAATACGCCGTGGCCGATGGCGTGCGCATGACCCGCGATCTGACCAACGAACCGGCCAACGTCCTGACCACCACCGAATTCGCCGACCGTCTGGTCGAGATGAAAGAACTGGGCCTCGAGGTTGAGGTGCTCGACGAGGACAAGCTGGAAGAGCTGGGCATGCGCACGCTGCTGAGCGTCGGGCAGGGCTCAGTCAGTCCTTCGAAGGTTGTGGTGATGCAGTGGAATGGCGGCGACAAGGACGACGCGCCGCTGGCATTGGTTGGTAAGGGCGTGGTGTTCGATACCGGTGGTATCTCGCTGAAGCCTGCGGGTGGCATGGAAGACATGACCATGGACATGGGCGGTGCCGGCGTCGTCGCGGGCACCATGCGCGCGCTGGCCAAGCGCAAAGCCAAGGCCAACGTGGTGGGTCTGGTCGGTCTGGTCGAGAATATGCCTTCGGGCAACGCAACCCGTCCGGGTGACGTGGTCAAATCGATGAAAGGTGACACGGTCGAGATCATCAACACCGATGCCGAGGGCCGTTTGGTTCTGTGCGACGTGATGTGGTACGCGCAGGAGCGGTTCAGCCCGGTCGGCATGATCGACCTGGCCACGCTGACCGGTGCGATCATCATCGGTCTGGGGAATGAGAACGCGGGTGTCTTCTCGAACAATGACACGTTCTGTGACGCGTTCCTGAAATCGGCCAAGGCCGAGGACGAGGGCGCATGGCGGATGCCGCTGGGTGAGGCCTATGACAAGCAGCTGAAATCGCGCATCGCCGACATGAAGAACGTCGGCGGCCGTCCGGCGGGGTCGATCACCGCCGCGCAATTCCTGCAGCGGTTCGTGAAAGAGGAAACGCCGTGGATTCACCTCGATATCGCGGGCGTGGCCTCGGTGTCTTCGGAAACACCCTATGCACCCAAAGGGGCTACCGGCTGGGGCGTCCGCGCGCTCAGCCGCCTTGTGCAGGACAACTTCGAGTAATCCGATGGGTGCCGTCTATTTCTACCACCTGACCCGTCAGCCGCTGGAGTACACCTTGCCGGTTCTGCTGGACAAGGCGAGGCAGGCCGGGTGGAAGATCGCCGTGCGGGGCACCGATCCCGCGCGGATGGACTGGCTGGATGAGAGACTGTGGCTGGGGCCTGACGATGGGTTCCTGCCACATGGCCGCGAAGGCGGCCCCCACGATGCGGCGCAGCCCATTTTGCTGACCACCGGGCCCGAGGCCGCCAACGACCCGGCCTGCATTATGGCCGTGGACGGGGCACCGGTGAACCCCGACGAGGTGGCGGCGCTGGAACGGGTCTGCATCCTGTTCGATGGCAATGATGGCGAAGCCGTTCAGCACGCGCGCGGTCAGTGGAAGGCCCTGACCGGCGCGGGTTGCACGGCGCAATACTGGTCCGAGGAATCGGGGCGGTGGGAGAAAAAGGCCGAGGCGTAAGGCATTGGCTTCAAAGTAAATCTTGGGAGAGCGACAGATGGAAATGAAGCCTTTGGGCCGCACCGGCATCATGGTGACCGACCTGTGCCTCGGCACGATGACCTTTGGCACTCAGACATCCGAGGCGGATGGCCATACGCAGATGGATATGGCGCTGGAGGCCGGGATCAACTTTGTCGATACCGCCGAGATGTACCCGGTGAACCCGATCTCGAAAGAAACCGTGGGTCGGACCGAAGAGATATTGGGCAACTGGAATGCCGCCAACCGGTCGCGGCGGGGCGACTATGTGCTGGCGACCAAACATTCGGGCGCGGGGTTTGCCCATGCCCGCGACGGTGTGTGGATTACGGGCGAGACCATTCCCGAAGCGATCGAAGGCTCGCTGCGCCGGTTGCAGACAGATTGCATTGACCTCTACCAGTTTCACTGGCCGAACCGGGGCAGCTACATGTTCCGGCAGAACTGGAACTACTCGCCCTCGGGCCACAACACCAACGAAGTTCTGGACAACATGCAGGACTGCCTTGAGGCGTTGCAGGCACAAGTGGACAAGGGCAATATCCGCGCCTTTGGTCTTTCGAACGAAAGCGCCTGGGGCACCGCACAATGGTTGCGGATTGCCGAGCAGATGGGCGGGCCAAGGGTGGCCTCGGTGCAGAACGAATACTCGCTGCTCTGCCGTCATTTCGATACGGATATGGCTGAGCTGAGCGTGCATGAGGATGTGGGGCTGATGGCCTTTTCGCCGCTGGGGGCGGGGTTTCTGACCGGCAAGTATCAGGGTGGCGCAGTGCCTGAAGGGTCACGCATGTCGCATAACGCCGAGATGGGTGGCAGAAAATCTGACCGGGTCTTTGAAGCGGTGACGGCCTATCTTGCGATTGCCGAACGCCATGGTCTGGATCCGGTGCATATGGCGCTGGCGTGGTGTCGGACGCGGCCCTTCATGATGTCCGCCATTTTCGGAGCGACCACCGTGGCACAGTTAGAGCGTATTCTGGCCGGGAAAGACCTGCGGTTGTCGGATGAGATCGTGGCCGAGATCGGTCAGGCGCACCGCGCGCATCCGATGCCCTATTAGGGGGCTCTGCCCCCATCGCGCTGCGCGGGCCTCCCCCCGGGATATATTTCGCCAGATGAAGAGGACCCCGTCAGTGATGGGTAGGGTGCGCGCGCTCTTGTCTCAGGTCGCGGGCCGACAGACCGTGGGCGGTGCGGAAGGCGCGGGCAAAGCTGGATTGCGAGGCGAACCCTGTAGCAAGCGCCACGTCCATCAACGGCAGGTCGGTGTCGGTAACAAGACGGCGGGCCTCGGCCAGGCGCAGTTGCAAGTAGTGGTCCTGCGGAGTGGTGTTTAAGCGCAAACGGAATTGCTGCTGCAACGTGCGGGGGCTGGTGCCGAGGGTATCCGCGATATCCGCCAGCGGCAGAGGTTCATCCAGGGACGATTCCATCAGCGTGTTGGCTTTGGCGGTCAATGCCGTGTGGCGATGCGGAGCCCCTGTACGACTTTGCGGCTTGGCGGGGTCAGGTGCGCCGTCATAGAGGAAGAGGCCCGAAACGCGCGCGGCAAAGCCAGCGCCGTGGCGCGCAGCTATGATGTGCAGCATCATTTCGACCGCCGGAATTGCTCCGCCTGACGTGAGGCGGTCGCCGGACACGGTGAACCGGTCGGGGCGCACGTCCACTTCGGGAAAGCGGGTGGCGAAATTGTCGAGATCTTCCCAATGGGTCGTGGCGGCGTGGCCGTCCAGCAAACCGGCTTCGGCCAGCAACCAGGGACCGCCGTCGATACCGGCCATGGTGGCGCCAGTGCCGGCAATGCGGCGCAGGCCGGCCAGCAGGCTGGGCGTGGCGTGCCGGGCCAGTTGGAACCCCGCGATGACAATCATCAGGTCGCAGCCTTGCAAGCGTGCCAGAGGGATGCCGGGAACGTTCAGCGCACTGGTCAGCATTGCGGGCTCTGCCGTGGCGGTGACATAGTCCCAGTCGAACGCCGGACGGTCCGCCAGGCGGTTCGCAGCCCGCATCGGATCGACGGCGGATGCGAAGCTGAGCGTGTTGCATTCGTCCAGCACCAGCACCGCCGTTTTCAGGGCGCGATGTTCGGGTTGCAGTATGTTTTTTGCGGATTTCATCAAGTTCGATTCGCATTCTGGCAAGTGTTTGCACAAGGCTGCGTCAAACTCGGACCTGAACGCAAATCGGAATCCGTGGAGAAGCCTGGGGAAAACCCGGGCAAAACGGGGTATAACTTGGGGAGAACGTCATGCCTTTGGAAATGAACCGCGAAGTCTTCATCACCTGCGCTATCACAGGCTCGGGCGGAACGCAGGATCGTAGCCCGCATGTGCCGCGGTCGCCGCAGCAGATTGCGGACAGTGCAATTGCCGCCGCCAAGGCTGGCGCAGCCGTTGTGCATTGCCATGTGCGCGACCCCGAGACCGGCGCGCCCAGCCGCCGTCTGGACCTGTATCGCGAGGTGACGGACCGCATTCGCGATGCCGATGTGGACGTCGTTTTGAACCTGACCGCCGGGATGGGCGGGGATATCGTCTTTGGTGGCGTCGAAAGCCCGTTTCCGGTGAACGAGGCGGCAACCGACATGATCGGGGCCTCGGAACGTGTGGCCCATATCGCGCAGTGCTTGCCCGAGATCTGCACTCTGGACTGCGGCACCATGAATTTTGCCGAGGCCGATTATGTCATGACCAACACCCCCGGCGCGTTGCGCGCGATGGGGCAGATGATGACCGATATGGGCGTGAAACCTGAGATTGAGGCCTTTGACACCGGCCATCTGTGGTTTGCCAAGCAATTGGTGAAAGAGGGGATTCTGGAACCCAACGCTCTGGTCCAGCTTTGCATGGGGGTTCCGTGGGGCGCGCCGGACGATCTGAATACCTTCATGGCGATGGTGAATAACGTGCCGGACGACTGGACGTTCAGCGCTTTCTCGCTCGGCCGCAACCAGATGGCCTATGCCGCGGCCGCGGTTTTGGCGGGCGGCAACGTGCGCGTTGGTTTGGAAGACAACCTGTGGCTGGACAAGGGCGTGCTGGCCGAGAACTGGCAGCTGGTCGAACGTGCCAGCACCGTGGTGTCGAACATGGGTGCTCGGGTCATTGGCCCGCAAGAGGTGCGTGAAAAGCTGGGGCTGACCAAACGGGCGCCGGTGGCCGCTTAAGGGACCTTCTGTAGGGGGCTGTTGGGGGATTGGGGGCAAGCCCCACCCCCTCGGGTTATTTGCAAAGAAATGAAGACGTTGTGCCTGGGTGAGCTTTGGGAGGCGTTCAGGCTGGAGGAAATTTGATGAAAACAGCAGCTATCATTGGCGGTGGCGTGATCGGCGGCGGATGGGCCGCTCGGTTCCTGCTGAATGGGTGGAACGTCCGGGTATTAGATCCGGACCCCGAAGCCGAGCGCAAGATTGGTGAGGTTCTGGACAATGCGCGGCGGTCGCTGCCGGGGTTGAGCAATGTGCCCCTGCCGCCCGAAGGCGCGCTGACTTTCCATGAGGACATGGCCGACGCGGTGCAGGGTGCCGCGTGGATTCAGGAAAGCGTGCCAGAGCGGTTGGACCTGAAACTCAAGGTCTACAAGGGTCTGCAAGAGGCATGTGATCCAGACGCGATCATCGGATCTTCGACCAGCGGGTTCAAACCGTCCGAATTGCAGGAGGGCGCATTGCGCCCCGAACAGATCGTGGTGACGCACCCGTTCAACCCGGTCTATCTGTTGCCGCTGATCGAGCTAGTGCCGACAGACAAGAACCCGTCCGAGATGATTGAGCGCGCACAGCAGCTGTTGAAATCGGTCGGTTTCTTCCCGCTTCACGTCAAAAAGGAAATCGACGCGCATATCGCCGATCGCTTCCTTGAGGCCGTCTGGCGCGAGGCGCTGTGGCTGGTCAAGGACGGCATTGCCACCACCGAAGAAATCGACGAAGCGATCCGAATGGGTTTCGGCATCCGCTGGGCGCAAATGGGGCTGTTCGAAACCTACCGTGTGGCAGGCGGCGAGGCCGGGATGCGGCATTTCATGGCGCAGTTCGGGCCTGCGTTGAAATGGCCCTGGACTAAGCTGATGGACGTGCCCGAGTTCACTGATGAGTTGGTCGATATGATTGCCGATCAGTCGGATGCGCAGTCGGGGATGCACTCGATCCGCGAATTGGAACGTATCCGTGACAACAACCTTGTTGGCATGATGCGGGCGCTGAAGGCGCAGAACTGGGGCGCGGGTGCGGTGCTGAATCAGCACGACGCGGCGCTGAAGCCCGGTGCTCTGCCGACGATGGAGCAAGCCGATCTGAGCCAACCGATCCTGACAGTATCACGCGCGGTGCCACTGGATTGGACCGACTATAACGGCCACATGAACGAGGCGCGCTATCTTGAGGCCTTTGCCGACGCGACTGACAGGTTCATGGAGATCATCGGCTGTGACGCGGACTATATCGCCTCGGGTGGCAGCTATTTCACCGCCGAAAACCATATCCGCTATATCGATGAGGTTCATGCGGGTGCGAAGATCGAGATTCGCACGCAAATGCTGTTGGGGCAGGGTAAGAAGCTGCATGTCTTCCACAGCATGTATGAGGGCGACAAGCTGATCGCTACAGGCGAGAGCTTCCTGCTGCACGTCAGTCTCGAAACCCGCCGCCCCAGCGCGCCATCGGCCGAGATTGAGGCCGCAATGGCCCAGATCGCCGAAGCGCAGGCCGGATTGCCTTATCCGGAAGGCGCCGGAGCAGCGATCCGGAAACCGGCATGAGCGGGCGTGTTCTGATTACGGCCGGTGCTTCGGGCGTCGGCCGGGCCATGGCCGACGCCTTCGATGCGGCTGGTGCGCAGGTGTGGGTGGCCGATGTCGATACGGCTGCCTTGGATGGATGCCCGGAGCACTGGAACCGTTCCGAGGTGAACGTGGCCGACGAAACTGCCGTGGCTGCATTGTTCGCAGAGATCGAAGCCTCGTGGGGTGGGTTGGACACGCTCTGCGCAAATGCAGGTGTCGCAGGGCCGACGGCTCTGGTCGAGGACGTGGCGCTGGAGGATTGGCGGTTCTGCCTTTCGGTCAATCTGGAAGGGGCATTCCTCTGCGCGAAATACGCGGCACCGATCCTCAAACGGCAGCGTAGCGGGGCGGTGGTGATCACGTCTTCCACTGCCGGGCAGTACGGCTATCCCAACCGCGCGCCTTATGCGGCGGCGAAGTGGGGGGTGATCGGGTTCGGTAAAACGTTGGCGATGGAGCTTGGATCACACGGAGTGCGGTGCAACGTCATATGCCCCGGTGCGGTCGAAGGCCCCCGGATGGAGGGCGTTCTGGCCCGCGAAGCGGCCGCTAAGGGCATGACCCGCGATCAGGTCTATGACGGCTACGCGGCAGGAACATCGATGGGGCGGTTCGTTGAAGGTCACGACATTGCCAATATGGCCGTCTTCCTCGCCTCGGATGCGGCGCGGTTAGTGTCGGGTCAGGTGATTGCCGTGGACGGCCATACGGTGAATCCTGACCCGCAAATCTAGGTCGAATTAGCCCTGATTTGGCCCGCGAATCTGGCGGATGGTCTGACGGACCGCCTGCCAGTCCTGCGCCTGCTGCATATTCCCGGCGGCTTCGCATTCGCGCATCTTCTTGGCAGCTTCCGCCTCGGCCTGATCGCCATGGGCGGTATAGAGCGCTCGTGCGTATTGAGCAGTTTGAATTGCGTCCATTCCTATCGTCCTCCCGTCTATGATCGGAATACCCGAAGGTTCGCGCCGAATGACGATAGCACAAGAATGAGGTCTGTGCATCCTTAGTCGTCGGAGATTGCCGCGCGCAACTTCCTGAGGTGGTCGGGGAAGTCGCGCGCGGTCAGATCCGCCTCGCGCACCAGTCGGTCGAAATGGCGCGTGAATGTCTCGATCCGGTCGCGGTCGCGGAAGGCCATATAGTGGCTACCGGCGTAGAACACGCATAGAAGCGGGCCGAAAATGGTTACCGGGGCGGAATAAAGCCGTTTTGCATCAAACAGATAGATGCGCAGGCGGGGGTAGAGCTGTTCGCAGATCTCCAGCAGGTGGTCGATCTGTTCCAGCCGGATTTTGGGGCAGAGGCCCTCGTAATAGCCTGAGGCATGGGCGAAACTGTCGAGCTCATAGAGGGGCATGGCAATTTCGTAATCCGACTGGGCGCTGCGCATCCATTTCAGACGGTCGGCTGAGGCACCGATCGCCTGATCCGCCGTGCGGCCCAGATGCGGGGCGTATTCCCATTCCAGCACGGTGCGAGTCTTCAACATGTCGGGCAAAGTCGCTGGAACATAACGGATTTTATAACCTGCAGCCTCTTGGTGCCATTCGAAGATACGCTCATCGACCAGCGCGCGCGGGGCTTCGGTTACAGTCAGCGAACTGGCCAGCAGCTCGGCGGCACTTTCCGGCCGGTTTGACAGGCTCAGAAGCCAGTCCGCCGACACCCCAAGGGCTGAAGCGCAACTGCCCACCACATGCGCATTGGGCAGTCGCGCGCCCTCATCGGTCAAAAGCTGCGATACGGTCGAGCGATCCACACCGATATGTCGCGCCAACGCGCTCTGGCTGACGTGGCGCTCCTCCATGGCGCGGGCGAGTCTCAGTCGAAACTGTGCTGCGCGGTCCCGTTTGTCGATTCTATCCTGCATATGTTTGTAAATATCACAGATGATGAGTTTTGTTAATCATATTCAGAATTTTCAACGGAGCCCGGGACCCGTAATTTTAAAGACATAACAATAATATGGGTGACGGAATGGAGACACGACGAAGATCAGTCGTGAAGGCTGTGCTGTGGAATGTGATGGGCCTGATCGTGATGACGCTGGTAGGGCTGTTGGCCACCGGGTCGGCTGCGATTGGGAGCACGCTTGCGATTGTGAATACGGCCATCGGCCTGACCATGTATGTGATTTACGAGCGTATCTGGGCAGGCATCTCGTGGGGCCGCAATGTCTAGGCCCGCAGCACCCGAATGGGGCACACTGGCCCTGATCCTGGCGTGCTACGGCGCGTGGCTGGCCGTGGTGTTCTTGCTGCCGCTGTGGCTGGCAATTCCGGCGATGGCGGTCGTGGCTGCGTTGCATTCTTCGCTCACGCATGAGGCGCTGCATGGTCATCCGTTCCGCACGAAGTGGTTGAACGAAGCGCTGATGGCGCTACCGTTGACCCTGTTCATCCCGTATCAGAGGTTCCGCGACCTGCATCTGGCGCATCACCGGGATGATACGCTGACCGATCCGTATGATGATCCCGAATCCAACTATCTGGACCCGCAGGTGTGGGGCGCCTTGCCCGGTTGGCAACGCCGATTGCTGCGTGTGAACAACACTCTGCTGGGGCGGATCGTTCTGGGGCCGGCCATCGGGCAGATTGTGTTCCTGCGCAATGAGTTGCGCGGCGGTCATGATGTTGTGCGAGCCTGGGCGTTGCATCTGCCCGGAGTCGTGGCGGTCCTGTGGATAGTGGCGCAGTCCCAAATGCCGATCTGGGCCTATGTGCTGTCAGCCTATTTCGGGTTGGGACTGGTCAAAATCCGAACCTTTCTGGAACACCGCGCGCATGAAAGCTCTGGTGCCCGTACGGTGATCATCGAAGATCGCGGCCCGCTGGCTTTTCTGTTTTTGAACAACAATCTGCACGTCGTTCATCACATGAACCCCGGGGCGCCTTGGTATCGGCTACCCGCCTTGTACCGTTCGGAAAAAGACCGGTATCAGGCCCGAAATGAGGCCTATGTCTACCGCTCATACGCGCAGATTTTCCGGTCGTATTTCCTGCGGGCGAAAGACCCGGTGGCGCATCCTCTCTGGCCAAAGGGCTGATTTGGCGACACAAGGGAATCCATGAGTTTATGGATTCCCGTCACCATCGCCGCGGCCTCGTTCCAGACCGTGCGGTTCATGCTGCAAAAGTCGCTCAGCACTGTGAAGCTGACTGCGGCTGGTGCGACCTTTGCCCGGTTTGCCTATTCCATGCCACTGGCGCTGCTGGGACTGTTTGTGGCGCTGCAGGTGACCGGGTTCAGCCTGCCGCCCCTGACGACGAAATTCTGGTTGTTTGCTGTGATCGGTGGAACGGCGCAGATTCTGGCGACTATTTGCGTGGTGGCCCTGTTCAAACAACGCAACTTTGCCGTCGGAATTACCTTTAAGAAAACCGAGGTGATCCAGACCGCCATTGTCGGTTTTCTGGTGCTTGGCGATCAGGTCTCGGCCGGGGCGCTGGTGGCGATTTTTCTGGGTCTGATGGCGGTGCTGCTGCTGTCGAAATCACCCGGAGGCGACGGAGCATGGTGGCATCACCTCACCAACCGCGCCTCGCGGTTGGGGCTGGGGTCAGGGGTTCTGTTTGCGTTTTCCTCGGTCAGCTATCGCGGTGCCTCGTTGGAACTGGGCGAAATAGACGCGTGGTTCCGCGCGCTGGTCACGCTGGCCGTTGTGGTGACTTTTCAGTTCCTCAGCATGGCGATCTGGCTGCTGTGGCGCGACCGGGCCGAACTGCTTGCCGTGTGGCAGACCCGCCGGACCAGCGTGTTTGTGGGCCTGACCAGCCTGTGCGGCTCGTTCTGCTGGTTCTTTGCCTTCACGCTACAGAACGCGGCCTATGTCAAAGCTTTGGGGCAGGTCGAGCTGCTGCTCAGCCTGTTCGCCTCGCTGCTGTTTTTTCGTGAGACCATCACCCGGCGCGAGATCGCCGGGATGACGTTGCTTGGCGTGTCGATCTTGGCGCTGGTGCTGGCAATTTAGGTCGTATTTGATCTCAAGGTCGTAGAAGCACCGGTTTTCTGCGTTCGAGCCGTTGGGCGAAAGGCAGCGAAAACCGGTTCAATGCAATCAAACGCGACTAGCCAGCGCGGCGCTCGTCAAAGCTGAGGGCAATGAAGCTGGGCAGGTGATCGCCCATGCCCACAACGGCGGGGCCGCTGTCATCGCGGCGACCACGGCCTTTGGACTCTTTGTCCTTCTTGCGGTCGCCTTTCTTGCTTTCAGCTTTTTTGCCGTCCTCAGGCTTCGACTTTTTCTCAGGCTTCGGCTTTTCGGCCTTCGGCTCTTCCTTGACGGGGTTGTCGAGTCGGGGAATGTCTTTCTGGATCAGCTTCTCGATCGCATCCAAGGCCTTTTCATCGCGAGCCGAGCAGATCGTGATGGCCTTGCCCTCACGCCCGGCGCGGCCGGTGCGGCCGATGCGGTGGACGTAGTCTTCGGCATGGCCAGGGACGTCGAAGTTGAACACGTGGCTGACCGACGGAATGTCCAACCCGCGCGCAGCCACATCCGAGGCAACCAGCAGGCGCAGTGAACCATCGCGGAACCCGTCCAGCGTCTTCATCCGTTGCGACTGATCCAGATCGCCGTGAATGGCTGCAGCGTTATAGCCGTATTTCTTCAGCGATTTAGCGCAGATATCCACGTCTGTCTTGCGATTGCAGAAGATGATCGCGTTGGTGCACTTGTCGCCCTCGGCGTCGATCAGCGCGCGCAGGGTCTTGCGCTTGGCGCTGGCTTCACGGTCGCGGCGACCGCCTTTGAACAAGACCACGCCCTGTTCGATGGTCTCGGATGCGGTGGCCTGGCGGGCAACTTCGATCCGCGCCGGCGCCGACAGGAATGTATCGGTGATCCGTTCAATCTCGGAGGCCATGGTGGCCGAGAAAAACAGAGTCTGGCGGGTGAACGGCGTCAGCGAGAAGATGCGTTCGATATCAGGGATGAAGCCCATATCCAGCATCCGGTCGGCCTCATCCACCACCATGATCTGAACGCCGGTCAGCAGCAGCTTGCCGCGTTCAAAATGGTCTAGCAGACGGCCCGGAGTGGCGATCAGCACGTCAACGCCACGGTCGATCAAGGCGTCCTGTTCCTTGAAGCTGACACCGCCGATCAACAGCGCTTTGGTCAGTTTCACATTTTTGGCGTATGTGTCGAAATTCTCGGCCACCTGCGCGGCCAGTTCCCGCGTCGGGCACAGGACCAACGAGCGCGGCATCCGCGCACGTGCGCGGCCACGGGCCAGCAGCGTGATCATCGGCAGGGTGAAGCTGGCGGTTTTGCCGGTGCCGGTCTGGGCGATCCCCAGAACATCCTTGCCCTCAAGCGCAGGTGGAATCGCACCGGCCTGGATCGGGGTGGGGGTTTCGTATCCGGCTTCCTCAACAGCTTTGAGGACCTTCGGGTTCAGGTTCAGTTCGTTAAACTTTGTCATGTATGTCCGGTTCATGCGGACACTAGACCTGGCCCGCGCGTCAGAGGTTTGCCGGGCCCGGATGGCCATACGCGTCATTGCGCAATTTCGGCTTGAGGGGGGACATAACAAAATCGTTGGTCAGGGTCAAATGAAGACCCCTTTAGGGTTTTTCGCGCTCAGGTGGTGCGGGTTTTTCGCAACAATTCAGACACTTCCGGGAAAGTGTTTCCTAAGCTTTTTGTCCAGATCCAGCGGCCGATGCAGGACCATGCCGTGGTCTTCTAGCCGGGCGCGCGCCCCGGGGTCGGCACCGCTCATTTCATCGAAGAACGCGCGCAGGCCGTCGTGGCCTTCTTCCGCCTCGATCCAGCTGAGCAATTCGTTCATGTTCATGCCGCCATGCTCGCGCGGGACATTGGGCGACATGCCGGGTTGGTACGAGCCGCGTTCCAGTCTGAACCGGTAATGGGCCAGCCAATGGTCCCAATCGGGGGCGTGCCGGTGGCACAGGCCCACGTCAGGCAGTTCCGTCTTGCAAGGCAACCTCTCGCCGTACTGAAACAGGTCGTGGATGCGGAAGTTGATCCGCGGCAGTCCTTTGCGCGCGAACACTTTGCCTTGCAGATGGCTGAGGAAGCCGCCCTTCACGAACGCACCGTAATTTGGATACAGCGCCTGCACGATATCCACGCGGTCCGGGCCGGACGGGATGTAGGGCTTATACAGGTCTTCTCCACCGGCCAGGGCTTCGTCGGGGCGCACACGGACAACGGGGATGTCGTCCGGGACCTCGGCCAGCAACTGCGCAATCGGACGGCCCGGCCAGAGGAATTCGTCCAGGTCGATATGCGCCAACCAATCCTCAGCGGCTTTGCGATAGGTAAAGGTCGCGTTGGCCGTCTGGCGGATCTGATGCTTGTCCGGACGTTCGCGCTGTCGGTTGGCCCAGAAACCGTCATCGCAATTGCGGACTTCGACCTTCGGATGGCAATTCAATGCGTTGAACGCCTTGGGGTTGGGTTCGTCCAGATAAATATACATCCGGTCGACCCCAAGCTCGAGGTGATAGGCCACAAAGCGCAGGATGTCCGGGGCCGAGCCCCGAACGGTCGAAACAATACCCCAGGTCGGGTTATCTGCCAATTTCGGCCTGCGGGCAGGTCACGTCATCATTTCCTTGGTCGCCGTCAGGTTCAGCGCCGGATAGTCGCGGACGACCCGGTCGATGTCCCATTGCAGGCGCGTCAGATAAACGATGTCGCCGTCATGGTCATGGGCGATGTGCTGCTTGTTGGCGTTGACGAATTTGTCGACCTCGGCCTTGTCGCCGCTGACCCAACGGGCTGATGTGAATTGAGACGCCTCGAAACGCACGGGCAGTCCGTATTCCATCTCAATCCGGCTGGCGAGTACTTCGAATTGCAGCGCCCCGACAACGCCGACGATAAAGCCGGAACCGATCGAGGGTTTGAAGACCTTGGCCGCGCCTTCTTCTGCAAACTGCATCAGGGCTTTCTCCAGATGCTTGGCCTTCATCGGATCGCCCGCGCGAACACCTTGCAGCAGTTCCGGCGCGAAGGACGGAATGCCGGTCACGCGCAGCGCCTCGCCCTCGGTCAACGTATCGCCGATGCGCAGCTGGCCGTGGTTGGGGATGCCGATAATGTCACCGGCCCAGGCCTCTTCGGCAAGTTCGCGGTCAGAGGCCAGAAACAGCACCGGGTTCGAGATCGCCATCGGCTTTTTCGACCGCACATGGGTCAGCTTCATGCCGCGCTTGAAATGGCCCGAGGCCATGCGGACAAACGCCACCCGGTCGCGGTGCTTGGGGTCCATGTTGGCCTGCACCTTGAAGACGAACCCTGCGACCTTCTTTTCATTCGGCGCGATCTGACGGGGTTCGGCAGACTGAACCTGCGGCTGCGGACCATAGTCGCCGATGCCTTCCATCAGCTCCTTCACACCAAACGAATTGATGGCCGAGCCGAACCAGATTGGAGTCATGTGACCCTCAAGCACCGCTTGCGGGTCCAGCGCGGGCAGCAGTTCACGCGCCATCTCGACTTCTTCCAGCAGCTTTTCCAGCAGGTGCTCGGGGACGTGCTGGGCCAGTTTGGGGTCGTCCAGCCCGTTGATTTCGATGCTTTCCGCCACCTTGTTGCGGTCGGCGCGGTCCATCAGTTCAAGCCGGTCGCGCAGCATGTCATAGCAGCCGATGAAATCGCGACCCACGCCAATGGGCCACGCGGCGGGCGTGACGTCGATAGCCAGCATTTCCTGAATTTCGTCGATGATCTCGAACGTATCGCGGCTTTCGCGGTCCATCTTGTTACAGAAGGTCAGGATCGGCAGATCGCGCAGTCGGCAAACCTCGAACAGTTTCTGCGTCTGGCTTTCCACACCTTTCGCGCCGTCGATCACCATAACGGCGGCATCCACGGCGGTCAGCGTGCGATAGGTGTCTTCCGAGAAATCCGAGTGGCCGGGCGTGTCCACCAGATTGAACCGGAAATTCCCATAGTCGAACGACATCGCCGATGCGGAAACCGAAATGCCCCGATCCTTCTCCATCTGCATGAAGTCCGAGCGCGTGCGCCGCGCCTCACCCTTGGCGCGCACCTGACCGGCCATCTGAATCGCGCCGCCGTACAACAGGAACTTTTCGGTCAGCGTCGTCTTGCCCGCATCGGGGTGCGAGATGATGGCGAATGTCCGGCGCCGGGCGATCTCGGGCGGCAAGGTGGGTTGGTTCGAGGTATCAAGCATGAACGCGCGTATAGGCGGGGAATCCTGCCGAAGCAAGACAAAGGGGGTGGTTCGAATCGTATAGCTGTGGCAATAGGAACATATAGTGAACAAATGATGGAGTGGATCAATGAATTTGAAAGAAATTGCAGACGAACTCGTGGCCGGGTGCCGTGAGGATCGAGCCAAGGAAAACCTTGCAAAGCTGTATGCGCCGGACGCCGTCTCGGTTGAGGCGCAGGACTTTATGGATATGGGCCGCGAAACACACGGCGTTGACGCCATTCGCGGCAAACATGAATGGTGGGAAAGCGCGCATGAGGTTTCGGGTTCTTCGGTCAGCGACCCGTTCCCACATGGGGATGACCGCTTTGCAGTGATCTTCGAAGTGCAGGGCAAGGTGATAGAAACGGGCGAGGCGTTCGATATGCGCGAAATTGGCGTCTACCACGTGGCGAACGGCAAGATCGTTCGGGAAGAGTTCTTCTACTGATCAACGAACCGTTTCTGGTTTTCCCTGTCTGGCCGGTGTTAGACATGCGGGCAATAACTGACAGGGAGGATCTTATGGATCTGGGAATACGGGGAAAACGCGCTTTGGTCTGCGCCAGCAGTAAAGGTCTGGGACTGGGTTGCGCCGAGGCTTTGGCGCAGGCGGGGGTCGATCTGGTGATGAACGCCCGCGGTGCCGAAGCGTTGGAGACCGAAGCCGTCCGCTTGCGGTCCGAACATGGTGTGGATGTGCAGACGGTGGCCTGCGATGTGACCTCGGCCGAGGGGCAGGCACAGGTGATCGACGCGGCGCAGGGGGTTGATATCCTTGTGACAAACGCGGGCGGCCCGCCTCCGGGAATGTGGTCGGACTGGGAGCGTGATGATTTCATCAAGGCACTGGACGCCAACATGCTGACGCCGATCGCCTTCATGAAGGCATTGCTTCCGGGGATGGTGGACAAGGGCTGGGGACGGGTGGTGAACATCACCTCGCAATCCGTACGCGCGCCGATTGCGGTGCTGGGCTTGTCGAACGCAGCGCGCACCGGGTTGACCGGCTATGTGGCCGGGACATCGCGACAGGTTGCTGCGCATGGCGTGACGATCAACAACCTTCTGCCGGGTATTCACGCCACCGACCGCGCAGATTCGCTGGATGGTGGTGTCGCGGCGCAGCAGGGCATTTCGATTGACGAAGCGCGCGCAAACCGCGCGGCAACAATCCCGGCGCGACGGTACGGATCGCGGCAGGAATTCGGCGCGACCTGTGCCTTCCTGTGCTCGCAACACGCCGGTTTCATCGTGGGTCAAAACATCCTTCTGGACGGTGGGGCGACCAATTTGACGATGTAACCATGGCAGAAAATTTTTCTCTGAAAGACCAACTGTTTAATGTCGAAAAGACCCGCTATCTGGCGGGGCTTTTTGCCGGGGCGGACCCGTCCTTTGATGCAGAGATGTTCGAGGGGCAGGTCATGTCCCGCCTGCTGGACCTTGAGCTGAAGGAACGCATGGCCTGGATCGCAGAATGCCTGCAGCAGGCCGTGCCCGGTGATTTACCCGAGATCGCACCCGTTCTGCTGCGCGCCTTGCCGCCGCCGCTGGACCCGACCAAGACGGATGATGATTTCGGCGACTTCATCTTTGCGCCCTTGGGGGATTGGGTGGTCAATGTCGGGTTGAATCATCCTGATCTGGCGCTGGATGTGTTGGAAGAATTGACCCAGCGGTTTTCGATGGAATGGGCCATTCGTCCGTTCTTCAACCAACACCCGGATCAGGTGCTTGCGCGGATGGCGCTCTGGTGCGGGCACAGCAGCTATCATGTTCGCCGGCTGGTTAGCGAAGGCACACGGCCACGACTGCCATGGGGGCAGGCGGTTGGGATCAATATGACCGACCCGTTACCATTACTGGACCGCTTGCATGGCGACACCACACGCTATGTCACGCGGTCGGTGGCGAACCATCTGAACGACATTACCAAGAAGGACCCCGAACTGGTTTTGGATCGGCTGCAGGTCTGGGCCTCGGCCAGGCAGCAGGAACAGGACGAGTTGCGCTGGATGACCTCTCACACCCTGCGGGGGCTGGTGAAATCTGGGCATCCGGGGGCCATGAAGATGCTGGGATATGATCCGGATGCCAAGGTCACTGCGGATGTGCAGGTGAACGGTGACGCCCGGATTGGTGAAGCGCTGGATTTCGAAGTGACCTTGGACGGGGTCGGGGATCAGCCGGTTCTGGTGGACTATACCATTCACTTTCAAAGGCCTGGCGGAAAAACTTCGGCTAAGGTTCATAAATTGAAACAGGCCGCACTTCGGGATGGCACGCTGAAGCTGAGCAAGAAGCACAAGCTCAAGGGCAATGCGACCACGTTCAAGCTGGTCCCCGGCGCGCATCGGCTTGAGATTCAGGTGAACGGGCAGGTGCGCGCGGGCGTCGATTTCGACCTGCTGGGATAGGCCAACGGTCTCACGCTTTCGTCAGATTTGCTGGGCCCGGATTGCACCGGGGCTTGCGCTGCATTAGCTGCGGTGCAGCCAGTGAGGAAGGGGATAGCTGCGATGAAGCATGAATCGGTGCAGAATTACTACGGCGAGGTCCTGCAAAGCAGTTCGGATTTGCAGACCAATGCGTGCTGCACGCCAGACGACATGCCGGATCACCTCAAGCGCATCCTGTCCAAAGTGCATGACGACGTGCTGACTCGTTACTACGGCTGCGGCCTGATCGCGCCGCTGGACCTGGAGGGGATGAGCATCCTCGATCTGGGCTGTGGTGCGGGCCGTGACGTTTATGCCCTGTCTGCGATGGTGGGCGAAAAGGGCCGGGTGGTTGGTGTCGATATGACGCCCGAGCAGCTGGACGTCGCCCGCGCGCATCAGGACTATCACGCGCAAGCGTTCGGTCATGCGGCCAGCAACGTGGAATTCCACCACGGCTATATCGAAAAGCTGGATGAACTGGACTTGGAGCCCGGGTCCTTTGACATCATCGTTTCGAACTGCGTGATCAATCTGGCCACCGACAAAGAGGCTGTTCTGCGCGGTGCGTATCGCCTGTTGAAAGAGGGCGGTGAGATGTATTTCTCGGACGTTTATGCCGACCGCCGTATCCCTCAAGCGATGGCCGAGGATGAGGTTTTGTACGGCGAATGCCTGTCCGGCGCGCTCTACTGGAACGACTTCCTGACGCTGTCGCGCAAGGCGGGCTTTGGCGATCCGCGCCGGGTGACGCACCGCCCGCTGACCATCGAAAATCCGGAACTGGAAGAGCGTGTCGCGCCGCTGAAATTCCTTTCGGCCACGTATCGGCTGTTCAAACTGTCCGAGCTGGAACCGGCTTGCGAGGATTACGGTCAGGCGGTGATCTACAAAGGCACCATTCCGAACGCACCGCATCTGTTCGAACTGGACGATCACCACGCGATTGAGGCGGGCAAGGTCTTTCCGGTCTGTGGTAACACCTGGATGATGCTGAAAGACACGCGATTTGCCCGGCATTTTGACTTCATCGGCGATTTTTCGACCCACTATGGCATCTTCGAAGGCTGCGGCGGTGAAAGCCCGTTCGAAGCGAGCGGTGAGGCACCCCAAGGCGGGTGCTGCTGATCCCTTGCACCTGACGAGCGGGGTTGTTATCCCCGCCTAAAGCCCGATGAATTTCATCGGGAAAAGGCAATGGGGTCCATCGGTGACAGTTGACGCAACTCCTCCTCGTCTGGAAATCCGCAATCTGATTGCCCGGTACGAGGGGCGGGTCGTTGTGGACGACGTCTCTCTGACCGTTGAGGCAGGGAAGGTGACCTGTCTGCTGGGGCCGTCGGGCTGCGGTAAGTCGACCACTCTGCGCATGATTGCCGGGGTCGAGATGCAGGAATCGGGCGAGATCTATGTCGACGGCAAGCTGATCTGCGATACCGTTTTCCGCGTTCCGCCCGAACGGCGCGAGATCGGCCTGATGTTTCAGGATTTCGCTCTGTTTCCGCATCTGAACGTGGCCGACAACGTGGCCTTTGGCCTGAAGGGCCACAAAGAGGAAAAGCGCGCGCGGGTCGAAGAACTGCTGCGCAAGGTCGATCTGATCCATTTCATCGACAAGTTCCCGCACCACCTGTCGGGAGGTGAGCAGCAAAGGGTAGCTCTGGCGCGCGCGCTGGCGCCGCGGCCGCGTATCATGCTTATGGATGAGCCGTTCTCGGGCCTCGACAACCGTCTGCGTGACGGTATTCGCGATGAAACGCTGGCGATCCTCAAGGAGGAAGACGCCGCCGTCGTGCTGGTGACGCACGAGCCCGAAGAGGCGATGCGCATGGCGGATGAGATCGCCCTGATGCGGCGCGGCAAGATCGTGCAGCAAGGTGCGCCATACAACGTCTATACTCGCCCGGTCGATAAGGCCGCGGTGGCGTTTTTTAGCGATGTCAATGTGTTGCGCGGCAGAGTTGAGGGTGCTCTGACGAAAACTCCGTTTGGCCAGTTCCTGGCGCCGGGCGTTCCGGATGGCACGGATGTCGAGATTGTCTTTCGGCCTCAGCACGTCCGGTTGGATTTCGACCGCAACGGCAAGGGGCCATTGCCCACGGTAACCGATGGCGTCGCCGCCCGCGGCGTGGTTGAAAGGGCCCGGTTTCTGGGCAATGAGAGCCTGGTGGAGTTTCGGATGGACCATGATGGTTCGGTCCTGAAGGCCACCGTGCCAAATGTCTTTGTGCCCAATCCGGGGCGGGTCATGTGGCTGACCGTGCGCCGGGATCGGTGCTTCGTTTTCCCAGATTAGGGTCTGAAATCACAGTTTAGGCCAAAGTGGTGCGCGAAAGCCGCAGATTGCGGGTTCGCTTTGCTTGCCGCCGCGCGGGGGCGGGTCTATCAAGGTCAAAACGCTGCGGTGGATGGGGCATATGCGTATTCTTTTGACCAATGACGACGGCATCAACGCGCCGGGTTTGATCGCCTTGGAAGCGATCGCGACCGATCTGGCCGGACCGGATGGAGAGGTCTGGGTCGTCGCCCCGGCCTTCGAACAATCGGGCGTTGGCCATTGCATCAGCTATACCCACCCGATGATGGTCGCCAAACTGGGCGATCGTCGCTTTGCCGCCGAGGGGTCGCCCGCCGATTGCGTGTTGGCCGGGCTGCATGACGTGATGAAGGATGCACGGCCCGATCTGGTGTTGTCGGGGGTGAACCGGGGCAACAACTCGGCCGAGAATACACTCTATTCCGGCACGGTTGGTGGCGCGATGGAGGCCGCATTGCAGGGCATCCCGGCGATTGCCTTGTCGCAGTATTTCGGCCCGCGCAATCTGGGGCTGGACGATCCGTTCGAGGCCGCGACCCGGTTTGGCGCTGATCTGGTGCGGAAAATCCTGGATGCGACACCGTCAGAACAGGGCGACTACCGCTTGTTCTACAACGTGAATTTCCCGCCGGTGCCTGCGGATGAGGTGCTGGGCACGCGGGTGGCTCCGCAAGGTTATCGCCGCGATACCCGTTTCTCGGTTGAACCGCACAGCTCGCCCTCGGGGCGGCGGTTCCTGTGGATCAAGGGTGGCTATCAGCACAACCCGACCGCGCCGGGAACGGATGCGGCAGTCAATCTGGCGGGCTATATCTCGGTCACGCCGATGCGGGCCGATCTGACGGCGCATGACGCGCTTGAGGCACTGAAGACAATCGAATGACCGGACCAGATCCCGAAACAAAAATGCAGTTCCTGTTTGCCCTGCGGTCGCGGGGCGTGACGGATGCCCGCGTGCTGGCCGCGATGGAGCAGGTTGATCGCGGTCAGTTCGTCAAAGGCCTGTTTGCCGAGCGCGCCTACGAGGATACGCCGCTGCCGATTGCCTGCGGGCAGACGATCAGCCAGCCCTCGGTGGTGGGGTTGATGACACAGGCGCTTGAGGTCCGCCCGCGGGATACGGTGCTGGAGGTCGGAACCGGTTCGGGTTACCAGGCGGCGATCCTGTCCAAGCTGGCACGTCGGGTCTATACGGTTGAGCGCCACAAGCGTCTGGTGCGCGAAACCGGGCAGTTGTTTCGTGACTTGGGGCTGACCAATGTCACCGCGATGCTGTCGGATGGGTCCTTCGGTTTGTCCGAACAGGCGCCGTTTGATCGAATCATTGTGACAGCTGCGGCGGAAGACCCGCCTGGGCCGCTCTTGGCGCAGCTCAAAATCGGCGGTATCATGGTGTTGCCGGTGGGACAGTCGGATGCGGTTCAGACCCTGATCCGGGTCCGTCGCACCGAAACCGGTCTGGACTATGACGAATTGTTGCCCGTTCGTTTCGTGCCCCTGTTAGAGGGGCTTGGCAGGGACGGGGCGTAACTAGATATTCTGCAATATGCGCCGGAACCCCGGGTAACAGGGGCAGGCGATGAGGACAGTAAGATGAGAGCAGTTTCCAAATCAGCGATGTTGCGCTGCGCGACAGGAGTGGCGGCCGTGGCGTTCCTTGCCGGATGCGAGGGCCCGTTCGACTATGATCTGCGGGGCAATGTGGGCGGCTTTTCGACCGCAGAGGCCGCGCAATCTGCCACCACCAACCGTCCGACCCCGGACGCGCGCGGAGTTATAACCTACCCGAACTATCAGGTCGCCGTTGCGCGCCGTGGGGACACGGTCAACGATGTGGCCGCCCGTATCGGCCTGCCTGCGGGTGAGGTGGCTAGGTTCAACGGGTTGCAGCCCGATGACCAACTGCGAGATGGCGAAGTGATTGCGCTGCCGCGCACGGTCAGCGCGGCCAGCACGGTGGATATTGCCACGATCGCCGGAACAGCGATTGACGAGGCTCCGGCGGATGGCTCGGTCCGGACATCGACACTCGAGCCCGCACAACCCGCTGCGGCTCCAGCGCCGACACCGCCTGTTGCCTCGGGGCCAGAGCCGGTGCGCCACAAGGTCAAACGGGGTGAGACAGCCTATACCATCGCGCGGCTCTATGATGTTCCGGTCGATGCCTTGGCGGAATGGAACGGGTTGGGGTCGGACTTTACGGTGCGGGAAGATCAGTTCCTGCTGATTCCGATCAAGAACCAGCCTGCGCCGCAACAGGCCGCTGTGCCGGCCACAAATGTGACACAGCCGGGGCAGGGGTCGCCCACACCGACGCCACCAAGCGCGACGCAACCTCTGCCGGACGAGCAAATCGCCGCTTCCGTACCTGCGCCTGACGTGACCGCGGAGGCGCCGACCAGCCAAAGCAACTCGGCTCTTGGACTGCCTGTCACCGGGACGATCATCCGGACCTATAACAAGGGCAAGAACGAGGGGATCGATATCGCCGGTGCATCCGGGGCTGCCGTAAAAGCGGCTGAGGCTGGAACCGTGGCGGCCATCACTGCGGATGCCGATCAGGTGCCGATCATCGTGATCAAACACAACAGCGACCTTCTGACCGTCTATGCGAATGTCGACAAAGTCACCGTTAAGAAGGGTTCGCGCGTTCGCCGCGGGCAGCAGATTGCGTCCTTGCGGGGCGGGGACAACTCTTACGTCCATTTCGAGGTGCGCAAAGGGTTTGAGTCGGTTGATCCTGAGCCTTACCTGAAGTGACGGAAATGGCCCGTTCCGGGCCATGCCTCCGGCGGGGATATTTTGGGCCAGATGTCGAGTGGATCAGGCGTGTGGGTCGAAGTCGCTCAGGCGTTTGCCGGGTTCATCGGCGAAAATCTCGGGCAGGGGTGCGACAGCTTCGATCAGGTCGATACGGAACACGCGAAACCCTTCGCGTAGCTCGCACCACGCGGTCAGTGTCCAGACGCGGCCCCAATACTCCATGTGCAGGGGGCGAATGGTCCGTTCGGTCAGAACGCCGTCGATACGGCGATAGGTCAGGTGCAGTTTCTGGCGGGATTTGATGGCAGCCCGGATCGGGGCCATATACGCCAGACCTCGCGCGGCGTCGGCAAAGGGATAGACAGCGAACTTCCACGTGTCTGCCTCGGCCACAACCTGAGTGGGCAGTACGGCGTCGATCTTGTCGGCCAGTGACTCAGCCGCAGATTTCAGGTCCGGGTCGGCGGCCTCGGCCACAATGGCCATGCCGAGATTCAGAGCTTCCAGTTCCGCGGGTGTCAGGTTCAGCGGGGGTAGGGTGATCTGCTCGCGCACCATATAGCCGACACCGCGTTCGCCCTCGACCGGGACGCCGGACGCGACCAGCGTATCCATGTCGCGATAGATCGTGCGGACCGACACTTCGAGCCGATCCGCGATGTCCTGCGCGCGGTGCAGTTTACCGTCGCGCAGGATCTGGATGATATCGAACAGGCGATCCGTGCGGCGCATGTCACGCCGTCCAAACCGCGTTTAGGCGGTCATGTTCCATAGCACGTTTTCATGGCGCATCTGAATGCTTTCGGGGTTGATGGCGGCCATCAAACCCGCGCAGAAGTCTTGCTGCGGGAATTGTGCGGCTGCATCTTTAGCCGCTTTCATATCGGTCCAGACGACATAATCCGTCCAGCGGCCATCCTCACCCTGACTTAGCTGCCGGTGGGCAAAGCCTGGTGCCGAGCGGACAAAGGCCTCAGAAGCCTGGCTGAGTTTCACGAACTCTTCCGCCGAGGTGCCGTTGGCGAGGGTAAAGGTGACGATTTCTGCAACATGGGTCATGTGAATCTCCATTGACCAGGTTTCGATGCCCACTACCTAGCCACATACAACTGACATAAACCTGTCAGTTGAGGAAGGCCAGCCCGTAAAAAACGTGCGATCCGTTCACAATTCGGCGCGGAATTGATTTGCGTCACTTTTTCGCGCGGGCTTGTGGGCGTAGACACGGGGCCAGACAACATTCCCGGCGCGTGGCGCCGACGTACAAGGAGAAGAGACATGCTCAACAATATTGGCCTTCCCGGTCTTCTGCTGATCGCCGTTGTGGTGCTGGTGCTGTTTGGTCGCGGCAAAATCAGTTCGTTAATGGGCGAAGTGGGCAAGGGCATCACCTCGTTCAAGCGCGGCGTCAAGGAAGGCGCGGACGAGCTGGAGCAGGACGCAGCCGAAGTGGCCAAGGACGTCACTCCTGAGACCGACAAAGACAAGGCCTAAGTCCAGATGTTTGATCTGGGCTGGACCGAGCTTCTGGTCATCGGCGTTGTTGCCCTGATCGTTGTGGGGCCAAAGGACCTGCCGGTGTTGTTCCGCAATGTCGGCCGCTTTGTCGGCAAGGCCCGTGGCATGGCGCGCGAATTTTCCAGCGCCATGAACGAGGCGGCCGATCAGGCGGGCGTGAATGAGATCAAGAAAGGTCTCAACGCGGCCACCAACCCGGTAGGTACCGCCATGGATGGCGTGAAAGAGGCCGCACAGGATCTGGCGAAAAGCATCGACCCGACCAAGTTCGACCCCGACAGCGAAACCGGCAAGCTGGCCGCTGAACGGGCCGAGCAGGCCAAGAAGATTCAGGCCTCGACCGCGCGGGCCGCTGCTGAACGCAAGGCCAAGGAAGCTGCTGACGCGCTGGCCAAGGCTGAAGAGGCCGAAGCCGCGCTGAAAACCGAAAGCAAGACATGACCAAAACCGACGAGATCGAGGACAGCTCGGCCCCATTGATCGAGCATCTGGCGGAACTGCGCACGCGGTTGATTCACTGCGTCGTGGCGTTCTTGGTCGGGATGATCATCTGCTTCACGGTGGCCACGCCCCTCTTTAATTTCCTGACCAACCCCCTGTGCAATGTTCTGGCCGAACGGGGACAGGATTGCGGGTTGATCTTCATCTCCCCGCAAGAGGGCTTCTTTGTTGCCATCAAAGTCTCGCTGCTGGGTGGCTTCATTCTGGCCTTTCCCTATATCGGGATGCAGATGTGGCGGTTCGTGGCTCCGGGTTTGTACAAGTCGGAAAAGAATGCGTTCCTGCCATTCATGCTGGCCTCGCCCTTCATGTTCCTGCTGGGCGCAAGCTTTGCGTTCTATGTGGTCACGCCGCTGGCCTATGACTTCTTCCTTGGTTTCCAGCAATTCGGGGCCGAAGGCGAAGCCGTGACCGAGGGTGCAACCGCAGCACCGCTGAGCGTGGTGTTCCAGGGTTCGGCGCAAGAATATCTGAACCTGACGATCAAGTTCATCGTGGCCTTTGGCCTGTGCTTCCAGCTGCCGGTTCTGCTGACCCTGATGGGCAAGGCCGGACTGGTCACCTCCGAAGGGCTCGGCTCGGTGCGTAAATACGCGGTGGTCGCCATTCTGGTGCTGGCCGCGCTGGTGACCCCGCCGGACGTGATCACGCAGATCATCCTATTTGTGGTGGTCTATGGGCTTTACGAGGTGTCGATTTTCCTCGTCGCACGGGTCGAGAAAAAGCGCGAGGAACAACTGCGCGCCGACGGTTACTATGATGACGAAGAAGAGGCCGACGAAGAGATCGTGCTGGAAGAAGACGGCAAGTAAGCTGGCCGGACTCTAAAGGATCAGGCGCGCCCCACACGGCGCGCCTTTTTCGTTTGCGGCTCTTGTTGCGGGGGGCGGAACATGGTTTGAACCCCGCAAGACACGACCGGAGGCCAAAATGGACGACCAAGCCCTGAACCGCATCGCTGACGCGCTGGAGCGTATGGCGCCAGCCCCTCTGGCCGCCCCCGATTTTGCGGCAGCGCCGGCCTTTGTCTGGCATGTGGAGCCGGATCGGCTGGAACCGGTCATTCAGGTTAATCGTGTTGATCTGGAGCTTTTGGTCGGCATCAACCGATCTCGCGATACGTTGCTGGATAATACGCGTCGGTTCGCCGCTGGCTTCAAGGCCAACAATGCGTTGCTTTGGGGTGCGCGGGGGATGGGCAAGTCCAGCCTCGTCAAAGCCGTCCATGGGACGTTGCAGGCGGAGTTCCCCGACCTTAAACTGGTCGAACTTCAGCGCGAGGATATGGGCTCGGTTGCGCGCCTGCTGAACCACCTGCGCGCTGCGCCGCACCGGTTTATTCTGTTCTGTGATGACCTGTCCTTCAGCCACGATGACCAGCACTACAAATCGCTCAAGGCCGTGCTGGACGGTGGCATCGAAGGCCGCCCCGAAAACGTCGTCTTCTACGCCACCTCGAACCGCCGCCACCTGATGCCGCGGGACATGATCGAGAATGAACGTTCCAGCGCCATCAACCCGTCCGAAGCGGTCGAGGAAAAGGTCTCGCTGTCCGACCGGTTCGGCCTGTGGTTGGGCTTCCATCCCTGCGATCAGGATGAATACCTTGCGATGATCGACCGCTATTGCGCGGCTTACGGAGTGTCAGTGGACGCAGAAACCCTGCGTGCCGAAGCCATCGAATGGCAGGCCACACGCGGCGCACGCTCGGGCCGCGTGGCGTGGCAGTTCTTCGTCGATCTCGCCGGGCGCAACGGCGTGCATATCGCGTAACCCGCCCGCTTCATCTGGCCAAAAATACCTCCGCCGGAGGCATGGCCCAACGGGCCGTTCCTTACAGCTTCGCCAGAATACGCGCGGCCTCATCGGCCGTGCTGGTCAGTGCATCGCGATCCTCACCGGGGTGGAAACGCGCGCGCACGGCCGTTGGCATCGGCTTGGGTTCGACAATCGTCACGCGCGGACCGGTGCGTCCGGTTTCCAGCGCCCAGCTGCGGGCCAGCGCCATCTGCGCGGCCTTGGTCGCACCATAGATGCCATAGAACTTCTCACCCGCTTTTGGATCGTCGAAGAACACCGCGTGACCCGCCTCACCCAACAGGGGGGCGATGTAGGGGATCAGAACCGACGTGGCCGTAGCGTTGGTGTTGACGGCTTTGGTCCATTCCTTCGGGTCGATGAAATGCGTGGGCGTCAGGGCGGATGTGTGAACGGCGGTATGCAGCCACAGGTCCACCTTGCCCCAACGGTCATGTATGCCCCGGCACAGGGTCGCCATGGCATTCGGGTCGGCGATGTCCATGGGGGCAAGCGTCGCTGCGCCGCCTTTGGCGCGGATGCGATCATCCAGCTCTTCCAGCCCGCCGGTGGTTCGGGCAACGGCGACGATGTGATATTCGGGTGCCAGCGCCTCGGCCAGGGCAGCGCCCAGCCCGCGAGAGGCCCCGGTGACGAGGGCAATTTTACTCTGATCGGTCATGAGAGCGGTTTGAACCCCTGCGCGCAGGGCGTCAAGCCGGTTTAGCTGCCGGGTATGGCGATCCGCTTGGTCTGGCCGCTTTGTCGCAGCATCACGCCCTCGTCATCAATGGCGACCACGGTGCCCGTTGAAACCCGGCTGCCGGGCTTGACCTCTTTCACGCGTCCCGAAGACATGCGCACCAGAGCGCGCATATCCGATTTCGGCCCAAAGACCCCCAGAACGGACACAGAGCTTTTGTTCAGCGCGCCCTTTTGCGTGGCCGCACTTTTGACAGTTGCGTTTGACATGAGTTCCGGCCCGACCGTGATGGCCCAGCCCCTTGTTACAAGTGGTTGGTTGCCGCTGGCCTAGCAAACCGGAACCGCGACTAAAACCCTGGCCGAAGGGCGAGAAAACGGCTGGTTTCACAACCCCGCCGAAGCCCTTGCGATTGCAATTTCTTCATCGAAGGGTTGTGCGCGAAAACCCACTCATGAGCCGGTATGCCGGATAGAAAAAGACCCGCATCGCACCAGCGAAGCGGGCCGAAAGCTGTATTGATTCGGTTCTGACCCTATCCCGAAGCCAGTTTCGCCGCGTTCCACGACCCGCCGGGCACCTGCATATCCTCGCGTTTTTTGCTGACGCGACTGCTGTTCTCCAGGCTGTCCAGATAGTCGTCGCTGACGCTGCCGGTGATGTAGTTGCCATCAAAGCAGGAACAGTCGAAGGCTTCGATCTCAGGGTTGCCTTCTTTGGCGGACCAGATCAGGTCGTCGAGGTTCTGGTAGAACAGCGCGTCGGCGCCCAGTTCCTCCCGGATCTCTTCGATCTCTTTGCCATTGGCTATCAGCTCATGCTTGGTGGGCATGTCGATGCCGTAGACATTGGGGAATTTCACCGGCGGTGAGGCGCTGGCGATGAAGACTTTCTTGGCGCCAGCTTCGCGGCACATCTGCACGATCTTCTTGATCGTATTGCCGCGCACGATCGAGTCGTCGATCAGCAGCACGTTATGATCCTTGAACTCCAACGGCACCGCGTTCAGCTTGCGCCGCACCGATTTCTGACGCTCTTCCTGACCGGGCATGATGAAGGTTCGGCCGACATAGCGGTTCTTGACCAGACCCTCGCGGTAGGGGATGCCGGTCGCCTTGGCGACCTCAAGCGCCACAGGGCGGGCGCTGTCCGGCACGGGGATGATGCGGTCGATATCAAGACCGGCGGCCTCGATTTGGCGGGCCAGCGTTTGCCCCATGCGCATCTGGGTTTTGTAGACCGAAACACCGTCCAGCAGTGAGTCAGGCCGTGCAAGGTAGACATATTCAAAGATACACGGCGTCAGCTGACCTTCGACCGCCTGGAACGTGTGCATGTTTCCGTCCAGATCGATCAGGATCGCCTCACCGGGTTTGACGTCGCGCAGCTTGTCAAAGCCGTTGATGCCAAAGGCCACATCTTCCGAGGCAAAGGCATAGTCATCCCCTTCACCATCCACATCGCGCTTGGCGACGGAAAGCGGGCGGATGCCATAGGGGTCGCGGAAGGCCAGCATACCGACACCGGCAACCAGGCAGATCACCGAATAGGCGCCCTGAACCCGTTCCATCGTCATCTTCACGCCGGCAAAGAGGTTGCGGATGGGCTCGGCGTTGCCGTTCACCTTGATCGCGTCGGCGACCTTGTCTGCCAGCACGTTCAGCAGAATCTCTGAATCCGAGGTGGTGCGCAGATGGCGGCTGTACTTGGCGGTCACCTTCTCGCGCTGTTCGGCGGTGTTGGTGATGTTGCCGTTGTGGACCAGATAGATGCCATAAGGCGCGTTCACGAAGAACGGTTGCGCCTCGGCCGCGCTAAGCGAACCGGCGGTGGGATAGCGCACATGGCCCATCCCGATCTTGCCCAGTAGGGTCTCGGCGTCTTGCGCGTTGAACACGTCCTTGACCAGACCGTTGGCTTTCTTCTCACGGAAGAATTCGCCGTTATAGGTGACGATGCCCGAGGCGTCCTGGCCCCGGTGCTGCAGCATCAGCAGCCCGTCATAGATTTCCGCAAAGACATCATGCGTCCTGCTTGCGATCCCCAAAATCCCACACATCTACGGGCTCCAACTTCTACGACGTTTTGACTGGCGATGATGATCTGAACATCTGCATGGGTGTACCTGTACGCCTTGCCGCCATCCCGGCTGCTGGTGCAGACGCGCCATCGTCACGAGGGCGAGCGCGAAAGATAACAGGGTCAGCAAGATCGGCAGCTCCGATTCCATGTCAGTTCGGCCTCCACATAATGCCTAACGGAGCCTGTGTCATCAAAGGATCACAATTGTTGTTTCCTGCAGGTGTATTTTGCCAGACACGGCATCATAAGGTGACATGGGCGCAGGCTTGTGCTGTCATGACGAAAGTCATGAGTAATTTCATAAAATCCGGTTCGATTGGGGCAATGCCATGTGGCAACACAAGCAAGGAATAAAAAAGGAAGAGCCTGTAAAGCGCCGGTGCCATCGATGCCGCGGTATGGGACGCGCGCCTTGTCCAATTTGCAATGGAGCGGGAGAGGTCCTCAAAAGCCGCGATATACTCGGCAAACCTATTATGGGTCGCTGCGAAGGGTGTTTTGGCCTGAAAACGATCAGATGCACGGTCTGCGCGGGTGAGGGTTTTGTCAGTTAAAACCTGACGTGCAGAAGCTGAAAAAAAACGCCCGGACAAAGCCGGGCGTTATTTTTATTCGGTGGTGGCCGGTTCAGTGGTGGCCGGGGCCGCTGGTTCTTCTGTAGTCACGGGGCTGCCGTTGCAGCTTGCCACCAGCTCTTCATATTGCTGGGTAACCCAGCCCAGAGCCTGTTCGGGGTTCTGCTCTTCGATCCGGTCGCTGAACTGTTCGAACACTTTGGCCGAGCGGCTTTCGTCGACGATCGTATAAGACTGGCCGGTCATTACGGTGTCGTAGACAAAGAATGCGATGGCGACCAGCAGGATGCCACGGGCGATGCCGAAGAAGAACCCAAGCGCTTGGTCCAGCCCGCCAATGGCCGAACGCTGAACGATCGACGAAAACAGCGGCGTAAAGATGCTGACGACGATCAGCGCGATGGCGAAGACGGCGGCAAAGCCGGTGATGACCGACAATTCGCAGCTGTCGCGCAGGAAATCTCCGACCACCGGAATCTCTTTCACCAGCGGTACGGCCTTGGGTGCAAAAATGAAGGCCAGAATTGCGGCTGCGACCCAGCCCGCGATGGCCAAAACCTCACGTAAAAATCCGCGCGAATAGGCCAGCAGGCCCGACACGACGATGATCAGGGCAACCACCCCGTCGATTATTGTAAAACCTTCCATGGCCCTCGCCTGTATTTTTTCTGCCCCTCAAGGCGTTATCTTAACCTGCTCCGAAGGTTTCGCCAACAAACCCCACCAAATCAGAGGGTCGGGTGAGTGTCAGACCTGCCACAGTGCCGGTTTTGCCGCCCGCCGGAGCGATGGCCGATGTGAAACCAAGTTTTTGGGCTTCTTTCAACCTGTTTTCGGTCTGCGGGGCAGGTCTAAGTGCCCCGGATAAAGAGATTTCTCCAAAAACAACCGTATCTACGGGCAGGGCTGTGTCTTCTCGGGCACTCAATAGGGCGGCGGCTACTGCGAGGTCGGCTGCGGGTTCACTGACCTTCATCCCTCCAGCCACGTTCAGATAGACATCGAGCCCCGCAAACGGGACACCGCAGCGGGCCTCGAGTACGGCGAGGATCATTGCCAGCCGCCCGCTGTCCCATCCGACCACCGTGCGGCGAGGCTGTGAATGGGGGGACGGGGCCACAAGTGCCTGTAGTTCCACCAGAACTGGGCGGGTGCCCTCGATTCCGGCGAAAACGGCAGAACCGGGGCTGGGCGTGCCGCGTTCCGACAGAAATAGGGCCGAGGGGTTGGTGACCTGCGCCAGCCCCTTGCCCGTCATTTCGAACACGCCGATTTCATCTGCGGGGCCAAAGCGGTTCTTGACGGCGCGCAGGATGCGGAACTGATGACCGCGCTCGCCTTCGAAATAGAGTACGGTGTCGACCATGTGTTCGACCACGCGGGGGCCTGCGATCTGGCCTTCCTTGGTGACATGGCCAACCATGATGATTGATACGCCGTGTCGTTTCGCAAACGTGGTCAATTCATGCGCTGCAGCCCGGACTTGTGAAACAGAGCCGGGGGCGCTGTCCACATTGTCGGCCCACATGGTTTGAATCGAGTCGATGATGGCGAGGCCCGGTTTTTCCGCCTCGAGTGTCGTCAGGATGTTGCGCAGGTTGGTCTCAGCCGCCAGTTGGACCGGGGCGTCTTCGAGGCCCAGACGGCGCGCGCGCATTCGGACCTGCGCGCTGGCTTCCTCGCCTGAGACATAGATGGTTTTTACACCCGCGCGGGAAAATCGGGCTGCCGCCTGTAGTAGTAATGTGGATTTGCCGATACCGGGGTCTCCGCCCACCAACAAGGCCGAGGCCGGGACAAGGCCGCCGCCCAGTACGCGGTCCAGTTCCTCTACCCCGCAGAGAGTTCGGGGCGGGGGCGTTTCCTCGGTGGACAGGTCGCTGAGAGTAATGGACTGGCCGCGTTTTCCACCAAGGGATTTCTTGGCGGGTCCGGCGGATAGGGGGACGTCCTGCGAAATGGTGTTCCATTCACCGCATCCGTCGCAACGCCCGGACCAGCGCGAGTGTGAGGCGCCGCAGGCCGAGCAGGAAAAAGTCGTCTTTGCCATGCCGCCTTGGTGCCCGAGGACGGGCGGTTCTTCAAGCCCTTGCAGGGCATTCATCTCCGCCGGTGGGGTGCCGCGCCCTCAGGCCCAAGGGGCCATCGTCCGTGGCGTGCGCTGGCGCGCCTATTCCGCGGCGCGAGGGGGGGGCATTGCAATTACACTGGACGCTTTGGACGTCTTGTCCTTGGGAGCTGCCTGCAACTGCGCCGACAATTCCGGCAGCAGTTCGAACAATTCATCCCGCAGGCGAGCCAACTGCGACTTGGCAATGGATTCCTCCATCTCGACGTCGTGGGTCCATTGGCGCAGCTCGTTCTGGATCATCTGCGCCTCTTCGATCCGTTTCTGGAACTGTTCGATTTCTTCCTGGCGCTGTTGCAGGAACGTCCGCGCACGATTGACCCGGGCGTCGCCATAGGTTTCGGCCAGTTCGTGGCTGATCTGGCTCATCTGAGCCGCAAGCTCCAGTATCTCGGGCTCAAGCGATTGCAGGTCGGGGTGATGGCGCAGAAAGGCCATCCGCTCTTTGACCGCGTCAAACTCGGACGACATCATGAACAGGCCTTCGCGATCTGCGGCATGGGCCATTTGGTAGGCCGCAGAGATATCGTGCATGTTCAACGCGAACTTACGATGGTTGTTTTCCAGCGCCATCATCCGCGCGTTGGCGGGCAGATAGAACGCCAGCATCAGAATCAGTACGGTCAGGCCAATCTGAACATACATCCCGGCATCGGTGACCGTACCGTCACCAAACCCGGCCTGCATCGAAAGCCAGGGCAAAACACCCAGGGCGGACAGAAGTGTGGCTGAGACGGATAGTAGTGCTGCAGTGCATATGAGGAAAAAAATCAGTCTTAAAAAGGCATTCTGAAATTGCAATGTCATAGTATGGAGGGCGGTCATGATCGACGAACTCCTTCTGGAACCGGTTAACACCAAGCCCAAGCGGAGACACCTAAAACACGCAGAATGATCCGCTGCGGGCCCGTAAACTACAAATTTTCACTGCTCGAAATATAATGATGATACTCAGATGAACATTTTCAATCAATTAGCTCTGAGAATTTCGTGAATTGCGTGTCATTTCGGTAATCTGGCCCAATGCGATCGAGGCCAGAATGCACGCCGTGAACAGGTAAAGACCCCATGCGGTCTCGATGGTCGCGTAGGAAATTCCCTTGGCCAAAGTGATGTAGAGCGCGATCAGGAAGATGTCGGCCATGGCCAGTTTGCCGAGAATATTCAGCGCAGGTTGGACGCGGGCATCCAGCAGGTCCCATTGGATCAGGGCGGTGCCGATGGTTTTGATATAGGGCGCGAAGAGGGCGAAGATGGTGACAATCAGCGCCAGGAAGACGTCGGATTTCCAGAGCGATTGGAGTCCGGTGATGACGCTGATTTCAGAGAGGCCAAAGATCGGAAGCAGGCCCGCGCGCATCAGCGGGGCGAACCACGCGATGGGGTAGAGGATCAGGAGCGAGAGGGTGGCGAGGCGGAGTGGCATGTATTCATATTTGGGGGAGGACAATCGCCAATCCAACAAGAAAACATGCAAAATCCAAGTTTCGTGGTCGGCCTTTCCATTCGCGCAAGTGCTTTCGCCGCGCAAAAAATCCCAAAACGAAAGCAGTCACGCCAATAGAATTGTTCAGAAAGGGGCTGTTGGCTTTTTCGGCGAAGGACAACACAAAATATGCAGCCAGCCCAATAGCGGTCACCAAGATCAGAGATTTGTATTCTCTCGGTGTCTCTGAAGTTGTCGGATAAGAGTTCTGAGCGCAGCGACCGAACTGATTTTCGCGAAAGTTGGCCTCTGCCTCTGAGTATTTTGTCTTCGGCTTTTTAGGAATCGCGAAACCAGTGAATAGCCCTGAGGTTACAAAGGCGAAGGCTACCAAATAGCTGACGCCTACGAGCCGTATGTAATCCGACAATTCAAAAAGTGTCATCGAGCCGGTCACCGCACCGCCTCAATCGGCCCGTCAGCGCTACCACTGATGAACTGCTCGACATAGGGATCGCCCGACGCATCCATCTGGCTGACCGGACCGGTCCACTGGATGACACCTCCGTGCAGCATGGCGACGTTGTCGGCAATCGCGCGGACGGAACTCATGTCGTGGGTGATGGTCATCGCGGTGGCACCCATCTCGGTCACGATCTCGCGGATCAGGTCGTTGATGACGCCGGACATGATCGGATCGAGGCCGGTGGTGGGTTCATCGAAAAAGATGATCTCGGGCTCGGCGGCGATGGCACGGGCGAGGCCAACGCGTTTCTGCATCCCGCCCGACAGTTCGGACGGGAACCGGTCGGCCACGTCGGATTTCAGACCTACCCGGCGCAGTTTCTCGATGGCGATTTCACGGGCATATTCTCGCGGACGTTTCAGAGGGCCACGCAGCAGGCGGAAGGCGACGTTTTGCCAGACGGGCAGAGAGTCAAACAGGGCCGCACCCTGAAACAGCATCCCGAACCGGGCCAGAAAGGCATCGCGGTCGCCTTTGGTTGCATCCTTGCCGTCCACATAAATCATGCCGCTGTCGTGTTTGATCAGGCCCAGAACGCATTTCAGCGCCACCGACTTGCCGGTGCCCGACCCGCCAATGATGACCATCGACGTGCCCTTGGGAATCTCAAGGCTCATGCCCTTCAAAACCTGATTATCACCAAAGGTTTTATGTACGTTCTCCATCCGGATCATAGCGAGAAGAACACCCCTGTCAGAATGAAGTTGGCGGCCAGAATCATGATTGCGGCGGACTCGACCGAGGATTTGGTGGCCCGGCCCACACCCTGCGCGCCCCGGCCCGAGTTCATGCCGTAAAAACAGCCCATCAGGGCGGCAATCAGGCCGAAGGTTGCGCCTTTGGCCAGCGATGACAGGATGTCGTGCGCCTCAAGGAAGTTGACCGTGTTCTGCAAATAGGTTGCAGCGTTGAACCCCAGGTTTTGGGTGGCCACAACATAGCCGCCCGCGATGCCAATGATGTCGCCGATACCCACCAGCAGAGGAACGGTGATCAGCGCCGCCAGAACGCGCGGGGCGGTCAGGTATTTCATCGGATGCGTTGACAGCGTGACCAGCGCGTCGATCTGCTCGGTCACTTTCATGGTGGCGATCTCGGCGGCGATGGACGAGGTCACGCGGGCCGCAATCATCAGGCCGACCAGAACGGGGCCAAGTTCGCGCACCATGCCGATGGCGACGATCTGCGGCACCACGGCCTCGGCATTGAAGCGGGCGCCACCGGCGTAGATCTGCAGGGCCAGTGCGCCGCCGGTGAAGATGGCGGTCATGCCGACAACCGGCAGCGACAGCCAGCCGATGTTCATCAGTGCAACCAGGAATTCGCGCGGGTAGTAAGGCGGGCGGAAGATGTGCGAGATCGCATCCACCGAAAACAGCGCGACTTTGCCGAACGTGGCAAACAGCGCAAGGACCGTCCGGCCCAGACCGCCCAGCAGATTCAATGGGTTCATTCCACGTAGCCCCGGGAATAGCGCGCGCCAAGCGAGGTAAGGATTTCGTACCCGATGGTGCCTGCGGCCTCGGCCAGGTCATCGACGGTTTGGTGGCCATTCAGAATGCGCAGGCGTTCCGGGTCTTCGGGCAGGTCGGTGACGTCGACGGTGATCAGGTCCATCGAGATACGGCCGACCACGGGGCAGGGCTTGCCACCGGCAAAAGTATCGATGCCTCCACCGATGGCGCGATGCAGACCGTCGGCATAGCCTGCGGCCACGGTCGCGATCCGCGACGGACGCCGGGCGACCCAGCTGTTGCCGTAGCCAACGGATTCCCCAACTTCGACGGCACGCACCTGAACGACGGGCAGATCGGCCGTCACAACGGGTTTGGCGTCGGCAAAGGGCATGCCGCCGTAAAGGCCAACACCGGGGCGGCAGAAGTCGAAATGAAATTCGGAGCCCAACAGCGTGCCACCAGTGGCCGCCAACGAACGGGGCGCTGTGATGCCATCCGTCATCTCGCGGAATGTCTTTAGCTGCTGAAGGTTCATCGGGTGGTCGGGCTCGTCCGAGCAGGCGAGGTGCGACATGACCACCGCAGGGTTCAGCGGCTCGGCCTTGGGTCGCAGCGCGGCCCAGTCGACAGGTTCCAGGCCAAGACGGTTCATGCCGCTGTCCAACTGAATGCCAAAGGGGTGATCCGGCAGCGCCTGCTGGTGACGCAGGAATTGTTCAGGTGAATTGATCAGCGGCGTCAGGTTATGATCGCGTAGCAGATCGGTGTCGCCTTCCATATGGCCCGAGAACACGCCGATCATCGGACCGGGGCCAATGGCCTTGCGCACGGCGACGCCTTCCTCGGCAACGGCGACAAAAAACTTGCGAACGCCTTCCTCGGCCAGGGCTGCGGATACCGGCCCGGCCCCCAGACCATAGGCGTCGGCCTTCACCACGGCGCCGGTCTCGACATCCGTTTTTGCGTTGAGCGCCCGCCAGTTGCTGGCCAGCGCCTGAAGATTGATCGTCAAACGTGCGGTACTCATGGTGCTGTTCATGACATTGGAGCGCCGTAGGTCAAGGGGGAATACGGCAATTCTTGTATCTATCGTGGCGATACTGCGCAGCTTCTGGCCTGTATGCCAAAGACTTGGCAGAAATAGGCTTTGGTCGGGTGGTGCCAGCGTCTCGCCATTGTGTTCGTCCTGTGATCAACTGAAGTTGCTGAGATTGGATCGTTGATCCTGCAAAAAAAGGAGCCGAAAGTGGTGAACCTGAGCGCCGATTATAAAACACGTGCTGCCGAATTGCCCGGATTGTTCTGGGATGTCTTTTCTGCCTCGGAAAGCGAGGAAGAAGGACGCGTGGTCAGTGCCTTGGCAGCTGACCTTTTGAAATCGACCCCTGAGGATGATCTGCTGGGTGTTTTGGCGATGGACCGCGACGCGCTGGCCGGGTGCATCCTGTTTTCTCGGCTTCACTACGATCAGGACCCGCGTCAGGTGTTCCTGATGTCTCCGGTGGCGGTGCGAACGGACCGGCAGAGATCAGGCATCGGTCAAAAGCTGATCGGGTTCGGGCTGGAACAATTGCGCCTGCACGGTGTGGATTTTGTCACGACCTACGGCGACCCGGCCTATTACAGCAAAACCGGGTTTCAGCCGATCACTGAAGCAATCGCCCAGCCGCCCATGCCTTTGAGTATGCCACATGGATGGCTGGGGCAATCTTTGAGCGGTGATGAAACGCCAATTGAAGGCCCGTCGCGCTGTGTCAGCGCGTTCAACAGGCCTGAGTTGTGGTAGATCAGTAGCCCTCGATCTGGCCGTCCTGCTGCCAGGGTTTGACCAGATTGCCAAAACGGGTGAACTGCGCCTCGAAGGATAGCTCGACCGTACCGATGGGGCCGTGACGCTGCTTGCCGACGATAACCTCGGCCTTGGCGTGCAGGCGTTCCATCGCCTGCTTCCACTCTTCCATCTTTTCCAGCTCGTGATCGCCAGGCTTTTCGCGTTCTTTGTAGTACTCTTCACGGAACACGAACATCACTACGTCCGCGTCCTGTTCGATCGAGCCCGATTCCCGCAGGTCAGACAGCTGCGGGCGTTTATCGTCGCGGCTTTCGACCTGACGGCTGAGCTGGGACAGCGCGATGACCGGGATGTTCAACTCCTTGGCGATGGCTTTCATGCCCATCGAGATCTCAGCGATCTCGTTGACCCGGTTGTCGGCCATCCCGCGACACAGCTGAAGATAGTCGATGACCAGAAGGTCCAGACCATGTGTCCGCTTCAATCGGCGTGCACGCGCGGCCAGCTGTGAAATCGGCAGGGCAGGCGTGTCATCGATGAACAGGGGGCAGGCTTCCAGTTCTTTAGCGGCATCCACGAACCGGCGAAACTCGGCCTCGGTCATGTCACCCTGACGGATCTTGTGCGACGAAATTTCAGAGGCTTCGGCCAGAACACGGCCCGCCAACTGCTCGGCGCTCATTTCAAGCGAGAAGAAACCCACGACGCCGCCATCAATCGCGCCCTCAGACCCGTCCGGCTTAGTGCCACGCTTGTAAGCCTTGGCCACGTTGAACGCCACGTTGGTCGCCAGCGAGGTTTTCCCCATCGACGGACGTCCGGCCAGGATGATCAGGTCCGACGGGTGCAGGCCGCCAAGCTGTTTGTCCAAGTCGGCCAGACCGGTGGAAATACCTGCCATGCCGCCACCGCGTTGGTACGCTTCGTTGGTGACGTTGACGGCTTCTGTGACCGCCTTGAGGAAGGATTGAAATCCCTGTTCGGTCTGGCCCTGCTCGGATAACTGATAAAGCTGTTGCTCGGCCTCGACGATTTGTTCTTTCGGCTCGCTGGACACATCGACCCGCGCCGCCTTGTCCGAGATATCCCGGCCCAGACGGATCAGTTCGCGCCGGATGGCGAGGTCATAGATCATCTGGGCGTAGTCATGCACCGCAAAGGCGCTGATCGAGGCGCCCGCCAGTTTGACCAGATAGGCGGGGCCACCCAGTTCCTTCAGGCCCTCATCTTCGGCCATGAAGGACTTCAGCGTCACGGGCGAAGCCAGCGCATTCTTGGCGATGCGATTGGCCGCGACCTCATAGATACGGGCATGAACCGGGTCATAGAAATGTTCAGACCCGATGATCGAGGCGACCCGGTCATAGAGGTCGTTATTCGTCAGGATCGCACCCAGAAGCTGCTGCTCGGCCTCGATGGAGTGCGGCATGGTTTCGGCATTCTGAATCTGTGCCGCTGCCTGCTCGATGCTGCTGATCTCGTTCATTACTGCTCTCTATGCCTGTTAGGCACTGTCCATACCCGAGCCCCCTGAGTCGGGGCAAATTGTATGTTTCTGGGGATAGACTGTGCATATCTCCGGACCCCATCATGTTGAAGCATGAAGGGGCAGTCCGTCAACATATTGTGTGGTTTTCACCGTCCTGTCGGATGGCGTTCCAATTCGCTCATCAGGTGCCGTAACGTCAGCTTTTGTTGGCTTCCTGCCAGCCACGCGGATCGTTCAGAAAGGCCTCGACACCATCAAGTGTCTCTTGGTCAAAGGCTTTCTGCGCTTTGGCCTCGGCCAGAACGTCCCACCAGGTGCACAGGTGATGCAGTTGCACGCCGTGATCGCCGAGGGTTTTCTCGGTCTCGGGGAAAATGCCGTAGTAGAAGATGACCGCCGTATGCCCACAGGTCGCGCCGGTTTCGCGGATCGCATCCACAAAGGACAGTTTCGAGCCGCCATCGGTGGTCAGGTCCTCGATCAGCAGCACACGCTCGCCTTCGGACATGGCGCCTTCGATACGGGCGTTGCGGCCATAGCCCTTGGGCTTTTTGCGCACATAGGTCATCGGCAGCGCCATACGCTCGGCGACCATCGCGGCAAACGGGATGCCCGCCGTCTCACCCCCCGCGATGTTGTCGAACGCCTCGAACCCCGCGTCGCGCATCACGGTGACGGTCAGGAAGTCCATCAGGGTCGAGCGGATACGCGGATATGAGATCAGCTTGCGGCAGTCGATATAGGTCGGGCTGGGCAGGCCTGAGGCCAGCGTGAACGGCTCACGCGAATTGAAGTGCACGGCCTTGATCTCCAGCAGCATCCGCGCGGTAAGGCGGGCGATTTCGGTGCTATCGGGGAAAGAGCTGGGGATCATGGTGCAACCTCGGGACAAAATGACGTTGCGGGCTGATAGCCTGACCCTCGGCCCAGAGTCGAGAGGCTTGCGCACAAAAGAAAAGCGGACCCCGTCAAGAGGTCCGCTTTGGCCCTTGCGGGCGCGTGGCAGCCAAGGTGGGCTTAGCTGCTCATGTCATAGGCGCGCTCGCCGTGTACCGACAGATCGAGCCCGTTTGTTTCGGTTTCGGCGTCTACGCGAAGCGGCGTAATGAGCGCAACCACCTTGATCAACACAAATGTGACAACTGACGTAAAGACACCCACGATCAGCAACCCGCCCAGCTGTGCGGTCCAGGCACCCAGACCAAAGACGGCAATCATGATGGTGCCAAAGATACCTCCGACGCCGTGCACGGCGAAGACGTCCAGCGTGTCGTCGATGTTCAGCATGTTGCGGATGACGTTGACGGCCTCTTGGCACAGCACGCCTGCCACCGCACCGATAATCAGCGCCTGAACCGGATCAACATAGCCCGAGGCCGGGGTGATCGAGGCCAAACCCGCAATGGTACCGGTGACCAGACCCACCATCGAGGCTTTGCCGTACTTGATCCGCTCCCACAGCGCCCAGGTCAGCGAGGCGGTCGCGGCTGAAATATGCGTAACGGTCATCGCCATCGCGGCGCCTCCATCGGCCGCCAGTTGCGAGCCGCCGTTGAAGCCGAACCAGCCGACCCACAGCATTGCGGCGCCGATCATGACAAAGCCGGGGTTGTGCGGAGGGGTGGTGCGGTTGCGGCGCGGCCCAAGGATCACGGCAATTATCAGCGCCGCCAGACCGGCGGTTTCGTGCACCACGATGCCACCTGCGAAATCACGGACGCCGACCTCACCCAGAATGCCACCGTCGGTCAGGATACCGCCGCCCCAGATCCAGTGAACGACCGGCGCATAGCACAGCAGCATCCACAACGCCGAGAAGGTGAGCACAAATCCAAAGCCCACGCGTTCCACATAAGCACCGACGATCAGGGCAGGGGTGATGATGGCAAAGGTCATCTGGAAGGCAAAGAACAGAACCTCGGGCAGGGTGCCCGACAGGCTGTCGGCATCGACACCGTTCAGGAAGGCTTTGCCCAGACCGCCCCATAGACCCGACGTTCCGTCACCGAACGCGATGGAATAGCCTGCAACCAGCCAAAGGATGCTCATCAGACAGGCGATGCTGAAGCAGTGCATGAAGACGCTCAGCACGTTGCGGGCGCGCACGAGGCCCCCGTAAAACAGGGCCAGTCCCGGCAATGTCATGAACAGGACCAGGGCGGTTGCCACTATGATCCAGGCGGTATCGGCTCCATTCATCGGCCGGTCTCCTCTTCAGCTTGCGTGGCGCGCCTTGAAGCGGAGAGGGGGCGGGGAAAAAAGAGGCAGACGCCAATTTTTGCGCCTACTTTGGGGGCTTTTTGTTAAATGGTGATTAAATGTACGCCGAATGGCGCGAACAGCCTTATTTTTGGGCGATAGTAAAAAGTCCCTGTGACAGCAGATCCAGCGCGTGATCCCGCGCCGAATGGCGGACGTTGTCGCGGCCAAGCGCTCCAAAATCGACCGTTTCGGTGCGGGTCGGTGCGCCTTCTGCGGCCAGCCCAAAACAGACCCGGCCCTCGGGCTTGAACTCGGACCCGCCGGGGCCCGCGATACCGGTGACCGAAACGGTGAGCTGCGCGTCAGAATTCCTCAGCGCCCCTTCAGCCATTTCGCCCGCGACCTGTTCTGAAACCGCGCCATGTGCGGCAAGCGTCTCGGCTCGCACACCCAGCATTTGCTGCTTGGCGGTGTTGGTGTAAGTGACAAAGCCGCGCTCGACCACGGCGGAACTGCCGGGGATATCGGTCAGTGCCGCAGCGACCATACCGCCGGTGCAGCTTTCGGCGGTTGCAATCATAACGCCTTGCGCCTTGGCGCGGTCGAGAAGCACGGTAACGGTCATAGTCCAAGAACTCCGTGCGAGATGCCGGCAAGGATCAGCACGCCGGTTCCGGCGAACATGCCCGCGATCACGTCGTCCAGCATCACGCCCATCGCGTCATTGCGCCGGTCAGCCCAGCCAACAGGGCCAGGTTTGGTGATATCGAACAAGCGGAACAGCAGGAACCCGGCGATCCAGCCGGGCCAGAGCGCCGTGATATCGATCCCATACGCCCAGGCCGGATAGGAAATCGCCCACAAGGCAGTAAATTGTCCGGCGACCTCGTCAATGACGATCTCGGACGGGTCGTGATCGTCCTGTCCTTCGGTCATTACACGAGTGGCCCAGAGGCCGCCAAAGAACACGGCAAGTGTTGCGATCACCAGCAGCGGGAAGCCACCAATAGTATGCAAGACCCATGCCAAGGGCAGTGCGGCCAGCGATCCCCAAGTCCCCGGCGCAGGGCGCAGGTAACCGACGCCACACACGGTTCCGATCAGGCGCGCGGCATTCATGATTTCACCAGACAGGCAGTGGCAAGCGAGGCGATCCCCTCACTACGCCCAGTGAACCCCAACCGTTCCGATGTGGTCGCCTTGACCGAGACCTGATCGGCGCGCAGCTCCATGATCCGGGCCATTTCCTCTCGCATGGCAGGCGCGTGAGGCCCGATCTTCGGGTATTCGCAGACCAACGTGCAGTCGACATTAGAGATGGCGTATCCCTTCTTCCCGGCCAGTTCGACCGCGTGACGCAGGAAGATCTCGCTGGCGGCGCCCTTCCATTGTGGGTCCGAGGGCGGGAAGTGCTGACCGATGTCCCCTTGCGCCAATGCGCCATAGATCGCGTCGGTCACGGCATGCATCCCCACGTCGGCATCCGAATGACCTTGCAGGCCGCGATCATGCGGCACCTTCACGCCGCAAAGGATCACGTGATCCCCGTTGCCAAACCGATGCACGTCGTACCCGTTGCCCAGCCTTACTTCCATATTCGTTCCCAATATGCGTTCCGCCCGGGCAAAATCCTCGGGCCGTGTGATTTTGATATTGTCTGCATCGCCCGGCACGATGGCCACGTCCAGCCCCGCTGCGCGGGCGACTTCGACGTCATCTGCAGCCCCTCCGGGATGGGCTGCATGGGCCGCGACGATAGCGTTATAGTGAAAACCCTGCGGCGTCTGCGCGGCAAACAGGCCCGAGCGGTCCTGCGTTCCGGTCACGATGGCTCCGTCCCCGGTCCACAGCGCATCGGTCACCGCCAATCCGGGCGCAGCTGCTGGGTGGGATTTCAGCGCGTCCAGTACGTATTGAATGGTGTCCAGCCCGACACAGGGTCGGGCGACGTCATGTACAAGGACAAGATCAACCGCAAAATCTGCCAAAGCAGCAAGGCCATTGCGGACCGAGCCTGCCCGGTCGCTGCCGCCACGGGTAAGAATCAGATCGGTGTTTTCGAATTCAACCCACGCGGGGCCATCATCTTCGGACAAGACCAGCACGATGTGGTCCACCTGTCCCCGAAAACGATCAATGGTCCAGTCTGCAACGCGCCGTCCGGCCAGAGGGCGCCATTGTTTGGGAATCCCCCCTCCGGCGCGCAGCCCGCGTCCTGCGGCGACGATGATTGCGGCGGTGGTCATGAGGGCATCTTCTCCGGTGATTTGAGGGCAATGTTTAGGGTGCGGTGAATGCAGAGGCAATCACCCGCGTTAACCTGCCTAAAAATTAGGCATGTGATGATTTTGCGGGCTTGATGGTCGCCGATTTGTTGTTCATATGCGTTGAATTCGATATCAAAGCCGCAACTGCCCAAGGATTAAGCACGTTGACCGTTCAACTCGCCGACAAAGACCTGAACCCGCCGGTGCTGCTGGCTCCGATGGCCGGAATCACTGATCGACCGTTCCGTGATCTGGTGATGCGCTTTGGCGCGGGCATGGTCGTCAGCGAAATGGTCGCCAGCCAGGAGATGGTGCAGGCCAAGCCCGGTGTCCGCGAGCGGGCCGAGCTGTCGGCGGATGTGGAAAACACCGCCGTGCAACTGGCCGGGCGCGAGGCACACTGGATGGCCGAGGCCGCGCGGCAGGTGGCGGATCGCGGCGCGCGGGTGATCGACATCAACATGGGTTGCCCGGCCAAGAAAGTGACCAATGGCTATTCCGGATCGGCCTTGCTGAAAACGCCGGATCACGCGCTGACCTTGATCGAGGCGGTGGTCGAGGCTGTTGATGTGCCGATCACCCTGAAAACCCGTTTGGGCTGGGATGACACCTTGTTGAACGCCCCGGATGTGGCGCGACGGGCGCAAGAGGCTGGCATCCGTATGGTCACGATCCATGGTCGCACACGCTGTCAGTTCTACAAGGGGCAGGCCGACTGGCGGGCTATCCGCGCAGTGAAAGAGGCGGTCTCGATCCCCGTCATCGCCAATGGGGATATTGTGGACACCGGCTCTGCTCGCAGGGCGCTGGAGCAGTCGGGCGCCGACGGGGTCATGGTCGGGCGCGGGGCGCAGGGCAAGCCTTGGCTGCTGGCGCAGATTTGCCATGACCTTTATGGCGCCGAGGCCCCAGATATTCCTGCGGGCGACGATTTGATTGAGATGGTCCGCGCGCACTATCAGGCGATGCTGGAATTCTACGGCACCGATCTCGGCCTGCGGGTGGCACGCAAGCATTTGGGCTGGTACATGGATGAGGCCGGAACGCCTGCTGCTTTGCGCCGCGCGGTTCTGACCTCGCGTGATACCGAGGAGGTGCTGCGTCTGCTGAGCGATGCGTTAAGCACCGATGCGGAGGTGGCAGCATGATCTCGGATCAAAGCATCTGGACCTCACTGCCGGTTCCCGCCTTCATCATTGACGCTGATGACCGGATTGCCGATGTAAACTCGGCCGGTGAGGGGTTTCTGAACGCCTCGCGCAAATCGGTGATCGGGCATCCGGTCTGGGATCAGATCGCCGTGGACGCGCCGTTGGAAGAGGCTTTCCTGCGCGCACGGGCGCAGGGTACGCCGCTGTTCGTCAACGATGTGGACGCCGGGTCAGGTAACCGCGCACCGCTGCAATGTGCGCTGCAGATCGCACCGCTGGTCGGGCATCCGGGCTCGATGATCATGATCATCTCGCCACGCGAACTGGCGGGGCGGATGACGCGGGGCAACACGGTGAAATCCGCCGCGCAATCGGCGATTGGCATGGCCGAGATGCTGGCGCATGAGATCAAGAACCCGTTGGCCGGTATCACAGGGGCGGCGCAATTGCTGAGCATGAACATCCCTCAGCAAGACCTTGAACTGACTGATCTTATCGTCGCTGAAAGTCGTCGCATCGTAAAGCTGCTGGAGCAGGTCGAGCAGTTTGGTAATCTCTCGCAGCCCGATTTCAGGCCGGTCAACATTCACGACGTTCTGGACCGTGCGCGCCGTTCGGCACTGCTGGGCTTTGGCGCGCATATGACAATCATCGAGGATTACGACCCCTCGCTGCCGCTGGCCTATGGCGATCCGGATCAGTTCCTGCAAGTGGTACTGAACCTGCTCAAGAATGCCTCGGAAGCGGCTGATCCGAAAGGCGGAACCATTCGTCTGCGGACCTATTTCGAACATTCCTTCCGCCTGCGCCGCAGTGATGGTTCCGGCCATTCGCTGCCGCTGCAGATTGAGATCATCGACGATGGTCCGGGACTGCCCGAGAAAATCCGCAGCGATATTTTCGACCCGTTCGTGTCGGGCAAGGAAAACGGCACCGGCCTTGGGCTGGCGCTGGTTAGCAAAATCATCTCGGACCATGACGGCTGGATTTCCGCCGACTCGGTGCCGGGCCGCACGGTATTCCGCATCTCACTGAGGCGGGCGCCGAAAGACGCAACATAAACAGCCGGTAAGAGCAGAGATATAAGGAGAGCACCCGATGGATGGCACAGTACTGGTCGCAGATGACGACCGCACGATTCGCACCGTTCTGACTCAGGCCCTGACGCGGGCGGGGTGCAAGGTTCACGCCACATCCTCGCTGACCACGCTGATGCGCTGGGTCGGCGAAGGCAAGGGCGACGTGGTGATCTCGGACGTGGTCATGCCGGATGGCAACGGGTTGGAGATGCTGCCGAAGATTGCGCAGGATCGCCCCGGTTTGCCGGTCATCGTGATCTCGGCCCAGAACACGATCATGACGGCGATTCAGGCGGCTGAGGCGGATGCCTATGATTATCTGCCTAAACCCTTCGATCTGCCGGATTTGATGAAACGCACCGCGCGGGCGCTGGAGCAGAAACAGCGCGCGCCTGCCGAAGTGATCGAAACCAGCGACGATCGCCCGGAGGAGCTGCCTCTGGTCGGGCGAACCTCGGTGATGCAAGCTCTTTACCGGCTGGTTGCTCGGGTGATGAATACCGATCTTTCGGTGATGATTTCCGGTGAAAGTGGCACTGGTAAGTCCCTGATCGCGCGCGCTATTCACGATTTCTCGGACCGTCGCACTTTGCCGTTTGTGACGGCGACTGCAGCGGACCTGCGGGATCTGGAAGGTCCGGCGCGGGTGATGGCGCGGGTACGCGGTGGAACGCTGCTGATTGATGAGATCGCCGATATCGAGGACGAGTTGCAGGCCCGCATCGTGCGCATGATGGACACGCCGGGTGACCACGTGCCGCGCTTTATGGCCACCAGCCAGTCGGACCTGACCGAAGCGATGGAGAGCGGGCGGGTGCGTCAGGATCTCTATTATCGCCTGTGCGGCGCTACCGTGCATGTGCCGGCCCTGCGGGAACGGGTGGACGATATCACCTTGCTGGCGGATCATTTTCTGGCTCGGGAAGAACGCGAGCATGGCGCCAAACGCTGGCTCAGCCCCGATGCTGTGGAACTGGTGCGGCGCTATTCCTGGCCGGGCAACGTGCGGCAGTTGGAGAACGCCATCCGCCGTTTGAGCCTGACCAGCCGCGCCGATGAAATCTCGAAGGCCGAGGTCGAGATGGTGCTGGGTAGCCAGCCCGAGGCCGAACCGGTTCTGGGCGACGGTGAGCGCGAGAAATTGTCGGCCTCAGTGGCGCGCCATCTGCGTCGGTATTTTGACCTGCACGGCAATTTGTTGCCGCCTCCGGGCCTGTATCAACGCATTCTGCGCGAGGTCGAGGCGCCTTTGATCGAGTTGGCGCTGGACGCAACCGGCGGAAATCAGGCGAAATGTGCGGATTTGCTGGGGATCAACCGAAATACGCTGCGGAAAAAAATTACAGATCTCGATATTCAGGTGACACGCCGACGCAAACTGATGTAATATCGCCACACAAATTGTGGCATCCGGGTTCGCGCCCGGCAAGGACCACGACATATGGCGGTACGTCGCACAAGCGACACATCAGGATGAGGGCAGACGGTGGCAACCCGGGCACAGAGCGGGCCGATTCCAGCGATCAATCGGTGGCGAAAATCCCGAAAACTGCGCAATTTCGGCACCTTGGGGCTGGTTCTTCTAGGGCCTGCCTTGGCGCTTGCTACCTATCTTGTCATAGGTCCATTTGATCTGGGAACGACGGCCCCCACGCTGCGCCTAATCCTTCTTGCAGACCTTGTTTATGTGCTGGTTGTCGCCGCTCTGGTTCTGGGGCAGGTCGGCAGTCTGATCGCCGCCCGCCGGGCGAAATCGGCGGGTTCCCGTCTGCACCTTCGTCTGATCGGCGCTTTCACGCTGTTGGCCCTGGTGCCGACCGTGACTGTTGCGATCTTTGCGGGCTTGACGGTGAATATCGGGCTTGAGGGGTGGTTCTCGGATCGCGTGCGGCAGGTTGTTGGGTCATCCCTGACTGCGGCCGAGGCTTACGAGCTGGAACACCGCCAGGGCCTGACGCAGGACGCCGTTGTGTTGGCGCGGTTCTTGGATAATGCCCGTGTACGAGACTTTTATATATCTGACGCGGAACTGCGCGAGGTTTTGGCGCAGGGGCAGGCGCAAATCCAACGCGGCCTGCGCGAAGCCTATGTAATTGATGGCAGCGGAGAAATCCGGTCGCGCGGGGATCGGTCCTATCTGTTCGACTACGAAGCGCCCACACCCGAGCAGATGGTCGAAGCTACGGACAACGGTTTTGTGATCATAGCCGACTGGCAAAACAACGAGTTCCGCGCGTTGGTCCCGCTGCAGGCCTATCTGGACCGCTATCTCTATGTCAGTCGCGAGGTGGATGGGCAGTTGCTGACGCTGCTGGATGATACCAAGGAAACAGCGCAATTCTATCAACAGTTGGAAAGCGATCGGGGCCGGGTGCTGTTCGAATTCGGTCTGTTGTATCTGAGCTTTGCGGTGATCCTCATTCTGGCAGCGGTGTCGTTGGGTATGTGGTTCGCCGAGCGCCTGTCGCGCCCGGTTGGGCGGCTGACCACGGCAGCACAGCGCGTTGGTGCTGGTGACCTGAGTGTGCAGGTGATCGAAGAGGCCAATGACGACGAGATCGCCATGTTAGGCCGGTATTTCAACCAGATGACGCGGCAACTTAAAGGACAACGCGATACTCTGCTGGAAAACACCCGCCAGATCGAGCGCCGTCGGAGACTGTTCGATTCGGTTCTCAGCTCGGTAACCTCGGGCGTGGTTGGTGTTGACCCGGATGGCTGTGTGACGTTTGTGAACCGCTCGGCCGAGCGTCTGCTGGACTGGGCGCATGTGGACGATAAGTTGTCGATCGGTATCGCGGTGCCCGAGTTCCTGCCTCTGTTCGAAAGCCTCAAGGAAAGCGGGCAGGAGGCGGTGCAGGGTGAGATCAAGGTCACCCGCAAGGGGCAGCTGGAAAACCTGCTGGTGCGCATGGCCACGCGGCGCGGCGAAGATGGAGGGCTGGAAGGGTACGTGGTTGCCTTTGACGACGTGACCGATCTGGTCAGCGCACAGCGGATGGCAGCGTGGGGCGACGTGGCGCGGCGTATTGCGCATGAGATCAAGAACCCGCTGACCCCCATCCAATTGAGCGCCGAGCGGATCAAACGCAAATTCTCACGCAAGCTGAATGAAGAGGATTGCGACAGCCTCGAATCCATGACCGACGTGATCGTGCGTCAGACCAATGACCTGCGGCGGATCGTGGATGAGTTTTCGAAATTCGCGCGGATGCCAGAGCCGGACCGGCGTGAGGAAGACGTGGTCGGACTGGTGCGCGAGGCCGTGCTGTTACAGCAGGCCGGACAGCCGGATGTTCAGATCGATGCCTCTCTGCCGGATCATCCGGTCCTGGCGGATCTGGACGCGACGATGCTGAATCAGGCGCTGACCAATCTTATCAAGAACGCAGGTGAGGCCATTGAAACCCTGAAGAAAAAAGGTCCACTAGACAATCTGAAGCCACAGATCAAAGTGGATGTGACCAGCGACGATGCGGGGACGGTCATTGCCATTGCGGATAACGGCATCGGCCTGCCCGAAGATCGGGCACGCCTGTTCGAGCCGTACGTTACCACACGGGACGAGGGCACAGGTCTGGGCCTGCCCATCGTCAAGAAGATCATCGAAGAACATGGCGGAGCGCTCACACTTGAAGACGCGCCCGTCTTTGACGGACAGGACCATTTCGGTGCGATGGCCGTAATCCGTTTACCGGGGGGCAATTTCTCTCCGACCGCAGCGCCACATAAGCAGGCAATTCATACAAGCAAACTGAAAGCAGGCCAAAGATGAGCGACATTCTGATCGTAGATGACGAACGCGATATTCGCGAACTGGTGTCCGACATTCTGGAGGACGAAGGCTATTCAACCCGGTTGGCCGGCAACTCGGACGAGTGCATGGCCGAGATCAATTCCGAACCGCCGGGGCTGTTGATTCTGGATATCTGGCTGAAGGACAGCCGGATGGACGGTATTGATATCCTCAAGGCGGTGAAACGCGATAACCCGGACGTGCCGGTGGTGATCATTTCCGGCCACGGCAATATTGAAATCGCGGTGGCGGCAATCAAACAAGGTGCTTACGACTTTATCGAAAAGCCCTTTAACATCGACCAGCTGATGGTGGTGATCCGCCGCGCGATGGAGACTTCTCGCCTACGTCGCGAGAATGCCACGCTGAAACGCAAAGAGGTCACCAGTTCCGACATGATCGGCAAATCCGCTACTTTCCGCGCGATGCAGAGCCAGTTGGACAAAGTGACCAAATCCAATGGCCGCGTGATGCTGAGCGGCCCGGCCGGGTCAGGCAAGGAAATTGCCGCGCGCTATATCCACGCCCATTCCAACCGCGCCAACGCGCCCTTTGTGACCGTAAACTGCGCCGGGATTGAGCCTGAGCGCGTTGAAGAGGTGCTGTTCGGACGTGAAACCTCGGAACGCGGTATCGAATCCGGCTTACTGGAAGAGGCGCATGGCGGCGTGGTTTATTTCGACGAGGTTGCGGATATGCCCTTGGGCACGCAGTCCAAGATCCTGCGCGTACTGGTCGATCAGCAATTCCAGCGCGTCGGCGGTTCGGACAAGGTGCGGGTTGATCTGCGGGTGATCTCGTCAACCAACCGCGATCTGGAACATGAAATCGCCGCTGACCGTTTCCGCGAGGAACTGTATCACCGCCTGAACGTGGTGCCGATCGCGGTGCCGTCGTTGGAAGAGCGGCGCGAGGATATTCCGGTTCTGGCGCAGCATTTTATCGAAATGTGCAACGAATCTCAGGGTCTGGCCTTGCGCGAAATCTCAGAAGAGGCCGTTGCGTTGCTGCAAACCATGACCTGGCCGGGCAACGTGCGTCAGCTCAAGAACCTGATCGAGCGTGTGCTGATCCTAGGTGATGGTGCCGGGCCGATCGAGGCCAAGGAACTGCCGAGCGAAGAGGAAAAAGCCGACGATTCGGGCCGCGTCGTACTGTCCGGTGCCCTTGCAACTTTGCCGCTGCGCGAAGCACGCGAGGCGTTCGAACGGGAATACCTGCTGACCCAGATCAATCGCTTTGGCGGCAATATCAGCCGCACCGCCAGCTTTGTCGGGATGGAGCGCAGCGCGCTGCACCGCAAGCTCAAGTCGCTGGGTGTGGTAACCTCGAACAAATCCGGCGCACGCGTGGCGCAGGTGGACGAACCGGAACCGGCGGAATAATCCGCCGGGCCTTTATCCGGCCTGACCAGGCGTGATGATCTGGAACGACCCGTTGTCGAATTTCACGTAGCAGGACTCGGTGCTCAGCGGCGGCAATGTCGTTGTGGGTGCAGCCTGTACCCTCGATTTTACGTTCTGTTTGCAGGGCGGCAGGCTGACCGGGCGAAATCCCTTTTTGGCCATGCATTGCGCCTCGACCCGATTGCGCAGCCCCTGATTGACGTCGACGGTATAAACCCGCCCTGGTTGCCACCAGCCGGACGAGCGGTGGCACCGCCCCCGGCTGTCGCAATAGGTGCGGCCAGGCCAGTAGGTGGGTGGGCTTTGTCGCACCTGATTGGCCACCGGCACCTCCTCAAGCGCCTGCACCTGACATTGCGTCGTTTCGGACTGCATGCGGGATACGTTTTCACCCTCGCGGTAATACAGCGGAAGCGGGCTGCTGCATGCAGACAGCGCGATCATCGGAATAAGCAATCGAAGTATTGATTTCATGGGCTTATCTTGCCTTAGCTTTGCGGGTATGACAATTCAATTGACCGCTTTGGGGGCATCTGTCATTCAAAGATTTCAGGCAGAAGGGCCAAAAACATGAAGGTCATAATTTGCGGTGCCGGTCAGGTTGGCTGGCAGATTGCACGGCACCTGTCGGGCGAGCTCAACGACGTAACGGTGGTGGACAACAACTCCGACCTGGTGCGCCGCGCGACCGAGACCCTGGATGTGCAGGGGATCGCCGGATTTGCCAGCTATCCGGACGTGCTGGACCGGGCAGGGGCTCGGGATGCCGACATGATCATTGCCGCAACCCATTCGGACGAGGTGAACATGGTCACCTGTCAGATGGCGCACTCGGTGTTCTCGATCCAGCGCAAGATTGCGCGCTTGCGGTCGAAATCCTACCTCGAGGCGATCCACTCGGACCTGTATCGCCGTGACCACCTACCCATCGACGTGGTGATCAGCCCCGAACGCGAGGTGGCCGCCGCCGCCATGCGCCGCCTGTCTGCGCCGTCGGCCTTTGACACCGAGATGTTCATGGACGGCAAGGCGCAGTTGCTGGGCATCCGCATTGACGAAGACTGCCCCATCATAAACACGCCACTGCGCCAGTTGACGGATCTGTTTTCAACGCTCAGCTCGATTGTCGTGGGCGTCCGGCGTGACGGCAGCCTGTTTGCCCCGGAATCCGAGGATCAGCTGTTCGTCGGCGATGAATGCTATGTCTTTACCAATGTCAAAGACGTGGACCGCACGATGGAGGTCTTCGGCAAGACGCAAAAGAAGCAGGATCGCGTGGTGATCGTGGGGGGCGGCAATGTCGGGCTGGAAGTTGCGCGAACCCTGGAAGAACGCGAAAGCCGGGTGCGTGCCAAGGTCATCGAGCGCGACCGCCAAAGTGCCGAACTGGCCGCAGAAGCATTGGAGCGCACCATTGTTCTGAACGGGGATGGTCTGGACGCGGCCTTGCTGCGCGAGGCCGGGATTGAGCGCGCGGACGCGATGTTGGCGGTCACCGATGACGACCGCGCCAACATGCTGGCCGCTGTGCGCGCCAAGGCCGAAGGCTGCGCGCTGGCGATCGCGCTGATCAACGATCCCAGCATGGTGGCACTGATGGGGCCGCTTGGGATCGACGCCTATATCAACCCGCGTGCCACCACAGTCAGCTCGATCCTGCGGCACATCCGCCACGGACGGGTGCGACAGGTCTATTCCATTGGCGATGCCGAGGCCGAGGTGATCGAGGCCGAGGTGCTATCGACCTCGCCCATGGCTGGGCAGAAACTGCGTGACATCGACTTCCCCGAGGGCGTTCTGGTGGGCGCGGTACGCAAGGGCGATGAGTTGCTGCGCCCCACCGGCAGTTTGCGGATCGAGGAAAAGGACGTGTTGGCGATTTTCGCCATGGCCAAGGATGTCCCCGAGGTCGAACGGCTGATGCAGGTTTCGATCGATTTCTTCTGATGATGCGCGTGGGGACACAACGGTTCGGGCTGGTGCGGCGCTTGCCGTTGTTTCTGCTGATCTGGGGCGTCGTGTCCTTGTCCATGTGGATACCCGCGATCTATGCGCTGGCGCTGAACAACCACGAAACCTCGCGGTCGTTCTTCTATTCGGGACTCCTAGGTCTGTTCGTGGTGGCGACGATTGCGATGGCGTCGTCCAGCCGGGTACCACGCCGGGGAACGCTGGGGCAACTGGCGGTGCTGTTGGGCTGCTTCACTGTCCTGCCACTGTTCCTTGCCATCCCGCTGCATGACGCCTTGGGGAATACGACTTTCCTGAACGCCTATTTCGATATGGTTAGTGCGCTGACGACCACGGGCGCCGATATTTTCCCCGATCCCGACCGCCTGACCGCTCCGTTACATCTGTGGCGCGCGTTGGTGGGCTGGATGGGTGGTCTGCTGATGTGGATTTCGGCGGCGGCGATCCTGGCCCCGCTGTCTTTGGGAGGGTTCGAAGTGACTGCGCGGGGGCAACCGGGCCGTCCGGTCTCGGGTGTGGCGCAAAGCGAAAAGGTCGATCCCCGAGGGCGTCTGATCCGGGTGACGCTGACTCTGACACCGGTCTATGCAGGGCTGACAGCCGTGATTTGGCTGCTGCTGCTGATCGCAGGCGAAGATGGGCTGACCGCCATCTGCCACGCCATGTCCACGATGGCCACGTCCGGTATTTCGCCGGTGGGCGGGCTGGAGGGCGCGCAGGCTGGTGTCACCGGCGAGGCGATCCTGTTCCTGTTCTTGTTCTTCGCGTTGTCGCGGCTGACTTTTTCCACCGATACCGCGACAACGGGGTATTCGCGGCTGGACAGGGACCCTGAATTTCGGATCGGCCTTTTGATCGTGATTGCCGTTGCCACGCTGCTGTTCTTCCGCGTGTGGGCCGGGGTCAACGAAATCGGCGGTACGCTGAACCCGACCGATGCCGTTAAGGTGTTTTGGGGTATGGTGTTTACGGCGTTGTCCTTCCTGACCACCGCCGGGTTCGAAAGCGCCAACTGGAATGACGCACAGCAGCTATCGGGGCTGGGTACGCCAGGTCTGATCCTGATTGGACTGGCCCTGATCGGCGGCGGTGTCGCGACCACCGCGGGCGGGGTCAAATTGCTGCGGGTGTTCGCGCTGTACCTGAACGGCGCGCGCGAGATTGACCGCCTGATCTATCCCTCATCGGTCAGTGGCGAGGGCGGCGGCAACCGGCGCATCCAAAGCGACGGTGCGTTCATCGCGTGGATATTTCTGATGATGTTCGCGCTGACGGCAGCGCTGTTCAACCTTTTGCTTGGGTTGATGGGGGCAGGGTTCGAGCAGGCCATGGTGCTGACCGTCGCGTCGTTGAGCACCACGGGACCGTTGATCGAACTGGCGACAGATATCCCGATCCGGGTCGTGGACCTGTCTGCCGGGGCCAAGCTGACCATGTGCGCGGCGATGGTGATCGGGCGGCTGGAAACGCTGGCGATCATTGCGTTGATTACGCCAAGCCTCTGGCGGGACTAAGATTAAACAGTTGCGCAATGCCTGATTTTTGATCTGGAAACTCTGTTAACTCCACTCCATACTCAGCCAGAGGGAGCGCGTTGGTCCGCAGCGCGTAGCAAGAACAACGGCGAGATAATAAAATATGGCTTCGGACAGACAGAATCTTCAGGACGCGTTCCTGAACAATGTACGGAAAGCAAAGGTACCGGTCACAATTTTCCTGATCAACGGTGTGAAATTGCAGGGCGTGATCACTTGGTTCGATAATTTCTGCGTGTTGCTGCGCCGCGACGGACAGTCGCAGCTGGTGTACAAGCACGCGATTTCGACAATCATGCCATCGCAGCCGATCAGCCTGTATGAGGGCGAAGACGCCTCTTGATGGAACATGACAGGACGCGCACCCGGGCCTGGGTGCTGCATCCGGAAATCAAATCAGATGAACAGCGCCGCGTCCCCGAACCGGCGCTGGAAGAGGCGGTGGCCCTGGCCGCCGCGTTGCCCGATCTGGATGTGATCGGGTCCGAGATCGTGCGCCTGCAACGTGCCCAGCCGGGGTTGTTGTTCGGCAGTGGCAAGATTGAGGAACTGGCCGAACGTCTGCACGACAACGAGATTGAACTGGTGCTGATCGATGGCCCGGTATCGCCCGTTCAGCAGCGCAATCTTGAAAAGGCATGGAAGGTCAAAATCCTTGACCGGACAGGGCTGATTTTGGAGATTTTCAGCGACCGCGCCCGCACCCGAGAGGGTGTGTTGCAGGTCGAGATGGCTGCGCTTAGCTATCAACGCACGCGACTTGTGCGGGCGTGGACCCACTTGGAACGGCAACGTGGTGGATTGGGATTTGTCGGTGGTCCCGGTGAAACTCAGATCGAGGCTGACCGCCGCGCCATTGACGAACAACTGGTGCGTCTGCGTCGCCAGTTGCAGAAGGTAGTCAAAACTCGCACGCTGCACCGTGCGGCGCGGGCCAAGGTGCCGTATCCGATTGTTGCGTTGGTGGGCTATACCAACGCGGGTAAGTCCACGCTGTTCAACCGCCTGACCGGGGCCGAGGTGATGGCCAAGGACATGCTGTTCGCCACGCTTGACCCGACCATGCGTCGGGTCGAACTGCCCGATGGCCCCGAGGTGATCCTGTCGGATACGGTGGGGTTCATCTCGAACCTGCCGACGGAGCTGGTCGCGGCCTTCCGGGCAACGCTGGAAGAAGTTCTGGGCGCCGATATCGTCGTCCATGTCCGGGATATCAGCCACGAAGAGACCGACGCGCAGGCGCAAGATGTCGAGGCGATCCTGACCTCACTGGGTGTCGATGGCGAACGGCCCCGGCTTGAGGTTTGGAACAAGATAGACCTGATGAACGAGGATGAACGCGAAGCCGCGTTCAAACGCGCGGATCGGGATCCTTCGATTTTTGCCATCTCGGCGGTGACCGGCGAGGGTGTTGACCCTCTGCTGGCCGAAATTGCCACCAAGCTACAGGGCGCACGCCACGAAGAGACGCTGACACTGGACTTTGCCGAGGGCAACAAGCGCGCATGGCTGTTCCGGCAGGATGTTGTGCGGTCCGAAAAGCAGACAGAAGACGGGTTTGAGATCACCGTGCTTTGGACCGATAAACAGGCGGCGCAGTTCGCGGCGCTTTAGAGGTCAGGCGCCGTCGATCTGGCGTTGCATATCCTCGACATCGAACCATCCCTGCGAGGACAGCACCTTGTGGTCCTCGCTCAGGTCCCATTCTTCCCATCCTCGAGTCAGGACATAGTTGCCTGTCTTGGCGTGATGGCCTTCGAACGTCCAGACAAAGATTGCGTGATGACCAGCCCACCGCATCATATCGCAGCGGAGTTCAAGATCGGGGAAATCGGATTGAAACCCGCGCGCCATCTCGGCGATTGCCGCCCGACCTTGCAACGTCTCGGATCGATTCATAACCATCTGCCCGTCGGGCGCAAAGAAATCGGCCACGGCATTTGGGTCGCCCGAGCTCCAGGCGATAGCGTAGTCGCGTGCGAGATTGTTCAGCCTATCCCGTATACTTGCCATTTGTGCCCCCTGGTCCCAACCCTTTGGTGCCCAGATCGTAGGCGAAAAGGCGGGTCGGCGTCCACGGCACCCGAAAAAAGGGGCAAGGTCCTGCCGAAACAGGCGAAATCAGCGTGGGATCAGGTTTGTCACACCAACGGCGGCGGCACGCGCCAGATCGAGGTCCAGCGACATAGGGATGTACTCTCCGCGCCGCCACAACTGCGCCTGATCGTCGTAGTATCGTGATAGGAAATGGCCCGACTGACCGGTGGCGGTGATAAAGACCGAGCTGTCCGGATCGGCAAAGTCATAAACCCCGCGGTAGCCCGCACCGTGGACGTTCAGGAACGGGTTCTTGCCCTCACCCGATGTACGCCCGCGCAGCAGGGTGTTGTCGCCGCCGCTGGTGGATTGGCGGATGTTCACAAAGAACCGCAGCACCGGTACCGTGCCCAGAACCGGGTGGTCATGGGTTGCCTGATGCGCATCGCCCCAGCGCAGGGATTCCAGCGCGCTGCCGTAGTTCTCGGAAATCCAGATCAGTGCGTCGTCCAGCGCCAGCCGGGCCATGTCTGTGCAGGTTTCAGTTGGAGCACTCTGGCGCACGTCACACCAGACCGACGCGCCATCGATATCGCGGTAAACACGTTCGATGAACAGCGGCTCGACATGTTTATACTCAGCAGCCAGCGGGCCCAATTCATCCGAGATCAGCCGGATCTGCAACGCCCGCAGCCACGCGGCATAGATCAGCGGCTCTGGCAGGTGTTCGTTCATCTCGCCATTCCAATCGGCCAGCAACGACAGGGCGATCTGGCGCTGGCGTTCGGGCGTACCCTCGGGGGCGGAGGCTCCGGTAAACCAAAGGTCGGCCCCAATCAGTGGCAGCAGTGAGCGGGCGGTGAAGCTGACGGTATCCAGCTGCGCCTCGATAAAGCTGTCGCGCGTGTGGACCTCGCGCGATTGCATCAGGCGTTCCCAGCGGTGCACGCGCTGGGTGTCGCCCCATTCATAGGACACATGTTCAGGGAACGGGCGGTCGATGATCTTGTTGTTGGTATTACCCAGAATGCCCCCCACAGGGGCCACGAATTCCGGGTTGTCAGCATAGGGCAGCCGACCCTGCCACAGGTTCTCGGCCAGCCAGCCCGGCGTCGGGATGCGGCCCCGGCTTTGGTTGCGCAGGTCGCGTTTCGGCATCGCTCCGATCAGCTTGAGGCCGATCGTGTCCTTGTCCACAAGTGACAGGTTTTGCGACGGTGCGATAAACAGCTCAGCCGCGTCGATGCCCTGCCGGACAGTGTCGGCATTCATCAGCGCCATCGACGCCGTCATCGACGTATCGCGCGGGCTGAGCGCCGTCCACGACAGTGACGCGACATGGCCCGGTGGTGTGATCGTCTCAAGATTATAGTGGCTGCCTGGCAGGACCGGGCCGTTTTCCGTCCAGCGCAGGGTCAGGGTGATCGGGACTTCATCCTTGATCTCGATGATCGAGGGGCGGGAGCGGAATGTCTTGTAGCCGTCCGGCGTCAGGTATTCCTCGGGGTTTTCGGGGTTCAGCTGCTCGATATGCACATCCTGATCGTCCAGATACGAGGAGGTCAGACCCCAGCCCAGCCGGTCACTGCGCCCGGCCATGATGGCGGGAATGCCGGGGACGGTCGCGCCGATCACGCCGCCCTTGGCCAGTTCCAGCCGGGCCAGATACCAGATGCCCGGCGCGGTGAGGCCCAGGTGGGGATCGTTGGCCAGCAAGGTACCACCGCTGGCCGAACGCGAAGGTGCCGCGGTCCAGGCGTTTGACGCCCCGGCCAGCCCGCGCTTTGGAAACGGCGACAGCGGGCTGTCGGGCATCGGTGTGCCGCGGGCATAGCGGGGCAGGCCAGGAAATAGCGCGGCATATTCGGGCAGGGCTGCGATACCGGCGCCCGGTACGTCCGGAAGGATATCGGCCAGCCGCGCAGGTTCGTTCAGCATCAGCGACGTTCGGGCGCGCAGAACTTCGTCCTCAAGATGGCCGGACAGTTGCAGGCTCATCAGTTTGATCACGGCGATGCTGTCGCCGGGTTGCCACGGGGACACGGGCGCGTTGAACAGAAACATCTCGGGCGCGCCGCGGCCGAGGGCGGCCTCGTTTATCTCATCCAGCCGGGCGTTCACCCCGGCGGCATAGGCCCGCAGCGCGGCCTTGGTGTAATCGTCCTGTACCTCGACCGAGCGGTGGGCCAGCCCGTACAGGTCCAGGCGGCGCAGCAGCTTGTCGATATGCAGCGTGCGAGTGCCGAAAACTTCGGAAAGGCGGCCCTGCGCCGTGCGGCGCATCACCGTCATCTGCCACAGGCGGTCCTGCGCATGGGCATAGCCGAGACCAAAGAATACATCCGGGTCGTTCTCGGCCACAATATGGGGGACGTTGGCCGTGTCACGGATGATCTCGACCGGGGCGGTTGGCCCATTGACTTCGACCGTCTGATCGTAGTCCGGCAGGGATTGACTGGCCAGGAAATACACCAGTGCCACGGCGGCAAGGGCCAGTAGGATCAGACCTGTTGTCAGACGCAACAGCCAGCGAAAAACGAAACCCATTTGTGGTCTTTAATCCCGATCCATTTTCGATTTCGGCAAGATTAGTTGATGGCCGGGCTGACCGAAAGAGGAACAGCCCGGGAATATCCCTGTTTCCAGAACTATAAATGAAAAACCCCGCCACAGTGGGGCTGTTGGCGGGGACCGTTCGAGGGGCGCGTGGTAGCCCGGAGTTACGGAATGATCCGTGTGTATTTTGTGCCTTCGACCGTTGCGCCGAATTTCAGACCGGCCTGACCAAAGACCGCTGCCAGAACCGGCGAACGCAGTGTCGTTGTGTCTGTGGATAGGGAGTTTCCAGTTGCATCAACCACATAGCCAATATCGGCACCGGCGGTCCAACCGCTGGAGCGGCGGAAGTTGTTCAACGCGTCCTGCGTCATGAAGAACAGGACATGTGCATATTGTTGGGCACCGATTTGCAGGCCGGCGGTTCCGGAAATAGCGGAATAGTAATCAACCGTTGCGCCCTGAATGCGCAGCGCGCCCTGGCCGTAGGCGCCACCAAAGAAGATCAACCCGGCGTCGGTGATCAGGGGCATAACCAACATACCGTTGGCCTTGTTGGCGATCTCGACCGTGTTGGGATAGCGCGAATACATTTCGGTCAGCGTGGCATCGACGCGGGCGTCGATGGTGGCGGCGTTGGAATTGCCGACGCCGTTACCGCAAGCTGCGGTCACCGTCAAACCGGCCATGCCAAAGGCAAAGCCACGACGGCTTAGTCGGGGTGCGTTGGAACTGCTCATGTTTTTTCTCTGTACTAATGCCTGATATGTCGGGTGATCCCGATCTTATGTGCGAGAATACGCCGATTGCGGCCTCGTGTCACGGGAAAGCTGAGTGACCGCAGATCACAATCGGCGAAAAATTGCGACTATTGGGGGCTTTAGCCCTGAAGGATACGGGCGACCTCTGGCGCGAAGTAGGTCAGGATGCCGTCGCAGCCCGCGCGCTTGAACGCCAACAGGCTTTCCAGCATCACTTTTTCGCCGTCGATCCAACCGTTCTGAGCGGCGGCCTGGATCATCGCGTACTCGCCCGACACCTGATAGGCATAGGTCGGTGCGCCAAACGCGTCTTTCACGCGGCGGCAGATATCCAGATAAGGCATCCCCGGTTTGATCATCACCATGTCGGCGCCCTCGGTCAGGTCGCGTTCGATCAGGCGCAGGGCTTCGTTCGAATTGGCCGGGTCCATCTGATAGGTCTTCTTGTCCCCGGTTAGCGCGCCCGAGGCCCCCACCGCATCGCGGAACGGCCCGTAAAAGGCGCTGGCGTATTTCGCGGCATAGCTGAGGATCATCACGTTCTGATGCCCGGCCGATTCCAGCGCCCGGCGCATCTCACCGATCCGGCCATCCATCATGTCGGACGGACCGATGATGTCTGCCCCAGCCTCGGCTTGCGCGAGGGTCATCTTGACCAGCGCCTCGACCGTCTGGTCATTCACAATTTCGCCATCGACAACGTAACCGTCATGCCCGTTGATGTTGTAGGGGTCGAGTGCAACGTCGGTCATCACCGCGATATCGGGGGCCGCCGCCTTGATCGCGCGGATGGCGCGGTTGGACAGGTTGTCGGGATTCCAGGCCTCGGCGCAATCCTCAGTCTTCAGGCTGGGATCGGTGTAGGGAAAGATGCAGATGGCCGGAATTCCCAAGGCCTGAGCCTCGATCGCAGCTTTGGTGATCAGATCGACCGAGCGGCGCACGACGCCGGGCATCGAGGGCACGGGCTCCTCCACTCCTTCACCGTCGCGCACGAATACTGGCCAGATCAGGTCATCCGTGGTCAGCGTGTTTTCCCGGACAAGTCCGCGCACGGCCTGCGATTTTCGCGCCCGGCGGAACCGGGTCAGGGGATAGGGGGCGATGGTCGGTTTCATGTCGCGCTCTCCTTGAATATTCCCGCATTGGGTGGCATGAATTCCGTGTGGTCTCAAGGGTAAGGATGGACGCGCCGGTGCGAAAAAGCCCCTCAGGACTGGGAACAAAGGGCTGACGCTTGGACTTATACTCTACGCTTTTCGAAATCATCGACATGCGCAGCTTTTCGAATCTGTGGTATTGGATCGCTCTGGCCGTGCTTTGGTCGACGGTGAGCCACTGGGCGATGGGTGTCCCGTTCGATCTGCTGGTACGCGCCCGCCGGGTGGGTGGACAGTCCGAGCAGGACTTGCTGGATATCGTCCGGATCAACGGCAACCGTATTCTGTTCATCGTCGACAAGTCCGGATTGATCATTCTGGGGCTGAGCTGCTTCTTTTTCACCGGTCTGGCGATGCTTGGCTTTTATTATGGTGTCGAGTTTGCCCAGGCCGTATTTTTGCTGCTGTTTCCGATGTGTCTGGTGACGCTGATCAACATCAAGGCCGCACATAAATTGCGGCGCGGTGATGGATCGCTGGAGTTTGTCGGCAAGGTACTGACACGTTGCCGGATCTATACTCAGATCATCGGTATGATTTCGATATTGATCACGTCGCTTTGGGGTATGTATCAGAACTTCTCGATTGGGGTTCTGGGATAGAAAATTCGGAAAGGCTAGGCGATGACGGCTCCGAACCACGTAACTGTTGGCGGCGCCCCCGAGGGGTTTGACGCGCAGCTTGTCCTGAACGAGATTGCGCGTTCCGGCGGGCCGGTTTGCCACGTCGCCCGCGACGACAAGCGGATGGAGGCGATGCGCGCCGCGCTGGCCTTCTTTGCGCCGGATATGCCGGTCTTTGTTTTTCCGGGCTGGGATTGTCTGCCTTATGACCGGGTTTCGCCCAACGCGGATATCGCGGCGGCGCGGGTTGCGACCTTGGCGGCGCTGGTTCATCAGATGCCCGAGCGGTTCGTGCTGCTGACGACGCTGAACGCGGCGACCCAGCGGGTGCCGGCCCGTGACGTTCTGCGAGAGGCCGCGTTCACCGCGCGCGTCGATCACCGCGTTGATGAAACCGCGCTGCGGAACTTTCTGGTGCGGATGGGGTTCACGCAAAGCCCGACGGTGATGGAGCCCGGGGACTATGCCATTCGGGGCGGCATCATCGACATCTTCCCGCCCGGCGAATCCGGCCCCGTGCGTCTGGACCTGTTCGGCGACGTTCTGGACGGCGCGCGCCGCTTTGACCCCGTATCACAACGCACGACCGAGAAACTGGAGGTGGTAGAGCTGGCCCCGGTCTCCGAGGTTATTCTGGACGACGCCGCCATTACCCGTTTCCGCCAGAACTATCGCATTGAATTCGGCGCGGCAGGCACCGACGATCCGCTGTACGAGGCCGTCAGCGCGGGCCGCAAACATCAGGGGATCGAGCACTGGCTGCCATTCTTTCATGAGAAACTGGAAACCCTGTTCGACTATCTGCCGGATGCGACGATCACGGTGGACGATCAGGTCACACCCGCGCGGCTGGCGCGCTGGGATACGATTGCCGATCAGTATGAAACCCGGCGGCTGGCGCTGGAAAACCGTTCGCGTATGGACACGGTCTATAAACCAACGCCGCCCGGTTTGCTGTATCTGGACGATGCTGCGTGGGACCAGGCGGTGGGTGACCGGCGTGTGTTGCAGTTCAGCCCTCTACCACAGGCCAGTGGTCCCGGAGTGATCGATGCGGGCGGTCGGATCGGGCGCAACTTTGCGCCTGAGCGGCAGCAGGAAAGCATCAGTCTGTTTGGCGCGCTGGCCGGGCATATCACCGACAAGATGTCCAAGGGGCCGGTGCTGATTGCCTCCTATTCCGAAGGTGCGCGGGAACGCCTGACCGGGTTGATCGAAGACGAAGGTCTGGCCGAGGCCATCCCAGCCACTGACGGTACACGCGTTGGCAAGCGTGGGTTGCATCTGGCTGTCTGGGCGCTGGAACACGGGTTTGAAACGCCCGGCCTGACCGTGATTGCCGAACAGGACGTGTTGGGCGACCGCCTGATCCGCCAGCCCAAGAAACGCCGCAAGGCCGAGAATTTCCTGACCGAGACGCAATCCCTGTCTCCCGGTGATCTGGTGGTGCATGTGGACCACGGCATCGGGCGTTACATGGGGATGGAGGTCGTCACCGCCGCCGGTGCCGCCCATGAATGTCTGCTGCTGGAGTACGCCGAGCAGGCAAAGCTCTATCTGCCGGTCGAGAACATCGAGCTGCTGTCGAAATACGGTCACGACGAAGGGCTGCTGGACCGTCTGGGCGGCGGTGCATGGCAGGCCAAGAAGGCCAAGCTGAAAGAACGCATCCGCGAGATGGCGGATAAGCTGATCCGCATCGCGGCCGAACGCGCCTTGCGCAAAGCTCCGGTCATGGACCCGCCGCCCCACGCGTGGGAGGAGTTCAGCGCGCGCTTTCCGTATCAGGAAACAGACGATCAGTTGCGGGCCATTTCGGAGGTCATGGAGGACATGCACTCTGGCGCACCGATGGATCGTCTGATCTGCGGCGATGTGGGTTTTGGCAAGACCGAAGTGGCGATGCGCGCGGCCTTTGTCGCGGCCATGTCCGGTGTGCAGGTCGCTGTCGTTGCGCCGACCACGCTGTTGGCCCGGCAGCACGCGGCGTCGTTCAAGGACCGCTTCCGGGGCTTCCCGCTGGAGGTTCGGCAGCTGTCGCGCTTTGTTTCCGCCAAAGAGGCGCAGCAAACCCGCGACGGGCTGGCGCGCGGCACGGTGGATATCGTGATCGGCACTCACGCTCTGCTGGCCAAAGGGATACGGTTCAACAATCTGGGCCTGCTGATCATCGACGAGGAGCAGCATTTCGGCGTTGGCCACAAAGAACGCCTGAAGCAACTGCGCTCGGATATCCATGTCCTGACCCTCACGGCGACGCCGATCCCGCGGACGCTGCAACTGTCGCTGACTGGTGTGCGCGACCTGTCGATCATCGGCACGCCGCCCATCGACCGACTGGCCATCCGCACCTATGTCAGCGAGTTCGACACGGTCACGATCCGCGAGGCGCTGCTGCGTGAACATTACCGCGGCGGGCAGAGTTTCTATGTGGTCCCGCGCATCTCGGACCTGCCCGAGATCGAGGAGTTTCTGAAGGAACAACTGCCGGAATTGACCTATGTGGTGGCGCACGGGCAGATGGCAGCGGGCGAACTCGACGACCGAATGAACGCCTTCTACGACGGCAAATACGACGTGCTGCTGGCCACGACGATTGTGGAAAGCGGACTGGACATTCCCACCGCGAACACGATGGTCGTGCACCGGGCGGACATGTTCGGCCTTGCGCAGCTCTATCAAATTCGCGGTCGGGTGGGGCGGTCGAAAACCCGCGCTTACGCCTACCTGACCACCAAGCCGCGCCAGAAACTGACCGCCACGGCCGAAAAACGCCTGCGCGTTCTGGGCTCGTTGGACACGCTGGGGGCCGGGTTCACACTGGCCTCGCAGGATTTGGACATCCGTGGTGCCGGTAATCTTCTGGGCGAGGAACAGTCGGGCCAGATGCGCGACGTGGGCTATGAGCTTTACCAGTCGATGCTGGAAGAGGCGATTGCCAAGATCAAGGCCGGTGAGATGGAGGGTCTGTCGGACGCAGATGATCAATGGGCGCCGCAGATCAATCTGGGCGTACCGGTTCTGATCCCGGAGGACTACGTGCCCGATCTGGATGTGCGTCTGGGCCTTTACCGCCGCTTGTCTTCGCTTTCGACCAAGGTCGAGCTTGAGGGCTTTGCCGCCGAACTGATCGACCGTTTCGGCTCCCTGCCGAAAGAGGTGAACACGCTGATGCTGGTCGTCCGCATCAAGGCCATGTGCAAACGTGCCGGCATTGCCAAGCTGGACGGCGGGCCGAAAGGCGCGACGATCCAGTTCCACAATGACAAGTTTGCCTCGCCTCAGGGACTGGTCGAATTCATTCAGAACCAGCGCGGGCTGGCCAAGGTCAAGGACAACAAGATAGTTGTGCGCCGCGATTGGAAGAAGGACAGCGACAAGATCAAAGGGGCCTTTGCCATCGCACGTGATCTGGCGGAAAAGGTCGTGGCCGAGAAGAAAAAGGCCAAGGCCTAATCTCCGCTGACGAAGGTACACAGCTGCCATTCGCCCGCGTCCGATTTCACGAACGCGGCGCGGTGGCCTGTCATGGGCCACAGGTAATCGCTGTGCATGTAACCTTGCGTTCCGTCGGTTAGCAGCACCTGTTGATATTCAGCGCCGTCCTGAAAATCGCGGATGATCGCTATCTCGTGGCTGATAAGACCCAGGGACGGCGCGTTGCGATCGGCCGACTGGCGCAAGGTCACATCCGATCCGGTGACATAGTAAGCCATGAATGGGTCCAGCGTGACGGGCAGGGTGATCTGCCACTGGTGCGGCATCCAGAATTCGCCCTCATCATCGAAATAACCGGGTTGGGAGAGGGTGCTTTCTAGATCGGACCAATACGTCTCACGCAGGGTGTCCGCGTCTTTGCGGTACTCCTCTGACAGGGTTTCCGGGTCGAGGATTAGATTGGCGCGCAACTCGTCCGGGCCGCCGTTTCCGCCGTGGCTCAGGTAGATGTCCGGGCAGGCCATGGCGACCACCGCCTCAGTATCGCGCGCGGCCACTTTGGCCAAAAGCGCATCGCGAAACGCCATCAGCGAGGGGTCCTGCGCGGCCTGATCGACCGGAGGAAAGGACTGCCGATCCGCAAGTGCGGGCCCGCAGAGCAGGGCGGCCAACAACAGGGCGTATCTCATTCGGCAGCCCTCATCGCTGCTTGGGCGCAAAAACACGAAGCCCCCACGGCGCGATCAGCCCGGGCCAGCGCCAGATCGAGCCGTTGTTTGATCTGTACGATCTCAACGGTTTCACCACGCGCTTTCAGGCAGTCATGCAGACCCTTGAGGCTCCAGACATTGTCCGGATGGATCGAGGCGCGGCTGAGCGTGCCGCCCAGTCCCAGATCCTCGCGATAGACTGCCTCGGCCTCTTCCGTGTGCCCCTGTTCGAACAGCAATGCCCCCAGCGCGTGGCGGGTGGGCTGCATCCAGCCCCACGGCTCGTCATAGGGCAGCGTGTCATCCAGCTCGACCGAGCGGCGCAGATGGGCATAGGCGATCTCATAGTTGCCTTTGCGGTATTCGATTTCACCACGCAGCATTTCCCGGGCAACTTCCAGCAAATCGACAACCCGGTTGTTGTGCAGCAGACGGGTCTCGGGGACGCAGGCCTTGGCGGAGAGGAACAGTTGCTCCTCGGCCTCGGCCTCGGCCACCTGATCCGTGGCGGCATGGGCGATGGCACGGGCATAATGGGTTGTCGCGGTCAGCGTGCGATAGAGGTCAGGGTCTGAGGGCAGCTCCAACGCCTTGGCCTCTTCCCACCGGCCAAAGCGGACCAGGATATGCGGACCCATCGACATGTAGCTTTCGAAGTAATCCGCCATCGGAGGGCTTTCGATGCGCAGCATGTCTTCGGGCGTGGTATCCCACATGCCCTGATTTGCGCGCAGGGCTGGTTCCATCTGGCCCAGAAACAGCGCGCCGTAGATGACAAAGTGATAATCGTGCTGGCGGTAGCCGGTATAGATGTTGAACGCGCCTTCACGCTCATAGTATTTCAGATCGGCCTCGATGGCCTTTTCGTTCCAGTAGACGACGTTGTGGTAGTGCCCGCACAGCACGTCGATATGGGTGGGCATATGAACCAGATGGCCTGCGTCAGGCACCAGCGTGCGCAACACATCGCCGGCCTTGAGCGCCTTTTCGGGGGTCGGCGACATCTCCATCAGATGCACATAGAGGTGCAGCAGACCCGGATGAGACATGGCAGCAGGCTCGCCGGCCATCGCGTCTTCCAGCGCCTTCTGCGCCTCAAGTGTGGCGGCGCCTTCGGCGGGTTGACCGGTGCTCAGGTCCCACATCTGCCAAGGGGTCAGGTTCAGCAACGCCTCGACATAGATGGTGCGCAGGTCCAGGTGATCGGGCTGTTCGGCAAAGGCCGCGCGCATGGCATCGGCGAAATCGTGATCCCAGCGGTGCATGTCCTCAATCGGGTCTCGTTGCGGATATCGGGCGGGCAGTGCGCGGATCAGGGCCTGTTCGACTGGCGTGCAGTTGTCCAGCAAAGCCATCGCCTGTTGCGCGGCATCATAGGCCTGCGCCAGAGCCTTTTGCTGCCCGCGTGCGTCACGCAAATCCCACGGCAGGTTGTAGTTCGGACCGGCCGCATAGGCGATCCCCCAATAAGCCATGGCGCAGGTCGGGTCATGTTCCACTGCGCGCTGGAAGCAGACAACGGCTTCTTCGTGGTTATAGCCGTAGGTCCAAACCAAACCCCGGTTGAACCAGAGCTGCGCCTCGGGCGAGGATGTGCTGACCGGACAGGAATAAGAACCCAGATCGTAATCGTAACGCATTGAAAACCTCCCCACGGATCAAGGGAAGGTTAGCGGAATTCGCATTGTCTGCACAGGTCAAGCGGGCAGTCTGTCTTCGATCCGGCCCATATGTAGCATCAGGCCAAAGCCGGTCACGCTCATGACCAGAATACCGGTGGTCAGCGGCGTCAGCGAGCCATCGAACAACAACCCGATGGGGGCCGCGATGGCTGCGGCCAGAACGGTCGAGACCGCACCGATCACCGAGGCTGCCATGCCGGCGATATGGCCCATCGGCTCCATCGCGATCGCGTTCAGGTTGCCCATCGTCATGCCCGCCATGAAAAAGATTGAGGTCTGCCAGAACACGAACACCGCAAAGGACAGGTTCGGCGACAGGGGCATCGCGTTCAGGCTGATGACGCCCATGGTGATGACGATCTGCACGCCCAATGCCCAGGTCACCAGCCGCCGCATTCCCACTCGGATCACCAGCGCCGCGTTCAGCAGGCTGGCGGACCCTGACATCAGGGCCACGAAACCGAACCAGAAGGGAAAGCTGTCGGCGCTGTCGTGGATCACGTCATAGACAGGTTGCACCATGGTCAGCGTGGTGAACAGCATGCCCAGACAGAGGGTCTGCACGAAAATCGAAACCCGCACGGTGGGATGCGCAAACATCTCGCGCGCCGAAGAGGCCATCAGGGGCAGGCGCAATGGTCTGCGGTTCTCGCGCTTCAGCGATTCCGGCAGGCGCAGACCCATCCAGACCACGGTGATCAACGAGAACAGCATGAACGACACAAAGATGCCGCGCCATCCTGTCAGGGCGATCATCCCGGCCCCCAGTATAGGGGCCACCGCAGGCACCAGTGTAAAGATCATCATGGCGATGGAAACGATCCGCGCCATTTCCCGGCCCGAATACAGGTCCCGGATGATCGCCATGGCCACAACGCGCGGCGCGGCACAGCCGACGCCCTGCGCGACCCGCGCAATCAGAAGCAGCTCCAGCGAAGAACTGGCCCAGGCGATGGCAGCGGACACGATGTACAAAGCCGAGCCGACATAGATCACTGGCTTACGTCCAAATGCGTCGGACAGAGGCCCCATGAAGAACGTGCCAACCCCCATGCCCAGTACGAAAGAGGTCAGGATCAGCTGCGCCCGGTTGATGTCATCGGGGCTGAGCTGTTCGCCGATCTCGGGCAGGGCTGGCAGCATCGAGTCGATGGAAAACGCAATCGTCGCAAACATCATTGCGACAAGTGCGATGAACTCACCTTTTGACATGCGATTGGTCATTGCGCCCTCCTGACCTGATCGCGCTATCACGACATGTCAGGCGGCGCTAGGCATCAATGCGCACAGACCCCTGTGCTAATTTGCAGGGGAGGCCTCAAGTTGAGACATGATCTCGCCGATCACTTTTTCCCACATTTCAGGCGGTTGCGCGCCGGGAACAGCGTGTTGATTTGCGACAATGAAGGTTGGCACCGAATTGACGCCCATCTGACGCGAATGGCTATCCCGATTGCGAATATCTTCACGATCCGCGTCCGATTTCAGAAGTTTCAGCACAACGGCAGCGTCCATGCCGACAGCGTCGGCGATGTCGGCCAGAACCTCGTGGTCGCCGATATCGCGGGCCTGCACGAAATAGGCGTCGAACAGAGCGTCCACGACCTCGTTCTGCTTGCCCTCGATCCCGGCCCAGTGGATCAGGCGGTGAGCGTCCAGCGTGTTGGGGGTGCGTTTCATGCCTTCGAAATCGATGTTCAACCCGGCTTTCTCGGCGTGTTCAACCACGGGGGCATAGGCCTGTACGGCACCGTCCTTGCCACCAAACTTGCGTTCAAGATATTCTCGCCGATCCATACCTTCGTCCGGCATGTCGGGGTTCAGCTGAAACGGGTGCCATTCGATCACCATCGGATGATCCGGAAGCGCGGCCAGCGCCTTGTCCAGATGGGTTTTGCCGATATAGCACCATGGGCAGATCGGGTCGGACATGATGTCGAGTTTGACGGTCTGGGTCATGGTGTGGTCGCCTTGAAATAGGCCGGCAGCGCCCGGCGCAGGAGTTTGCCGTTCCCGCCGGTCGGCAGTTCAGGCAGGTGGATGAACGCGCGCGGTTGTTTGTACCGCGCCAGATTTGCCTCCACATAGGTTTGCAGGGCACCGTCGTCCAGCTTTTCCGGCCCGGTATAGAAGGCAGCTATAACAAATGTGTCCTGTTTGACCTCAACCGCCGCTGCGCCGACCTGTGTGATGCCGGGGAATTTGGACAGGGCAGCTTCGACCTCGACCGGTGAAACGCGATAGCCGCCCGCATTCATCATGTCATCGTCGCGACCCAGATAGGTGATCTGCCCGTCAACGGCCATGGCGCCCTGATCGCCGGTCAGGAACCAATCGCCCTGCATCCGCGCCTCGGCCTCGTCCGGGGCGTTCAGGTATGTCAGCATCAGGCCGGGGTCCGAGCGGTGAATGGCGATGGTGCCCTCTTGCCCCTGCGGCACGGGGCCATCCGGCCCAAGGATCGCCACCCGGCGGCCTGGTTGCGGCTGTCCCAGCGACTCGCCCCGCGCCGGATGGGCCGGGCTGGATGAGATGAAGGTCGAGCATTCGGACATGCCGTAGGCTTCGTAGAGTTCGGTTTCCGTCACCTCGGTCCATTGCGCATGCAGGTGCCGCGACAGTTTCTCGCCGGCGCAGAGGCCGTGGCGGAGCGTGGGCAGGTGCATGTCCTCCGACGTTTTCAGCAGTTTGCGAAACACGCCGGGGGCCGCCGCAAAGATTGTCGCGCGGTTCTTCTTCAGCAAGGCGGGCAGGACGTCCGGATCGGTTCCCGGTTCAGGGATCAGGGCGGTCGCACCAATGGTCCACGGGTCCATCAACCCGGTGCCCAGCGTATAGGTCCAGTTGAACGCGCCCGCATGGCACAGGCGATCCGTATCCCGCAGCCCGTACCAGCCATCTACCATCATCTGACGCGCCCAGATCGCGCGATGCGCATGGGCCACCGCGCGCGGCTTGCCGGACGTGCCCGAGGTATAGACGACATAGGCCAGCCGCTCGGGGTCGCCCATCTGAAACTCGGCCGGGGGCAGGGTGCGCATTGCTGTCAGCTCGGACAACGTGATCTGCAGTGGGTGCGGTGCGCAGGCGACGGCCGGATCCCGTAGAATGGCGGCCGGTTGCAGATCCGCAATCATGCGTTCGGTTTCCGGTTCGGTCAGTTGTGAGGATGTCGGGACAGGCACGATTCCCGCAGCAATCGCTCCAAGATAGGCTATGGGGAAATCAACTGTGTTCCCCAACCGCATCAGCGCAATGTCGCCCGGTTTCAGCCCTGCACGCAGCAGACCTGTGGCGGTGCCCATGATGGCGGATTTGAGTGCACGATAGGTCCAGTCCTCAGCGCCGTCGGCCCGCAGAACCGACAACGCAATCTTCTCCGGATCATCATCCGTTCGGTGCAGCACATGAGCGGCCAGATTGAAGGGCGCAGGGCAGGCCGGAGGTGGCCCCTGATCAAAAACAGACAGCATGGCAACTGGCTACCTTGGTGCTTGGCGCGTTGCAAGCGGGACGGGCTGGGCCTATAGAGTTGAACATGAGCACCAATGAACAACCTTCCCTGATCCGCATTGCGCGGGACTCGGGTAACCATGCCGAGCTTGAACCGCTTGATCTGGGCGCACGCGTGCGCCAATTGCGCAAAGCGCGGAACTGGACGCTGGAACAGGCGGCCACGCAGGCGGGGCTTGCACGTTCGACCCTCAGCAAGATCGAAAACGGGCAAATGTCGCCCACCTATGACGCGCTGAAAAAGCTGGCGATCGGGTTGGAGATTTCTGTGCCGCAGTTGTTCACGCCGCCGCAACGCGATCAGGTGATCGGGCGCATGGCGGTGACGCGGATGGGCGAAGGGGCCGCACATCCTACCGCGACATATGAACATGAACTTCTGGCTGAAAACCTGACGAAAAAGCAGATGCTGCCCTATCGCGCCCGTGTGCGCGCGCGCTCAATGGATGAATTTGACGGCTGGGTGCGCCACGATGGCGAAGAATTCCTGTATGTGCTGACGGGGGTCGTCCAGCTTTATACCGAGTTCTACGAACCCGTCGAAATGCGTCGGGGGGACAGCGCTTATTACGACGGCAGCATGGGGCACAACGTGATTTCGGTCAGTGACGAGGATGCGATGATCCTCTGGGTCACGTCACTTGCTTAAAGACCGGCTGAACTCGCGGTTCAGGCCTTCGGTGAACAGAAAATCCTCAAGCTCTTCGTGTGCTTCATTCACGGTCAGGTGGTGGCGTTCGGCCAGATACGCTTCGAACCCTTTGCGGTCTTTGCTCAGCCGCACCTTGTCCTGATCGCGCAGGTTCGGAAAACGCCGTTTTGCGCGGGAATACATAGCGTCCCAGTCTTGCGTCAGGTCAGTCCAGTTCAACATTGTCAGCTTTCCGTAATTCGGGTTTCACGGCTGCTCGGCCCTCATAATCAGGGTACGGACGGCATAGGGGTCCGCGCGAATGACAAAATGTCGCACCTTGTTTGGGGTTACGTAGCGTCAAAGAGGCCCGTCACGCTGATCGCGCGACGGGCCTACGGACCTGAGGTGTGAGTGAGTGGAGGCCGGTCCGCAAAACTCAGGTAGGACGCGTCGAAAGATCAGCTATCTAACGAATTTATCAGTATTAATCTGATCAAACGGTGCGTCTAAATACAGATAGGCTATATCGTCGAGGGGCGATCCGTAAAGCCCCTTGTGGTTATTTTTCCGACTTTCGCTGGAAATGGGTGTTTTCACTGTATGTGGCGAAAGTCATATTATGTCTGCACTATATATGGTTGTAATTTGCGCGTGTGCCAAAATCCGCCGAAGGGTGCGACCATTTGGCATGGCATTTCATCCCGTTTAAACCTGCGGGTGAAGGACATCTTCGTGTCGAAGGTCCTGAGGCGTATTGCGCTGGTGATTAGCCCAAAATGGTCATTCTTCGTACCACCAAACCTGCGGCATATACTCCGGCCCATCACCGTAGATCGGCACGGTTTTGGGCTGCTTCAGTTCTTTGGCATGGGCAATGCGCCCGACGTCGAAATTCCAGATCGGAATGACATAGCGCCCGGCGGTCAGAACCCGGTCCAGCGCGCGGGTGGCGGCTACGAAGTCTTCGTGGCTTTCCGAGGCCAGCATCGCATCGATCAGCCCGTCCACAGCCGGTGAGGCAACCCCCATGAGGTTGCGCGTGCCCGGTGTGTCGGCATTTTCGCCCCCCCAGTACAGGCGCTGTTCATTGCCCGGCGACAGGGACAGAGCACGGCGGAAGAAGGTCATGTCGAAATCCTGTTCAGCTGTGCGACCAGTGAATTGGGCGCTGTCCACCTGTTCGACGGTGACCTGAATGCCCAGCCGTTCCAGCGCTCGGGTATAGATCTCAATCGCCGTCTGGCTTTCGGTGTCCCCCTGTTGCAGCAGGACGGTGATCGAGAAGTCTTCGCCGTTCTGATTGCGAAGGACACCGTCCTGAACAGTCCAGCCTGCCTCGGACAGCAGTTTATTGGCCTTGCGGATATTGGTGCGGTTGCGGACCGAGCCGTCGCCGACGGGCAACGCGTAGCCCTCCAGCGCTCCTGGTGGCAGGTCGGCGGCGTAGGGCTGTAGCAACTCGGCAACGCGGCCGGTGGCGGGCCCGGGCTGCATACCCAGATCCGAGCCCGAGAAATACGAGGTGATCCGGGGCTGTGCACCGCCGGTGATCGTGTCGTTGATGTATTCGAAGTTGAACGCCAGCAGCAGCGCCTCACGCACGCGCCAGTCGTCGAAGGGGGCTTTGCGCGTGTTCATCACGAACCCGGTCATGCCCGAAGGTTTGCCGTGCGGGATCTCGGTCTTGACGACATCGCCGCGTTGCACGGCAGGGAAGGTGTACTGAGTATCCCATTTGTCGGCGTTGAATTCGCGCACAGCGGTCAGTTCGCCAGCCTTGAACGCCTCGAACAGGACAGTGCCGTCGCCGTAGAACTCGATCCGCATCTCATCGAGGTTCATGGTGCCGCGACGAAACGGGATATCGGCGCCCCAGTAGTCGCGGTTCCGCCGCAGGGTCACATAGCGTCCAGCCTCGTAGTCATCGACCACATAAGGCCCCGATCCGAGAGGAATATCGTGCAGTGACGCGTTGGCGAAATCTTTCCCTTCCCATTGTGCTTTTTGCAGGATCGGGCGGAGGCCGGCGATCAGGGCCAGTTCCCGGTCCGGTTCGTTGAAGGTGATCCGCACCGTGCGTGGGCCGGTCTGTTCTATGCTGTCGATCTTGCCCCACAGCCCGCGATAGCGAAGGTGCCCCTCGGTGCCCAACGTCTGATACGACCAGATGACATCGTCCACGGTGACCGGGCTGCCATCCGAAAACCGGGCGTTTTCGCGCAGGGTGAATTCGACCCAAGAACGGTCCGGCGCAGTCTCAACTGATTCGGCTAACAACCCGTAAAGAGTGAAAGGTTCGTCCCAGGACCGCCCCATCAGGCTTTCGTGCGTCCAGAAGCGCAGCTGCCAGGGTGCGGTGCCTTTCTGCACGAAGGGGTTCAGGCTGTTAAAGCCGCCGGTATTTCCGAAAACAACTTTGCCGCCTTTCGGCGCCTCTGGGTTGGCGTAGGGCAGAGACACAAAATCCGGTGGTAGGGCGGGGTCTCCGTACATAGTTATGCCATGAGCCGATTCTGCATGGGCAATTGTGGCGGCAAAAACAGTTGCGATTCCCGCAATCACTGGACGAACGGGGCGTAGAAAATCGGGGCGCATTTTGGAAACAATCCTGCTCTGGCCTTATTTTGTTGGGATTCACCGTACCGATGATTTTTCTTATTTTCAAACTTTTAGCTTGGACGAAGGCGGGGAATTGCGTATAAAGGATGCACTGCTCGATAGGTTTCTTGCCTGTATGAAACCTGCCTCAATAACTTAACGCCCGCTTCGTGCGGGCGTTTTTTTTGGGCAATTTTCCCGGTGACTTCTGAACCCGGATGTTTCCCCGTTTTCTTTGCAGATGCAGCATGGCACTGTGCGCACAAAGCGGATTTTGAGGGAGAGAACCCATGGACCTTTCGGGAAAAACAGCGATCATCACGGGGTCGAATTCGGGGATCGGTTTGGGCGTCGCGCGCGAGTTGGCGAAGGCCGGGGCCGATGTGGTTCTGAACTCGTTCACCGACCGGGATGAGGATCACGCGCTGGCGGCAGAGATTTCACAAGAGACCGGCACCAAGGCGCGCTATATCAAGGCGGACATGTCCGTTGGCGGTGAATGCCGTGCGCTGATCGAAAAGGCAGGGGCTTGCGACATCCTGGTGAACAACGCGGGCATACAGCACGTCGCACCGATTGATCAATTCCCGGTCGACAAGTGGGACGCGATCATCGCGATCAACATGAACTCGGCCTATCACACCATGGCGGCGGCGCTGCCGATGATGCGTGCGGCCGGTTGGGGGCGGATCGTGAATATCGCCTCGGCCCATGGCTTGACAGCGTCGCCCTACAAGGCGGCCTATATCGCGGCCAAGCATGGCGTCGTCGGGATGACCAAGACCGTGGCACTGGAAACCGCGCAAGAGCCGATCACCTGCAACGCGATCTGCCCGGGCTATGTTTTGACTCCGTTGGTCGAGGCGCAGATTCCGAACACGATGAAGGAATACAACATGAGCCGCGAGGACGTAGTGAAAAACGTCCTGCTGGAGCGTCAACCCTCGAAGGAGTTTGCGACGGTTGAACAGCTGGGCGGCACCACGGTGTTCCTGTGCTCGGACGCGGCGGCGCAAATTACGGGTACGACGATTTCGGTGGATGGTGGTTGGACGGCTCTTTGATTCAGGAGGCCCATCGTGAAACGGATCAATCTGGCCTTGCAGGGTGGTGGCGCTCATGGCGCGTTCACTTGGGGTGTTCTCGACCGGCTGCTGGATGAGGAAGATATCGAGGTTGCGGCGATCACCGGGACCTCGGCCGGGGCGCTGAACGGGGCGGCCTTCAAATCCGGTATGGTCCGGGATGGGCGTGACGGCGCGCGCGCCAATCTGAATGGGCTGTGGGAGCGGATGGGCGCGGTCGGTGACATGCGCCTTGCCAACTGGATGCAGGCCATCGAGCCCGCGCAGATTGCGCAGGCGATGGAGTATTCCTTGCCGTTTTCCGTTGGGGACGCCTGGTCGCGACTGGTGTCACCTTATGCTTATGGTCCGTTTTACCGCAACCCGCTGGAGCCGGTGGTAGACCGGTTCAACTTTGATGAGATATGCGCTGACGAAGGCCCGCGTTTGCATGTCTGCGCCACCTGTGTGCGCAGCGGCAAGATCCGGGTGTTCACCGGGGATGAGATTTCGACGGATGCCATTCTGGCCTCGGCCTGCTTGCCGACCCTGTTTCAGGCGGTCGAGATTTTTGATCCCAAATCGGGCCGGACAGAGGCCTATTGGGATGGCGGTTATACCGGTAACCCGGCGCTGTATCCGCTGTTCAACAACGATCTGCCTGATGACGTGGTGATCGTGAACATCAACCCGCTGGAACGCGACGAGGTGCCGAAAACGCCGCAGCAAATCCAGAATCGGATCAACGAGATCAGCTTTAACTCCTCCCTGTTCCGCGAGCTGCGCGCGATCAGTTTCGTTCAGCGTCTGCTGGCTGAAGGGAAACTGAAGGCGGGTGAGATGAGCCGCGTTCTGGTTCACATGATCGCGGATGACGAGCTGATGAACGATCTGTCTGTGGCGACAAAGACGGTACCGAACCCGGTGATCCTGCATAAATTGAAAGACGCCGGGCGCGCGGCGGCTCATCGATTTATCTATGATCACAAAGCCGATCTGGGCGAGCGCAGCACCGTCAATCTGCCCGAGATGTTCGGCTGATTATTCCGGCGGCTGCGTCGGGTCTTTGTCGTTCGGATAGACAAGCCCGGCAGAAATCACCAACTTCGCGGCCTCTTCGATCGACATGTCCAGCAGGATCACATCTTCTTCTGGGAAGAACAGCAGAAAGCCCGAGGTCGGGTTGGGTGTGGTCGGGACGAAGATGCTGAGTAGTTCTCCGCCGGTTTCAGCGCGATCGCTGACCTCACCCTTGGCGGTGGTCGAGACGAACCCAATCGCCCAGATGCCGCGGCGCGGATACTGGATCAGGCAGGCCTTTTCGAACGACCTTTCTGTCTGCGCAAATACCGTTTCCGAAATTTGCTTGATCCCGGAATAGACCGACCGGACCACGGGCATTCTGTCGACGAGGCTTTCCGCGAAGTGGATCAGTGAACGGCCGAGGATACCCTTGGCAATCCAGCCGACTAGGACAGTGAAGATCAGGAAGATGACCACACCGACGCCGCGCAGGTTGACGCCCACGTACTCTTCGGGCTGGAACTGCTGGGGGATTAGCGGCAAGACTGCGCTGTCGACCCATCCCACCACGGACCAGATCAGCCAGACAGTCAGCCATACAGGTGCAATGACGACAATGCCCGTCAGAAAAGACGCGCGCAGCCGGGAAAACAGGCCCGGTCGGCGGTGAGGTTCTTCGTCAAAGGGCGTGTTCATTGCAGTCCTGAGTGGTTCGCCGAATTAGTTAAGCAGTCCGGGGCCTTGGTACAATAGGTTTATGTCACGCTGACCTTTCTGTGAGTGCGCGCGCGATTCCAGCAGCCAGTTTTGCATTGTTCCTGACCAAAGCGATGTTGGCGGTCAGCGAACGGCCCTCGGTCTGTTCGTAAATCCGCTGCAGCAGGTAAGGCGTGACGCCTTTGCCGGTGATCCGGTGCGTGTCGGCGTCGATCTGGGCCGAGGCGATGATGGGGGCCAGTTCCTCGGCCGGGATCTGATCCTTGGCGGGGATCGGGTTGGCGATCAGCTGGCCTCCGGGTACTCCAAGTGCGCGACGGGTGGCGTGGGCCTTGGCGATGTCCTCGGCGCTGTCCATGCGCAGGGGTGCGGCGTAGGGCGATTTGGCCGACCAGAAGGCGGGGAACTCGTCCTGACCATGCGCGATGACGGGAACGCCTAGCGTTTCCAGAACTTCCAGCGTTTTGGCCAGATCAAGGATCGCTTTTGCACCTGCTGCCACAACCGTCACCGGTGTTTGTGCCAGTTCGTGCAGGTCAGCTGAGATGTCGAATGAGGTTTCGGCCCCCTGATGCACACCGCCGATACCGCCGGTGGCAAAAACCTCGATCCCGGCGAAATGCGCGGCGATCATGGTAGCGGCGACTGTTGTGGCTCCGGTGCCGCCGGTGGCCATGCAGGCGGCCATATCCGCGCGCGAGAGTTTGGCCACGCCTTGCGCTTGACCCAGTGCCTGCAACTGATCGGATTCCAGACCGACATGCAGCTTACCGTCGATCACTGCGATCGTGGCCGGAACTGCGCCCGCATCGCGAATGTCCTGTTCGACCTGCGCCGCAACCTCGATGTTCTGAGGGTAGGGCATCCCGTGGGTGATAATAGTGCTTTCCAGCGCGACAATGGGTTGGCCTGCGTCTTTGGCGGCGCGGACCTCGGCGGAATAATGGATGTCGATCACAGTGGGGTTTCTCCGGAAACGTAAGTTGCTGCGGCGTGCAGAGCGCGGGACAGGGCCTCGTCGCTTGAGGCACCGCCGGATTCGGACGCGATATGCGCCGCCATAAAGGTGTCGCCTGCACCGGTCACGCGGGTGACCAGAACGGACGGGGGTGTTTGGGTCAGAATTTCATCGACGCTGCCGACGGTGGCCGAGTTGCCGCCATCCGTGACCAGCACCCGCAGCGCGCCGCGGTCCAGCAGGCCTTTGGCGGCGGATTCGGAATCGGTGAATTCGCGCTGGCACAGGATGCCAGCCTCTTCGAGGTTCACGTAAAGCGTTGCGCGGGCGTGTTTCAGGAAGGGCAGCAGGCGCTCTGCCTTACCGGGCGAGGCCGGGGCCACGCGCAGATCCGCCCGCGCAAAGGCCGGGCTTTGGGCGATTTCTTCCAGCAGGGTCAGCGTCAGGTTGCCGTCCAGCGCGATGGGGCCTTCAAACGGCGCATTCTCATAGCCCAACGGCCCGTGCATCAGGGGGCGCAGGATTTTGGCCCCTGCAGCCTCAAGCGAATGGGCATCCGCAATCGCGGCGATCAGACCGTTGGCGCCTTCGACGGCCATATATCGGTCGGTCGGCAAATCCTGAGAACGGTAGATGTGCTCTGTGACCATTCCCAAACGGGCACAGGCATTCACCAACTCGTCGCCCTCGGGGTCGCGGCCAATGGCGGTCAGCAGGGTTGGGGTCATGCCGAACCGGACCAAAGTCATGGCGATATTCATGGCGACACCGCCGGGCAGGCGGGTGATCCGCCCCGGCACGTCGGAACCTTGCCTCATGGCGCTGGCCGAACGCCCGATCACGTCCCACAGGACCGAGCCGATACATAGGATTTCGCTGTTCTGAGTCATGACGATCTCATGCCGCAGCCCTGGGGTGGGTGCAAGGGTTAACGCTCACATCGCGTCGGTGAGGGTCTTCAGCGCGGCAACCGAGTCTTCTTGCGACCAGATTTCATCGCCAATTCCAAAGAAATCGGTATGGGGGGCTAGGTCGTGGATCAGGTCAGGGGTCAGACCACCTTCGGCAACGACCGGAACCTCGATCATCTCGGACCACCACTGGAACAGGTCCTTTTCGGCGATGGTGCCATCGCCCAGGGCCGACGCACCGACCGGACCGAAGGCGACGTAATCTGCGCCAGCCTCTCCGGCGCTCATGCCGTCATGGCTGGAGGCGCTGCAGAAGCTTCCGACGATTGCATCCGCACCAAGTTCCTTGCGTGCTGCCCGAACCGAACGGGCTGCGTCGTCCAGATGCACCCCGTCCAGCCCCAGACGTTGCGCCAGCAGGACGTGGTTCGAGATCACGATGGCCACGTCCCGCGCATGAGCCACCTCGCGGCAGGCATCGGCTGCGCGGGCAATGGTGTCCTCGTCACTGCCCGCCAGCGCCAGCCGGATGCAGGCGATATCGGCACTGTCCAGCACGCGGCCAAGCTGGTCGGGGAACGTGCTCAGGGTAATCGTGGGCGGGGTGATCAGGTAAATCTGCGGCTGCTCGGGGGTGTCCATTGGCGCGTCCTTCGCTTTCAGTCATTGGCGCGGTTTAGCGGATTGCGCCGGGGAAGCAAACTTTTATGGCATTCGGGGGGTAAATTGCCGCCTCAGCGCCTTGCCCTGTTGGGGTACGACCATTACAGCATCCCGAAGTTTTCCGGAGACAGCCATGCCCAGCGACAAATCTCAGCCCTCCTTTGTGCTTGTGCGCCCGCAGATGGGTGAAAACATCGGTGCCGCCGCGCGGGCGATGTGGAATTTCGGTCTGGACCGGATGCGGATCGTTGCCCCTCGGGACGGATGGCCGAACCCCAAGGCGGTGGCGATGTCCAGCGGCGCGGGGCGGCTGCTGGATGAGGCGCAGCTGTACGACGATCTGGCCGGGGCACTGTCCGACAGTACCTTTGTTTTCGCCACCACGGCCCGGCAACGGGGCCTGACCAAGCCGGTTTACAGCCCAGAACGCGCCATGCAGATCGCGGCTGAAAAGGTGGCAGCGGGTGAGAAGGTCTCGGTGCTGTTCGGACCCGAACGCGCAGGACTAGAGAATGAGGATATCGCCAAGGCCAACGCCATCATCTCGGTGCCGGTGAACCCGGAATACGCCTCGCTGAACCTTGGCCAATGTGTGTTGCTGACCGCCTATGAGTGGATGCGCCAGACCGGGGATGTGGTGCATGAGGCCACCGATCTGGGCAAGGGCGACTGGGCCACAGGGATCGAGGTCGAAAAGCTGGTCGAACATTACGAGGATCGGCTGGACGAGGCCGGGTTCTTCTACCCGCCCGAAAAGGCCGAAGGCATGAAGACCAATCTGCGCAATCTGTGGTCGCGGATGCGGATGACGCGGGCCGATGTGCAGATGCTGCACGGGATCATGCGGCAGATGGTCCGCTGGAAGGACAAGGGCTGAGGCTGGACCTATCTCCACTCAGGCCCTAGCTTGCGACGAAAATCAGGACATGAGGACGGCATGAGCGGTAAGCGCAGCATCTTCGAAGAGGTCTCGGACACCGAGAAACAACAGGCGGTGCAGCCTGGCATGATCGACCGGGGCCGCGGCGGCGCACGCGGTGCGATCCGCGTCTGGCTGATGATCCTGTTTGCGCTGGTCGTTGTTATGATCGCCGTTGGAGGCCTCACACGCCTGACGGATAGCGGGTTGTCGATCACTGAATGGCGTCCGATCACAGGGGCCATCCCGCCTATGACCGAGGCCGACTGGCAGGCCGAGTTCGACAAGTACAAAGAGATCGACCAATGGCGCATCCAGAACCAGTGGATGGAGCTGAGTGATTTCCAATTCATCTACTGGTGGGAATGGGGCCACCGCCAACTGGGCCGCGTGATCGGTCTGGTCTGGGCGCTTGGGTTCTTCGGCTTCCTCGTCGCACGTAAAATCCCAACCGGGTGGACCGGCAAGCTGCTGATCCCTGGCCTTCTGGGCGGTGTTCAGGGTGCTGTCGGCTGGTGGATGGTGGCCTCGGGCGTGACACAGGGCGAGGGCATGATCGCCGTCGCCAGCTATCGCCTCGCGGTGCACCTGGGCCTGGCCTTCGTGATCCTTGGTTTCCTCGCCTGGTATATCTTTGAACTGGGTCGCGAAGAGCGTGACCTGATGCAGGCCCGCCGAGCGAAAGAGGCAAAATTGTTCTCGCTGTCGACCGGCCTGATGCACTTTGCGTTCCTGCAAATCCTGATCGGTGCGTTGGTGGCCGGGATCGACGCGGGTCGGTCTTACACCGACTGGCCGCTGATCGGCGGGCAGCTTTTGCCACCGGATGCGGCGATGCTGGAACCGATGTGGCGCAACTTCTTCGAAAGTCCCGGCTTGGTGCAGTTCATTCACCGCTGCGCGGGTTACCTGCTGTTCATCTTCGCCATCATTGTCTGGCGACGCGGCAGCACCAGCGCGCACCCGCAGACGCGCTTTGCCTTCAACGCGGCTTTTGCGGCGTTGTCGTTGCAGGTGGTCATCGGTATCCTGACCGTGGTCTACGCTGCCCCGTGGCAGCTTGCCATTTTCCACCAGTTCATGGCCATCGTAGTTTGGACCCTGATCCTGCGCGCGCGGTTCCTGACCGCTTACCCCATCGCCACTTCAATCCGCGGAGCCTGACCCCGATGACCGCCTATGACGACCTGATGGCCTTTCAGCGCGAAACCTCGGCCCTCGGGCAGATTGCCGGGCGATTGGGCTGGGATCAGGAAACAGTGATGCCGCGTGGCGCCGCCCCGCAGCGCGCCGAAGAGATGGCCGCGATCGAGGCAGTGCTGCACGCCCGCCGCTCGGACCCGCGCGTGGCCGAGTGGCTGGAGCAGGCCGATCCGCAAGACGATACGGCTCGCGCCCAACTGCGTGACATCCGCCGATCATACGAGCGCACGGTCAAAGTGCCCGCCGATCTGGCGAAAGCCATCGCGCGTGTGACCTCTGCCGCGCAAGGCACATGGGCGCTGGCCCGTGCGAACGAAGACGTGGCAGCGTTCCTGCCAGTGCTGCAAGAAGTCGTCGCGCTGAAACGCGAAGAGGGCGCGGCTCTGGCGCAGGGCGGCGATGTCTATGACGCCATGGTCGAGGATTATGAACCCTACACAACGGGTGCACAGATTGCCGAGATTTTCGACCAGATGCGCCCGCGTCTGGTGGCCCTTCGTGCTGCTGTTCTGGGCAAACCTGCGCCGCAAGCCCTGACCGGAAAATTCGACGAGCTGGCGCAAATGCGCCTGTCGCAAAAACTGGCGACCACCTTCGGCTATGACCTGAACACCGGCCGCGTCGACAAGGCGGTGCACCCGTTCAGTTCCGGCAGCGGGTTGGACGTGCGGATCACCACACGCACCAGTGCGACCGACCCGTTCAATTGCTTCTACTCGACCATTCACGAGGTCGGCCACGCCGCCTATGAACAGGGCATCGCCCCAGATCTTCTTCTGACGCCACTGGGGCAGGGCGTGTCTATGGGCGTGCATGAAAGCCAAAGCCGGATCTACGAAAACCAACTGGGCCGCTCGCGCGCTTTCACCGGCTGGCTCTACGGCCAGATGGTCGAGACGTTCGGCGATTTCGGAATTGCGGATGCCGATGCCTTTTATGCCACGGTCAATGGCGTCCATAACGGCTATATCCGTACTGAGGCCGATGAGGTGCAATACAACCTGCACATCATGCTGCGCTTTGATCTGGAGCGCGCCCTGATGGCCGGAGACCTGCAGGTCAGCGATCTGGAGGCCGCGTGGAACGACAGGTTCAAGGCCGATTTCGGCCATGCGGTCGACAAGCCCTCGAACGGGTGCTTGCAGGACGTGCATTGGTCGGTTGGGCTGTTTGGGTACTTCCCGACCTATTCGCTGGGCAATGTCTATGCAGGCTGCCTCTGTGAGGCGCTGCGGGCAGCGGTACCGGATCTGGATACGCAACTGGCCAAAGGCGATACATCCGGTGCAACCGGCTGGTTGCGGGAAAACCTGCAGCGTCACGGAGGCCTGTACGCCCCGCGCGACACCATCCAGCGCGCCAGCGGAATGGAGCCGGGGCCGGAGCCTCTGCTCAGCTATTTAGAAGAGAAGTTTGGGGTGCTGTACGGTCTGAAATGACTTGGGTGGCCTCGGCTACCCCGCTTGGTGATCGAAAAGTCGGTATCGGCTGAACGCGCCCTGCGCTTTAGCGTGCTGTGCAATTCATGACACGTCCGTCGGAACGCGCAACGCTCAGCGATCCATCGGCAATTTTTTCGACCCTACGTTCGTCGCCATATCCGTCCGAGGTGAGGCGACCGTCGACGCTTATGCTATATTCAGCCTCGACTGTCTTACCCCGCACGATAGCGGAATAAGGAACGGACGTGGCGTCCAGCGTCACGTCCGAAACGATCCATTCCAGAGGGTTCTCCCCCATCATGCAGTCAAAGTGCTGACCACTGATTTCTTCTATTAACGCAGGCCCGAGCAACTCATCGGCGTGTACTGGATGTGCGGCCAAGGCAGAAATAGCAGCGATGGGAAGAAAGAGGTGTTTCATTTTGCTTTCCGAAAAGAAAATGAGCGGCTTTTGCGCCGCTCATCTTTGTCAACATTAGGCGTCTGCCTCATCGTCCCCCTGATCGGCGATCCAGGCGACGCTGACGACCTCTTCGCCCTTGCCGGTGTTGAACACCTTCACGCCGCCCGCGCTGCGGGATCGGAAGGAAATGCCATCGACCGGCACCCGGATCGACTGACCCTTGGAGGTGGCCAGCATGATCTGGTCGTCGATCTCAACCGGGAAGGATGCGACCAACTCACCGCCGCGCATTGCCTTGTCCATCGCCGCAACACCCATGCCACCACGTCCGCGAACGGGGTAGTCGTGGCTGGAGCTGAGCTTGCCTGCACCTCCTGCGGTGATCGTCAGGATCAGGTTTTCGGCGGCCGACATTTCGGCATAGCGCTCTTGCGAGATTGCTCCGGGTGCGACTTCATCCTCATCCGTTTCGCCGTCATCCGCGATGCCTGCCACGGCGCGGCGCATCTTGAGGTAGGCTGCCCGCTCGTCCGGCCCGGCCTCAAAGTGGCGGATCACGGACATGGATACGACACGGTCGCCATTCGTCAGCCTGATGCCGCGTACACCGGTGGATTCGCGCGAGTTGAAGACACGCACATCAGTGGTGCGGAAACGGATCGCGCGGCCCGAGTTGGTGACCAGCATCACGTCTTCGTCTTCAGAGCAGATGCGGGCATTCACCAGCTCCACGTCCTCGGGCAGCTTCATCGCGATCTTGCCGTTGCGGCGGACATTGGTGAAATCCGACAGCCGGTTGCGACGTACGTCGCCCGCGCTGGTGGCGAAGACGATCTGCAGGTTCTCCCACTCTTCATCCGGGACATCCACAGGCATGATCGCGGCAATGGAAACGCCGGTTGGGATCGGCAGGATGTTGACGATGGCTTTGCCCTTGCCGGTCCGGCTGGACTGCGGCAGGCGCCAGGTCTTAAGCTTGTAGACCATGCCTTCGGTGGTGAAGAACAACAACTGGGTATGCGTGTTGGCCACGAAGAGGTTGGTAACCACATCCTCTTCTTTGGTCTGCATCCCCGACAGGCCCTTACCGCCGCGTTTCTGGGCACGGAAATCAGCCAGCGGGGTCCGCTTGATGTAACCGCCCGAAGTGACCGTCACGACCATGTCCTCGCGTTCGATCAGATCCTCGTCTTCCATGTCGCCGGACCAGTCGACGATCTCGGTACGACGGGGCACAGCGAACTGCTCGCGGATGCTGCGCAGTTCATCGCCGATGATCGACATGATGCGCTCTCGCGAGGACAGAATATCGAGGTATTCCTTGATCTTGGCGGCCAGTTCTTCCAGCTCGTCCGTGACCTCTTTGACGCCGATCTGAGTCAGGCGCTGCAGGCGCAGATCGAGGATGGCGCGGGCCTGAACCTCGGTCAGGTTATAGGTACCGTCATCGTTCATCTTGGACAGCGGATCGTCGATCAGACGCAGATAACCTTCGATTTCTGCCGCAGGCCAGCGACGAGTCATAAGCTTTTCGCGGGCCTCGGCTGCGTCGGCGGACGAGCGGATGGTGGCCACAACCTCGTCCACGTTCGAGACTGCCACGGCCAGACCACACAGAATGTGGCTGCGCTCGCGCGCCTTGCGCAAGTCGTACGCGGTGCGGCGGGCAACGACATCTTCGCGGAAGTCGATGAACGAAGTCAGGAACCGGCGCAGGGTCAACTGCTCGGGCCGGCCGCCATTCAGGGCCAGCATGTTGCAGCCAAACGATGTCTGCATCGGCGAGAAACGATAGAGCTGGTTCAGCACCACCTCGGGCGTAGCATCGCGCTTCAGCTCGACCACAACCCGCACGCCGTTGCGGTCGGATTCGTCCTGAACGTGGGCCACGCCTTCGATGCGCTTTTCACGCACGGCCTCGGCGATCTTTTCGATCATCGCGGCCTTGTTCACCTGATAGGGGATCTCATCCACAACAATGGCGTAGCGGTCCCTGCGGATCTCTTCCACGCGGGTCTTGGCGCGGATGATAACGCTGCCGCGGCCTTCCAGATAGGCTTTGCGCGCACCAGACCGGCCCAGCATCACGCCGCCGGTCGGAAAATCGGGGCCGGGGACGTATTCGATCAATTGCTCGGACGTAAGGTCCGGGTCGTCGATCAGCGCCAGCGTGGCGTCAACCACTTCGCCCAGGTTATGCGGCGGGATGTTCGTCGCCATACCCACGGCGATACCACCGGCACCATTGACCAGCATGTTCGGGAAACGGGCGGGCAGGACGGTCGGCTCCCGGTCCTTGCCGTCGTAGTTGTCCTGAAAATCAACCGTCTCTTTTTCGATATCGGCCAGCAGGGCGGCGGCGGGTTTGTCCATCCGCACTTCGGTATAACGCATGGCCGCCGGGTTATCGCCGTCCATCGAGCCAAAGTTGCCTTGACCATCGAGCAGCGGCAGCGACATCGAGAAATCCTGCGCCATCCGCACCAGCGCGTCGTAGATCGCGCTGTCACCATGCGGGTGGTACTTACCCATCACATCACCGACCGGACGGGCCGACTTGCGGTACGCCTTGTCATGCGTGTTTCCGGTCTCATGCATTGCATACAGGATGCGCCGGTGCACCGGTTTCAGGCCATCGCGCAGATCGGGGATCGCGCGTGAGACGATGACCGACATGGCATAGTCCAGATAGGACGTGCGCATCTCGGATTCGATGGACACCGTCGGGCCGTCGTATACGGGGCGCTCGGGCGGGGTTTCATCCATGTTTTCTGGGGTTTCTGGCGTATCGCTCACGTAAACTGCCCGTGTATTGTTCTGGGTCTATATCTTGTGGATGTACCTTATCAGACCCGGCACATAAGGTGCAAGCAAGCAACCCTTTTGCCTGTGAAAAACCCCGGTATCACCAGAGTAACATATTGTTAACTAAGGATTAGGGTATTTTCGTGCTACCATGAAGAGACCTTGCAACAAAATTGGAGGTCTGCATGGAGCAAAGCGAAACCGAATTGATGCTCAAGGGGTACGGGCTGACAACGGCGGAATTCTTCTACCACATGCCCGACTACATTCACGTTCTGAACACGTTCATCTGGCAGGATTACGATCTGGCGCCGGACCATCCAAAGCTCTTTAAATTTGTTGAGTTCTGGCAGCGTGAGATCGAAGGTCCGCTGCATTCGGTCCGGTTCACGCACCGTAAGATGATCGCGCCCGGAGAATGGCGCAATGTCGTGGGTGAATTCAGAGTAAATTGAGTATCAGGCCACATTTTTCGGCCAGTAACGATTGAGACGCATTATTTTTTTAATGCTTGGGTTAAGGTGTCGACCAATTCATTGGTCACATACGGAATCGCTTTATGTCCCGGGTTTTGTTTCTTGCTGCTGCCTTGTTGGTTGGCGGATCTGCCAGCGCCGAAGGCGTTCTGGATAAAATTAAAAAAGGTGCTGAGAATACCGCCGACGCCATCGGGCGCGGAGCCGAAACGGTGGGTGACACCGTACAAAAAGGCGCGGAAGTCGTTGGTGAGACCGTAGATTCGACCGCTGATCTGGTGACGAATGAGGCCACGCCGGCAGAAACCCGCGTCAAACTGGACCTGATGGCCAGCGAGGTTCTGACCCAACTGCTGGCGGATGACCCCGAGGCAGACGCTCTTTTTGGCATCAGCGCTGGCTATGCGGTGTTCGACACGCGCAAGGTTACGGTGTTTCCGGTTTCGGCCGGGTACGGGCGCGGGGTGGCGGTGTCGAAGGATACCGGTCAGCACACCTATATGAACATGGGAACGGGCGGCGTTGGCGCGGCCGTGGGTATCGGCGGGTTCGAAACCAAATTCGTGATCCTGTTCGAAACCGCCGCTGATCTGCAGAAGTTCATCGAACATGGCTATGACGCGACCGCAGAAACCGGCGCCATGTATGGGGAAGACAGCAGCGCAGAAACCGTGCGGTTCACCGATGGCCGGTCGTTCTTTGTGCTGGGCAAGAAGGGCTGGCGGGTCTCGGCCGGAGCGTCCGGCACGAAGTTCTGGAAATCCCCCGAACTGAACTGATCAGCCCGAGCAGCTGGCCCCACCCAATACACAGAATTTCGCGCAATGCGGATGGTTCAGGTGCACGTCCGCTTCGGCTTCGGCCAGGGTGTGCCCCATCTCGAATTCGGGCGCATAGGGCAGCAGGGTGCAGGCCAGAACCGCCGGACGGTCCGCGCCCTTGCGTTTCACGACCATGCGAGCACTGGCGCACATCACTGCGTCAGGCGATTTGTTCAGGATGCCCCAGCAGGCGGTGGTGATTTCGGGGACTTCGACAGTTTCATCCATCTCGGGGAACAGAACGGTCTGACCCGGGTTTTGCGCGTCAATCTCGAACCCATGTTTCGCAAAAAAGGCGGCGTATCCGGCGCGGCTTTCGGTGTCGGTGTCGCCCCAAACTGTCCGCCCGGCAACCGCCATTTTGAACCCGTGGTCGCGCAGCCATTCCATCCCAGTCAGGGTCTTGGCGAAACTGCCTTTGCCGCGCTCTTCGTCATGCAATTCGGGTCGGTAGTGATCGACGGAAATCCGCAGCGTCAGCTTGTCTCCAAAGTCACGTTGCAGCTCCACCAGACCGTCTTGCACCCTGCGGCGCATCATCGGCTGCATCGCGTTGGTCAGGATCAATACCTCGTACCCGCGCTCAAGACAGGCGCGGGTCATGTCGATCATTTCGGGGTTCATGAAGGGCTCACCGCCAGTGAACCCGATCTCACGCACCGACCACTTGCGGTCTTTGATCTGATCCAGATAATCCCGCACCTCATCAGCGGTGATATAGACGAGCGCGTCATTGGTCGGGCTGCTTTCGATATAGCAGTTGAGGCACTCGATGTTGCACAAGGTTCCGGTGTTGAACCAAAGCGTCTCGGGGTTGCTGAGCGGCACCGAGGCCCGCGTTTGCCCGTCAGCTGTCACCAATTTGTTCTGAAACTTGCCGATATTGGCGCTTTGAGGGGCGTTGTCTTTCATTCCGGTATCCGGTTCTTTGGTGTCTCAGTGCTGACTTAGCGCTTCGACACAGGTTAGTTAAGGGCGGCAGGCCGGACCTGACAGAGTTTTGATGATCGGAAAAAAACCGAAAAATGATGGCGCTAACATTAGACATGGCCGCAGGGGTAAGGTAGGGAAAACACATGGTTTCTCGTGTCATCCCCGTTGACCCGTTCGATCTGGTCATTTTCGGCAGTACCGGCGATCTTGCGCAGCGCAAGATCCTTCCGGCGCTGTTTCGAAGGTTCTGTTCGGGTCAATGGCCCGATGACGTGCAGATCATCGGTGCCGCCCGCGCGGTTTACGACCGGGATGCGTTCCGGGATATCGTCGCCGAATCGTTGCGCACCCACGCGGCCAAGCAATGTCAGGACGCCGATGCGCTGAGCACGTTCCTTCAGCGGGTCGACTATGTTCCGTTGGATGCTCTGTCGGACGAGGGATGGGACCTGCTGGCAGAAAAGCTGACCGTCGATCGGGTGCGGGCATTCTATTTCTCGGTCGGTCCGCGGCTGTTTGGTCCTTTGGCGGAAAGTATCAAGTCGCACAAACTGGCGACCAAGCAGACACGAATTGTCGTGGAAAAACCATTCGGTCACGATCTGGAAAGCGCCCGGGCATTAAATGCAACGCTGGCCAGGCATTTTACCGAAGGGCAGATTTACCGGATCGATCATTACCTGGGCAAGGAAACCGTCCAGAACTTGATGGCCGTGCGGTTCGGCAATATGCTGTTCGAACCGTTGTGGAACAGCCAATACGTGGATCACATCCAGATTACGGTTGCTGAATCCGTTGGTATCGACGGACGCGAGGAGTATTATGATCGCGCGGGTGCCATGCGCGACATGATGCAGAACCACCTGATGCAGTTGCTCTGTCTGATAGCGATGGAGCCTCCTGCCAAGTTCGACCCGGACGCGGTAAGGGACGAAAAGCTGAAAGTAATCCGCGCGCTGGACCCGGTTGAGCCACACCACATTGTGCGTGGACAGTTCGAAGGTGGGGAAGGCGGCCCAAGTTATCGAGAGACCGTCGGCAACCCACGTTCGACCACAGAAAGCTATGTGGCGTTGCGGGCACATGTCAGCAACTGGCGGTGGGCGGGTACGCCGTTCTATCTGCGCACGGGCAAGCGTTTGGTGGCACGGTCCTCGGTGATCAACGTGATGTTCAAGGACGCGCCGCATTCGATCTTTGGCGCGGATGCCGGGCGCCATGCCAACGTGCTGTCGATCAGGCTGCAGCCGAACGAAGGCATCACGCTGAAGGTGACGATCAAAGAGCCGGGTCCGGGTGGTATGCGCCTGGTGGACGTGCCTTTGGACATGAGTTTTGCCGAGGCGCTGGGGCCGGAAAACCAGGACCCGCCGGACGCTTATGAACGTCTGGTGATGGACGTGATCCGCGGCAACCAGACCCTGTTCATGCGCGGGGATGAGGTCGAAGCCGCCTGGGCTTGGACCGACCCGATCATCGCGGGCTGGCAGGCGCGTGGGGATGTCCCCAAACCTTATGAAAGCGGCAGCACAGGCCCGGGCGACGCCGAGCTGCTGATGAAACGAGACGGTCGCCGCTGGCAAGGGATAAACCCATGAAACTACAAGAATACGCCGACAGGGATATGCTGGCCATCGACGTTGCAAATGAGTTGGCGGGCGAGCTGGAATCGGCCTTGCTGCATCATGACGTGGTCTCGATGGCGGTTCCGGGAGGCACCACACCGGGTCCGGTTTTTGACGTCCTGTGCGCGGCCAATCTGGAATGGGACCGGGTGCGGGTTCTGCCCACGGATGAACGCTGTGTGCCGGGCGACCATGAGCGTTCGAACGAACGTCTGATCCGGGAACGGTTGCTGACCAACCGCGCCGCGGCGGCGCAATACATCCCCCTTTATGTTCCCGGCGAAGAGCCAGAGGATGTACTGCCCGAACTTGAAAGCCTGATAACGCCGATCCGCCCCTTGTCGGTTGTCGTGTTGGGGATGGGCGAGGACATGCACACCGCGTCCCTGTTCCCGGGCATGGATGGGCTTGAGGCTGCGCTGGACAGCCACGCGCGCCCGCTGGCGGTGGCGCGGACTGACGTGCAGCCCGAACCGCGGATCACGCTGACTGCTCCGGTACTAGATGGCGCCTTGTCGAAACACCTGATCATTTTTGGCGCGGCCAAGCGGGACGCGCTGGAACAAGCCATGTCCCTGCCACCGGAAGAGGCCCCCATTGCGGCGGTGCTCGGTGGTATGACGGTTCACTGGGCGGAGTAGGCGCGATGCAACTGGACAGACTTTCCACCCTGGCCGACGAACGTAAAGATCAGACCATCCTAGGTCTGTTTGGCAACGATTCGAACCGGGCCGAGGCTTTTTCGGCCTCGACCGGCGATCTGCTGTTTGACTATTCGAAAACGCAGATTGACGCAGATATCCGGGACGCTCTGATCCAGCTTTGCGATGCGGCCGGACTGGCCGAACGGCGCGAGGCGATGTTCTCGGGTGAAAAGATCAACGAAACCGAAGGGCGGGCTGTGCTGCACACGGCGCTGCGCAATCTGGATGGCGGCCCGGTCGAGGTTGACGGTCTGGACGTGATGCCCGACGTGCTGGACACGTTGCAGCGGATGCGGGTTTTTGCCGAAGAGGTGCGCGGCGGTGCGATCACCGGGGCAGGGGGCAGCTTTACCGATGTGGTGAATATCGGCATTGGCGGGTCCGATCTGGGGCCGGTGATGGCGACCCACGCGCTGGCCCCGTATCACGACGGCCCACGGCTGCATTATGTCTCCAATGTGGACGGCGCCCATATCGCCGATACACTGCGCCAGCTTGACCCGACACGGACGCTGATCATCGTGGCGTCCAAGACATTCACCACCATCGAAACCATGACCAACGCCCGTACCGCGCGGGCCTGGATGGTGGATGGCGGCGGTGATCCGGCCAAACAATTCGCCGCCGTGTCCAGCGCCGTGGACAAGACCGAAGCTTTCGGCATCCCCGAAGACCGCGTGTTCGGCTTTGCCGATTGGGTCGGCGGGCGCTACTCGGTCTGGGGGCCGGTCGGCTTGCCAGTGATGATTGCTGTGGGTTCGAACGCCTTTGACGCCTTCCTGCGGGGCGGACAGGCGATGGATGTGCATTTTCGGGCCGCAAACTGGGCTGAGAATATGCCGGTGATGCTGGCTTTGGTCGGCATCTGGCACCGTCAGGTTCTGGGCCACACCAGTCGGGCGGTTCTGCCTTATGACCAACGCCTGTTGCGCCTGCCAGCCTATTTTCAACAGCTCGAAATGGAGTCGAACGGCAAGTCCGTCGCCATGGATGGCAGTTCGCTGACCCTGCCTTCTGGCCCGGTGGTCTGGGGGGAACCCGGCACCAATGGACAGCACGCGTTTTATCAGTTGATCCATCAGGGCACCGATGTGATCCCCTGCGAGTTCATGGTCGCCGCCGAAGGGCACGAACCCGAACTGGCCCACCATCACCGCCTGCTTCTAGCTAATTGCCTGGCCCAATCCGAGGCACTGATGCGCGGCCGGTCGCTGGATGAAGCCCGGCAACGTATGGCCGATAAAGGCCTGCAAGGCGATGAGCTGGAGCGTCAGGCCCGCCACCGCGTGTTCCCGGGCAACCGGCCTTCCTCGACCCTGATCTATCCGAAGCTCACACCGTTTGTGCTGGGCCAGATCATCGCCCTGTATGAACACCGCGTGTTTGTCGAAGGGGTGTTGCTGGGGATCAACTCCTTCGACCAGTGGGGCGTGGAACTGGGCAAGGAGCTGGCGACCTCGCTTGGCCCGATTGTGGATGGTGAGGAAAGCGCAGAGGGCAAGGATAGCTCGACCGCGGCACTGGTCGCCTATGCGATGCGCCACCGGGATTAGGTCCGGGTAAGCCCGCAGCCTGCCGCAACGGCAGGCTGCATTCTTTTATTGTCAGAAAATTAAATGATTGGCAGGATTTCCCCCAAGCAAAAGCCTAAACGACCCGGGCAGTCATAAAGTCCGGGGAAGGCAACAGATGGCGCCGCCATACAGAAGCGGGGCCACCAAAGGGAGGATGCCCATGCTGGGACAGATGATGACGCAGCCTTTGCTGATCTCGTCGCTGATAAATCACGCAGACAAATATCACGGTCAGACCGAGATTACCTCGGTCGAGACCGACGGTACGGTGACCGAGACAAACTGGGCAGAGGTTGCGGAAAACGCGCGGAAACTGGCCTCGGCGCTGACCAAGCTAGGGTTGGAGCCGCAGACCCGGATCGGGACCCTAGCCTGGAACAACCGGCGGCACCTTGAGATCTATTTTGCCGCGTCGGGCGCAGGGTTCGTCTGCCACACGGTCAACCCGCGCCTGTTCCCCGAGCAACTGACCTATATCATCAACCACGCGCAGGATCAGGTGCTGTTCTTCGACGCGACCTTCATCCCGCTGGTGGCCGCGTTGAAAGAGCATCTGACCGAAGTTCAGCACTTCGTCCTGATGGGGCCACGGAATGAGGACGCGGTTGCCCAAATCCCCGGCGTCCAGTTCTATGACGACCTGATCGATACTGGCGATGCGGGATTCCAATGGCCCAGCTTTGACGAAAACACCGCGTCCAGCCTGTGTTATACGTCTGGCACGACCGGGAACCCCAAGGGGGTGCTGTATTCTCATCGCTCGACCGTGCTGCACAGTTTTGGGTCGAACACCCGCGACGTGATCGGGTTCTCGGCGATGGATGTGGTGATGCCCGTGGTGCCGATGTTCCATGTGAATGCTTGGGGGTCGCCCTATGCTTGCGCCATGTCGGGCTCTCGCATGGTGCTGCCGGGGCCGGATTTGCATGGTGAGGCGTTGGTCAAGCTGATCGACACATACGGCGTCACGCTTGCCTTGGGGGTGCCGACGATCTGGCAGGGGTTGCTGGCCTATGCCGCGCAATCCGACACCACGCTGGCCAGCCTCGAACGCACGGTGATCGGTGGGGCCGCGTGCCCGCCGTCGATGATAAAAACCTTCCGCGAAACCTATGGCGTCGACACCGTCCACGCCTGGGGCATGAGCGAGATGAGCCCGCTGGGTACCGCAAACCAGCCTTTGGCCAAATACCTCGACCTGCCAGTGGACGAGCAGCATAAGCTACGGGAAAGCCAGGGGCGGCCCTGTTACGGCGTTGAGTTGAAGATCGTGGACGACAACGGCAACGACCTGCCGCATGATGGCGAAACGCAGGGTGATCTGCTGGTGCGTGGGTTCTGGGTGCTGGACAGCTATTTCCAGATGCAAGATCAAGAACTTTTGCAGGATGGCTGGTTCGCGACCGGGGATGTGGCCACGCTGGACCCCGATGGGTACATGACCATCCGCGACCGCTCGAAGGACATCATCAAATCCGGGGGTGAGTGGATCAGTTCGGTTGAGTTGGAAAACATCGCCGTCGCACATCCCAAACTGGCGACGGCTGCCGTGGTTGGCGTACCGCATCCGAAATGGGACGAACGTCCATTGTTGGTTGCGGTCAAAGCCGAGGGCGAAGAGCCGACCGAAGAGGAAATCCTGGCGTTCTACAACGGTAAAATCGCCAATTGGCAGGTGCCGGACAAGGTTGTGTTCGTCGAGGCTTTGCCCTTGAACGCTACCGGTAAGGTTCTGAAGCGAAATCTGCGCGCGGATTTCGAGAACGCCTTTACGGCCTGAACTTCGAATGAAGGGGATATGGCTCCGGCGGTAGGGATCGAACCTACGACCAATTGATTAACAGTCAACTGCTCTACCGCTGAGCTACGCCGGAACGGTTCGCGCCATATAGCAACCTGTTTCTGCGGCGTCCAGAGCGGGTCTCAAAATTTTTTAGGAAAAGTTTCCCAGTCGGAAATCTGCATCCTTGCAGCCACGTTTGAGATCACATTCGAGACTGCGTCGAGTAGAGTATTGGAGCAACTAAACACCCTAGAAGACCTTGGGCTGCTTTATGTTGGGCCTGTATCCGCCTTGGCGCCAAACACTCTGCATAGGCCTGACTAATACTCCAGTTGCTTTCATTGTAGTGGGATGATTTGCAGTATAAAAATTCGAAGGCCTGCCATTCGGCTAGCGCTTTGGCGTCAGGTGTAAATCGCTAAGGAATTCTGGAGAACGAATTGAAAACAGCCGAACTTGAAAAACCTGTTTTGACGATGCCTGAAGATGCCCAACAAGCCCTTCGCGAACATTACGAGGGGGCTTCTGTCATTCTTGAATACGGGTCGGGTGGCTCAACCGTGGTGGCTGCAGAGATGGAGGCAAAAACTGTCTTTAGTGTCGAAAGTGACCGGAGATGGGCCCGCAAAATGCGACGTTGGCTCCAAGAAAATCCACCCAACACAGGAACTGAGGTCAGTATTTCGTGGGTGAATATCGGCCAAACCAAAAAATGGGGTTTTCCTGCAAACCGTGACAGGGCGGATCTGTATCCAAGGTACCCTTTGTCAATTTGGCAAAGCGAAGGGTTCAAGCACCCCGACGTAGTTCTGGTCGATGGGCGTTTCCGGGTTGGGTGTGTTTTGGCTACGGCATTCAACATTAAACGCCCAGTAACGCTTTTGTTTGACGACTACGGAGATCGTCCGCGAATGCAAGTTGCTGAGGAATTCCTGAATAAGCCCGAACTTGTTGGTCGTATGGCGATATTCAAAGTAGAACCCCTTCAGGTTCCAGCTGAGAAGTTGATTCGCATTATTCGTTTGTTATCAATGCCGTAATGTAAGAACTTCGGGTGGGCTTCTGAATTCTAGTAGACTTTTCCAGTAAACGGTCCACCGTGAAAAACACACGAATGCCGCCAGCTAAGTTGAGTGAACTCATACGCAAAGTGCGTGTTGCACAGAAGGTCGATTGAGTGGTTGTTTCTTCAACAATCCCCACGCAACGCAATAGTGTTCTGCACAAAGAAACGGAGTATCTAATGGGGGATTTTTGGCTCCGGCGGTAGGGATCGAACCTACGACCAATTGATTAACAGTCAACTGCTCTACCGCTGAGCTACGCCGGAACTGAGGGGCGTATAACAACCCGTATTTTCGCCGTCCAGAGGGGAATGTGACGTTTTCCCAAAAAAGTTCCGCGCACTCAGGATTGTCTGTGAAAACGGGCGGTGGCGGATAGGGCTCCATCGGTGGCGACCATCGATTTTCCAAGCAGATCAATCAGATGCGCGAAAACGTTTCTTTCCGCGGCTGGCAACAGCGCGGTCGGAGTTACCACATAGATGCGCTCGGCCAGGTCCCGGGCCGTGCCGGGTTGGGCTTCGAGTGCCGACAGAATCTGTGCCTCGCGCGTCAGGCGGTGATTGATCAGCCATTCCAGCCGCGTGGCAGGGTCGGGAATCGGGGCGCCGTGACCAGAGTGAAACACCGACCAGTCGCGCGCCCGAAGGCGATGGCAGGCGGTCATGAAATCGGTCAGGTCCCCGTCAGGGGGCGAAACCAGTGAGCTGGCCCATCCCATGACGTGATCGCCGGTGAAACAGACGTTGCCCCAACCCAAAGCGATGTGGTTGCCCAGATGTCCGGGGGTGTGAATCACCTCTAGCAGCCAGCCGTCGCCGGTGATCTGCGCACCATCGGGCAGTTCGATATCCGGGCGGAATGCAGTGTCGATGCCTTCGCCGCCTCCAGCCATTCCGCCTTGCGCCAGTTCGGTCATCACCAAGCTGCGCCCGGCTTCAGGGCCGCCAAAGGCCAGAATGGGTGCGCCGGTCCGTTCGGCCAGAGGGCGCGCCAACGGAGAATGATCCAAATGGCTGTGGGTGACGATGATGTGGCTGATGCGCCGGCCGGGCTGTACCGCGTCCAGAATCGCCCCAAGATGAGAATCGTTGAGCGGCCCGGGGTCGATTACGGCCAGATCGCCAGTGCCCAGCAAGTAGGTGTTGGTCCCGCGATAAGTCATGGGAGACGGATTCGGGGCCAAAATGCGGCGCAGTCCCGGTTGCAACTCGATGGCTGGACCGGCGGGTGGGTTGAAATCTTCCGGGGTCTGCATTCTGCGCTCTTTCTCTTGTCGTAACAGCCCGTTAGGTTTAGCGCATGTCCGCGCAATGGCTCAAACCCTATATGCCGCGCAGCCTCTATACCCGTGCTGCGCTAATACTGGTACTGCCAGTGGTCGTCCTGCTTTTGGTGGTGGGCGTCGCGTTCCTGCAAAAGCACCTTGAGGATGTTACCGCGCAGATGACCCGGGCGGCCTCGCGCGAGGTGATGTTGGTGATCGATGCGGTGAACGAGACCGAAACACAGCAACAGGCACTGGCGTCTATCCGGCCCGATTTGCAGGCGCTGGACATGAAGGCGCGATTTCTGGACATCAACGAAGAGCCGATGGTCGGGCACCGCCGCTGGTACGATTTCATTGCACCGCAGGTCGACGCGGACCTTCGCGCCTTACTGCCGGACCTCGATACGGTAGCACTGCCCAGTGGGCAAGTGGCGCGCGTTTACATGCAGACCGACCTTGGCCTGTTGCAGCTGACTTTTGATCGCCGCCGCCTGTCGCCGGTGGCACCGCACCAGTTGATCGTGACGATGCTGTTTTTCGCGATCATCATGACCTCGATTTCGTTTCTTTACATGCGCAATCAATTGCGTCCGATCACCCGGCTGGCCGAGGCCGCGCAGGCCTTCGGCCGGGGCAGGGTGGTGCCCTATTCACCGGGCGGCGCGATCGAAGTGCGCGAAGCGGGCAGTGCGTTTTTGGACATGCGCGCCCGTATCGAACGCCAGATGGAGCAGCGCACCATGATGCTGTCGGGGGTGAGCCACGACCTCAGAACCCCGCTGACCCGCCTGAAACTTGGCCTGTCGATGCTGCCCGAGGATGAGGCCGCGCCGCTGCAACAGGACGTTGATGAAATGCATCTGCTGCTGGACGCTTTCCTTGAGTTTTCGCGCGGTGCGGCTGAAGGATCGCCCGAATCCGTCGATCCCGAAGCCTTGTTGCAGCAGATCGTCAAGGATGCACGCCGGGCGGGATATGCGGCTGATCTGGTCTCGGTTGAAGGCGAGGGGATGGCCATGCTGCGCCCCACCGCCATTCGGCGCGCGGTAGAGAACTTGATCGGGAATGCCGTGCGATACGGCAAGCGCGCCGATGTCAGCCTGTCGATCACGCCGAAATCCGTGCGTTTTCGGGTCGAAGATGACGGACCCGGTATTCCGCCCGATCAGCGGTCCGAGGCGGTGAAACCTTTTTCGCGCCTCGATCCGGCGCGCAATCAGAATCGGGGCCCCGGCGTTGGGCTGGGCCTTGCCATCGTGTCCGATATTGCGCGCGCGCATGGTGGCGTGCTGCGTCTGAGCAAGAGCGAGCGTCTGGGTGGCCTCTGCGCGGATATCATCATCGGTCGCTGACGCCGTGGCGGTCACCGCAATCCGGCAACCGATTTTTGCATGGCAACGATCAGGGCGTCACGCGCACGGGCCAGTTCGGCCGGGGATTTTCCTGCGGCTTCGGCTTCGACCCCCTGTGTCAAAATGCTTGTGACCTCATCGGTCAGGTGGATCTGGCCCAGATCGTCCCACCAGCCGTTGAATGTGTCCGAGAAATGGTCGCAGAAGGCTTGCAACCCGCCTTCGCCCGCGCCGAGGTTGAACAGCATGGTCGGTCCCATGGCCGCCCATCGCAGGCCAGGCCCGGCCCAGACGGCCTTGTCCACATCCTCGACTGAAGCGACGCCTGAGACGACGAGGCTGATCGCTTCGCGCCAGATCGCGGCCTGAAGGCGGTTGGCGACATGGCCGGGGACCTCTTTGTGCAGGCGGATCGTGGTTTTACCGACCGCCTGATAGAAGCGCTCAGCCGCATCAACCACACCATCGGCGGTATGTTCGTTGCCCAAAACCTCGACCAGAGGGATCAGGTGTGGCGGGTTGAACGGATGGCCCAGAACGAACCGCGCGGGATCTTTCCAGCCAGGCTGCATCTGGCTGAGGGTCAGGCCCGAGGCAGAGCTGGCGACGATGGCGTCGGGCGAAAGCGCGGGTTCGATCTCGGCAAAAGTAGCGTGTTTGACCGGCAGGCGCTCGGGGACGTTCTCTTGCACGAACCCGGCACCTTCGACCGCTTGGGCTGCGCTGGTGTGAAACGTGATGGCGTCGGGCGTGCCTTGGGTAGTCAACCCAAGCTCGGTCATCGTGGGCCAGGCGGTTTCGATATAGGCCCGCACCTTGCCTTCGACTCCCGGGTCCGGGTCGAACATCGCCACCGACCGCCCCGAGGCCAAGAATAGCGCCGCCCAACTGGCGCCAATGGTTCCGCCGCCTAGACAGGCAGTGTGTGAGAATTCCATCAGAACAGTCCCGGATTGAGGGGAGAGGCCGCCGTCAGGCCGCCATCCGCGGTAAACAACTGGCCAGTGGTAAAGCTGGCCTCGTCCGAGGCCAACCAGACGGCCATGCTGGCGATGTCCGCAGGTCTGCCAAAGCGGCGCATGGCGTGGCGGGCCAAGGCGTCTTGTTTTGCTGCCTTGGGGTCAGTGGCTAGTTCAAAACCAGCGTCCAGCATTCCCGTTTCAATCCAGCCCGGGCAGATCGCGTTACAGCGTATACGAGGGCCGTGATCGACGGCTATGGACCGGGTTAGCCCGTGCACAAAGGCCTTGGACGCGTTGTACAGCGCCATTGACGGGTCCGCGGCCTGGCCTGAGATCGAACCGATATTGATGATCGATCCGCCCTCGGACATCTGGGGGATATACACCCGGCAGAGGTTGAAGACGCCTTTGCAGTTTGTGCCGATCACTGCGTCCCAATCCGCGTCTGTGCTTTCAGCCACGGTCTTTTCAACCTGAACGCCCGCATTGTTGACCAGAATGTCCGTGCCGTTTGTCGCGAAGGCCAGTTCTGCAACGGCTTCGACGTCGGTGACATCCAGCGAATACCAGATGACGCCGTCCGCCAGCCCATCTGGGCGCGGACCCCGACCGCAGGTTGTGACGGCTGCGCCTTCGCGCAGGAAGGCTTCGACAATACCGCGCCCGATACCTTGGCGGCCACCGGTCACAAGTGCGCGTTTCCCCGCCAGCCGCATCAGTGCGCCACCATCACATGCCGCACGGATGTGTATGCGTCCAGCGCATAGACCGACATGTCACAGCCGGTGCCCGAGCCCTTCATCGCGGCCCAGGGCATTTCCGCCGCAGGCATCCCGTGCGTATTCACCCACGTCATGCCATAGCGCAATTGAGCGGTCATTTTCATCGCGGTTGATACATCCTTGGTCCAGACTGACGAGGCCAGACCATAGCGTCCGGCATTGGCGATCCGCAGCGCGTCTTCGGCCTCGGAAAAGCGCGAAATTGTGACGACGGGTCCGAACACCTCACTACACGCGATCTCGGCATTGTTGTCGACGTTGGCCACGACGGTCGGTTGATAGAAAAATCCAGGGCCGTCTGCGACCTGGCCGCCCACGGCGATCTCGCAACTGCTACGGGCGCGGTCGACGAACCCGGCAACTCGGTCCCTTTGGGTGGCCGATACGATGGGGCCCATTTCGGTGCCCTCGGCCCTTGGGGCACCGATCCTGATCTGGCTGGCCTGATCCGATACGGCAGCAACAAGCCTGTCATAAACTTCGTCCTGCACCATTACCCGGCAGGGTTGGGCACAGTCCTGACCCGCATTGAAGAATGATCCGTAGCGGATCGTTTCCGCCACCGCGTCGATCTCGGCGTCGTCGAACACGATGACCGGAGCTTTGCCCCCAAGTTCCAGATGCACATGGCGGATCTGGTTCGACGCTGCCCGCATCGCCGCCATCCCGGTGGCGGGAGAGCCGGTGATCGAAATCCCCTCGATCCGTGGGTCGTTGATCAGTGTGTCTCCAACCGAAACTCCCCGGCCATGCACCACATTCAGCACACCTTTGGGCAGCACATCGGCCAGCAGTTCCGCCAGCCGCAGAGTAGCCAGAGGGGTGATCTCGGACGGTTTCATGACGATGGTACAGCCTGCAGCCAGTGGAGCAGCAATCTTCCACGCGGCCATCATCAGCGGATAGTTCCACGGCGCGATTGAGGCGACAGAGCCAATCGGGTCCTTGCGGATCATCGAGGTATGGCCCGCTGCGTATTCTCCGGCCACCGATCCGGTCATGGTGCGCGCGGCACCAGCCATGAAGCGGAACGTGTCGATGGTCAGCGGCATTTCTTCGTCCCGGGCCATCGGCCAGGGTTTGCCGACATCCAGCGTTTCAAGCTCGGCCAGTTCTTCGATGTTTTCTTCGATCACATCGGCAATTGCGTTGAGAAATCCGGCCCGATCAGCGGGCGTGGTAAGTCGATAGGTGTCAAATGCCTCATGCGCCGCACGTGTCGCAGCCATAATCTGTTCCGGCGTGGCCTCGGGCACCTGCGCGACGGTTTCTCCGGTCGCCGGGTCCAATACCGGGAGGGGTTCGCCATCGCCGGCGACCATCTCTCCGTTGATCAGCATTTTTGTCTGCATGTTTTCCCCCATAAGCCCCGATTTCTCAAAGCTTCATCTGCTGAACCTGCGCGCTCAGCCCGCCGTCTAGAACCCATAGCTGGCCGCTGGCGTAACGGGCCTCGTCAGAGGCCAGCCAGTTGACCAGATTGGCGATGTCGTCCGGCGTTCCATAGGTGCGCATCGGATGGACATCGCGAACAGCTTGCTGCAACTGATCGATGGTTTTACCGCCACCGCCCGAGCCGTCGCCGGTGAAAAAGCTCTGCAACATGGGCGTGTCGACATAGCCGGGGCAGATCGCGTTCACACGAATACCCTCGGGGCCGTGATCGCAAGCCATCGCTTTGGTCAGCGCATGAACCGCCCCCTTGGTCGCACAATAGGCAGCGAGGCCGGGATCGGCGATGAAGCCATCATAGCTGCCGAAATTGATGATTGAGGCCGTGTGGCCCTTGGCCGCCTTCCGCATCAAGGGCAGCGCGTGTTTCGAGGTCAGGAACGTGCCGGTAACGTTGACCGCAAAAGACAGATTCCATTCTTCCAGTGTTGTTTCCTCGATGGTCTTTTCGATTTCGATCCCTGCGGCGTTAACCAGAATGTCCAACTGACCCGTATCCGCGCCAACTTGTTCCATTGCCGCAATAGCATCCGCCTCCTGTGTCACGTCCAGTTTGACAAAGATGCTGCCGTCATCGTCATGCGCGGCCAGAGACCCTTCGGGCGTTAGATCGGCGGCATAGACCCGCGCCCCTTCGCGCTGAAACCGGGCCACGATAGCGCGCCCAATTCCGCCGTGCCCGCCAGTGACAAGTGCAGTTTTGCCTTTCAGCATCATTTGTTGGTCTCCTTCAAAGGCGGATAGCGATAGCGCTTCGCCGCAACGGTCCAATCCAAGTGATTGCGCACGTATTCCTGAGAGGCATCACGCGGCGGGTTGTAATCCCAGCTTTCTCCCGGATTGGCCTCCATCGCGGCGTGCAGGGCGCGGCGGGACTTTTGCGTGGCAATCACATCTGCGCGAAGATTCTCGCTGTTCCACCGACGCGCGACTTCTGTGACAAAGCCCGCGACCTGTGTCGCATAGTCAGGATCTTCCGCTCGATTGACCTTTTCCAAAGGGTCGATAGCCAAGTCAAACAGCTGTGGCGGGTCCGGGTCGCAATGGATGTACTTCAACGATCCACGCCGGATCATGAACACAGGGTAGGGGGTCATTTCGGCGCAGTATTCGCCTATGGCCTCGTCAATCGGATCGGTTTCTCCGCGCGCCAGCGGCATCAGGGAACGGCCATCCACCGGCTCGCCGAGCATAGCAACGCTGCCTCCGGCGATTTCAACAAAGGTCGGCAGCAGGTCGATCAGCGAGCAGGCGTTTGATGCGGTGCCCTGCGCGACGCCCGGACCAGCCATTATCAGCGGCACGCGGGCAGAGTGTTCGAAGAAGTTCATCTTGTACCACAGCCCGCGCTCTCCCAGCATGTCGCCGTGGTCTGCGGTAACGATGACGATGGTGTTGCCCAGTTCTCCGGTCTCTTCGAGCGTTTTGACCATCGCGCCCAGCTTGCTGTCAAAATAGCTCACATTCGCCAGATAAGCGCGACGGGCGCGGCGGACTTCCTTTTCGGTCAGAGGGACATAGCTTGCCTCGATCCCGTCCATCACCCGGCGCGAGAACGGGTCCTGTTCCTCGGGCGTCAGAGTGAATGCCGGCATGGGAACGTCGTCATCCGAATAGAGGTTCCACCACACCGGCTTGGCGGCATACGGGTCATGCGGGTGGATGAAGCTGGCGACTAGACAGAATGGAGCCTCATCCCCTGCGGCCCGATCCCGGCCCCGGTCGATCAACCAGCGGCGGGCCGCAAATTCGACCTCGTCATCGTAGTCGGTCTGGAAAGTGGCGATGGCCTCACCACTTTCCTTGACGGTTGCCATGTTGTGATACCACTTGTCGATGCGCTCGTCCGGGGCTTCCCAATCCGGGGTCCAGGCGAAGTCCGAAGGGTAGATGTCGGTGGTCACGCGATCCCGAAACCCGTGTTTCTGGTCGGGGCCGACAAAGTGCATTTTGCCCGACAGGCAGGTGCGATAGCCCAAAGCCTGCAGGTAATGCGCAAAGGTGGGGATCGAGGCGCGAAACTCGCTGGCATTATCATAGGCCGCAATCCTGCTGATCAACTGTCCGGACATGAAGGCAAACCGCGACGGCGCGCAGAGCGGAGAGTTGCAATAGACCGCATCGAACCGCATTCCGCGCGCAGCCAAGGCGTCTATGTTGGGCGTTTTCACTGTCGGATGGCCGTAAGCACCGCAGAATTGCGGCGCCAGCTGGTCGGCCATGACCACAACGATATTGGGCCGTGTCACGGTGCGGCCTGCTTATAGGCGTCCAGCACCAGCCCGTGGAAGTGATGCACCGCATGTTCCGATTTACCCGAGCCGTTCGGGTCATGCACGATGCGGCCTTGAGTAAATGCAGGTGTGCTCATGCCGCGCTGTACGCTTTCGACGATGTCGATGTCCTCGCGCTGCAACACCTCGTCGAGATAGCGGATCGCCTCCAGTTCAGCGGCATCCGGCTCGGGCGTTTCGAGGAAGAAGTCATAGGTCTCCAGCGTGCGGTCCGGTCCGACCGGAATGATGTTCAGCACGATCATCGATGACCGCCCCGGATAACGCATCAGGCAGGTTGTTGGCCACAGCCACCAAACCGCATGGGTGCGCACGGTGGCGTTGGAGACGTCATAGGCAGTGTTTGCGCCTTTGCCCGCTTCGGCCATGTGGCTGGAATAGATGCCGTAGGTCGTCACCTTGTAGGTGTCCATGTCGACCAGATCGCAGAAATCCTTATGCGCGGTCGGGCAGTGGTAGCATTCGAGGAAGTTATCGACGACGTTCTTCCAATTCGACTTGATGTCATAGGTCAGCCGGTGGCCAAAGGTCAGGTTCTCGATATCCGGGGCCCAGTGGCGGATTTCGGTTTCCAGATTGCCGGAAACCTCGCGCAGAGGCCGCGCCTCGGGGTCGAGATTGACATAGATGAAGCCTGCGAATTCCTCGACCTGCACCTGATCCAGGCAGATGTCCTTGGTGTTGAACCCGGTCAGGCTCTCGGTTTCAGGCGCGCGCACCAACTGGCCGTCCAGCTTATAGACCCACGCATGGTAGGGGCACATGATGCGGGTTGTTTCGCCCTCGCCGGACAGCAGGTGGTGGGCGCGGTGTTTGCAGACGTTGTAAAAGGCGCGCAGCGTACCTTCGCGGTCGCGCACCACAGCAACGGGCCGGTTTGCGATCTCAACAGTCACATAGGACCCCGGCGCGCGCAGCTTTTCGACATGGCACACCCATTGCCATGTCTTGGCGAGGATTTCGTTCAGGTCCACTTGATGCCATGCCGGGTCAACATAGGCCTCGGCCTTCAGGGATTGCGTGTTGAACGGGTCGGGGCTGAACCCGTCGGAAATCCGGTCGAATTGCTCTTTGGACGGCAGCGCGCTCATTCTGGGGCTCCACATAACGCGTCCGGGTTTGGCCCGGAGGATTGGCTTGCTGAAACTATGTTCCTCGGAAAAGAAGCGTGACGCTTAACCTTTTACGCCAGACAGTAAACTTTTATCGCCGCCCGGCGAGATCAGGCTTTGGGCTTTCGATGCATTGGCCAGGCGCGGTATTCGAACGGCACGCGCCCCTCTGTCCGGTCCTGGCTAGGGGGCAGGCCGAAACGGTCCTTATAAGCCCGACTGAAATGGACCTGACTGGCAAAACCCGAAGCCATTGCGACCTGTGCAATCGGCAGTTCGGTCTGCGTCACCAGCCCGCGCGCCCGATCCAGCCGGATATCGCGATAATACAGGGCAGGGGTCTTCTTGATGTAGGTCGCAAACAGTCGGTCGAGCTGGCGATGCGAGACCCCGGCCTGTTCGCAGATATCGGGGATAGACAGGGGGTCCTCCAAATGCGCCTCCATCACCTGAATGGCTGCTTTCAGGGTTGCGGGGACAAGCGCGCCCAGCGGCTCACTGCCTTCGGGCTGCTGCATGGCGGCGGGGCCGCGAAGACGGTCGTGAAAAATATACCGCGCGGCTGCGTTGGCCAGCGCGCTGCCATGGATGCCCTGAACAATCTGCAGCGCGAAATCCACCGAGGCGCCGCCACCGCAGCAGGTGATCCGGTTGCCGTCCAGCGCATAGAGGTTCTCGACCACTTCGATATCCGGGTAGAGCTCCTGAAAGGCGTCGATATGTTCATAATGCACAGTGGCGCGGCGACCTTTCAGCAATCCGGCCTGCGCCAGAACAAACGCGCCTGTGTCCAGCGCGCCCAGCGTGGCACCAGATCGCGCCCATTGGCGCAGGACGCTGCCAAGCCGATCTGTCAGGTGTTTCTCGGGGTTCCAACTGGTCGAAACGATGGCGATGTCGGGCGGCTCAGGACTGAGATCACTCAGGGCTTGCGATTCAATACTGGCTCCATTGCTGGACACGCACAGCCCTCCGGTTTCCGACACGAACTCCCATCTGAAATAGGATCGACCGTCCAGATAGTTGGCCGCCCGAAACGGATCGGTAAATCCCATCGTGGCCGACATGTTGAAGCTGGGCGCGACGATGACAACAAGACGGGTCGTGGGCTGAATTGCCTCAACCATGTCCGAATGACCTCGCTTGTTGCTTCATTGGATCAAGAAAAAAGCGATTTGTGCGGGTGAAGCAAGATCGGATGCAGCGCGATGTTTTTGAAGAGGCAGGGATTTGGTAGGCCGGGCAGGACTGCAGATATCCCGAAATTGTTGTTTGTTTTCATAGAGAGTGTCCCACGTTGGAACACCCCGTGGACACATTACCAGCCCATCTGGGCCAATTTTGACGCGTCCATTTCTGCCAATTTCATACGCTCGACACTCTCGGAATAGACTTCAGATGTGCTTGCTTGGGCGTGTCCGTGGATAGACATGATCTCGCATTGGGTGGCCCCGTGGAGCGCGAGAAGGTGACCCGCAGCCTTTCTGATTCCGTGGCTAGATCGGTTGGGCAGACCTGCCTCGACGCACCAATCCTTAAACTTTTTCCGCAGGACCTCGGGGCTGGCAAAAGGTTTGCCGTGGCCGTTCAGGATATAGGTGGTGCCGACAACCATTTGCGCGCGGGTAGCGGTCAGGAGAGGGGCGAGCATTGGTAACTCAACGTATTTCGATCCCTTCTACTTCGGCTGCCAGCTTAACCAGGTCTGACCGTTGACGATCTTTTCCTGCCCGCGCCCATGCCAAACCGCATCGCTGATACGGCATGCTGTGAACATGAAATCCGTCAAGGTTAGGGGGGCTTCTCCCGATACTTTTTCAGGTCTTCCAGCGTCCATGGGATCGCTCCGCCTTGGCTCTTGTAGTCGACCTTGATGGCGGCGGCCGGGTTTGTCTGGCAATAGCCGCGTTCGCCCGTCCATTTGAACATGGCCTTGAGAAACTTGAACACGTTCGTGGCCTTGCCGGGGGGGCCCATCAGTGTGTCACGAAACAGGATCAGCTCGTGTGTGGGCACTTCCGCAGGCAGGCCGGCATATTTTCGGCCGACGCTCTTGCCTGTGGAACTGGTGTGATCCAGCAGCAGCGGCCTAAAGCTCTTGCGCTGTTTCAGCGTCATCGGGGAGGCTTGGCCCTCGTCCACCTGTTCTTTCAGGTAGGCGAGATATTCTTCGACCAGCCATTCCAAAATGCCGCGGCTTGCGCCGGAGTTTTCTTCGCTGGGATTGATCTTCACGCCTTCACGGGCGGCAAGGTAGATCTGGTGGAACTCGGGGTGTTCCGGGCCGACAGGCAAGGTGATGCGGCGCTTCTTGTCACCGCGGACCCGAACCCGGTAACGCATGTTCCCCGACTTCAAGGGCTCGATCAGAAGCCCGTCATACCCCAATTTGACCACTTCACCACTCATTCAGATTATTCGGCTCTTTCTCATAGGGGAGGTTGTCGGCGTAGGCGTCTAGGTCGGCAATCTCGCGCAAAATGACATGGTGTGGGGGTTGATCCCATTGGGCGATGATGCCGAAGTCTGGCTAGGTTCCAGTCAATTGCTGAAAACCCTCGCAAGCAAACGCGCCTAGTTGATCGTAGCCAAAATCAGTGATGCGCCTGTCGACCATCCGATCATTGAACGGCGTTCCCTTGGTCGACATCTTCTTAAAGTCTGTAGTCAGGCCGCTGAACGACACCGTGTCCGGGCGCGCGAGGCACCAGAGGTCTGTGCGCTCGTCCTTCCACGCCATCGTGCATTCCGGCACGCCTTCCATGGCCGCGGAGGCAGCTGGGTCTGATGCAAGCGCACCTCCCATAGCGCAGATCAGGTCCCATTCTGTCTTCGTGATGATATCGCGTACGTCTGCGTCTACGTCATGCCAGAACTTGACGGACCGGATCCTGGCCTCTGTTCCCATGCCCTTGTCATAGGCTTCGATCTGGCCTGCGGTCGGTCGTTTTGGCTTGTTCCCTGGCAGAACCCGGAAGTGTTGGGAAACCTGTTCCTGTCCGCCTTCAATGAAGGCGGCCATAGCGCTCCCCATGCGCAGCGCCGGGCTGTCCTTGCTTTCCCAACGGTTCGGATTCAGCAAATGGAACGCCCAGACGTCAGCTGGGGTGTGCAATTCCATCTTCCGCAAGATACCGCTGGTCACACTCACCCCGTCGCCGGGCTGCGAGTGGTGGCGTTCAAGCGGGATCTGGTAAAACCCTGGCTCCTGAATAACCTCGTCAGGGCCCAGCGTTCTGATTTCGATGTCACTTACATCAAACATTGCTTCGGCTCCTTTCAGGGCTGCAAGGATTTGTTAGGTGCCTCGGCGGCTATCTGGGTGGATAGGTGACGTCCGCCGAGGTCTTCCTCGCTCCCGGGGGGGGGACAGAAGTCCGGGCGAGAACAGGTAATGGACTGTGAGGATGACGAAGAAGAAACCGAAGTCAGCTTTCATAGCGACTCTCCTGTCATCCAAGTGAAGAACGCCGAATAACCGCCATCCATATTCTGTAACGACCTGATTCTGATGACGGAGGACGAAAGGCACCGCGGCGCAGCAAACTCCTGGATGCTGTGTCGCGGTGCTATTCAGATGCTCAGGCAAGCGCTGCCAGTTGCGGTTGCAAGTGTGACCAATCGGTCGTGGGATCAAAGCCATGATCGATGAAGCGCGGGAACCTTAGCTTTCAGGGGTGTACCAAATCGGCGAGGTGTAGGCGCGATCCTGAAGCTGCATAACTGTACCTTCAGGCATTTCGACATCAAAGAACTTTGCGTCGTATGCTGTCCATCGGGGGGTCGGTATTTCAAGCACGCGCACGTAGTAGAACGCCATTTGAGCGGGATCGAACTCGGGGTCGATCCAGTGAGCCGACAGGACTGCTCGCCCAATCGAGTTAGTGTATGATGCATCCGCTATGTCTACTGTGTTGCCTACATCAGAAATGCACGCACCGTCCGTAACCTCCCGGTCGGAACACGCGATATCCCAAATTTTCTCCTGGGTCTGACCCTCCGCGTCGACCCATCCCTTGACGATCTGTATGCGGTCGAGGTTCGCGCCGTCAGGGTCCCGCAGCGCGCGCACCAAAAAGCTTGGAGCGGCTCCATCTGGGGCATTTGTAAGGTCTCCTCCCATTGGCACCCCTCGAGCGTATCCCTCGCGTGCGAAATCGGGTCTGACTACTTCGTCGGCCTCAAAATCCCAACCGCCGAACACGCGCACCCGGATCCGCGTTCCAGTTGTCGCAAAGGTTTCCTTGCGAGCCATTGCGTCCCAAATCGCCTCGCGCGTGTTTTCTCGCGCCCAGACTGCGGCCAGCCCGGCTGCACCCAGATCTGTCATCATGATCGACAGGGCGGGGTCAGGTGCCTCGACCAGAGCATGTTTAAACCGATCGGCTGAAGGCTCAGCGATATGGGCTTTGCTGAAGTTGTTTTCCTCGCGGCTTGTAGGCAGGGCTCCATGGGCGTCGGTGCTACCGATCATACCGAACTTGAACGGGTTAGCGCCAAGCTCGGCTTCCACTGCCAGGCCATTCTTGAGCGCTTCTCGCGCGTACTCGAATGGCAGCATCTCAGAGGTCTTGGCCTCCTTGCCGCTCAAATTGCCCGCATCGATTGTCTCGAAGTCAGCGAAAACATCATCAGGGGAAAGGAAAGGATGCGCTTCACCGTCGCCTTTCATCTGCGTCACTTCGACCAGAGGCTCATACTGCTGCCGCATCTGCACATATTCCGGTGTCAGCGGACCGCCCGAATAGGTTTCCAGCTTGAACATATAGCCGTTGGATAGGTTGCCGTTGTGCGGAATGGCCAATACACGCCCGCCGGTTTTTTCCTCGTAGCCCGCCATATAGGCCCAGAGATCCTCGGCATCGACCGAGTCATACTGTGAGAACGGCAGCACTTGGTTTGTCCGGTCTTCACCGTCCCGGAAAATGACGACACGGTGCATGTTGTTGCCGCCCGGATGTGATGTCCACTCAAACCCGTGTAGCGTCGTGAATACGCCGGGCTGATAAAACTCGTCAGCGAGTTCTGTCGCCATTGCCCATGCCGACTGTAGCATTCTTGGCTCGTCGATTAAGTCGGTGCTCTCGTCGCGCAGCCACTCCAGAAAGGCATTGTACCCATCGCCAGACTTCACCATATCGTGCCATCTTTTGCCGGTCTCATTGGCGAGCACGAGGGGATCAGATCGCTGAATGAAGTCGGACAGGCCAAGGTTCTCGGCATGATCCGCAACCACGACGAAGTCGAGCGGACGGATGAGCTTCACTTCCCAGCCAGAATGACTGGTCACCCGTTCCCCGCGCGAAGCCCGATACGCAATATCCGGGCCGAGGGTTGCCCCACCCAAGCCGGAGTCGGCTGACCAGGACGAGTGCAAGTGCGTATCACCAAAGAAGACCTGATTTGGAAAGTAATCATCCACATAGGGGGAGTATTCTTTTTGCGGGCCGGTGTATGTGCTTCTTTCAATTAGAAGGTCCTGCGCAAAGGCTGGGACAGCTAGGAACGCAGCAATGGCAGTGGCATTGGCAAGGCGGGTCATGTCAGTGTCTCCGAAGGCTATTCAATATTGCACTGTTTTACATAGGCGGCGGCTTTAGCGCTCTGCCCTCCTTGGGGTCCGAGATAATCAGGCTCTTCTTTCGTCTCGCAGAGGCTGGCCCATAGGACGCGCAGCAGTGCAAGCATTCAGAAATGCCCGATCTTTTCATTTTCCAGGGTCGCGCGTGGGAAACTGCCGCAGCTTTTCAATAGAATATCAACCTAACGACCCCGGGACTGTCAACTGGGTAGATCTGTCTTAAGAAACAGCGAAAGGATGCTTTAGGCTCCTAGCTGCCTAACGCACTGACAGCACCCTAGTTCGACAGTAACGTCGGCTATGGGCTCATAGACCTGTTCAGGCTCAACGCAGAGATCGTCCGCAGTGAGCCCGTTTCTCGAATGCTTCAGTAAGCACAGATGACGGCGAAGCGCAGATAGCTGACTTTGCAAAGGCGGGGAACGTTTGGCACATAAGCGGACATTGGTGACTTTCAAGTTCCTGCGATGAAAGGCACTCTTCAAGAAATGTTCAGTACAAATAGATCAGCAATATTGGCAATACCATTTTTAATCAAACCTCGACCTCTTTGACAAAATAGTCATGATTTACCCCTGCAATCATAAGTGTCTTTCCAAGCGGGATTTGTGCGTCGAATGCGCGGTTGAAAACTCCAATCGGATCATTGGTTTCAGGGTCAGCAGACATCGCATCCCGAGCTTGCTCCTTACGATGCTCCTCCCGCATGTCAATCACTTGAAAAGGATCATAGAACCGTTTGGCGTTTTGACCGAAGACAGGAGCTGATCACAGCGTCATCATCCAAATCACGACAAATAAGCCTCTCTAACAGAAGTCGCAGATTAGCACTTTTAGGAGCGCGGAGTTCTTTTACGATGCTGCTATCGCTCGCGTATTGAGTGATCAGGTACTCGGTCCTCTTAGCCACCGTGTCCTCCTTAGATTTGGCGCCAACGATATGGCAAAGTGAACATAGCTTGCATTCATACACATTGCAGAATTTGTCACTACGGGGCTTGCAGAGGTCCTTCACTGTAATCCGTGCCAAAGACCGTTTTGGGCCTGGGAGTTGTCATAGCGGCTGAACAAGTCAACGGCGGCTCAGCGCCCTTTGAAATCGAGCAAAAAAATGCTCGGCAGAATTGCTATCCTTGGAACTTCAATTGTCGGGTAAATTGACGCTGAGCCAAGCGGAGGTCGACATGGACCCTGAGCAAGACATCCAGAAATTACTGGACAACATCAGCCCGGAGGCCAAGGCGTGGTCCGACGGTATGTATATGTCAGCGCTGATCACCGGAGCCGTAGGGCTGGAAGGTGATGAACTGCGCGGATACATCCAGATCCTAGTGCAGCTATCCTATGACGAAGGGGCAGGGGCCGGGTAAAGAAAAACCCCGCCGAGGCGGGGTTTGGGAGGTCGAATTGCGCGAAGCCCAGAAAGCTATTGGCAGCAAGTATTACCGACCCGGCAGCAATCAGGCAGACTAGAACTTCCACTATAGCTTGGACCTGTTCTTACGGTTGGCGTGGAGTCGTAGTAGCTGTCGCCATCCAAATCCGAGGCGTAGTCGGACATTGCGCGTCCCCAGCTCGCCATTTCCTCGTCGCTGCAACCGGCGATGAACGCAGTTGCTGCAATTAGACAAATTAAAGCTTTCATATATTTCTCCGTGGGGCGTTCAGACGCCAACTGCTCATGTTTTTCTCTAAGGATAGTTGTATTTGAAGGGGGGTAGGTTCCGCATGTGTCAAATTGCACATGACGCGACAGAAGGTCTCTATTTGGGATGCTTTGCCCCATCGAAGAACGTCCAACCAATAAACTGATAAAGAAAAACCCCGCCGGAGCGGGGTTCTTGGCACTCATAGTGCTGACCTGAAATTAGCCTTAGGTGGATACTTTGTCTGTCTCTATGTGGTTGATGATTGGGAGCTTACCAACGAGTCTCTCATCACCCCCGTCTAAAGATACGAAAAACTCCAACAGACCTGGCTCCTTAATATGTAATCCGAATCTGGGGAGTACAAATCCACCGATGTTTAGGTCTTCGGAACTTCCAATCTCGCCGCCCCCTTGCGCGGCTCTTTCACCATTATGTCTAATCTCAAATTCGAGTTTGTTATCACCGGCCGCTAGGTCTTGAAAGCGCACCCAAATTGCAAGAAATACTTCTGTAGGAAGCTTCACTGTCAAATTGTCTTGGTACGCTCCAATTAATATCAGCTTTCCGGTCGTTTCCTGGCGAATGTCATCGCAAAAAACGGTGCTGAACTGGACATTAGTAGCGTCCACCTCTTAAGCCTCCAACTCAACATCTTGTTGTTCGATGTGCACCTTGATCCCTACATTGCTGTTGGAGTTTGAAGTTGGTACAGAATAGCCTTCTGACGGGCCACCAAATTGTAAGTAGGTTACATTGCTTTTGGCGTCGGATGGTAATTCCTCCAAAACCAACCTTGGCTCCACTCCGATGGCCCAGCATATTTCCGCTAAAGTACGCTCTGTTAAGTTGTTTCTTCCGCTCAAAGCTCTTGAAATCACCGATTTATTCACCCCAATTTTATCAGCGATTTGCTGTTGCGATATTCCATGCTTTTTCTTGGCTCGAATAGCGGCAGCTACAAGAGCTCTGTGATTCCTGCCCATGAATACCGCAGCGGCTTCATCTTTCGGGTCGAGGTCAAATTCAAATTCCAGTGACATGCTGTAGGTCTCCGAATTCAGTTTTCGGTTCGTCGAGATTTAGGTGCTCACGGTAGTCGCAGCATCTTTGTACATATTCATCATATAGTGTTTTATCAGCTTCCAGCCGCGCCTTGATGTCAGCTGAAACCAAAATAAAGATACGAGGCCTCCAAAACCAACCATACAACCGAAGGTCGGGCGTGCGAATAACCCAAATCCCCTCATTCTTTGGTTCCATGATATGGGGTTCGAGTTCTTCTTCGAGGCTGTCTCCAACAATAAACGCATGAACAATGCTCATCGCTTGCTGAATCGGGGTACGTGAACCTTCGATGACATGGTCTGAAACTGCGTCTTTCAATTTTTCTTGGAACCACGCTATTACCTCCTTAGAAGCATACATGGTACGCTCTGGTACTTCGTGTGGCCGAAGGTTCCCCTTCATTCTAATTAAGTGTTTTTCTTTCGCTAGATCAACGACTGTTGCCATTTATGTCAACTCAAATATTACTTCAAGGGTTAAATCTAGGTAACCGTACGTACGGGGGTAACACGCTTTTTTGAGACGAACACACTGCTTGAGATTCCGCAATGCTGCGCGCGATCTATGGCTAAGTGTCCATCTGATACGGTTATACACTCAGACATATTTTGGAATAACAACACGTTAGTAGGTTTAACCGGATCGGTAGGGGGGAATGTCGACCTTGCAGGTGGCAGGTGCCTTCGATTCGCGCCCAACGACATAATGATTGGCAGGTTGTCCAATCGCACCCCTGTCCTTACTACCGATTGGCGTATTCCACTATCACTAGTGGTAGTATTTGGTTGTATTTGCAGGATTTTCTTGACTGCGCTACTTGCACGGCCCAGCCTTCTAGAAACTGGGAAATTCCCTAGAGGAAACAAAGCCTGAAATGTCTAAAATTCACAACATCTGGTGTTCCAGGTGGCGGGTTAGTCATGTCCGCTCGACCTCATCACCACATATCGCGACTGGATGTTCCGGTAGGGGTTGGTTGAAATGTGAGAGTCGAGGAGATCGGAGCTATCCTTGAGCACCTCTCACGATCCCTTTCCCGCAAGAACGGGTTTTTGCTGCCGGATTTTTAGGAATCGTGGGATTGCATGAAGGAGTTCGCCAACTTTCGAAGCGCTATCATTTTTGCCCTGGGAGTAAGGTTGGCGAAGTTGGGAGTGGATCTCAACTGGGTGTTTGATCCGCTTCACTGTCTAAAGATGCTAGCTCCGGGAAAAGACGATCCTGCACATCATGGGGAAGCTGAACAAACTCGCCAACAATCAAAAAATTGAAGTCTATCCGGTGCTCTCGGTGCAAGAACAGCATCATATCACGACTAGGGAATGACCTTGCCTTCTCAGCATTGCTGATGGCAGCTTTTCCTTTCCCAACGGCTTCAACAAATTTTTCCAGGCTGAGTCCTGCAACTTGCCTGGCTGCGCGCAGACGTAGTCCAGCTGCCTCCATCGAGGAGTCTCGAGTTCTAGCAAGTCGCTCTTTTTCTTCAAAAGTCATTCTTAATTTCTACTTTTGGTACATAAAATGTGAACGTATCTGTTTTGTTTTTCTTGCGGGTACATAAATAATGTACACGCTTCAGTGTCATGATGACGGTTGAGCAAATCTGTGACGAGATAGGGCGAAAGCAACTCGCTGATGCGCTCAATGTAAGCAAGTCGGCAATCACCAATTCAACTGCCGCCGGGAAGTTCTCATCCCGATGGTATCGGGTTGTTTCTGATCTCTGTCTCGAGAAGGGCATCGATTGCCCGGATAATTTGTTCGGCTTCATTCAGCCGGACAACGTGAAAGCGGAGGCCGCCGACCAATGACGACGGTCCCCGGTTCAATGCTTTCGTACTTGAAAACTCACTTAACAACATGCGCTCAACATACGGCGAGTTCCGCTCAGCGCCAAGGAAAAGGCATTTCCCATGGGTGATTTGCGCCGTCGCATAGCCTCTCAGATGGCCGCTTTGATCAAGGGCCCGGCCTTCGGTTGCAACGCTTCTGCGGCAGCGGCGATCTATGCTGCGACAGGCCAATCGGTCAGTGAAGGAACACTGACGAAGAGAAAACAGGGCATCTGTGGTTGGCCGGCCGATGAGGTGGCGGCGCTTGAAGACGCTTCGGATTCTTACGGCGTCACCAAGCTTTTGAACCGGCGCATTGAGGCTGACAACGACCGGGCGGGCGGATCCATGCTCACTCACGCGGGCGCGATCAGAAAGGAAACCGGCGAAGTCGTCAATGCGATCCTGCGCCTTCTCGATTCCGAATGCCCCGACGACGAGGCGCAAGCCCTCATCGAGATCGATGAGGCCATCGAAGTTCTCAAGAGCGCGCGCGCTCTCATTGAGGCCAGGCAATGACCGGCCGTCTGAACACCCGTGAAAGGGTACTCTTCCAGTTTCCCTGTTGGGCAACTGCCCTGATCGTCCAGTGCGGCCGGGGCCTTTTTTTGAATGAAATGCAATGAGCAGCGCGATCGGACTTCCAGGGCCAGATATCTCAGCCGCAAGGCGGCACCGCGCAACCTGCCGCCACAAGCCCAGACCGAGACCATTTGACCGTTGCCTCGGCCGATACGCACCGAAGGAGGGTTGCGAGGATTGGTGGCCGCGGTTCAAGGACCGGCTTGAAGAGGATTTGAAAACATGGGCGTGGCCGACCGTCGGCGAGATCAAGGTCGCAGCGCTCGCAATCACCGAACCAGGTCAAAAGCGGGTAGCCGAAGCCGATGACCTACAGCCGCTCAAGGTTGCGGCGCGGCGGATGGAAAACAACGAACCAGTTGGCGATGGATACCTCTACGGGCGGATGGCGGTGGATCTGATCGCCGCTGATCTGGTCGATGAGGCGACGATGAGACGCTATCGCTCCAGCCTGTTTGGCCAACTCAAAGCCACCTACGGCGAGGCTAAGGCGCTGGAAATGGAGGCCAAACTGAAAGCCAGCCATGAGAGCGCCCTTGAGAGTCACCGGCAGAGATCGGAACCGCGAGACCTTCCGCAACCAGAACTCAAAACGATGGCGGGTGAGTAATGCGCGGACAGCCCCGGATAAGACGGTCTACGGGATGGCGAACGCAGAGCCCCCAACAGGGGTGGAGGCGGATAGACGTTATCAGGAGGCCTACAGGCAGGCATGGCAAAAGCTCGGGCTCATCGTGATCGACCCGGAAACCGTTCTGGATGACTGGACACGTCAGGCCCTCATAAACGAGGCGAAGAAGCTGTACGGGGAGTGGCGCAGGTGACAAAAAAGCCGGGTAGGCGAGAAACAGAATTCATGCGGCGGATGGCGGCAGGCGGCGCGCCGGTCTCTCGTGCCAAGTCAGGTGATCTATGAACGCAAGCCCACCGCCAATGGCGACAAGGAGGAGCGGTTGACCTGGCTAGATCACGCCAATGATGCGCGGTTCCTGATGTCATCGAAACTGGTCATCCGGGATGAACTCCGCGCGGTCGGAAACTATTACGGCGGCAGCGTGCAGCTGGCAGAGCTTGGCCACGGCAACACCTTCGCGCAGGAGGCGGTAGACGGCGGAAAACACGGGGTAGGGGGCGGCGTCACCCCGGCGATGATCGAAGCACGGCAGATAGCAGATGTCACGCAGCGCTCCATGAAAGACCTACCCGTCATTCTCCACCGCGCCAACAGCCGCAAGTTCAGGATGGGTGAGCACAGGAACATTCTTGCCCGCCAGTTGGTTGATGCCATCTGTGTCCATCAGTTCGAAATGACCGAAGTGGCCATGCGGTTTGAGTGGTGGGCGCAGCGCAGCGACACCGGAACCCAATTCGTTCCCAAGCAGCAATCCCAGAAGTTGAAAGCGGCCTTGGTCGACGCGCTCGAGGCCATAGACGAGGCATTTCAGGAGTTCGGAATAGACGCCCGGCGGATCGGCGTCGCGAGAGTGAGATGAGAATATGGATTTTGGACGAACAGCGACGGCTACGGCCGCCACAGAACCGGAATCCAGATCCGACGGTTGTGGAGGGCACTCACGACATGACCGCCTTCGATGAGGCCCTTGAACACAGCTGCTGGTGCCGAGATCGCGGAATGGCACGGCAGGACGTTGCTGAAAGCGTCAACAGCGAGCATGTGCCCAACACATGGGGCGCGGTGATCGATCATCTGGACCGGTACATTATCAAAATGCGCCGTCAGAAATCGTAGTTCTTCCTCATCTGGATGATGTATATACAACCTGCCGTGTAGGCATCGATCTGAGTGCCATCGGCAAGTGTAGTGTCAAAGGGATCTTCAACTCGCGTGAAACCCTCTGGCGGTGCATCCGGAGCGTCTCCATCTTGGACAGGCATGTTCTCAGGTGCCATTTCTCTACAGGCGTTGTAGGCAGTGATATAATTCACCACACGGTCCAATCGGCGATCATTCCTTTCGGACAAATACTGTCAGAGTGGGAGTATCGCCAACAGCGCAGCAGCGGTTACAACCAAACGCTCAACAATCTCAAAATACCTCAACAGTCTAACTCCCTTGAAATCCACCGAAAAAAAATTGACTCCACATTATCAGAATACCGAGCATTTGCCTTTCAGTGTGAAAAAGTTGCGGGGCAAAACGAGGGTCGGCAATGGGTGAAAATACCGCCTCACTTTCAAAAAAATCTTGAAAGGAGTCCTTAGGTACGATATCTGCGCATTATCGAAGAGGTGGGCCCAAAATGAGCCCGCCTCTTTCATTTTCGGCGAATGATATCTCTTTCACACCCGCGATGGAGGCAGTCATGCACCCGCGTTGGGGAAAGCCCGACAATCTGAAAGGGGCGAAATACCTTTACGTCCCGCTCTATGTTTAATATCTTAGGACGCCCCAGAAAGTTTGGGTGTTCTCGTGTTTGAAAACGATTTTCCACTCCTGAGTATGGCTAGCCTCGTTGCGTTAATCCTGCACAAGGCGGAAGCCGGTCCGGTGACGCTGGATAGTTGCGAAGCTGCTCTTGTGGCACTTTTCAAACAAGCAGATGAAACGCCCGCCTTGCCGCCCAAAGAACTCCGAGAGAGGTTGTCCGGCCATCTTCGTGACCTTGAAATAGCGCGTATTCTGGTGTCTGGAGAAGACGGCACGTGGAACCTGACCCATCGTGGCCACCGAGCACTGTCAAACCATCCCGAGGGACTCGACCAGACGGATTTGGTCCGTTACCGGGAGTTCGCCTCGCACCTTCGAGAGAACGCCCACCATGCACGTGGCATGGACCCAAGAGAGATGAGCTTCAGCATTGGCTATCAAGCCCGACGTTCCGGTCAACGGCTCACCGCCAACCCGTATGAGTTTGACAGCGTCGATCACACATCCTGGGAAAACGGTTGGATGGCGGCGGTCGACGAAGAAGATAAAGGCTGACGCAGTCGCCCAGACTGCCCCTAAAAACTTTATCCCATTCAAAGCCATCCTTAACCGGAACCTTCCCCCTCGGGTCAGCACTGGCTTTGGATAAGAGACGGGGGCGCAGGTGGCAGCAAGTGCCTCCGTCTCACCACTTCGATCTGAAAAGAAGTGGTCAGTAGTAAACTGGTTTAGTCGATTGAATTACACCAGAAGTAGCGCTTCGGGTATTTTGGCGCTTCGATTTTTTTGTGCTTATTGCATTCCGTCCAATCTTCATATGTGTCATGGACTTTCTCGTCAGCATTCCCAGATCTGTTTGCAGATTTTAACTGGTAAGTGCCCGCGTATGCCTGGCTTGCAGTGACAGTGAGTGCTAAGCAAAACAGCCCGGCTAAGCTTTTCCGTGTATTCATCATTCTTCGTCCTAATGTTTATCAATTTGGTCGATTGAGCCCCCACAACCGACTTATTTCACCCGATGCCTTAGGCCGCATGTGCCAAATTACACATGCGTTCTTTTTGTCACATGAAAAACGGGAGAACCCAAAATCCATGGCTACAGAAGGTGTCTGGATGATTTGCAGAGTATCGCTAGGGTCAGGATTCATAACCAGTAGATGACGGTTGCTGCGAGCGCGATGACAGAAAGGAATACTTTGGGACAGCGGTCATAGCGGGTTGCGACGCGCCTCCAGTCCTTGAGCCTGCCAAACATGATCTCGATCTGGTTGCGGCGTTTGTACCTGCGCTTATCGTGTTTGACCGG
>NZ_JBQFRE010000004.1:0-333585 GCF_056537245.1 Ruegeria sp. CG11
GATTGCAGTATACACCGAGCGGGAACTGGGCAATTTTTTTGGCAATAAGTGTGTCCCCTGATATCTCGTCGAGAGGTCGGAGGGCTACGTCAGATTTTCCTGTCTCAAGTGGCGGCTGATCCTTATCCCAGGCAATGTCGATCTGAAGTTCGAAGCTGATACCTGGATTTTTCTCTCGAAAGGCGGATACAAGCCCGGCACCGAACCGCTGCATGGCCTCTGCGTTTCCTGAAAAACGGATAACACCATGTTCGTCTCTGGCGAGTTGCTCAGCCGAGACAGATACTTTTGACGCCGCGCGGCGCATGCCTTTCATGTCGTCCAGCAGAGCCATACCTTGAGCGGTGAGCTTGTAGCCGCGGTTGTCTCGTTCAAATAATTGAATTTTGAGAGCGTGTTCAAGAGCTTCGATCCTGCGTGCAACTGTGGTCTGGTTCATGCCGATGACGCTGGCTGCCGCTAGGGTCGAGCCCTCTTCAGCGACGGCAAGAAAAACGCGAATGTCGTTCCAGTTGAACACGAACGTACCCCCGGTAAGCATTCTGCAAATTTGCAGTGTCATACCCTACTATTCGCTATTTTTGCAGATCGGACCAGCCGGTAGCTTAAGTTTGAATACAACGGGAACGGAGGGCTGGAACTATGAACGCCATGCCAGAGAAAACCAGAGACATTCAAAACCATCACATCGACAGCACAATCTGGGACAAATTCAGCTTTCGCGACGACGACATCGTCATTGCGACCTACGCAAAATCCGGCACCACTTGGATGCAGCAGATCATCAGCCAGCTGATTTTTCGTGGCAAAGAGGGCCTGCCTGTCGCCGAGATGAGCCCGTGGGTTGATCTGCGGGTGCCGCCGCCGGAAGTGAAACTCCCGATGATCGATGCACAAACTCACCGCAGATTCCTGAAAACGCATCTGCCAGTCGATGCGCTCGTGTTCTCGGAAAAGGCCAAATATATTTACATTGGCCGCGACGGCCGGGATATTGTCTGGTCACTCTACAATCATCACGTCAATGGTAACGCAGCGTGGTACGATGCTCTGAACAATACACCCGGACGCGTCGGGCCGCCTCTGGCGCCACCCATTGGAGAACCTCCGACATATTTCGAGAATTGGTTAGAGAACGACGGCGCACCATTTTGGTCATTTTGGGAAAACGTAAGATCGTGGTGGGCGGTGCGTGACCTGCCGAATGTCAAGTTGGTGCATTTCGCGAACTTAAAAGCCGACATGGAAGGTCAAATTCGTGAGATCGCTGAATTTATCGGCGTCGGCATAGGTAACGAAATGATGGTGGATGTGTTGAAACACTGTTCGTTCGACTACATGAAATCCAATGCAGAACAATCGGTTCCACTTGGGGGCGCGTTCTGGGAAGGCGGTGCGAAGACTTTCATCCACAAAGGGGCCAATGGTCGTTGGAAAAGTGATTTACCTCAAGAATTAAGTCAGCGGTACGAGCAGATAGCCCGCGAGCAACTGGGCGATACATGTGCCAACTGGATTGAAACAGGCACACGTTAGGGTTCTGTCGCAGGTGGGAACACCCGACCGGCGATACCACCACGGCAAACATAATTCTAAAACATTGCTCTGTAACGCGATTGCATCAGCTGAAGCAGACCTTCGCCGCATCACAGAAAGCTGGTAACAATGGGCTCAAAACAGACCTTCGAAGTTCAACAATAGGGAGCAATAGTGAGCGTTGCCCAATCAAAAAAACTTCAAGGAGCCAAGATAGCCATCATCTGTGATGACACGGTTTTGGCATATCTGAGAGATGATTTCGAACACATTCCCAACCCAAATCAATGGGACCTGCCAGGTGGCGTGCGCGAGTCTGACGAAACCGCCCTTGAATGTGCATTACGTGAAACACAGGAGGAGTTTGGCATCTGTTTGTCAAAAAGCCCGTTTGTTTACGAAGCGACATACTTCGCTGAAGCTGCAGGCTTTCTACCCAAACGCGAAGTTGCTCTTTTTACGTGCATTGTGTCGGAAGACATTATTTCGATGATTAGGTTTGGTGAAGAGGGACAGTGTTGGCGGATGATCCCAATCCGAGAATTCATCAACCGCACCGACATTGTATCTGAATTGCAATCCGCGTTTCAGGTATTCTGGGAGAGTTGACGGATGAATGCGCACCGTATCTGTGGGATGAAAAATGACCGCTCAGGGCTCAAAACCGACAATCACTTCCCCAAAAAATGCCCGCCAGACGGCGGGCATTTCGCATTTTTTTCAGCTTTCGGTATTACATCTTCGACTTTTCCGATTTCAGCGCCAGCCATAGGCAGTAGCACATCATCAGAACCACCAGCGTAAATGGAATGCCGGTCGATACCGCCGCACCTTGCAGGGCCGACAGACCACCACCCAGCAGCAACGCGATAGCGACAAGGCCCTCCAGCGTGCACCAGAACACACGCTGGATCACCGGGGCGTCCATCTTGCCGCCTGCGGTGATGGTGTCGATCACCAGTGAGCCTGAATCCGACGAGGTGACAAAGAACACCACGATCAGGATCAGCGCGATGGGGGCGACGATGCCGTAGAGCGGCAGCTCTTTCAGGAAGCCGAACAGCGCGCCTTCCGGGGCGTAGCTGTCGATCACCGTGGCACGGACACCTTCGGCTCCGCCTGCGTTCAGCATGTCGATGGCGGCACCGCCGAAGGTCGACATCCACAGGGCACAGACTGCCGTGGGTGCCAGCAGAGCGCAGATGACGAACTCTCGCACCGTGCGGCCCTTTGAAATGCGGGCGATGAACATGCCAACAAACGGCGACCATGCGATCCACCAAGCCCAGTAGAAGGTTGTCCAGCCGTGGAAATAGCTGGTGTCTTCTCGTCCGAATGGGTTTGACAACGAGGGGAGGTGGAACACGTAATCCACCATCACGTTGAAATACCGCGCAATGGCGGTGCCGACACCCGTCACCACGATCACAAAAATAAACAGGCCCACGGCCATGATCATGTTGATCTCACTCAGCCGTTTCACACCTGCGTCCATACCCATAAGGACCGAGCCCAACGCGATCATCGTGATGCCGATGATCAGCAGAACGACGACGGTCGGACTGGGTTCGATGCCGAACACTTCGTTCAGCCCGGCAGCAACCTGTTGCGCGCCAAGACCAAGGGATGTGGTCAGACCAAACAGCGTGGCAAACACCGCCAGCGTATCGATGATATGGCCCCACCAACCCCAAACACGCTCGCCCAAAATAGGGTAAAAGGCCGACCGCAAGGTCAATGGCAAACCAAGGTTATAGCTGAAGATTGCGAGGCTCAGGCCAACGGCGGCATACACCGCCCAGCCTTCAAGGCCCCAATGGTGAATGGTACCGACGATGCCGATATACTCATTGCCCGGAACCGCGATATCGATGCCCAAGGGGCGCGCGTTCCCGTCTTCGGCAAAGTTGTAGTAAACCGGCTCCATCACGCCAAAGAACAGCAGACCGATGCCGATACCGGCCGCGAACATCATCGCGATCCAACCGGCATAGGAATAGTCGGGCTTGGCATCCTTGCCACCAATCCGGACCTTGCCCACCGGCAGGATAATCAGCACCAGACAGAACAGCGTGATTGCGTCAACCGACAGGACCAGGAACCAGTCAAACGTGCTGGTCAGCCAGGGCCGGAGCCAGCCAAAAAACGATGCCGCAGCTTCCTGATTGGCCAATGCGATCAGAACGAACGCAAAGATCAGGATACTGGATATCAGGAAGACCGGATTGTGGATGTCCAGACCGAACGGGCGGACGTTGTCCTGCCCCAGTTCGTACTCTGTTTCGAAATCATAGATCCGTGGATCTGGATCCAGCATTTTCTTGCCTTGAGCCATTCGATGCCCCTCCGTTCGCCAATTGCAAACGCCAAGGTATTCGGGCGGCCGACGGGTATGAGTGTTCTACTCCCTGGCGCGTTTCCGTCCTTTCGACCGCGGGTTCAATGGTAACAGCCTACACTCCAACCACTTTTTCACAAAACGCATTCAATTTGCATAATGTGTATGCAGCGCCTAGGTCAATTTTGACGCGACATGGGCCGGCTAAGCGGTCGGTTCGGTCTGACGCGCCGTGCAGTGGCTTAATCCCATCGAAGACCGCCCCTTCGTCCGGTTTCGCTTTCCTTCCAACCCATTCTCATGTATGCGCGCGGGTATCTGAGACGTTGTGCCCTGACCCCGGCACTCAGACCGATACAAATTGGGGTCGGCGGCAATGGGGCCGCCATGCAAACGGGAGACCCGGAGGGCCGGGAGTGCTCCCATCTAGGATACGCATATGTTTGATGTAACGAAGAAATCGATGCAGTGGGGCGAAGAGACGCTCACACTGGAAACCGGCAAGGTTGCCCGTCAGGCCGACGGCACCGTGATTGCCACGCTGGGCGAAACCAGCGTCATGGCCAACGTGACTTTTGCCAAGCAGCAAAAACCCGGTCAGGACTTTTTCCCGCTGACCGTGCACTATCAAGAGAAATACTATGCCGCCGGTAAGGTTCCGGGTGGCTTCTTCAAGCGCGAGGCGCGCCCGACCGAAAAAGAGACGCTGACCGCGCGTCTGATCGACCGTCCGATCCGCCCGCTGTTCGTTGACGGCTTCAAGAACGAAGTTCTGGTGATGTGCACCGTGCTGAGCCACGATCTGGTCAACGACCCCGACATCGTTGCGATGATTGCTGCGTCGGCTGCCCTGACCATCTCGGGCGCGCCGTTCCGTGGCCCGATCGCCGGTGCCCGCGTTGGTTTCGTGGATGGCGAATACGTCCTGAACCCGACCGTGGACGACATGCAGGACCTGCGCCTGAACCCCGAACAGCGTCTGGATCTGGTTGTCGCCGGTACCAAGAACGCCGTGATGATGGTGGAATCCGAAGCTTACGAGCTGTCCGAGGCGGAAATGCTGGGCGCGGTGAACTTCGCACATGAGCAAATCCAGCCGGTTCTGGACCTGATCATCGACCTGGCCGAAGAAACTGCAAAAGAGCCGTTTGAATTCGAAGCGCCCGATTACTCGGAACTGTACGCTGCTGTTGCAGCCGCCGGTGAAGAGCAGATGCGCGCCGCCTTCGCGATCACCGACAAGCAAGAGCGCACCGCCGCTGTTGCCGCTGCGCGCGAGGCGATCAAGGAAGCGCTGACCGAGGAACAGCTGGAAGACGGCAACCTGGGTTCGGCGATGAAAAAGCTGGAAGCCGGCATTCTGCGCGGTGACGTCGTCAAAGGCGGCAAGCGCATCGACGGTCGTTCGACCACCGATGTTCGTGCCATCGAAGCCGAAACCTCGCTGCTGCCGCGTACGCACGGTTCCGCCCTGTTCACCCGTGGTGAAACGCAGGCTCTGGCCGTGACCACGCTGGGCACCGGCGACGACGAGCAATTCATCGACGCGCTGCATGGCAACTTCAAATCGAACTTCCTGCTGCACTACAACTTCCCTCCGTATTCGGTGGGTGAAGTGGGCCGAGTTGGTTCGCCCGGCCGTCGTGAGATCGGCCACGGCAAGCTGGCATGGCGTGCGCTGCAAGCGGTTCTGCCCGCACCGACCGACTTCCCCTACACCGTTCGCGTGGTGTCGGAGATCACGGAATCGAACGGTTCGTCCTCGATGGCTTCTGTCTGCGGCGGTTCGCTGTCGATGATGGACGCAGGTGTTCCGCTGAAAGCACCGGTTGCCGGTGTGGCCATGGGCCTAATCCTGGAAGATGACGGTGACTACGCTGTTCTGACCGACATTCTGGGTGACGAAGACCACCTGGGTGACATGGACTTCAAAGTGGCGGGTACCGAGAACGGCATCACCTCGCTGCAGATGGACATCAAGGTCGCAGGCATCACGCCCGAGATCATGGAAACCGCTCTGGCACAGGCCAAAGAAGGCCGGATGCACATTCTGGGCGAGATGGGCAAAGCCCTGTCCGAGACCAACGAATTCTCGGTTCACGCTCCGCGCATCGAGACCATGAACATCCCGACCGACAAGATCCGCGAAGTGATCGGCTCGGGCGGTAAGGTCATCCGCGAGATCGTCGAGGTTTCGGGTGCCAAGGTCGACATCAACGATGACGGCGTCATCAAGATCGCCTCGCCGGATGGTGAATCGATCCAGAAGGCCTACGAAATGATCTATTCGATCGTGGCCGAGCCGGAAGAAGGTCAGATCTACACCGGTAAAGTGGTCAAGATCGTCGACTTTGGTGCTTTCGTGAACTTCTTTGGCAAGCGCGACGGTCTGGTCCACGTGTCCCAGATCGAAAACCGCCGCCTGAACCATCCGTCAGATGTTCTGAAGGAAGGTCAGGAAGTGAAGGTCAAGCTGCTGGGCTTCGACGATCGCGGAAAGGTGCGCCTTTCGATGAAAATCGTCGATCAGGAAACCGGCGAAGAGATCGTTCCCGAGAAGAAAGAAAAGAAAGAGGAAAGCGCAGAGTAATCTGCCCTCTTTTGAACTAACGAAGGCCTCGGTGGAAACGCCGGGGCCTTTTTTGTGCTAGAATGTCTTTGAATGGACTGAAAGGACGACGATGACCGGCAAAGACCGAATGGATGATCTGGCACGGCAATACCTGCAGGCCATCGAAAGCGGCGATTTGCCCGCGATGCTGGACCTGTTTGCCGAGGATGCAACGGCAACTTCGCCGATTTCAGGAAAGCAACCGGCCAGGGATTTTTACACCAACGTGATGCAGATCACGCGCGACCGCTCGATCATTCACAAGAACACCTTTGCCGACACCTCCGGCGCGCCGCAGATGGCCGTGCATTTCGACTACACCCGCACCATAAGGGACGGGCACCCCGAAACGATCGAGTGTGTGGACCTGTTCGAATTGACCGAGGATCAGAGCCGGTTCAAATCCGTTCGGATCATCTATGATACCGCTCCGGTTCTAGTGGACTTCGGCGAGGCCTGATTTCCCGCATAAACTTTGGTTCAATCCCCGCCAATTCAACCAAAAGCCAATCGCAACACCCTCGCCCTGCCCCCAGCTCAATCGCATCGCCACAACGCAAAAAGGAGATGCGATATGGAAACCTTGAAACTGCTGACCCTGACCGGATTGATTGCAACTGCGCCCGTTCTTGCCCTGGCCAATGTCGGGCTGGGTGACAAACTGGGCACCACAGAGGCCGTCATCCGCACGGCCCTGGAAGCGCAAGGATACCAGATCGAAGAAATCGAGTTCGAAGACGGCGAGATCGAGGTTGAACTCATCAAGGATGGCGTGGAGACTGAACTGGTCCTGTCCGAGAGCGACGGCGTGATCACCGCCATAGAACTTGAAAAGGACGACGACTGATCGAATGATTTCACAGGGGCCGTATGAAGCTTTCTCAAACGTCGCTGCTTTGGCTCCTTCTGGTGGTGCAGGCCGTCTGCGCCGCCTTTTTCATGACCGACGCAGTGCTGGACTGGACCGGCGGGGAAAGCGCTGGCTTTCGCCACCTGCACAGTTTTGAACTGGCTCTGGCGCTGGCCCTGATCGCTGGCCTTGCTGCGACCATCGCGTTGATCCGGTCGCAGAACCGGCGTGTATTCGAAATGCAGCGGCAGCTGAGCGTGGCGCAGGGCGCGTTTGCGCAGCTCATTGATGCGCAATTCAGCGACTGGAACCTCAGCGAAGCCGAACGCGACGTTGCCCTGTTGTCGATCAAAGGGCTGTCGATCGCGGAAATCGCCCAACTGCGGCAGACCAAAGAGGGTACGATCAAAGCCCAAAGCGCCGCAGTCTATCGCAAGGCGGGCGTCGCGGGACGGCTACAGTTGCTCAGCTTTTTCATAGACGAGCTGCTTTCCGAACCGTTGGTCAAACAGGGGGCCGACGGGTCCAATTCAGCACAATGACCCAACTGGCTGCAACTCCGTACCAGTAGCGAATTTATTCTCTCACACAGCCCCAAAAACCTGTGAAACGAAGTGAAGGCCCCGCGCCTTTCCTTCCTGCCTGGCTCGCCCACATTTGCGCCATACCAACTACGGAACAAAGGACATGGTTATGGTTACGCGTCTCATTTTGGCCTCGGCAGCCCTGACGGTCAGCGCATCGGCACTGGCCGCGCAAAGCCTGTCGGACGGCCTGTATATTCAGGGCTTCGCCGGGTATAGCCAGCTGCAGGACAGCGATTTCAGCGGCACGGTCAACGGGTCGTCGCAGTCGGTGGATACGGATTTCGACGCCGGATACGGGCTGGGTATCGCGGTCGGGACCGAGATTCCGCGATGGTCCAACGACCGGATCGGCACACGGGTCGAATTGGAACTGTCCTACCGCGACAGCGACGTGGATGGCGTGAGCTTCTCGGGCAATGGTTCGGGGGCCGAGGGCAACATCTCGGGCGACGTCACGCAGACCTCGCTGTTTGCCAACGTGCTGGTCGATTTCAAACAAGCGGGTGCGTTCACCCCCTATGTCGGGTTGGGTCTGGGTGCCACCTATTCCGATGTGGATTTCGCCTACGGGCCGGGCGTGGCACTGGATGACAGCGATACAAACTTCACCGCACAGGTCATCGCCGGTGTCGCCTACGAGATCGACGCGAACGTCGCACTGACTCTGGACACCCGCTATTCCCGCGCCTTCGACGTCTCGTCCGAGCGGCTGGCCCCCAACGGAGGCCTGACCGGCACGGTCGAAGACGACATCGACGCGTTCAGTGTCAATGTCGGCCTACGCTACGGCTTCTAAGTGCAAAGGGGCAACGAGTTTCTCTCCAGTTTCTCTTCCCCCCCATGGTCCCGTGTTCTATGCACGGGATCATGCGTTCCTTCGTTATCCATATGTCATCCAGCACGGCCCGGCGGCCCAACGCTGACCGGCTATGCGCCGACCTGCCCAATGCCGAGCTGTTCGAAGCGGTGAACGGCCGCGACCCGGACCAGATCGCTGGTGTTCAGCTGCATCCGGGCAACCTGCACCGCCCCCATTACCCCTTTACCCTGCGCCCGGCCGAGATCGGCGTCTTTGAAAGCCACCGCCGCATCTGGCGCAAACTGGTCGAAGAAAAGATCGATCTGGCCATCATTACCGAGGATGACCTGCGCACCGAGCCCGCCCGCATGGCCGAGGCGCTGGAGTTGCTGGCCCCGATCGCCACCCCCGATCATTACATCCGCATCCCGGTGAAACAGCGCGAAGTGCCCGCCCAAACCCTGGCCGAACAGAACGGGTTGCGTCTGATCCTGCCCAAGGTGATCGGCCTGCAATGCGTGTGTCAGGTGGTGGGACGCCGCGCCGCCGAACGCCTGCTGGCTGCGACCGACAAGATCGACCGCCCGGTGGACACATTCCTGCAGATGCACTGGCTGACCGGTCAGCCCATCCATGCCCTGCAAGGCAGCGGCAACCAAGAGGTTGCGGGCGAAATCGGCGGCTCGACCATCCAGACCAAACCGCCACTGTCAGAGAAGCTGACCCGCGAATTCAAACGCGCAATCTACCGGGCGCAGCTCCACCTGCACCCACAACGCCCGCCTGCTTCATCTGGCTGAAAATACTCTCGGGGGGGAAACGCGCCCGGTCGCGATGGGGGGCAGACAGCCCCCCTGACCCGGCCCTGTCTTACGACGGCGCCTTGGTCTTGCGCAGATAGGGGAAGATCGTCTCGAACTCGCCGAACTTCTCTTTTGCTTCGTCATTCGACACCGCAGGCGGAATGATCACATCTTCACCCGGCACCCAGTTGGCAGGTGTTGCCACACCCTTGGCCGACATCTGCAACCCGTCCAGCGCCCGCAGGATCTCGGCAAAGTTCCGGCCGACGGTCATCGGATAGGTCATCGACAGTTTCAGCTGCTTATCCGGCCCGATGATAAAGACCGACCGCACCGTGGCACTGTCTGCAGGCGTACGGCCATCGGGCAGATAAGCTTCGGCGGGCAGCATATCGAAGGCCTTGGACACGGCCAGCCCGTCATCAGCGATGATCGGGAAACCGGGATTGGCATTGCCGTATTCTTCGATGTCCTTTTTCCACTTCTTGTGGTCCTCGACATTGTCCACGGACACACCGATCACCTTGGTGCCACGGGCCGCCCATTCGTCATTCAGCTGCGCCACGGCCGAAAACTCGGTGGTGCAGACAGGGGTGAAATCCTTTGGATGCGAGAACAGGATGGCCCAGCTGTCGCCGATCCAGTCGTGGAACTGAATTGTGCCCTGATCTGTTTCTGCGGTGAAATTCGGAACCGTATCGTTGATGCGCAAACCCATGGTGAATCTCCTCTCTTGTGAAAAACCCGAGTCGGTTGCCGTAAACCTAAACACTTTGCGCAATTGTTAAACCATTTTGGGCCGTTAAATAATTTGATCAAATTATTACTTGCCGCGCCCCCGCACTGGTGCCAGAGTGCCCCAACACATCGGTTTCAGCCTGCGGGCACAGGAGGATGCACCATGATCGAAAAACGCGATTTCTACATCAACGGCCAGTGGGTCGCCCCGTCGACGGCCAATGAATTTCACGTGATCAACCCCTCGACCGAGGAACCCTGCGCGGTGATCTCATTGGGCGCGCAGGCGGACACCGACGCTGCCGTCGCTGCCGCCAAGGCCGCCCTACCCGGCTGGATGGCCACACCGGTCGCGGACCGCATCGCATTGGTCGAGAAACTGGTCGAAATCTACCAGACCCGTTCCGAGGATCTGGCGCAAGCCATGTCGCTGGAAATGGGCGCGCCGCTGGACTTGTCGCGCAGCGCGCAGTCGGGTGCCGGGATGTATCACCTGACCAATTTCATTCGTGCGGCCAAAGCGTTTCAGTTCGAACGCCCGCTGGGTGATCACGCCCCAAACGATCGCATCATCTTTGAGGCCGTCGGCGTCGCCGCCCTGATCACGCCGTGGAACTGGCCGATGAATCAGATCACGCTCAAGGTCGGCGCGGCGGCGATTGCGGGGTGCACGATGGTGCTGAAACCCTCGGAACAGAGCCCGCTGAACGCGATGATCTTTGCCGAAATGATGGATGAGGCCGGCTTTCCACCCGGTGTCTTCAATCTTGTAAACGGCGACGGTATCGGCGTGGGCTCGCGCCTGTCGGCGCATCCGGATGTGGACATGGTCAGCTTTACCGGCTCAACCCGCGCAGGTACGGCGATTTCCAAAGCGGCTGCGGATACGCTCAAGAAGGTGCATCTGGAACTGGGCGGCAAGGGCGCGAACGTGATCTTCGCCGATGCGGATGAAAAGGCGGTCAAACGCGGCGTACTGCACATGATGCAGAACACCGGCCAAAGCTGTAATGCCCCCAGCCGCATGTTGGTTCAGCGCCCGGTCTATGATCAGGCGGTCGAAACGGCAGCTGAGGTCGCGAACATGGTCAAAGTCGGACCCGCGCTTGAGGAAGGCCGCCATATCGGCCCGGTGGTGAATGAGATCCAGTGGACCAAGATTCAGGACCTGATCCAGAAGGGAATCGACGAAGGCGCCCGTCTGGTCGCGGGCGGTACCGGTCGGCCCGAGGGTTTGAACAAGGGCTATTACGTGCGCCCCACGGTTTTTGCCGATGCCAATAATCAGATGACGATCGCGCGTGAGGAAATCTTTGGCCCGGTCCTGACCATGATCCCCTTCGACACCGAGGAAGAAGCGGTCGAGATCGCCAATGACACGCCCTATGGCCTGACCAACTATGTCCAGACGCAGGACGGTGCCCGCGCGAACCGCATGGCCCGCGTGCTGCGCTCTGGCATGGTGGAAATGAATGGCCAATCGCGCAGCGCGGGCTCTCCATTCGGGGGGATGAAACAGTCGGGAAATGGGCGCGAAGGTGGCGTTTGGGGATTGGAAGATTTTCTGGAAGTCAAAGCTGTCGGCGGATGGGCCGCAGAATAACTGATCCAGTTGTGAGGCACCCAAGGGTGCCTCGCTCTATGACTCAGGCATCTGCCTGAGCGGCTTCATAGGCCAGCATGGCGCGTTTGACCGGCAAACCCCAGTGATACCCGCCCAAGCCGCCGGATTTGCGCAGCGCCCGGTGGCACGGGATCAGCCAGCTGACCGGGTTGCGCCCAACCGCCGTACCCACGGCCCGCACCGCCTGCGGCGAGCCCACCCGTTCTGCGATCTCGGAATAGGTTGTGACCTGACCGGAGGGGATATGCATCAGCGCCTCCCACACTTTGATCTGCAGGGATGAGCCGATCAGGTACAGCGGTGTCGGTTCCAGCCGGTCGCTGACCGAACCAAAGGCGCTCAGCACCCAGGGACGCAGGCGCATCGGGTCCTCAACGAACTCTGCCTGCGGCCAGCGCGAGAGCATGTCCTCCATCGCCTCTTCCTCACCGGTCTCGGCGCCGAAAGCCATGCCGCAGATGCCTTTGTCGGTGCCCATGACAAGTGCCGGGCCAAAGGGGCTTTCGAACCAGCCCCAAAAGATCGTCAGGCCTGCGCCTTTGCGGGCGTATTCGCCGGGGCTCATGGATTCCCATTTCAGGAACAGGTCGTGCAGGCGGCCACTGCCGGAGAGGCCGACGTTATGCGCAGTTTCCAGCGTCGTAAACCGTTCACGCAGCAGCGCCTTGGCATGGCCCAATGTCAGGTATTGCTGATACCGTTTCGGCGACACGCCGGTCCAGCGTGAGAACAGGCGCTGGAAATGGGCCGGGCTCATGTCCATCTGGCGGGCCAGCTCCTCAAGGCTGAGGCTTTCGCCGCCCTGATCAATCAGTTCGATCGCGCGCCGCATGACGTTGTAGTGATAACCGCTTTCGGGGGTCTGGACGTTCATGTCTTTCACCTCTTTGTCTGGGTTTAAACATAGCGTGTCGGTCACGCCCCCGCGACCCGGAACATGCGCATTGGCTTTGGGCTTGTGTCACGGTCTCACGGGCGGCATTAAGGCCCGGATGGTAAAACAACTTGGATATCACAAGATCCGCGAGATCTTTACCCGCTTTCACGAGGCCGACCCCGAACCCAAGGGCGAGCTGGACCATGTGAACGTCTACACTCTGGTCGTGGCGGTGGCGCTGTCGGCGCAGGCCACGGATGCGGGCGTTAACAAGGCCACCAAAGAGCTGTTCAAGATCGCCGACACGCCGCAAAAGATGCTGGACCTGGGCGAAGAAGGCCTGATCGAGCATATCAAGACCATCGGTTTGTTCCGCCAGAAGGCCAAGAACGTCATCAAGCTCAGCCGTATCCTGGTCGACGAGTATGAAGGCGAGGTGCCCAATTCCCGCGCCGCGCTGCAATCGCTGCCGGGGGTCGGGCGCAAGACGGCCAATGTGGTTCTGAACATGTGGTGGCGCTATCCGGCGCAGGCTGTGGACACTCATATCTTTCGCGTCGGCAACCGCTCTGGCATTTGCCCCGGCAAGAATGTGGATGCGGTCGAACGCGCCATCGAAGACAACATCCCGACCGATTTCCAGCTGCATGCGCATCACTGGTTAATCCTGCATGGCCGCTATCACTGCAAAGCGCGCAAACCGCAATGCGGCACCTGTATCATCCGCGATCTCTGCGAATTTGAGGACAAGAACCTATGAAAACTTACCAACTTGTTGGCATCGGCAATGCCGTTGTGGACGTGATTTCCCAGGCCGATGACAGTTTCCTGGAACTGATGGGCATCGAAAAAGGCATTATGCAGTTGATCGAGCAGGAACGCGGTGAAGTTCTGTATGCATCGATGGAAGGCCGGGTGCAGACGCCGGGCGGGTCCGTGGCCAACACCATCGCAGGCGCCGGTGCACTGGGGCTGGATGCGGCCTTTATCGGCCGGGTGCATGATGACGCTCTGGGCCGGTTCTACGCGGATGCGATGAACGAGGATGGTGTGGATTTCGTGAACCCTCCGGTCCCGGGCGGAGAGCTGCCGACCTCGCGCTCGATGATCTTTGTCTCGCCCGACGGAGAGCGGTCGATGAACACCTATCTGGGGATTTCGTCCGAGCTGTCCTCGGCGGACGTCTCTGCCGACGTGGCGGGCAACAGCCAGCTCATGTTCCTTGAGGGCTATCTGTTCGACAAGGAAAAGGGCAAGGCGGCATTTCTTGAGGCCGCCCGGACCTGCCACAAAGGCGGCGGCAAGGCCGGCATCGCCATTTCCGATCCGTTCTGCGTCGAACGCCACCGCGTCGATTTCCTGCTACTGATCGAGAATGAGCTGGACTTCGTGATCGGCAACGAGGCCGAGATCAAATCGCTGTTCGAAACCGACGATTTGGAAGAGGCGCTGGCGAAAACCGCCGAGATTTGCCCGCTGGTTGTCTGCACCCGCTCGGGCGACGGCGTGACCGTCCTGCATGACGGTCAGCGCATCGATGTGCCGGTGGAAAAAGTGGTTCCGGTGGACGCGACCGGCGCGGGCGATCAGTTCGCCGCCGGGTTCCTGTTCGGCATGGCGACAGGCCGCGACTATGAGACCTGCGCCAAGATCGGCAATGTCTGCGCCCGCGAGGTCATCAGCCATATCGGCCCGCGCCCCGAGGCAAACATGCAGGAATTGCTGCGCGCCGAAGGGTTCCTGTGACCCCTCAGAACCCCGCAGCTGCGTCGTTCAAGGCCCAGTTGTATTCATAGGCTTTGACGCGCGCGGTATTTTGTAACCGCGCGCGCAATTCGGGATCGGCCCCGGTCTGGAGATAGTCCAGAACCGCCTGCTCGTTCCGACCGAAATCCTCTTGGAACCAGATGTAGATTTTCGACAGGATCAGCCCGCCGCGGTCATCGAACCGAACCCCGCGCGGGTCGTTGACATAGGCGCGTTCGGCGGCGGCAAAGTCACGTTCCAGCGTCTCGGCTTGCCAAGCGCGGTCCATCAGATTTGGGCAGCCTACAGCGGCGCAGTTCAATGCATAATGGATGCGCGGCTCGTTGAATGTCGGCCGGATGATACGATGTTCGATATCGTTCAAGGTCAGCGTTTCTCCTGCAACCTGCACCAGCTGGCGGTTCCAGGGGCCGATGGAGAGGGGGCCATCCTTGATGGCGCGGATAGAGGTGACCGGGTAGTTCTCAAGGATCACATCCACCGTCACCGCGTTATACAGGTTGATCCAATAGGCCAGTTGCTGATCACGGGTCAGCTGTGTCGGGTCAACGGTTTGCAGATCGGCCAGATACCCGTCCAGCCGCGCCCGATCCGCCGGGGTCACCTGCCCGTAAGCCACTCGGTTCACGCCTTGGGCATCCGGCACGACATAGCGGGACAGGAATGCCGCCCAGTCCCGGTGATCGACTTGCTGGCCCGGCGCAGAGGCAAACCGGGTCAGGGATTGCCCCGGCAACACCTCGGGCGCGGGCAAAGCCAGACGTTCGACGCTGGCGCAGGCGGCCAGCAGGGGCAGCAGCAACAGGATCAACAGCCTTTTCATGAGGCACCCTTCCGGGTCTGGCGCGCGGCCCGCATCTGCCCCTTCAACCGTTTAAGCGGCGCCGGTGCAGGGTCGTTCAGGTCAGGCAAGTCCGAACATGCGGACAAACGGGGCACCGCCGCATTCCACCAGCTTGGGCCAGTGGGCCCGTCGATCCGATCCGGACTGGCCAGATGCTGATCGCGCTGCGCGTTGTGCACGCACATCGACAGGGGCCCCTTCGCCGTCGCCACCATGAACACGCACGAGGCGCAGCGGTCGTCCTCCAACGCGTCGGCGGCCATGAAGTTGTGGATGAACACCGCCTGCCGTCGCACCGGCCCGCGCAGCAAGCCCGTCCCCAGACGCGCCATGCTAACGGCCAGATGCCCCAGGGCACGCAGCGCCAATAAAGGATGACGCGGGATCGCCCGCCTCAGTTTGGGGCGGATACGGATATGGGCATCCTTCCCGTCATCCGCCCCTTCCAAAGCCGCAATCACCCGATGCACCAGACGCCGGTTCGACAACAGCGACACCGCGCGGCCTCCGGCAGTGACGACACTGGCATAGCGGTTGCATTTGGAGTGTCCCACCGCCGCCGTGCCGAAATGCAACGGCGTCTCGTAGCCCACCTCGATCGCACGCGCGACGCTGTCCTGCGTGATCGTGTCGGGCCGCGCACGTAGGATACCACGCCCGGTATCGGCCTGCATCTGGAACGAGACAAAGGCGACCTCAGGGCGATCCCGCAGAAACCGCGCCAGCGTCGGAAGTTCATCGAAATTACCCTCGAAGACGGTGGTGTTGAACAAGATACGCAGACCCAGCCCGCGAGCCCGGCGGATGTAGTTGCGACGGACAGTGTTCAATTCGACTTCGCTGGCAAAACCGTTCCGTTCCTGTGTCATGTCGACGTGGAAGGCAACGTCATCCAACCCAGCCGCTGCCAGCCGTGCCAGCATCGCCCGGCTGGCGCGAATGCCATTGGTCATCAGACAGGACCGCATCCCCAAACGCCGGATCTCGCGGCACAACGCCTCTAGGTCCGCGACCTTGCGAAGGGTCGGGTCACCCCCGGTCAGTTGCACCGAAACCCCGGTGCCATAGTGGCTGCGGATCGTCGCCAAACGCGCGAACAAAACCGAGAGCGGTGGATCATAGGTCATCTCGGCCCGGTCCGAGAGGTAACACAGCGTGCAATCCAGATTGCAGCGCTGCGTGACCTCCAGCGCAACACAGGCGATGGGATAGAACCGCCCAGCCGTCTGGCCTGCACCGTATTCACCGCAGGCCTTCAGCCCCTCGCGCAGGGGTGCGCGGCGATCAGAGCCGGTGAATGTCCGCCCGGCAGGGCCGATGGCAACGGGAGTATGCGCTGTATCCTTCATACCCCCAAGCTAGACAGGCCGAATTCATGCGGCCACGCCCCCTCACGTCAACGTGCAGGCTGGTGAACGAATTAGCCGCAACACCCGCCCGATTGCTTCACATGGGCCGCTGCGGGTGCTTCGTTCAGGTTTGCGCCTCGACCCAGCCACGTCCTGTCCGCCAGATAAAAGTCCACAAAGCGGCGGACGAAGTCACCGGAAACGGATTTTTGCGGGATACCTGTGGCCAGAAGGGCCTGTTGCCATGCTTTTACTTTGGGAAAGGCTGCCAGCATATCATGGCCGCTGTGATCGCCCACAAGCGCAGCCCGGTGCAACAGGGGCAGCCATGCCATATCGACATTGCCCAGCGTTTCCCCCGCAAAGAACCGACCATCGCCCAGATGCTGTTCGACCCTCGCGAATGCAGCGTTCAGCTTTGCCACACGATCGGAATACGCCGCACCGTCGGCGCTTTGCATGGTGCTGCACTGAACCAGATAGTGCTTGGTGGCCTGATAGATCCAGGCGCGGTTCAGGGCGTGTTGCTCGGGCGTCAGGCCGGGCTGCAACGGGGCGGTGACATCATCAAGGTACTCCGCAATCGCGTCGGATTCGAACAGCGGAGTGCCCCCTTCGGTCACCAGAACCGGCACCTGACCGGTGGGAGACAGGGCCAGAAACCAGTCGGGCTTGTCGCGCAGGCAGATGTAATCGATCTGATAGGCCACTTGCTTGGCCTCAAGCAACGCAGTGATGCGCTGCACAAAGGGGCAGATGTCAAAGCTGATGATGCGGATCATTGGTCATTCCTTTTGCTTGCTTCACCTGTCAGACGAAGCTCGCGCCAAAAAGACGACGATCAGCTCAACATTTTTTACAAAAGTCGGATTTTTCCTGCACGTCCCGGATCGTCCCCCGCACGTCCATCGAAAATTTGCAGCAGTCTTCAAACGCCTTGCGCAGCTGGGCCCGGCCCTTTTGAACGCGGGATTTTAGCGTTGAATAGGACAAGCCATGCGCCTGCGCATACTCGCGCTGAGACATCCCATTGATGTCTATGGCCATCAGTATCTCGGACATTTCCGTAGGCAGACCGCGGATAAAGGGTTCGACGCAGTCCTCAAGCTCTTGGCGGATTGCAGGTTCATTGCGGTGGTACCACAGATCATCGGGGTGCGGCTGCGCACGACCTGACTTGCGGTAATGGTCAATGATGGCGCGGTCTGCCGTTTGAAACAGCCATGGCTGTAGCTTGGCCGGATCTTTCAAACCGGGCAGGCCAGTGAAAACCTTGACCGAGATCTCTTGCAGCAGGTCATCCACATCCGCCGGGTTCGCGACCCGCCCGTGCAAAAAGGCCTTCAGGCGTGCGCGGTATTGCGGCCAGATGTCCTCGATACGCATACTGTATTATGACAGATGGTCGGCAAACGCGTCTACAACCTGCTGGTAGACCTCGCGCTTGAACGGCACGATCTCATCGATCAGCTTGCCCGGTTCCTGCCATTTCCAGCGGGTGAATTCCGGGTGGTCGGTTTCGATATTGATCTGATCGTCGCGGCCGGTGAAGCGCAGCAGGAACCATTTCTGCTCCTGCCCGCGATAGCGGCCTTTCCAGATGTTTGGCACGATGTCATGCGGCAGATCATAGGGCAGCCAACCTTCGGTCTCGGCCACGATCTCGACCAGATCAGCCGTCACGCCGGTTTCTTCCCTCAACTCGCGCAGAGCCGCGTCGCGGGGGGCTTCGCCCTTGTCCACTCCGCCCTGAGGCATCTGCCAGGCGTCCGCGTGACGGTCATTGCGCTGGCCGACGAAGATCTTGCCCTCGACATTCATCAGCATCAGACCGACGCAGGGGCGATAGGGCAGTTTGGCGATTTCTTCGGGGGTCATGCGCGGCCTCGTACATTGCTCTGGCAACTCTGTATCAAGCGGTTCAGGAACAGCAAAGGGTGTGACGTTAGGTTCTGCGTGACAAAGGTGACGTGAACGTCAATCTAATTCTTAAGAATATCGGGAGGGAGAGTTCGCCATGACTGCGTACCCAAACATGCTGGCCCCGCTGGATCTGGGCTTTACCACGTTGAAAAACCGCGTCCTGATGGGCTCGATGCATACCGGGTTGGAAGAGACCGGCGACTGGAACCGGGTGGCTGAGTTTTATGCCGACCGGGCCCGTGGCGGTGTGGGGCTGATGGTGACGGGTGGGATTGGCCCGAACCTTGAAGGCTCGGTTCTGCCCGGCGCGTCGATGATGACCAACGACAAAGAGGTGGCGAACCACGCGATCGTCACCCAGCGGGTGCATGAAGCGGGCGGCAAGATCGCCATGCAGATCCTGCACGCGGGACGCTATGCCTATGGTCCCAAATGCGTGGCACCCAGCCCGGTGAAGTCCCCGATCTCGCCCTTCCCGCCCAATGAGCTGGATGAAGAAGGCATCGAGAAACAGATCAGCGATATCGTGAACGCCGCCGTTCTGGCCCAGAAGGCAGGCTATGACGGGGTCGAGATCATGGGCTCCGAAGGGTATTTCCTGAACCAGTTCCTTGTCACCCATACCAACAAGCGTGAGGATCGCTGGGGCGGGTCCTATGAAAACCGGATGCGCCTGCCCATCGAGGTGGTGCGCCGCACGCGTGAGGCCGTAGGCACCGATTTCATCATTATCTATCGCCTGTCGATGATTGACCTGATCCCCAATGGCTCAACCCATGAAGAGGTTGTGGAACTGGCCCAGCGGATCGAACAGGCCGGGGCCACGATCATCAACACCGGCATTGGCTGGCACGAGGCGCGGATCCCGACAATTGCCACCAGTGTTCCCCGTGCGGCCTTTGCCTGGGTGACGAAAAAGCTGATGGGCAAGGTCGGCATCCCGGTGATCACCTCGAACCGGATCAACACGCCTGAAGTCGCCGAAGAGGTTCTGTCCACCGGCTGCGCCGACATGGTGTCGCTGGCGCGTCCGATGCTGGCGGATGCGGATTTCGTGAATAAGGCGATGGCCGGTCAGTCGGCGCAGATCGCGCCCTGTATCGCCTGCAACCAGGCTTGCCTGGACCACACCTTCAGCGGCAAGCTGACCTCGTGTCTGGTCAACCCGCGTGCCTGTCACGAAACCGAGCTGGAAATCGGCAAGGCCGAGACACCGAAAACCGTTGCCATCGTAGGTGCCGGTCCGGCGGGCCTGTCCACCGCCATGACCGCCGCCCAGCGCGGCCATGACGTGACCCTGTTCGACCGCGCCGCCGAGATCGGTGGTCAGCTGAACATGGCCAAACAGGTGCCGGGCAAGGAAGAATTCTGGGGTCTGGTCGATTGGTATCGCACCATGATGGCCGATCTGGGCGTGAAGCTGGAACTGAACCGCGAGGTCAGCGCAGACGACCTGAGCGGCTTTGACGAGGTGGTTATCGCCACCGGCGTCACGCCGCGCGACCCGCAGATACCGGGGCAGGATCGCGACAACGTCGTTAACTATATCGACGTGCTGCGTGACAAGGCCGAGGTTGGCAAATCCGTCGCCGTCATCGGCGCAGGCGGTATCGGTTTCGACGTGTCCGAGTTCCTGCTGGAGAACGGCCACAGCATCACCACCGACCTGCCTGCCTGGATGAAGGAATGGGGCGTGACCGACCCGGAGCAGCACCGCTCGGGTCTGGCGCCCGAGGGCCCGCAACCCGAAACGCCCGCGCGCGACGTTACTCTGTTGCAGCGCAAGAAACAGGCACATGGCAAGGGGCTGGGCAAGACGACCGGCTGGATTCACCGTGCAACGCTGAAGATGAAGGACGTCAACTTCGTGGGCGGCGTGAATTACGAGCGCATCGACGACGACGGCCTTCATATCAGCTTTGGCGAAGAACGTGCCGACCCGACGGTTGTCGCGGCCGATACGATTGTCCTGTGCTCGGGCCAGGTGTCCGAGCGCAGCCTTGCGGATACGCTAATCGACCGCGGCATCACCCCGCATGTGATCGGCGGCGCTGATTTGGCCGCCGAACTGGACGCCAAACGCGCGATCAATCAGGGCACGCGGCTGGCTGCAACATTCTAGGCGCACCGCCCTGCGCCTTGCGTTGCCCGCCGACATATCGTGAACTCGCGCGGTAGCCTTCCGTTCCGGAGAAACCGCGCCAGAGAATGACCCACGAGACGCTCCAGACCCCGTCCCGAAATGTTCCGCTTTTGGCGGGACAGGGGGCTTTTTCTGTGATGGCGTGGTCGATGGCCAGCCCCTCGGTCGTGCTGACGTTTCTGGCAGTGTCGATGGATTTACCAATCTTTTTGGCCGCTGCGCTGGTGGCGATCCGCCATACAGCCGGAACCTTGGCCGATATCTGCGCCGCCGGACCAATCGGGCGTCTGGCGCAGAAGAAAGCCGCCATTGCCCGGATCGATATCGTGGTCGGGCTGTGTTTCGCTGCCGTTGTACTGGCCGTGACCCATAGCGACCGGACCGTCGTGATCGGGGCGCTCGTCGTTGGGATTTTCCTGATCGGGTTTTTGGAAGAGGTCAAAAGCCTGCTGATCATCGAGTTTGTGGGTGACAATCTTCCGTCCCGCGACCGGATGCGTGTGAGCTATTCGCAAAAGGCAATCGGCGGTGCGGCCACGATAGCGGCTGTTCTGGTGCTGCATCAGATCTTTCAGGACGCTCCGGCCCTGACGCGCCACAGTATGGTGGTCGGGTTCGGTGCGCTGTGCTTTGCCGTGTCGGCGGCACTGGTGATGGCGTTGCAAGAGCACCCGGGTAAAGCGCAGCAGGCAACCAAAGAGACGCGCATTGAGTCGATGCGCGCCTTCTGGCGAGATGCGGCGCGTTTATTGGTCGAGCCATGGTTTCAAAAGTACATGTTCGTCCGGCTTACTTTTGTCTTGGCAGGATTATCGGTGCCATTCTTCGCCCTGATTGCGGCGGAGGCACATCACAATTCCGAGCAGGGGCTCACGGCGCTGGTCGTGTCATCAGCGGCCGCCCTGATGGTGGCTGCGCCGCTTTGGCGTGCTCTGTCAGGCTATTCCAACCGTTCGGTCATGATCGCCGGAGCGGCGATGATCGCCGTTTCCGGCATTTGTCTGATCGCACTGCACAGCCAAGGGCTGGATCATACGGTACACCTGCACGCGGTATCCCTGTTCGTGGCGACCGTCGCGGTCACGGGGCTGGGCAGCGCGCGGACGCTGTATTTCATGGACATCGCCCCGAAAGAGCAAAGGATTGCCGCGCAAGCGATTTCAAAAACACTCGGGCGGCTGGCGATTATCGCGGTATCGATGCTGCTGGCCGCCATTGCGCATCATGGTGCGGTCTTGTGGGCGATTGTAGCGATCTCAATCGGCAGTCTGCTGGCAATCGTTGCGATTCTGTCCTTTGTGGGTGCGCCGCCTAGTGGTGAAGCAGGGCAGAACACAACATCGGCCTGAGGGCACCTTATTCCACCGTAATCGTGATCACCTCGGACACAATCGGGGTGGAATGCGGCACATGACCCGCATCACCCAGCACCAGTTGCAGCGTGTGATCACCTGGGGCAAGGTCCAGCGTCACTTCGGTCTGGCCGCCACCGAAATGCAGGTGGTTGTCGTCCGCGGGCAGGCCATAGGCCAGCTCATCCGCGCCGTCCTCGCCCTCACCCAGCGGTGGGCGGTCGATCAACAGGTGATGGTGGCCAGTGTTTTCCTTTTCAGTCCCGGCAGGGGCTACGCCCATGCCGCTGAGGCCAAAGACCACGGTAACCGGGGATTGCACGGTGTCCCCGTCGGCCAGGTTCACGAAATAGACTTTCGCGTCGGGGTTGGATGCAGTTTCCCCTCCGGCCAGCGCAAGGGTTGCGGACAGGCACAGGGCAGCTAGGGCAAGCAAGGCTTTCATGATCTCCTCCGTGGTCACAAATTTGCCATGCTCACCTTAACACAGTCGGGCACAAACGCCGAAATCCCCTGCCTTTCAAGCTCTGTGGTGACCCTGGAAACCATTGTTTCCGCGTTTCCCAACTGCAAACGATCTGATTTAAATCCCTGATATTATCCCATGTCTGCCCTGTTTCCGCCCAGATTGACGGCGAAAGTCGGGCAAAGACTATGCACCCGGGGAACGAGAATGGATCGACTTACCGAAATGGAAGCCTTTGCCAATGTGGTGGACCAGGGTGGATTCACCGATGCGGCCAAGAAGATGGGCATCTCCAAATCGGCCGTGTCAAAGCACGTGTCTAGCCTTGAGGCCCGCTTGGGCGCACGGCTGCTGAACCGCACGACACGCCGCGTTTCCCCCACCGAGATCGGGCTGGCCTATTACGACCGCGCCCGCCGCGTGCTGAACGACGCGGGCGAGGCAGACGCGCTGGTGACCTCGATGCAGTCCGCACCCTCAGGTCTACTGCGGATCAGCGTGGCAACGGATTTCGGCGTGAATCATTTGTCGCCGGTTCTGTCCAAGTTTCTGGCCGCCTATCCCGACATCACCGTCAACATGGTGCTGAACAATCGCTATGTTGAGCTGATCTCGGAAGGCTTCGACGTCGCTGTGCGCATTGGCGAGCTGGAAGACAGCACCCTGCGCGCCCGCAAGCTGACCGAAACCGTGAAACGCATGGTCGCCGCGCCCAGCTATATCGAAAAATTCGGACGGCCGCAGAAAATCGACGACCTGAACGAACACAAGCTGCTGCATTATTCCAGCCAATCCTCGGGCAACGTGTGGAAACTGACGGCCCCTTCGGGTGAAAAGCGGCAGGTCCGCACCGCTGGCTGGCTGAGCGTCAATGACGGTCAGTCGCTGTTGAACGCGGCCATCTCGGGGCTGGGGATCGCATATTTGCCCAGCTACCTTTATGCGGACGCGCTGAAATCCGGAGCGGTTCTGGATGCGATGCCGTCGCTGCCCGACGAGGTGCAGGGCATCTATGCCGTCTATCCGCCCGGCCGCTTTACTCAGCCAAAGGTGCGGGCATTCATCGATTTTCTGGTAGAGGCTTTCGCTGAAAAAGGCCAGATGGACTGGACGAGTTAAAAGGACGTTCAACAGTTTGGCAGAACCTTGAACGGGTGCGGTTTAACGAATGAGTACAGCTATTCAGACCGAAGAAACTACTAATCCGACTGCAGGCGACCCAGTTCTGGAGTCGTCGCCACATCCCGCATCTGCCGTAAGCGAAACCACTGGTTTGGTTGGTCTGGTTTCACTTATAACCGCAACGCTCGCTGCAAACTATTTCGACATTTCGCTGGGGCATTCCATCCTGCTTTTGCTGGCCGGGGCCGCACTGCCGATGATTGCAACGTCGATTCTGCTGGACAAAGCCCATTTGCGCGCATCTACAGGGCTGGATTACAGGCTGAGAAGACAGTCTTCAGAAGTTATTTCGTTGACTGTTACGAAGACTCTGGGTCTCGGATCAACCTTGTTTATCATCGCGATGGCTTACCAGATCATCCCGACCTATGACGAGTCAAAATATGATCTCGTCCGAGCGTTGACCCTCGAATGGCTGCCGGTGTTCTGGATAGTGTCACCGGTGTACATCGCCTTTACCTCCCGGCACATGGTTGAGCCGCGCGACGAACTTTGGCACTTCGGAAAACTGGTTGCCTTGCACTTCTCGGTTGTGGACTCCCAAAAGATCAAAGACCATTGCAGGGCGTGGCTGGTCAAAGGGTTTTTTCTGGCCTTTATGATCTCAATCTTGCCTGAAATTGTTGATTTTGCGATCAATGCCGACATTGGCACGTTTTTTGCCAAACCCGTTTGGGCCATTATATTGCTGATGCAAATCTCATTTCTTGTGGATGTCTGCATCGGGACTATCGGGTACATTTGCACATTCAAAATTCTGGATTCGCACATCAGAACTGCAAACCCGTACTTATCCGCCTGGGTGGCAGCTTTGTCGGTTTACCCACCTTTCGTCCTGACGGCCGCCGGAGGTCCGCTTGACTATCGCACAGGCACGCAGGAGTGGAGCTTTTGGTTGGCCGATCAGCCTACAGCTTTGATCCTGTGGGGGGGCACAATCCTGGTCCTTGCGATAATTTACGCTTGGGCAACTGTCGCATTCGGAATTCGGTTCTCAAACCTGACTCATCGCGGGATCATCACATCAGGGCCATATCGTTACGTTAAGCATCCAGCCTATCTGTCCAAGAACATCATGTGGTGGCTGCTCTATATGCCGTTTCTTTCGGATCTGGGTCTGGCGGCTGCACTTCAAAGTTGCATATTGTTGCTTGGGGTAAACGCGATCTATTACGCACGCGCCAAAACGGAAGAAAAACACCTTATGGCAGATGCGGACTACAGAAAATACTCGGATTGGATAGCGACCAACGGTCTGTTTTCGCGCTTGGCAATACGCAGTCGCGATCAGAGTTCCTAAAAACCACCACTCGTATTCGGCCGCAAATCCGTAAAGCCACCAATCGTCTTCATTTCGTCAACATATCGACGTTTTTACCCGCATATATGAAGAGAACATCAACTATCTCCCCGGTGAACCTCGACGGCCCGCGCATCTGTGCGGGTCTTTTTTGTCCGTTCAGAACCGTTCGACCCAGGGGCGAAGGGTCAGTTCGTCACTCCAGGCCGAGCGGTCCTGATGGATCAGATGCATGTATTCCCGCGCGATGGCATCCGGGTCCAGCATTGCATCGGGCGTGTCGTCAGCGGCAACCCGGTCGGGGTTGCGGATACCGCCGTCGATATTGACCCATGCCACGTGGATACCCCGGGGGTGCAACTCGCGCGCCATGGATTGCGCCAGCCCCCGCTGCGCGAATTTACCCATGGCAAAAGGCGCCGACAGAGGAAATCCTTTGACCCCGGCCGAGGCACCGGTGAACAGGATCGTGCCACGCCGGTTGTCACGCATTGGCTGATCCAACATGCGCCGGGCGGCGGCCTGGCCCAGCAGGAACGCCCCGTGCGCGGTCACCTCAACTGCCTTGCGGACTGTTTCCGGATCAAGCTCGGTGATCTGGCCGCGTTGCCGGGCCGAGGGGTTATAGCACGCAACCCGCAGCTCACCCGGCAGGCCCTCAACCAGCGCTGCCACGCCTTGGGCATCCGTGCCATCCAGCTGATGCAGCGTCGCTCCTGTCTCGGCGGCCAAGGGCCCCAGATCCGATACGTCGCGGGCCGTCAGGTGCACTGCAAAGCCCGCCTGCGACAGTGCCCGCGCAAACGAGGCCGACAGACCGGCCCCCGCGCCAATGATCACTGCTTGCGGCGTTGGTGTCTGGTCGGGCATGTGGACTCCTTTCGCTTTGATCAGCTCGCCTGTCTGACCTATGTCACCGAGCTTAATTGACCAGCAAAACCGCCTCGACCCGGCGGTTCAGATCGCGGCCTTCGGGCGTGGCGTTCGAGGTCAGCGGCGCCAAATACCCAATACCGCGCGCCTCGATCCGGTCGGCGGCAACACCGTGCGCTTCGATCAGACGAGCGCGGACCGCCTGCGCCCGGCCGGTGCTGACCGAAATATTGGCATCCAACGCGCCGGTGTCGTCCGTGTGACCCACCAGTGCAAGCCGTGTATCGGGGTTGTCTGTCAAAAAGGTCGCGATCTGGTCCAGCGAGGCAAAAGGACCTTCGCCCAGCGTAATCTCTCCGGTGCGGAAATGCAGATCGTCCAGAATCACATGCCCGTTCTGTTCCAGCGCCACCAACATCCCGTCGGACGTATCGGCCGTTTCCTCGATCACCAGTGGCGGCGGGGCCTCTGCGTCAACCGGGGTGACACGGATCAACTGAATGTACCCACTGGGCGGGTTGCGACTGACCAGCAGGCTCAGCACATCGTCGCCTCGCGTGGCAGACAGAAATCGGTAATCCTGGATCGCCACGTACATGTCAGGAGTCGGGACCACTTCGGTTCCGAACCGGAAATCGAACCCGCCACAGGCGCGAGCCTCGCATTCGAACAGCACGTCATAGCCCTGCGCCACGATCTGCTCACGCAGCGGCGCCAGCAGTTGCAGCGTCGTGCTGGAGCCCGATTGCAGGTGCCATGTTATCCGTTCGACCCGCCCCTCGACCCGCTGTGTGGGCAGGGTGCCGTCGGCAAACGGGCCGGTAGGCAGATCATAGCTGTCCAGAGGGCTGATCCGGTCGCTGATCTGGCGTGCGCCCGAGGGCATCGTCAGGTCCTGCGCAACACCCGGCCCGGCCAGCAGCAACAGGATCAATGAGGCAAAGCGGATCATCGGGCATGCGCGTGGTATTGGTCGTTCGGAACCATCGCCGTGGCGCTGGCGACCCGGTTCGACATGTTGAAAAAGCCGGTCACGTTGGCAATGTCCCAGATATCGCGATCCGTGAAACCCGCATCCCGCAAGCGCTGACGGTCGGACTCCTCGATCTCGGTGCTGGCGGTGGTCATCTTGGCGGCAAAGTCCAGCATCGCCCGCTGGCGTGTGTCCAAAGGCGCGACGCGGTAATTCATCACCAGCATCTCGCCCAGCTGCGGATCACCGGACAATTGCCGCACCGCTGCGCCATGAGCCACGAGGCAGTAGAAGCATTTGTTGATCGCCGATACGACCACCGCGATCATCTCACGCTCCAGCTTGCTGAGGGCGCTGTCGCCCAGCATCAGGTCATTATACATCGCAGTGAAGGCGTTCAGCTTGTCGATGTCAAAGGCATAGGCCCGCAGCACATTCGGCACAAAGCCCAGTTTCTCCACGCAGATATCGAAGTATTTCTGCGTCTCGGGCGGCAGCGGGTTCACCATCGGCAGGTCCAGCGCGGTGGGGGCGGTTTGGTCGGTCACGTCGGGCTTTCTCCTTAAACAAGCTGACGGTAGTGGTATTCGCCGACAATCTCCATCCCGAGCGCGCGATAAAGCCCGTTGGCCCCCGCGTTTGCCTTGGTACAGATCACGCTGAGCGTTTCTGCCCCGTTGTCCCGCGCCCAGAAGGCGGCGGCGCGCATGGCCCAACCACCCAGGCCCTGACGGCGATGATCGGGCAGGATTTCCAGCGCGTGCACCATCGCGACCCCGTCGTGAATCGCCACGAAACCGGTCCCGGCAGGCTGATCGCTGTGACGCAGCAGCAGGCCGGTTTTCGGACCCTGCGCGCGCTCCATCACCGCCACCCGCTCGGGGCCGATGCCGCCCTTCGCCCAGATCTCACGCATGATCGCCAGCGGCTCGGGCGTGAGGAACACCGTGACGCGGGGGATCGGCAGTTCCGTCAGATGATCGGTCGGACAGGCATAGATGTTGACCGGGTCCAGAACCTGATACCCACGCGCGGCCAGTTGTGCATCCAGCGCCTCGTCCCCCGGACGCAGGCAGAAGATACGCTTTTGCCCCATCGCCTGCATCGCGGCTTCAGCGGCGTCGATATCGGCCTCGCTTGCCGGGGCCAGCGCATTGGCCGCGGATACACGAGATCCACCACCCTGCCCTTGCCGCAGTTGAAACGGCCCCAGCCGCTCATACCCGGCAGCAGGCCATGTGCCGTCAACAATGTCGGCCCAGTTGACGCTCACAGATCAAGCTCTTTCGCAAGCCGGGTGGTGGCGGCATCGATACGCGCACCATCGGTGCCGCGCACCACGACATTGGCGCCAAAGACACCGTTGATCTGGAACGGATAGCACCCGATCGACAAATCCGTGAAATCATCGGCCAGTGCCGAAAGCGTGGCGGCGATATCGCCTTCGCCCCGGTCCACCCGCAGGGTTTGCGACAATAGCGGGCTGCCCCCGGTCAGGCCTTGCAGGACACTGGCAACCATTGCCTGAAACACCGATGGCACCCCTGCCATCACATGCACGTTTTCAATGGTGAACCCCGGCGCGGCCGAGACCGGGTTGTCGATCAGCACTGCCCCGTCCGGAATGCGCGCCATGCGCAGGCGGGCCTTGTTCAACTCCAGCCCCGACTTGTCGTAATGCGCCTGCAGCAGCGCCCGGGCATCGTCGCGAATGTCGATATGCGCCCCGAAGGCGCGCGCAATGCAATCAGCGGTGATGTCGTCATGGGTGGGGCCGATCCCGCCGCTGGTAAACACATGGTCGTGGCCGTCGGACAGCGCCTTTACAGCCGCGTCGATCGCCGGGGCATCGTCGCTGACGATCCGCACCTCTTTCAGATCGATGCCATGTTTGGCCAGTTCCCCGGCGAGATAGTGCATATTCGCATCGCGGGTCCGGCCCGAGAGGATCTCATCCCCGATCACCAGCATTGCTGCGGTTGGATTTGCCATGGTGCGCCCCCTCTTGATCGACCGTTAGGGCAGGTATAGGCCCTGAGACATGCGATTTGAAACCCCCCTTGTCCCCGCCCGCCTGATCCGCCGCTACAAACGCTTTCTGGCGGATTGCACGCTGGAGGACGGGCGCGAGGTCACCGCCCACTGCGCCAATCCGGGTTCGATGATGGGGCTGGCCGAGCCGGATGAGAAAATCTGGCTGGAGCCCAATGACGATCCGAAGAAAAAGCTGAAATACGGCTGGCGGCTGGTCGATCATGAAAACGGCCATTTCACCGGGGTCGATACCTCGGTTCCGAACAAAGCCCTGCGCGCGGCGCTGGAGGCGCGCGAAATCCCCGAACTGGCCGCCTATGAAACCGTCCGCCCCGAGGTGAAATACGGCGAAAACAGCCGCATCGACTTTCTACTGACCCAGCCCGGCCTGCCGGATGCCTATGTCGAGGTCAAAAGCGTAACCCTGTCCCGCCAGCCCGGTCTGGCCGAGTTCCCCGACAGCGTCACCGCACGCGGCACCAAACATCTAGGTGAGCTGGCAGCGATGGCTTCGCAAGGGCACCGGGCGATCATGCTGTATCTGGTACAGCGCACCGATTGCGACCGGTTTACGCTGGCCTCCGATATAGACCCGGCTTATGCGGCAGCTTTCGATGCCGCGCAGGCGCAGGGGGTGGAGCGGTTGGTGTATAGGACGAACATTACACCCGAGGCGGTCTCAGTGTGCCTCTTTTCCAGGGTTACACAATCATGTGGGTAGCGATTTTGCATCATTCACTCGCATAAGTTGCCAATTGTAGACAAAATTCTTTCTTAGAACTGCCCGAGTTGTGTAGGAATTATATCGCAAAGTTGGACTTTAGGACATTTGACCTTTCGATGAGAAAACTTGCTCAGGTTATCTTCTTTTCTGGCTTTTTGTTGATGCTCGCAGCGGCGTTTATGGCGTTCGAGAAGCACATGACCGACGACCGCAGAACAGCATCGCGTAATAGCATAAACGCGTGGCTGGACAAAAATAGCGAGCAATATGAACAAAACCGAAAGGATGGGTGTCGCCGCAGATGTGGCGGGTTCGGGTCGTTGTCGCACGCAATTGTCAACCTGCGCGACGGAATCTTCCTGTCCTTACCGTTTTCCCCGAGAGACGTTTTGCCGGACGCCCCGACAGGTTGGGTGAAATCCGAGTATAGCCTCGAAAGGCTGCAAGAACACCTGGGCAATGAGTTTCGAAAACCCAAGTTTATCTACGTCACAACTGAAGACAAGATTGCTCGATCGCTCGAGAGAATCCACGACAATCCCAAAACGGGTGCGATCGCAATTTACAGTAAAGATGACAACGTCATCGTTGTGGCGATCAAAGTATCACGCAAAGGTATCCGCGCAGCGATGGAAGGCAAAAATCACCGCTACGAGACGGGCTTGAACCGCTATGCAAGCCTTGATGGTGTAAAGCTCCGCCAGTACTCGCAATATTCGTACAACTCGGACACCAACAAATACAGACCAGTGCTCTACCGACGTTTTCTGATGGAGCTACATGGTCAGGTCGAAATGACGGTTCTCGCCAAAGCATCTGACGCGGAAATCCAGACGATGTTGTCGCATCTGGATATGGCAACAATCGTCAAAGATCTTCCGATCATCCCCAAAGGCTATGCCCCCGGAACGGGCGTAACTCTGGCAACGCCGGTGGTAAGCGCCCTCGAGTGATACATGCGGCGCTACCTTGCCGCAGTTTTCGCCTCGTCCTGCACTTCCGGCCACAGTCTGGCGTCCAAACCCTTCACAAACGGTTCCAAGTGATCCGCCACCGCTTGCCAGCCTCCGACCGAGGCTGTGTTCACCGGCTGCCGGGCCTGCAGGTTACTGGCCGTTATGATCGCATTTGCGGATTGGTCCGGCGTCAACATGGTGTCTTCGAAGGGCAGGTCACAAATCCGCGCCAGTTCCTGCGCAGTGTCCTGAAGGTTGCTCACCAGTGTCTCATACCGGATGTCGTGAATGCGGCCCGGCAGAACCTCATGCCAATGGCGCATGTAACGCTGATACCGGTTGGCCTCGGCCGCCATCCAGTTCAGATCATGGGTGTAATACAGCCCACCCCCGCCAAAATTCGCTCGCCACATCGACAGAGCGACATCGCGCGGGTCGCGCAGGACGTTGAAGATCACGGCGCTTGGAAACGCCTGCGCGATCTCACCCAGAAAGGCATAGTTTCCGGGGGCCTTGTCGACAAATGCAACAGCATCCTCCGGCACGGCAGGCAGTTTGTCCAAATAGAAGTCGGCCAGTTTATGGGCCGTGAGCCATTCCGGCGGTTGCGCTTCGGCCTGACGGGCCCATTGGTGGACCGAGGCCAGCTCACCCAGCCCCTGAACAGCGGAATGGCGGGCCAGAATACGCTCGACCAGCGTGGTGCCGGACCGGGGCAGGCCGACCACGAAAATCGGCCGGGCGGCGCTTGCGGACGGCTCGGTATCCGCGGCGGGCAGAGGGGCGGCCAACCGTTTGGCGCAGTCTTTCACGCTGCTCTCTTCCCAGGTTTCGAACCCGTTGCGCTGCAATTTGTGGGCCTCGGCCAGATGCTGCATTTCCTGCGCGGTGTTCTTTTGCCGACGCGCCAGACTGGCCGCAGCAAAACGCAGTTTCACCTCATCCTCCGGGTTGTCCGCGGGGCCGCGTTCAAGTGACTTGGAAATGCGGCCCTGCAGCATGGCGATGTCGTCAAAGGTGAGGTTCGGCAGCCCGGCCATTATTTCCAGCGCTTCCGGATGCTCTGGCGCCTGCGCCAGAACCGCGCGGACGTTTTTCAGAACGTCACCCAGTTGACCCAGACCAAGCTGCGATCTGGCCAGCCGCAGCAGACCGGGAAGGTATTTCGGTTGCTTCTTGATCAGCGCGGTCAGCACATCGACGGCATCCTGCCATTGGTGCATCGAATCCAGAATGTCCGCCTTAAGAATCTGTGCATTCGGATTGGCAGGTTCGCGACTCAAAACCTGCTCGACATCGGCCAGTGCCTGATCCGGTTCCTGCTCTTGCAGCAGAGCCAGCGCGCGAATGAACTGCTGGGCGGGGCTCAGCGGACCGCGCGCGGCGATCTTGGCCAGGAACTTCAGGGCATCGGCGGGATCGCCCCCCTGAACCAGGCTGAGCGCATAGTTCTGGATCAACTCGGCGTTTCCAGGGTCCAGCCGCCAGGCCTGTTCGAAATGGGTCTGGGCAAGTTTGGGTCTTTGTTGCTGCACTGCGCTAATACCCGCAAGTCTTGGCAGGGCCGCAACTTTTGGCCATTTCTTAGCAGCCTTTGTGGCCCGTTTGAACGCACGATCCGGCCGTCCGGCCTTGAGCAGTTCGCTGATGCTGGCAATCTCGGCCCTCAACTGGTCAGCTTTTCTCTGCATCTGCCTGCCCTTCTCTGTTTCGTGTGCCCGCCCGGACTTGCCTTGTGCTAGTTCATTATTACCTGTGGGTCTACATGCGATCGGGCGTCGATCCGGCGCGGTTCTGCCATTGCGACCCGACGCCCTCTGGTACTTTCTGCACAAGCAGCGTAAAAGGAATGCTGCGCGAAACATTTGGAGCCTCGCATCCATGAAAGAACATCGTGGCCGCCTGACCAAGGACGGTATCCGCATCTATGAACAGGGTGACTTTGCCGGTATGCACGCGGCAGGGGCCTTGGCGGCGCGGATTCTGGATGACATCGCCGAGCACGTCTTTCCCGGCCAGACCACTGGCGCGATTGACGGGCTGATCACCCAGATGGTCGAGGACGCGGGTGCAACCTCGGCAACCATCGGCTACAAGGGCTATCAGCACGCCAGCTGTATCAGTGTGAATCACGTGGTCTGCCACGGCATTCCCGGCGACAAGCGGCTGAAGGATGGCGATATCCTGAATATCGACGTCACGGTCATCGTTGACGGCTGGTTCGGCGATACGTCGCGCATGTATGTGGCGGGTAAACTGCCGCGCAAGGCCGAGCGTCTGATCCAGGTGACCCATGATGCCCTCTTCAAAGGGATCGAGATGGTCAAGCCGGGCAACACGTTCGGGGATATCGGCCACGCGATCCAGGCCTATGTCGAGGCGCATCGGATGAGCGTTGTGCGCGATTTCTGCGGCCATGGGCTGGGCCGCGTGTTCCACGCACCGCCCAACGTGCTGCATTATGGCCGCCCGGGCACCGGCGCGGTTCTGGAAGAGGGCATGTTCTTCACTATCGAACCGATGGTCAATCTGGGCCGCCCCGAGACCAAAACGCTGGCCGATGACTGGACTGCCGTAACCCGCGACAAGTCGCTGTCGGCGCAGTTCGAACATTCGGTGGGTGTGACGGCGGATGGGGTCGAGATCTTTACCCTGTCACCGGGCGACAAGTTTCACCCGACCTATTCCTCCTGATCGGCGGCCCGATCGCGTAATAGTTTCAGCAACAGGGTTTCCTGACCCCATGGCGTAACCGCGTCATGGATGAACACCGGCGCGCGCGTGGGTTTCCGCTCGGGTCCGGTGGTTGCGTCGGTTTCCTGCGGAACTGTCCAGATCGGATGTGTCAGGGCGCGGTCCATGTGCCGATACTAGCACGCCCCGGTCAAATCCCCAAAAGCGCCGTAACCTCACCCATGTCAGTGATGACTTCGGCCCCGAGCTTGGCCAGTTTTTCACCGTCCCCATGCGGCGCATAAGCCAGACAGCGCATTTCGGCACGTATTGCGGCGGTGACACCGCTGGCGCTGTCCTCGATAACCACGGGCCGTAAGGCACCGAACTGTTTCGCTGCCGTCAGGAACATTGTCGGGTCGGGCTTGGCCGTGCCCAGCACATGTGCCGAGAACATCACGCCCTGAAAACGATCCCAAAGGCCGTTCTGGCCCAGCGTGATCTTCATCTTGTCCGGGCTGCCATTGGAGGCAACGCAGAAAGGGATGCCCTCGGCGTCCAGCATGGTCAGTAATTCCGAAACACCCGGCATCAGGCCCACACCCTGCCGCAGGCGACCGTAGGTTTCAGCATAGACCTCATCGACCCAGTCATCCGGCAGGTCTGCACCCAGTTCCCGAGCCTTGTCCCGAACACCGGTCATGGTGCCGCCCACGAAAAACCCCACGCTGTCCTCAAGGGTCAAGTCCAGACCATAGCGCCCGAGATTGTCGACCAGAACCTGATTGGACAGCGGCTCACTATCGACCAGAACGCCGTCGCAATCGAAAATGACCAGATCATGCATTCGGGGTATCGCTCCACATCAGGGTGACATGCGTGTCACCGTATTTGCGGCTATCCTGCAAGGTGAACCCCGCAGGGGGTTGCATCGGGGCGTTTTCTTCCCACACGATCAGGGCATCGTCAGCGATCCAGCCCTGCGAGAGGGCGGCGATGGCTTTCTGGCCCATGGACTTGCCATAAGGCGGGTCCAGAAAGATCAGATCATAGGGCGCGTCCGCGTTTTCCCCCAACCGCGTGGCATCGCGGCGGATCAGATCGGTGCAGTCGGCGCTGCGGGTCAGGTCGATATTCTTGCGGATCAGACCCTGCGCCACGCGCCCGTCATCGACAAACGTCACGTGCGCGGCCCCACGCGACAGCGCCTCAAGCCCCAACGCACCGGTGCCTGCGAACAGGTCCAGCACGCGCAGCCCGTCAAAGTCGATCTGATGGCTGAGCACATTGAACAGGCTTTCGCGCACGCGGTCGGTGGTGGGGCGCAAATGTGCGCCCGCATCCCCTTTACCGACCGAGGCCAAGGCGCGGCCCCGGAACTCTCCGGCGATGATCCTCACGCCTTGAGCAGCGGTTTCAGGTCCGCATCAGGGTTGGCCACGATGGCAGGATCGGCGGTCTTGCCCGATTCAATCAGGCGTTTGCCGACCATATAAGCGCGCGGATCGTTCATCGCGTCCACTGCAATCAGTTGATCACCCTTGTAGTACCAGAAGGACACGGTCTGCCCTTCGCCCTTCCGGGTCACTACGCGGTCGTACCCGGTATTCAGGCCCGCAATCTGCAGCTTGACGTCATACTGATCCGACCAGAACCACGGCGTTGCCACGTAGTCTTTGGCTGCGCCCAACATGTTCTGGGCCACGATCTCGGCCTGATCGATCGCGTTCGGGACACTTTCCAGACGGATACGTCCTTCGCCATGCGGGAAAGAGGCGCAATCGCCTGCCGCCCAGATCGACGGATCAGAGGTACGGCCATGGGCATCGGTCTTGATGCCGTTGTCCAGTTCCAGACCCGCCATTTCCGCCAATTGGGTCGAGGGGGCAATGCCCACGCCGACAACGACGAAATCGACCTGCAACTCAGTGCCGTCAGTCAGAACGGCCCCAATCACCTTGCCGTTTTCTCCGACCAGGCGCTCCAACCCGACACCTTCTCGGATATCGGCGCCATACTCAGCATGCAGCGCGCGGAAATAGTCACTGGTCTCGGGCGCGGCGACCCGTTGCAGGATTCGGTCGGCCATCTCGACCAAGGTCACCTTGACCCCGCGCTTGGCGCAGACCGCCGCGGCCTCAAGCCCGATATAGCCACCGCCCACGATCAGCGCGCGTGCGCCGTCTGTCACGCGGGGCTCCATCTCGTCGATATGGGCCAGATCGCGCACCACATGCACGCCGTCCAGATCACCACCAATCGCGGCAGGCAGGCGGCGCGGGTCCGACCCGGTGGTCAGCGCCAGTTCGTCATACGAGATCACCTCATCACCGACGGTCACGGTCTTGGCCTGCGGGTCAATCGCCGTCACGCGTTGGCCAAGTCGCAGGGTGATGTTGTTCTCTGCATAGAAACTCTCGGGCCGCAGGAACAGGCGCTCCAGCTCCATCTCGCCCAGCAAATAGGCCTTGGACAGCGGCGGGCGCTGATAGGGCAAATACGGCTCGGCCCCGATCAGGGTGATGTCCCCGTCAAACCCGTCCTTGCGCAGTCTGGCGACAAGCGATGACCCCGCCTGCCCCGCACCGATCACGACAATATGGCTCATGTTCCTCCCGCCCTGTCGAATTCACGTGGTCTCATCCACACGACCACCTATATTGCGGCTAAGCCCGACTCTGCAAATCCAAACGACAGGAGCTTAAAATGATTTCAACAGGTGATATGCTGCCCGACGCCACACTGATGCAACTGGGCGCAGACGGCCCCGAAGAGGTGCGGATTTCAGACAAGACCAAAGGGCGCAAAGTGGTGATCTTTGCCGTACCCGGCGCCTTTACGCCGACCTGCCATTCCGCCCATGTACCCAGTTTCATGCGCACCAAAGATCAGTTCGACGCCAAGGGCGTGGACGAGATCATCTGCGTCTCGGTCAACGACCCCTTCGTGATGAAAGCCTGGGGCGAGGCCACCGGCGCGACCGAGGCCGGCCTGACCATGCTGGGCGACGCTGCCTCCGAGTTCACCAAGGCCATCGGCATGGATTTCGACGCTCCGCCCGCCGGTCTGATCGCGCGGTCCAAACGCTATGCCATGCTGGTCGAAGACGGCAAGGTCACCGCCCTAAATCTGGAAGAAAACCCCGGTGCCTGCGAGATTTCGGCCGGTGAGGGCCTGCTGGACGTGATTTGACACGGCGTGGCCCCGGGTGACCTTGGGGCCATGACCACCATTTAACTTGATGCGTCGTCCTGATCTGCCAATATTCGAATAATGCAATCAGGAGTTTGTTTGATGAAACTGAAAATCCTTACCCTAGTGCTGGGCACTGCGGGGGCGCTGGCTGCCTGCGGCCCCGCCCCGACACCGCAACAACAGGCGGCGCGCCAACACGAAATCGCTTGCCTCAGCGGATCGCTGGGCGGTGCGCTTATCGGTGGTGCCATCGGCAACCAGTTCGGTGGCGGGTCAGGCAAGTCCATCCTGACAGGGGCAGGCGCGGCCGCCGGCGCTGTTCAGGGTAACAGATACGCATGCTGAGGAGAGCCGGAATGACACGTGGATTTATTATCGCTGCGGCCGTTTTGCTGGCCGGTGCCGCCTCGGCCGAAAACGTTGCCGAGCTGCACGAAAACGAGCTGAGAGCCATCGACAAGAACAATGACGGTTTCCTGTCGCGGGAAGAATACGACGCTTTTGCCGACTACGCCTTCGAGGCGATGGATGTGAACAAAGACAGTTCGGTGGGACTGCAGGAAGCCAAGCCGCATCTGGACGAAGACCAGTTTCGGGACGTTGACCGCGATAACGATGGTTTCATCTCAAGGTCGGAATTCGACACACAGATGAACGACGATTTCCTGTCGGCCGACAAGGACCAGGACGGCCAGTTGGATTAAACCGGACGGCCTCGCGCCTAGCGGGGCCATCCACACGTGGGGCGTGCCATGCAAAAATGGGGACTTCTCTGCATTCTGAGCCTGCTGGCGGCCTGCGATGCTCCGCAGGCGCCGGTGGTGACCGGGCCGGACGGGCAGGCGCGCATTCAGATCAATACGTCCGGGCTGACCTGTTACAACAACCGCTGTCTGGACATTAACCCGGCCGCACGCAGCGTGCGCCAGATCGGCAATCGGACGACACGAATTCCTGCGGGCATAGATGTCAGCAATGGCACCGTAACTCCTGCAGAGTTTGCGCAGATGGGCACCGCCGCATCACTGGCGGGCGGTGTCGGTTCAGGCAATCGTTAACAGAGGCTGTCCATTTTTCGGGCAAGCTTGGCGTCCAGCGCCGACAGCCCGCCTACGTCATGGGTGGCCAGCGTCACCTCAACCGTGCGATAGACGTTGGTCCACTCGGGGTGGTGGTTCCATTTCTCGGCGAAAATCGCCACCTGTGTCATCCAGCCGAAGGCGTGTACGAAATCCTCAAAGATGAACGTCTTGGTCATCGCATCCCGGCCTTCGACCATGGTCCAGCCATTCTTGAACAGCGGGTCCAGCAGCGGCCCGCGGGTCTCGGTCGACAATAGTTCGGTCATTGCTGTTCCTCCGGGTTCAATTTCCTGAACGGGCCGTATTCCGTCAGGATCTCGATCTCTTCTCCCACTGCGGCGGCCTCGGCGTCCAGATATTTTCGGATCGCATCGGCAAAACCGGGGTCACCGACCCAATGCAAGCTATGCGTGCGCGTAGGCAAATAGCCTCGCGCCAGCTTGTGTTCGCCCTGCGCCCCGGCCTCAACCCGGGCCAGACCATGGGCAATGGCAAAATCAATCGCCCTATAGTAGCACAATTCGAAATGCAGGCAGGGGTGATGTTCGACGCAGCCCCAATAGCGGCCAAAAAGGGTTTCGCGCCCGATGAAATTCAGCGCCCCGGCAATCGGGTAACCGTCGCGTTCCGCCAGCACCAAGGCCATGTCATCCGCCATGGTTTCCTGAGCGATATCAAAGAATTGACGCGCCAGATACGGCATACCCCACTTGCGCGACCCGGTGTCCTGATAGAACCGCCAGAAGGCATCCCAATGCTCCGGGCGCAGCTCGTCGCCGGTCAATGTGCGAATCTCACCGCCGAACCCGCAGGCCTGGGCCCGCTCCTTGCGGATATTCTTGCGTTTTCGCGAGGACAGCGCATCCAGAAAGCCGTCGAAATCCGCGTATGCGTCATTGAGCCAGTGAAATTGCTGCGACGTACGCAGCATAAGGCCCATCTGTTCGCCGGCGATGGCCTCATCTTCGGTGCAGAAGGTGGCGTGCAGCGATGACACCCGATTGTCGGCGGCCAGTTGCACCGCGCCTTGTACCAGCGCAGATATCCCCACTGCCTCGTATCCCGGCCGTACCAGAAAGCGCCGACCAGTGGCGGGGGTGAAGGGCACGGCGATCTGCAGCTTGGGGTAATATCGCCCACCCGCGTTTTCATAAGCATGGGCCCAGTTGTGGTCGAAAATGTACTCGCCCTGACTGTGCGACTTGGCATACATCGGCGCCGCCGCGATCAGCATCCCATCCAGATAGGCGGTCAGATATTGCGGCTGCCAGCCGGTGCCCCGCCCGACCGAGCCACTGTTTTCCAGCGCCGACAGGAACCGATGGGTGGTGAACGGGTCCAGCGGCCGCCCGCCATCAGCGGCCTCCGGGCAGGCGCAACTGTCCCAATCCTCAGAGGAAATCTGCGACAGCGATCCCAGAATCTGAACTTCGATTTGCGCCTGATCCATGTGCCCTCCGCGTCTGACCTTTATCTGTGACGGAGGGGGATGGGTTCAACCCGGGTGTGGGGCCAAATAGCCTTCGAAGGTCACATTGTCGGCAACCTCGCGGGCCAGTGCCTCTTGTTCAGGCGACCGCACCGTCCAGCACAGAATCGGCACGCCCTGCGATTTCAGCTCGGCCACGCGGGGGCGGGACAGGTCTGCGGCCTCATGACTGATGAAACTGGCACCGACCCGGTCGAAATCGGGAATGTCGCGCAGATGATCGCAGACGGTCTGCGGCAACAGCTCGACCTTGGGCTGATAGGAACAGGTCACGATGCCACGCGGCAGATGCGGTGCAAGGCGCGCCAGTTCAGCCACCGAGTTGGGGTTGAACGACATCAGCGCCACCGGCCCGTCATAGCCCTGCAACGCGCGCACCGCGTCGGCCTCAAGCGGCCCGACATCGGGGCCCATCGCGCCGTCCTGATCCTTGAACTCGATCAGCAGCGGTACCTTGCCACCCACCATCTCAAGCACCTCGTCCAGTGTCGGGATGCCATCTTCAGCGTGCAGCAGCTGGGTGGCCTGCGCCTGCGCCGCCGAGATCTGCTGAATCGGGCCGGACTGCCCGGTCAGGCGCGTCATGTCATAGTCATGAAACACCATCGCTTGGTTGTCCGAGGTCAGTTGCAGATCAATCTCGATGCCGTAACCGGCCTCGATCGCAGCTTGAATGGCCGCCCGGCTATTTTCCGGGCGGTTGTCCGATTTGTCATGCAGCGCCCGATGCGCGATCGGGGTCTGCAGGAACACGGAAGGCAGGCGCGGTGTCATTGGACCTCGAAAATGCCTTCGATTTCAACAGCCACACCCAGCGGCAGCGCGGCGGCACTGACGGCCGAACGGGAATGGCGACCGGCATCGCCCAGCGCTTCGACCAGGAAATCGGACGCGCCGTTGATGACCTGCGGCTGGGCGGTGAAATCTGCGGTCGAGTTCACGAAACCGGTCAGCTTGATCACCCGCACCAGCTTTTCAATATCACCACCACAGGCCGCCTTGACCTGCGCCAGCAGGTTGATGGCGCAGACCTTTGCCGCCGCCGCACCGGCCTCAACCTCCATGTCATCGCCCAGCTTGCCGGTGATCAGATCATCATCCTTGGAGATCTGACCCGACACATAGACGATGTTGCCGACCCGCACGAAGGGGACGTAATTCGCTGCCGGTGCGGGCGCGTCCGGCAGGCTAACGCCGAGGCTTTCCAGTTTTGCTGCGATGCTCATGAGGTTTCCTCCAAATCTTGAGTCGCGGCGAAGCTAACCGGGACGGGCAAATTCGGAAAGTCAGAAAACGGGGATGGACGTGCCTGAAAGGTGGGCGTAACTCTTCTTATTCCGAACAGTTGAAGCGGTGTCGCTTTACCTCAGCCCATCGGGCGGGTTAAACGCTATCTGTTTCATATTGGTTGTGAAACGTATATGTGACGTCGGATTAGGCCGCGCTATGTGGCCATAGGCAGTATTGATTGATAGTTCGGGTCAACGACCCCGAATGGTTTGGAGTTGCAAAGACCGTGTTGAGCAGACCACGCCTGAAACACCTGATCGTTCTGTCCCTGATGGCAGTCCTGAGCGCCTGCGCCACGCGGCCTCCGGAAGGAACACCGGCAAATGAGGTGTTCGACCCCTATGAACGAAACAACCGGGGCATTCACAAATTCAACCTCGGCGTTGATCGGTTTCTGTTCCGACCGGCTTCAAAAGGGTACGTCAAAATCGTGCCCGACCCGATGGTGACCAGTTTCAGCAATTTCGCCGAGAACCTGACGCTGCCTGGGCAGGCGGTGGATTACCTGCTGCAGGGCAACCCCAAGCAATCCGGCAACGCGCTGCTGCGCTTTGTCATCAATATGACGGTGGGCGGAGTGGGTCTGTCTTCACCGGCAGACGAGTTGGACCTGCCCCCAGTGGACACCGATTTCGGGGAAACCCTGCACGTTTGGGGTGTGGGTGAAGGCGCCTATGTCGAACTGCCCTTCTATGGCCCGTCAACTCAGCGGGACGCGATTGGCGTTGTGGTCAACCTGTTCTCGAACCCGATCAATTTCAGCCCCACCCGACCGGTCGACAATATCGGTGTCTATGCTGAGGTGGTGCGTCGAATGGGTGATCGGGGCCGGTTCTCGGACACTGTCGATTCGATTTTGTATGAAAGTGCCGATAGTTATGCGCAGGCACGGACAATTTTCATCCAGAACCGCCGCTTCGAACTGGCACGCGATGATGAGGAAGCCTATCTGGGCCTGTATGACGACCCCTATGCAGAAACCGGGACCGACCCTGTCAGGGACCCCTACCTAGACCCCTACGAGGACCCCTATGCCGAATAACACTTTGAACCGTCGCGGTTTTATTGCCACCGGCCTAGCCGGTGTGATGCTGACCGCCCTTCCTGCCTTTGCCCAGACCGAAGCCAGCGCCAAGGCTCTGGTTGTCAGCGTCGTGGACGATATCAACCGTGTGATCGCTTCGGGCAAATCCGAAAAAGCCATGATCCGCGATTTCGAGAAGATATTCGTGCAATATGCCGATGTGCCGATCATGGCGCGCTATGTGCTGGGGGCCGATGGCCGCTCGGCCAGCCCGTCGCAGATCAAACAGTTCACCAAGGCGTTTCAGGGCTATATCTCGACCAAATACGGCCGTCGTTTCCGTGAATTCATCGGCGGTCAGGTGACCGTGCGCAATGCCCGCAAGATCAAGGCAGGTTACGAGGTGCGCACTTCGGTCAAGCTGCAGGGTTCGTCGCCGTTCGAGGTGACCTTCCTTGTTTCGGACAAATCGGGCCGCGACAGGTTCTTCAACATGTTCATCGAAGGGGTGAATATGTTGCTGACCGAACGGACCGAGATCGGCGCGATGCTGGATGCGCGCGGCGGTGATCTGAATCGTCTGATCAAGGACATGAACCGCAATAAAGTCGGCTGATCCGGTTCGCAGTTCAAAAAAAGCGCCGCGCGATTGGCTTCGCGCGGCGCTTTTGCGTTCAGTTCAGGCGTTCGCCGGATTCCTTGGCAAAGTAGGACACTTTGCTCATGTCAAAGGCGAGGTTCAGCATCTTGCCCGCCTGCGCGCTGGTTTCCGCATGCAGACGCGCGGTGACTTGCTTGCCGCCCAGTTCTGACACCACATAAGTGTCGGCGCCTGCGGGTTCGACCATATCGACAAGGCACTCCGCCTCCTGCACGCCTGCACCGGCGCGGAAGCCTGCCTCGGCGATATCCTCGGGGCGAAGACCCAGGATCACGTCCTTGGGCAGTGACAGATCGCGGCTATCTTTCAACACCAGCGTGTCACCTGTTTCGCGCGCGATGGCGATCTCGGTGCCCGAGCCGTTCTTGGTCGCCTGCGCCGGGATCAGGTTCATTGCGGGCGAGCCCATGAAATCGGCCACGAACAGGTTCGCCGGGTTGTTGTAGATCTCGGCCGGGGTGCCGATCTGCTGCACGACACCACCTTTCAGAACCACGATCTTGGTCGCCAGCGTCATCGCTTCGATCTGATCATGGGTCACGTAGACGATGGACGCATCCAGCGTCTGGTGCAGCTTCTTGATCTCGGTCCGCATCTCGACCCGCAGCTTGGCGTCGAGGTTGGACAGCGGTTCGTCAAACAGGAACAGCTTGGGGTCGCGCACCAGCGCCCGGCCCATCGCCACCCGCTGACGCTGACCACCCGACAATTGGCTGGGGCGGCGGTTCAGCAGCGGCTCGATCTGCAGCAGTTGGGCGACCTCTTTCAGCTTGGCGTCCTGCGTAGCCTGATCGACCCCGCGGACCTTCATGCCGAAGGTGATGTTCTTTGCCACGGTCATGGTCGGGTACAGCGCGTAGGACTGGAACACCATCGCGATGTCGCGGTCCTTGGGGCTGACATGAGTCATGTCGTGGCCGCCAATTGAAAGCGTGCCGCCGGTGATCTCCTCCAGCCCTGCAATACAGTTCAGCAGGGTGGATTTACCGCAACCCGAGGGGCCGACCAGCACCAGAAAATCGCCCGGTTCGATCGAGATGTTGATGTCCTTCAGAATCTCGGTCGCACCGTAATTCTTGTAGAGTTTGTTGATATCAAGAATGGGAGCCATGGGTCTTATCCCTTCACTGAGCCTGCGGTCAGACCGCGGATGAAATACTTGCCGGCGACGACATAGACGAGCAGCGTCGGCAGACCCGCGATGATCGCGGCAGCCATGTCGACGTTGTACTCTTTGACGCCGGTGGTGGAGTTTACGATGTTGTTGAGCGCCACGGTCACGGGCTGCGTGCCCGCCTGGCTGAACGACACGCCGAACAGGAAGTCGTTCCAGATCTGCGTGAACTGCCAGATCACGGTCACCACGATGATGGGCAGCGACAGCGGCAGGAAGATCGACCAGAAGATCCGCAGGAAGCCTGCGCCATCAACCCGGGCGGCCTTGGTCAGCTCGGCCGGAATGGTGACATAGTAGTTGCGGAAGAACAGCGTGGTGAAGCCCAGCCCGTAGATTACGTGGACAAAGATCAGGCCCGGAATGGTCCCAGCGATCCCCATCATGCCCAGCAGACGTGCCATCGGCAGCAGAACCACCTGGAACGGGATGAAGCAGCCAAACAGCATCAGCGAGAAGATGATGTTGGCTCCTTTGAACCGCCACTGCGCCACGACATAGCCATTCAGTGCGCCCAACAGGGTCGAGATGGCAACCGCGGGCACCGCGATCAGGACCGAGTTCCAGAAGTAAGGCCGCAGACCTTCACACTGGATACCGGTACAGGCGCCGGACCATGCGGTTTTCCAAGCGTCAAAGCTGACCTCGCGGGGCAGTGAGATTAGGGACCCGGTGCGGATTTCCTCAAGGCTCTTCAGCGATGTGGTCAACATCACGAACAGCGGCATCAGGTAATACAGCGCGAACAGGCCCAGCAGGACATATAGCAGCCAACGCAGGGCAATCTTGCCAGTGGCGCTTTGGGTGCGGGTTTCGGTATGGGGCATCGACAGATCAGTCATTTTTAGCCCTCAGCTCTGAGTAAAGGTAAGGAACCACGATGGCAAAGACGACCAGCATCATGATCATCGCGGAGGAAGCCGCCTGACCAATGTCGCCGCGCGAAAAGGCCATTGCGTACATGTAGGTTGCTGGCAGATCGGTCGCGTAACCCGGACCGCCACCCGTAAGGGCGATGACAAGGTCAAAGCTCTTGATCGCAAGGTGGGCCAGCACGATGAAGGCGGACAGGAAGATCGGGGCCATCGAGGGGATGATAATGGCGGTATAGATGCGCCATGTGGGGATACCATCGACCTGCGCGGCCTTGATGATCTCACCATCCACCGAGCGCAGCCCGGCGAGGAACAGCGCCATGACGAAGCCCGAGCTTTGCCAGATGGCGGCCATGACGATGGTGTAGATGGCGTAATCCGGGTTCACCAGCCAATCGAACTTGAAGTTTGTGAACCCCCAGCCCTGCACCATGGACTCAATGCCCAGACCCGGGTTCAGGATCCACTTCCACGCGGTCCCAGTCACGATCATCGACAGCGCCATCGGGTACAGATAGATCGTCCGGATGGCCCCTTCGACGCGGATTTTCTGATCCAGTAGGATGGCCAGCAACAGGCCCAGCACCATTGCGATCACGATGAACAGCGCGCCAAAGATATACAGGTTGTTGATTGCCGTATCCCAGCGGGGCGAGTCGAACAGGCGTTCATACTGGATGAATCCCTTGATCTCGTATTTCGGCAACAGTTTCGATCGGGTCAGTGACACCCAGGCCGTCCATCCGATAAAGCCGTAGACAAAAATCAATACGGCAATGAACGACGGTGCCAGCACCACCTTGGGCAGGTGGTTTTCCAGCCATTCGGACATTTTTTCCTCCGGGAGAAAAGAGGTTCTGCCCCGTCAGTATAGGGGCAGAACCGGTTCGGATCAGTAGCTGTTGGCCACTGCGTCCGCCAGTTGCTGAACCGCGTCAGCCGAGGACATATCCGAGTTGAAGTGAGCGGTCACAACGTCAGTGATAGCGCCGGACTGCGAGCCGCGCAGCGCCATACCGTGCGCGTAAGACGGCAGCAGCGAACCAGCCGTCGAGGTCGAACCCATGTCTTCGGCCGACAGGTTGGCGCAAATGTCAAAGTCATCCAGCGCAACGTCGGTGCGTGCAGGGATCGAGCCTTTGTTCAGGTTGAACACTTTCTGGAAGTTCGGCGCCACGATCAGCTTGGCCAGCAGGTCCTGACCGGCTTTCTTGTCGTCACCGTCCACGTCGAACATGGCAAAGCTGTCGACGTTGTACAGATAGCCGTCGCCGGGGGTCGAGGCGCACAGGAAATCTTCGCCGGGCTTTTTACCCGCCGCCAGGAATTCACCCTTGGCCCAATCGCCCATGATCTGGAACGCCGCTTCGCCGTTCATGACCATCGCGGTGGCCAGGTTCCAGTCGCGACCCGAGAAGTTCTCGTCCACATAGCCACGCAGGGTCCGCATCTGATCGAACACCTGAACCATGGTGTCCGAGGTCAGCGCCTCGGGGTCCAGATCGACCAGGGCCTTCTGGAAGAACTCGGGCCCGCCTATGCCCAGAACCACTGTTTCGAACACGGTCGCGTCCTGCCATGCCTGACCACCATGGGCCAGCGGGATCACTCCAGCGGCCTGCAGTTTGTCAGCGGCGGCGTTGAACTCATCCCAAGTGGTCGGCATCTCGATGCCGTTTGCGGCCAGCACGTCGGCGTTGGCCCAGATCCAGTCGACACGGTGCACGTTGACAGGTGCGGCACACCATGTGCCTTCACACATCATGTGACCCGCGATCGAGGCGGGCAGCACGTCGGCCCAACCTTCGGCCTCTGCAACGCTCGAGATATCGGCCAGAACGCCTTCTTCGTACCATTCCTGAATGGCGGGGCCTTTCAGCTGAACCGCGGTCGGCGCGTTACCGGCCAGAACGCGGGCACGCAGCGCGGTCATCGCCGCGTCACCACCACCACCGGCAACCGGCATGTCGGTCCAGGTACCACCGTTCGAGGCGAACTCTTCCTGAAGAACGGCCACCGATTTGGCCTCACCACCCGAAGTCCACCAATGCAGAACTTCAGCCTGCGGCTCGGCCAGAACCGACGTCCCGGCCACCACGGCCAGGGTCGATGCAGTGGCAAATACAAAACGCTTCATTACGTGTCTCCTCCCTGAGAACTTTGTGACTGCAAACGCAGCGATGCCCGACATACTGCGCCCAGAATGCTGTCTGGCAACGCGGAATCCGCGTCCAAGTCCGGCCACCGTCCAAATTTTCACCGCTTTTGTTACAGCGTGTTACGTTGACATTGAATCTGTTTCCGTTCGTTACAATGGACGGTACCAGAGGAGAAGAAATTGGGAGGACAAGCCGCGTGAGCATTCCGCGACTACTGGTGGTGGATGACGACCCCGAGATGCGGTCGATGATGACCCAGTTCTTGCAGCAGAACAGTTTCATCGCCCTGCCTGCCAGCTCGGAAAACGAAATCCGATCGCACCTGACGGCAGGTCGGATCGACCTGATCCTGCTGGACGTGATGCTGGGCGATGAGAACGGCGTCGAGATCTGCGCCCGCCTGCGAGCCGAGCAGGATGTGCCGATCATCCTGGTCTCGGCCTTGTCTGCCGACCATCAGCGCATGGCGGGATATGAGGTCGGCGCCGATGACTATATCGCCAAACCGTTCAACCCGCAGCTGTTGCTGGCCCGCGTCCGCGCGGTGATGCAGCGCGCCCGCCGCACGCCGTCGCTGGCCTATCGTCGCCGCACGCGCAGCTTTCGGTTCAATGACTGGGTATATGATGGCAAACGGGATGAGGTCCACTCGCCCGAGGGATATCTGGTCTCGCTGTCGCAACGGGAAACCGCGCTGCTCAAAGTTCTGCTGGCCAATCCACATATCCCGCTGACCCGGGATGAAATTGCCGCCGCGCTGGATGTCACCGGCAGCACCGACAAACCCGAGGCGCAGGGCCGCGCCATCGACATGCTGGTCGGGCGGCTGCGGTCGAAGATCGAGGCAAACCCGAAAGACCCGCAGATGTTACGGACCGAGCGCGGTGTCGGCTATGTCTTTGCCACCGAAGTGTCCGTGGACGAGGGCGCATGACACCGCGCGCCCCGCGCCTGCGCAGCCTGGGCTGGATTTGGACTGGGGCGGCTTTTGCCACCGGCCTATTGTCCGCAGGGTTGTGGTTTTCTTCGGCCCGCGCCTGGGATGACTTTCTGACCCGCGCCTATGTTGCGGGCTTCGCCGTCTACGAAGAGTTGCGGGTCGGGATGACCCCTCCGCCCGGTGTTACGGTCACGGTTTTATCGCCCGAGGCGGTGCAACTGGCCGATGCAGGGCGGTTCGAACAACTGCCGGGCTTGTCGGACCGCAGCTTCGTCACCAACCTGTCGATCCTGACCGACAACACCGCCCCGCTGACCGGGCGCGAACTGACGCTGGCGGTGATGTCCGACCGGCTGGTCTATCCGGTCTCCGATATCCTGTCGCGTATTGATCAAACGGGGGCTGAAAAGATGGGCAACCTGACCCGCCTGCTGGCCACCTATTGCAGCGAACCGATCCTGATCGCCCGGTTCGGGCGCAACGACTGGCGGCAGGTGGATGGCACCGATGTCTGGGGCTGTAAGGCCGCCCCCGCCGACCTGCGCCTGCCTTCCATTCTGGCCGCGATTGTGGCGCTGGCGGTCATCCTGACCTCGGTCGGCAATGTCTCGGATACCTTCACCCGGTTTGCAGGCGCGCTGCGCGACCGCAAGCGCCGGGGCGGGCCGAACAGCTATGACACTGATGGTCCGGCGGAACTGCGCGAGATCGTCTCGGCCGTCAATGACCATCTGGATGCCGAGCGCGCGCAGCTGGAAAAGCGCGCCACTGTTCTGTCAGGCGTCAGTCACGATCTGGGCACACCCGCCACCCGCGTTCGCCTGCGGGCGGCGTTGATCCCGGATGACGAGCTACGCGAAAAGCTTGAGGCCGACGTGGACCAGATGACCGGCATGATCGAAAGCGTGCTGACATACACGCGGTCCGAGCTGAGCGTAGAAGAACCCCGTCAGATTTCGCTGACCGCGCTGGTCGAGGCTCTGGTCGCCGATTATCAGGATATGGGCTTGCCGGTGACGCTGAAGAAAATCGCCCCGGTCGCGATCGAGGGCGCGCCCTCAGTCTTCATGTCCCGGCGCGGGCATGGGTCACTGCCGGAAACGCGTCGGATGCTGGTGATGGGGCGGCCGATCTCGTTGAAACGCGCGCTGACCAACCTGATCGACAACGCCCTGAAATACGGTCGCCATGCCGAAGTTCAACTGGAAACCGATGCGCGCACGGCCACTATTACCATCGAGGATAAAGGGGCCGATCTGTCCGTGTCGGATATCGAAGCGCTGATGGCCCCGTTCCGCCGCGGCTCGAATATCGGGTCCTCGGACGGGTTCGGCCTTGGCCTGACCATTGTGGCCACGATTGCCGAACAGCATGGCGGTTCCCTCAGTTTCGAGGCCGGGGATCAGGGTCTGCGGGCGCGGCTGCAGATCACCCGGCAATGACCGCTTTAGGTCATGTAACTGCGCACCAAGGCCCCGGCGATCAGCGACCAGCCGTCGGCTATGACGAAAAACGCCAGTTTGAACGGTAGCGATACGGTTGCAGGCGGCACCATCATCATCCCCATCGACATCAGCACCGCCGCCACTACCAGATCGATGATCAGAAACGGCAGAAAGATCAAAAAGCCGATCTGAAAGGCGCGGGCAATCTCGGACAGCATGAAGGACGGCATGAGGATCGAAAGCGGCGCCTCGGGTGAAAGCGCGATGGTATCGCCGCCGGGTCGCAGGGCGGCCATGGAATGAAACGTATCAGGGTCCAGCCGTGCGGCCATGAAGGCGCGGAACGGTTGGACGGCGATTTCCAGCGCTGGCTCAACCTCCATCGTTTCTTCGACCATCGGTTTGATGCCGGTGGTCCAGGCCTCTGTAAAGACCGGTTCCATGATGAAATAGGTCAGGAACATCGCCAGGCTGACGATCAGCATGTTGGGCGGCGATTGCTGCAGCCCAATGCCTTGTCGCAGGATAGCCAAAACGGTGATCAGAAACGGAAAACAGGTAATCATGATCGCCAGCCCCGGCGCGAGGCTGAGCACCGTGATCAACAGGATCAATTGGATGGTCCGCGCCGAGATCGAGCCACCTTCGCCCAGAGACAGCGACAGCTCCTGCGCCGCAGCCAGCGATGGGGACAGGGTCGCAAGCGCGACAACCAGCCAAAGCAGAACCCGCATCAACCGATCCCGTTCTGCAGATCCGAAATCTCGGTCAGGCGCACAGCAAGCTGACCCGCCTGATCGCCTTCCATCTCTTCCAGCAGACCACGGGCGACCAACTGATCACCTACATAGAGGTCGACCGGGTCCTCGATCCGCTTGTCCAGCGTCAGTACGGCATTCTCTCCCATGTTCAGCAGATCGCGGATCAAGGGTCGCGCGCGCCCGACCGAGACTGTGACCTCGATCGGGACGGCTTCGAACGGGTTGGCTTTTTCCGGTTTCGGGGTCTGTGTTTCACTCATGGCTCACTGCCTCTTTTGCCTGAAATACATATGCGTCGAAGGCCCCGGCGACCGAGGCGAGCAGACCGCTGCAATCCACCTCGCGCTGCGAAGTGCCGACCTGCAGCCTTGCCTGTCCGGGCTGCAGCGACGGGTCTTCGTTCACGCGGGTGGGTGAGGACAGATCCTGCGGCAACAGGGCTTCGACCTCGTCCGTGCGGCCTGCGGGCACGAATATCTGCATTGGCTGGCCAACCTGTTCACGTGCCATATCGGTCAGTTGTTCCACCAGCCGCGCTGCAAAGCCGCGATCCAGCGTCTCAGGCAGGACAACCTGCACCAGACTTTGAAACATCGGCTCCAACGACAGGGTCATCCGGGTGACGGCCTCGTGATAGGTAAAGGACATATCCTCAAGCGATTTGGCCAGTTCAGCCGAGACCTGGCCCCGGCTTTGCTCCTGCGCCTGAACCGCGTCTTCCCAACCGGCGCTGTAGCCTTGTTCAAAGGCGGCCAGACGTTGCTCTTCCAGCGCATCCTCGTCCAGAAGGTGCAGCTTGCCACCCCCGGCCTGCAGGGTGAAATCCTCAAGAAGATGGGCAATCGACATCAGACACGCTCCTCCCCTTCTTCGAGCCAGCTGCGCAGAATCTCGACCGTCTCTTCCTGCTTGTCGCCGATCATCGCGCGCAGCCGATCCACCGGATCAGCGCCCTGCTGAGCGGCCAGTGCCGGAACGTCGCCAGCGGGTGCCTGACCCGGCAGCGAGGTGAATTGTCCGTTCTCGTCGGTTGCAATTTCGCCGGTCAGATAGGCCTCAGGCTCCGGAGCAGTCCCGGCAGGCAGCAACGCGGGCGCCATTGCCGGTTTCGTCAGGATTGGGCGGATTACGAACAGGCCGAGCACCAGCGAGACAATCGCCAGAACTGCCATCTGTATCAGCGACATCGCGTCGAAATGCATCTTTTGCCAGATCGAAGCTGAGGCCATCGTGCCCTGCGGTTCAACCACCGGCAGGTTTAATGATTTCAGGGTAATGACGTCCCCGCGCGCCTCGTCGAACCCGACGGCCGAGGCGACCAACTCTTTCAGCGCATCCATCTCGGCCTCTGGCATCGGCTCAAAGCTTTCCACCCCGGCCGCGTCCACCGTGCGGGTTCCGTTGACCAGAACCGCAACGGTCAGGCGTTTGATCGCGCCGGGGGCGTTGTGAACCTCAAGCTCAGTCTCGGACACCTCATAGTTCACCCGTTCCCGCGTCTGCGTCGCGTTGGAATTCGATTCGTCGCCGCCAGCGCCATCCCCATCCGGCAGGTTCGACGCTACGGTAACATCGGCGGACTGGTTGCGGGCACTATCCGAGCGTTCTTCGACATCGGTACTGATGGCGACGCGGCCATTGGGATCAAAACGGCGTTCGCGGATCGATTCGGTTTTGGTCACCGTATCGACACTGACCTCAACCACTGCGTTCCCGGTGCCAACGCGTGCTTCGACCAGACGCATCACCCGTTCACGCAGCTGGCGCGCCTTGTCATCGGCGGTATCAGCGGCCACGGCTGTTTCCTGCGCCCCGATCACCGCTCCGTTCGAATCGACGACGGTGACATTCTCGGGCGCCAGGCCACTGACGGCCGAAGCCACGAGAAATCGGATCGCCTTGGCCTGATCGGATGTGACCTGCGCCCCCGACGGCACCAGATAGACCGAGGCCGTCGGCGCCACGCTGCGCTGGAATGGATTGGTCGACCCGTTGGCGATATGCACCCGTGCCTGGCTGACATGAGGGCTGCCGACGATGGTGCGGGCCAGCTCACCCTCTTTCGCGCGCCAATAGGCGGCATCGAACATCTGCGACGTGGTGCCAAAGCCGCTGAGCGAGTCCAGCAGCTCGTACCCCTGATTGCCGTTGGCGGGCAGGCCTTCGCTGGCAAGAGTCATGCGCAGCTCATCCCGCTGCGACCCGGGCACATAGATCGAGCCACCGCGAATCTCGTACAGAACACCGCGCTGTTCCAGCGAGCGGACGATATCCCCAGCGGCACTGCTTTCCAGCCCCGCATAGAGCAGGGTCATCGACGGTGCCGTCACCAGACGTGACATCGCAAGAACCCCAAGAAACACCAGCACAACTGCACCGGCAACGATGATTTGTTTACGCCTGTCCAAACTTGCCCAGACAGTTCCGATCTGCTGCACGCTCACCTCCGACTCGCCGACATTCTGCCCGGCACGTTCCCTGTTTGGACCATTGCCCTTAACAATCGGTTAGTCCCTGCCGGGTTATGACGATTGCAGAACGCACAAATGAGGACGTCATGACTGACGCGACTGCAGAACGGGCAGAAGTCCCGGAAAAGTCTGGGAAAAAAGGGCTGATCATAGGGGTGATTCTGGCCGTGTCCGGGGCGGCAGGCGGTTTTTTCCTGACTACGGCCGGAATGCTGCCTTTCGGCGGCAAAGCCGCTGTGGAAGGCGCCAAGGACATGGATAAAGGCAAGCCGGTCAAGGCGTTGCCGCAGGTGGGTTTCATCGATCTGCCTCCGGTGATCGTGTCGGTGAACGCGGGCGATTCTCGGCATCTGAAATTTCACGCTCAGCTTGAGGTGAACAGCGAATACGCCGCCGATGTCGAGAAGATGAAACCGAGAATTATGGACATCCTGAACGGCTATCTGCGCGCGGTCGAAGTGTCGGATCTTGAGGATTCGCTGGCCCTGATGCGCATCCGCGGCCACCTGCTGCGGCGCATTGAAATTGTCGTCGGCGAGGGGCGCGTGCGCGATGTCCTCGTGATGGAATTCGTATTGAACTAGGAGGCGAAATTGGAGCTGATTGCAGATATTTTGCTGGTCGCCGGCGCGCTGGGTGCGGGTCTTTATTGTTTTGTGCTGTCCCGACGGCTCAAGCGGTTCACCGATCTGGAAAAGGGCGTTGGCGGCGCGGTTGCCGTGCTGTCGACCCAGGCTGATGAGCTGAAAAAGTCGCTGGGCGCGGCGCGTGAGGCATCAGATCAGTCCGGAGAGGTTCTGAAAGAGCTGACGCAGCGGGCGGAATCGGTCGCCCAGCGCCTGGAACTGATGATGGCCTCGATGCATGACGTCGTTCCGCCCGAAGAAAAGGCTGCGAAACCGGCCGAGTCGGAACCTGCCAAACCCGCAAAAGAGACAAGCGCAAAGCCTGAGGCGGATGAGGAAACAACCGCAGCAGAATCGGAAGCCACGCCTGAGTCGAGCGAAAAGCCTGCAGAGCCGGAAGACAGTGTTGAAGCGGCCAACAAACCCGCAGCGCCAGAAGACACCCCTGAAACAACCGAAAAGCCCGCAGAGCCGGACAGCGAAACACCTGCCACAACTCCGGCTAAGCGACCCGACGGTCTGATGTTCTTCCGGCACAATCGGTCGCGGGGCGAGGCCGCGACATGACCGGCAGACCATCCGAAAGGCGTCCAAGGGGCGGCGTGCTCGCTGTCATCTCGTTGTTGATGATCGGGTCTGCCGCGATTCGCATTGGGCTGGAAGCCGGTCCCGCGCTGGCGAAAGGTGCCGAGCCATCTATGCCCGAAGCCAAGCAGACACGGGCCGAATTGCCCGGGGCTCAGGTTTTGCTGACCGAGTTGCTGCGTCGGGAAGAGGCGTTGAAACAGCGTGAGGCGGCCGTTCTGGACAAGGAAAAGGCGCTGGCCATTGCCGACCAGGCGATCGAGACCCGCCTGGTTGCGCTGCAAGAGGCCGAAGAAGCACTGCGCGAGACGCTGGCCATCGCCGAAAAGGCCGCCGAGACCGACCTGACACGCCTGACGGACGTTTACCAAAGCATGAAACCCAAAGACGCGGCCGCGCTGTTTGAAACGATGGACCCGAGCTTTGCCGCCGGCTTCCTGTCACGAATGCCGCCGGACGCGGCTGCAGGCGTTCTGGCCGGGCTGAGCCCCGAGGCCGCTTACACGATCAGCGTCATCATGGCTGGCCGCAACGCCACGGCGCCGCAGGAATAAAATCAACCCGCACAGGACTTTGCTGGAGACCACCCATGATCGGATTAATCGGAATTGTCGTCATCTTCGCCATGGTGTTCGGCGGCTATCTGGCTGCGGGCGGAAAAATGGCCATTATCCTGAAATCGCTGCCTTTTGAGATGATGATGATCGGCGGCGCCGCTGTGGGGGCCTTTCTGATCAGCAACGACATGAGCGCTGTCAAACATACCGTCAAGGACATGGGCAAAGTGTTCAAAGGCCCAAAATGGAAGCCCGAGGATTACTGCGACCTGCTGTGCCTGCTGTTTTCGCTGATCCGTATCGCAAAGGCCAATCCGGTCGAGGTCGAACAACATATCGAAGACCCGGAAAACTCGGCTCTGTTCTCGGCGTACCCGAAGATTCAGGCCGACAAGGAAGCGGTTGACTTGATCTGCGACACGATGCGCTCCGCATCGATGAACTACGACGATCCGCATCAGGTGGAAGAGGTGCTGGAAAAGCGGATGGAGGCGAATTTCCATCACGCCATGCATTCCAGCCATGCCCTGCAGACGGTTGCGGATGGCCTGCCCGCCTTGGGCATCGTGGCCGCGGTTCTGGGGGTGATCAAGACGATGGGCTCGATCGATCAACCGCCCGAGGTTCTGGGCAAACTGATCGGCGGTGCGCTGGTGGGGACCTTTCTGGGCGTTTTTCTGGCCTATGGTCTGGTCGGCCCCTTTGCCGGCAAGCTGAAGGCGGTGGTGGAAGAGGACAACCATTTCTACCAACTGATCAAAGAGGTTCTGGTCGCCAACCTGCACAACCACAACGCCGCCATGTGTATCGAGGTCGGGCGTCAGAACACGCCGACCCACAACCGCCCGGATTTCACCGAACTGGAAGAGGCGCTGAAAGAACTTAAGCAGGCGGCGGCATGACCCGGTTTGCGCTGATTGTTTCGGCCCTGATTGCGGCGGCCACCAGTGCCACCGCGCGGGATGTGACCGTACGCTCGGGCGAGCATAACGGCTACACCAGACTGGTTGTTCAGGTGCCGCCAAACACCGGCTGGGTTTTGAAACAGACGAAGAACGGCGCGCGCCTGAATGTCGCGTTGGAGGATGTGGCGTTTCGGACAGGGGCGGTGTTTCAGCGCCTGTCTCAGAACCGCCTCGCGGCCCTTTCGCAAACTGAACCCGGCGCCCCTCTTGAACTGGAGTTTGGCTGCGACTGTGTCGCCTCGGCTTTTTTGTTCAAAAACAGTATGATTGTGGTGGATATTGCGCCCGGCACCTACCTGCCGCCGCTCACAAGCGACATTCCGGCCCCGGTCCTGCCCAAAGCCCCCAAGGACGACAAGGCACCCGGGCCGGATCAGAGTATCGCTGCACTGGAACTGCCCTTGTTAAACCTGAACGCAGGCGGATTCGAAGACCAGCTTGCAACCCGTCTTTTGCAAGGTGCTGATCGGGGCATCGTCGATCTGAAGGTTGCGCCCGTGGGGCCACGAGCCTCCATCGGCAATCAGAGCCTGCTCATGCCGCCTGACGTAGAACTGAATGTTCAGGTGACCTCGATCCTGGACGACCTGAACGGCCTTTTGGGTCCGGATGTACCGCAGCTGGAACGGCGCCCACCCTGCGTATCCAGCGCCGAGTTGGCGTTTGACGGCTGGTCCGACGAACGCCCGTTTGCCGAACAGGCCGCGCAGCTGAGGGCGGGTCTGTTTCAGGAATTCGACGCACTCGACAAAGCCCGCGCGCTGCAACTGGCCAAGCTTTATGCTTATTCCGGGTTTGGGGCCGAAGCCATCAGAACACTGGATTTACTGGGTGAGCGGTCATTGGAAACCAAACGTATCGCCGCCATTGCCCGCGTTCTGGATAATGGGCCATTGCATGGATCGAATCCTTTTGCCGGACTACAGCGTTGTGAAAGTGATGCCGCCATGTGGGCGGCCCTCGCCGAAGGCAGCTTGCACGAGGACGCAAATCTGGTGGCAATCGAGCAGAGTTTTGCGCACCTGCCGGATCATCTGCGCCGCCATGTCGGGCCGATGCTGTCGGACATTCTGGTGGACGGGCAGGAATTGGAGGCCGCCCGGCGCGTCCTGCGCTCGGTGGACCGTGTCGAGACTCAGGGCAGCGCAGACACCACGCAGGCCTTGGCAAAGGTCGCAACGGCCGAACATGATGCGCCCCGGACCGAAGCCTTGCTGATCGAAGTGCTTGAAGCCCCGGACGCCACGCTCGAGGCCCCGCTGGCGCTGGCCCGGCTGATTGACAAACGCTGGCAGGAGCGCGGCGCGGTCTCACCGCAAGAGCTGGATCTGGCGGAATCCTACACGGTCGAGCTGCGCCGGTCAGAAATCGGCCCGATGATGCGCCAAACTCACGCGGTTGCCCTGAGCCTTGGGCAGGAGTTCGATGCGGCGCTGGACGTGGTGGCAGAGTTGTCAGAGGGTGACGGAACCACCGAGACACTCAACCGCGTGATATTCGTTCTGACCGAACGGGCCGATGATGCCACCTTTTTGCGCCGCGCCCTGAGCCTGTCGCACACTCAGGCACAGGGTCTGACAATAGATGCGGCAATTGCGGTTGCTGACCGACTGGCCGAACTGGGGTTTGCAAGAAAGGCGCAGGCTTTGGCGAAACGCCCTCAGGACAGGCTCAAACGTGGGGAACGAGCCCGGTTACGGGCCAAGGCGGCACTGCTGGCCCAGCGCCCGCATCAGGCGATACTGGAACTGGCCGATGATCCGTCAGAAGAAGCTGTGCCACTGCGGGCCACGGCCCTGCAGGCCGCAGGTGATTTCGCAGCCGCGGGCGATCAGATGCGCGCCTCGGGCCAAGTGGAGGAAGCGAACCGGTTGTTCTGGCTGGCCAACCTGTCCGAGAAGGCAGAGCCCGACAGCGGGACGAAGTTCAGCCGTGTTGCGAAATCAACCCTGGGTCTGGCGGCCTCTCCCGCACGCGTGCCCGAAAAACCATTGGCCGACGCGGAAGCCCTGTTACAGGACAGTGTGGAAACCCGGCAGAGGATTGCTGATCTCTTCGCGACATTGAAGACAGACTGAAACAGGCTCTAACAAGGGATTATCAGTGCGGGAAACAGCCATCCCGCTCTATGGCCCGGTGCGCACCCCCTATGGACCAAAAACAAGTGATGACAGGTCGGAGTATCGGGAGTTCGGCGCGACCCAGCCCAATATGACGTTGCAGATCGCTTCGGCACGCGTCGCCCCGATGACCGGGGCCGCGAATTCCATGTATTTGTCAATCACCTCATCCCGACTGAATGGAACCTCGGGGCCGCCGCGGGCGTGGACGTCTCCGGACTTCAAAACCCGCCCGTCGGTGGTTGTGATGCTGACATCAGCCCAGCGGCCTTCGGGGAATCGGTCGTTGTGGCGCTCAGCCTCCGCCACCTGGATGCGCGCCATCAATTCCGCCACAGCCGGATCAGACAGCCCGGGGCCGGAAATGTGCTCGACCCCGATTCGGCCGTAAATGGCCTGCACGGCTACGGCAAAGGGCAGAGAATACTGGGCCTGAGACGTCGTACCCGGCATCCCTGCATACAGGCAGGCCGCCTGATGGAAACTGTTGATCTGAATAGATTGAATCTGGTCATGGGACAGAGTGTTGTCCCGCATCACCGCCCGGACACCATCAATCGCTGCGTGAGCCCAACGGCAAATTGGGTATGGTTTTACATATTGATGCTCGACCTGCCAGAATTGTCCCAGATCGTCCCAATGGCGGGCGGCGGTCTCCGCTTCGATCGTGATGGCAGGTGCCCCGGTAAAGCCACGCTCGGCCAGAATTGCGGAAGAGATACCAACCAGCGCACCCCAACCCGAGCCGTCATGCAACATCGTCGGATTGGCAATCTCGCGCATCATCTGGCTGCGGGGGCCGTGATATTCGGCAATTCCCATCCCCTGCCGCATCTGATCGTGTGTAAATCCCCGCAGCCGCGCCGCCATCGCCACCACGCCCAACGCGTTCCACGCGCCCGAGGTGTGGTAATCGCTGACTGACGCGTGCAGCGACTGCCCGGCACGTCCGGAGATTTCATAACCGGTGATCACCACGGCCAGCGCTTCGGGTCCGGTCAGATCAGGGCGATGTTCCGCAAGCGCGATCAGCGCAGGCAGAACCACAACCCCGATATGCCCTTTGGTCGGGTTATATCCATCGTGGCCGTCCAGATTGTCGGTCTGAGTTGCGGCGGCATAGGCCGCACCTGCCATGCTGACCGGGCGACCGTCGAACATCATCCGCGTGCTGTAGGCCGGATCGGAACTTGCATAGAGCAGCGCCGCCGCGTCGCGCGCGATCACCCCGGCCTCCATCGGGCCCGAGGCGATCAGGATGCCCATCGTGTCCAGCATCATCAGCGCCGCCGCGTCTTTGGCGCTGTCCGGCATCTGTTCAGCCGGACGGTTCAGGGTGAAATCGGCAACGTGTGTGAAGGCGTCGGTCATGAGGCGCCCTCCATCACCGATTGGACATCACGCAACCTGTATCCTTCTGGATCAAATGGCGGTTCAGCAAGGATTCTGGCCCTGTGCGCCTTGCCGAGGATAAAGACTTCGACCCTGTCTCCCGGGCCTGCCACCTTGGGGTCGGCATATCCTATGGCCAGAGACTTGCCGACCGAATACCCATACGCGCCCGAGGTCACGCGGCCTACGGGTGTGCCATCGGGGGTAAAAATCGGCTCACCGCCTGAGGCATCGGCAACATCAGCGTCGACCTCAAAGATCGACAGAACCTCACGCGCCGGATTGTCCTTGATGGTCAGATAGGCCTCTTTGTGCAGGAACTCCTTGTCCAGCTTGATCAGGCCCGCCAGCCCGACCTCTTGCGGCCAATATTCCTGAGAATACTCGCGGCCCCAGGACCCATAGCCCTTTTCGATGCGCAGCGACCCCAGCGCGCGGCCACCGACCGGACCACCGTTCAGATCCTTTGCAGCCTCCAAAAGCGCAGAATAGAGCCTGATTTGGTCCTCTTCGGCACAATGCAATTCCCATCCAAGGTCACCGGTAAAGCTGACACGGATGGCAAGGCAGGTAACCCCGGCGACCTCGATCATGAGGGAGCGCATGAAGCGGAAGCCCTCGTTGGTCAGGTCCGCATTGGTCAGTCGCTGCAACAGGTCACGCGATTTCGGCCCGGCCACGTTGAAGCCCGCGATGCGGTTGGTAGCGACCTCGAAAGTGGTGCCCTCGGGCAGATCGACCATGTTGAAGAAACGCTGGTGATAGCGCTCGGCCATGCCCGAGCCGATCATCATATACTCGTCGTCAGCAACCTTGGTGATGGTGAAATCACCGGCCACACCCCCGCGGACCGAAATGAGCGGGGTCAGGCAAGACCGCCCAACCTCGGTCGGCACCCGGTTGGCGACAAGACGGTCGAGCCACTCGTAGGCCCCTTGCCCCTTGATCACGTAATTGGCGAAGTTCGAGATATCGATGACGCCCACATGATCGCGCAGCATCTGCACTTCGCGCCCCACCGGCTCCCACCAGTTCTGACGGGTGAAGCCGTTGGTTTCCACCGCGCCAGGTTGATCGGCGAACCACAGTGGATGCTCCCAGCCGCAGTTCAGGCCAAAGACACAGCCCATGTCCTTTTGCATCTGATAGGCCGGGCGCACGCGGGCCGGACGGCCGGCACTGCGTTCTTCGTTCGGGAAGTGGATGGCGAAGCGGTGGGTATAGACGTCCTCGACCCGCGCCTTGGTGAAAGCCTTGTCCGCCCAGTCGCCGAACCGCGCCAGATCCCAGGCGAACATGTCGTATTGCGGCTCTCCCTCGATCATCCATTGCGCCGACAAAAGACCAAGGCCGCCGGATTGCGAGAATCCGGGGATGATCCCGGTGCAACAGAAGTAGTTTTTCAATTCCGGCACCGGACCCCAGATTGCGTTCGAATCCGGGGACCAGATCATCGGCCCGTTGATCACCCGTTTCACACCCGCCGTGGCAGCCACCGGCACGCGTTCGGTGGCGCGAATGACGTTTTCCATGATGCGGTCCAGATCGTCGGGGAACAGGTCATGGGCGAAGTCCAGCGGGGTGCCGTTTTCTGCCCAGAACCGCATGTCTTTTTCATAGGCACCGATCAGCAGGCCATTGCCCTCCTGCCGGAAGTAGTACTCGCCATCGCGGTCGGCGATTGACGGCAGGCGGCGGCCAAGATTGGCGACTTCGTCGATGGCTTCGGTGACGAAATACTGATGCTCGGTCGGTTGCAACGGCAGTTCGATCCCCGCCAGTGCGGCCACCTCACGCCCCCAGAGCCCGCCTGCGTTCACTACCCATTGCGTGTGAATTTCACCCTTTTCGGTGCGCACGATCCACGAGCCATCGGACTGCTGATCAGTCCCTATTACAGGGCAAAACCGCTCAATCGTGGCCCCCAGAGCACGCGCACCGGCGGCATAGGCCATGGTCACGCCGGACGGGTCCACGTTGCCGCCGTCGGGTTCGTACATGATACAGCGAATGTCGTCGAACTGCGCCAGCGGGTGTAATTCCTTGGCCTGTTCCCGGCTGATCTCATAGAAGTTCAAACCGTAGAACTTCGCCTTGGCCTCTTGCAGGCGCAGCTGGTGCTCGCGATCTTCGGTCTGTGCCAGATACAGCGAGCCGGGCTGGAACACGCCGCACCCCTGCCCGGTTTCTTTTTCCAGCTCTTTATACAGGTTCATCGTATAATGCTGGATACGGGTGATGTTGTTGTTGTCGTGCAGCCCGTGGATATTGGCCGCCGCGTGCCAGGTTGAGCCCGAGGTCAGCTCATCCCGTTCCAGCAAGACGACATCGGTCCAGCCAAGCTTGGCCAGATGGTAAAGGATCGAACAGCCGACAAGGCCGCCTCCGATCACAACGGCCTGAGCGTGGGTTTTCATGGGCGGACCTCCTGCTTGCGAACTATGCGCTTGCAGGAAAGTCAGCCACAGGTCAGGGGCGGCTTATGCTCTGTTCCCGACGCGAAATGTCGGGAACAGAGTTTGGATAGCCGGTTTCGATCAGTAAGGTGCCTCGACATCGTTCATCGAAACGTAAACCGTCTTCATCTCGCTGAAGTGGTTGATCGCCAGTTTCGAGTTCTCACGCCCGACACCCGACATCTTGGAACCGCCGAACGGGGCCTCAACCGGGGCGAGGTTGTAGGTGTTGATATAGCAGGTGCCCGCCTCAAAACCCGCCACGATGCGGTGGGCACGGGTCAGGTCGTTGGTAAAGACGCCTGCGGCCAGACCGAATTCGGTGTCATTGGCGCGGACCAAGACTTCTTCCTCGGTGTCGAAATCCAGCACCGACATGACGGGGCCAAAGATTTCCTCGCGCGCGATGGTCATGTCGTCGGTGACGTCGGCAAAGACGGTGGGCTGCATGTAGAAACCGTCGCCGTCGATCCGCTCGCCGCCATAGATCAAACGGGCGCCTTCGGCCTTGCCTTTCTCAATATAACCCAGTGCGATGTTCATCTGGTTTTCGCTGACCATGGGCCCAAAGTTGACCTCTTCATCCAGCGGATCACCGATCTTTGCAGTGGCGAGACGTTCGGACAGGCGGGCAAGGAACTGTTCCTTGATACCCTTTTGCACGAACACGCGAGTACCATTGGAACACACCTGACCGGAGGAATAGAAGTTGCCCAGAATCGCGCCCGACACGGCGTTTTCGACATCGGCGTCGTCGAACACGATCATCGGGGACTTGCCGCCCAGCTCCATCGTCACGTGTTTCATGCCGTCTGCGGCAGCCGCATAGACCTTGCGGCCCGTCGGCACCGACCCGGTCAGCGAGACCTTTGCCACACGCGGGTCAGTCACCAGCGACGCGCCGACGTCCCCATAACCCTGAACCACGTTGTAGACGCCCTTGGGCGCCCCGGCCTCGATCAGGATTTCGGCCACTTGCAGCGCGGACAGGGGCGTGGTTTCCGACGGCTTGAACACCATCGTGTTGCCACAAGCCAGCGCGGGCGCGCCCTTCCAGCAGGCGATCTGGGTTGGATAGTTCCATGCACCGATACCAACGCAGACGCCCAGTGCCTCGCGGATCGTGTACACGAAGTCGCCACCGCCCAGCGGGATGTGCTCGCCGGTCAGCGAAGCCGCCAGACCACCGAAATACTCCAGCGCGTCCGCGCCGCTGGTCGCATCGGCCACCAGCGTTTCCTGCAGGGGTTTGCCGGTGTCGTGGGTTTCCAGGATCGACAGGTCATAATTGCGTTCGCGCATGATGTCGGCAGCACGGCGCAGAACGCGGCCACGCTCAGTTCCCGACATTGCAGCCCACTCGGCCTGAGCGGCTTTTGCACTGTTTAGAGCCTGATTTACAATCTCGGGCGTTGCGGAATGCAGCCGCGCGATGACTTCACCGGTGGCCGGATAGATGACGTCAATCGGGGCGCCATTGGTGTCTTCGACATATTCGCCATTGATGAAATGGCTGGCCTTGGGCTGAAACTTCATGCCGCGTCCTTTTCTGTTCGGATGTCCCTTTGGGGGTAGGGAATTGAGTGCGTTTCGCACGGACTTATCTTTTATTGACTTACCAGTCAATAAAAGTGAAGGCCGGCGGGTTCTTGCCGAGTCAAAAGGGCCTGCTCTTGAATTAAAGAGTTAATGTTCCATTTATGTTCTACACAGTCAGAGGATCACCCGATGACCCGGAACATGCGAAATTCCGCCCTGAGCGGCCCGTCGAACGACTATCACCTGTTGCCTGTTACCGACCGGCAGATGCGTTATGCCCGCGCCATTGCGGAACAGTCGGCGCTGGAGATTCCGGTCGAGGCGCAGCGCGACCGCCGATCGATGTCAGATTGGATTTCGGCCCACAAGCCACACGATCCGTCCCCCTTTGCCTACTATCCCACGGGCAAACAGGTCGCCTTTGCGGAACGCATCTCGCGCAGCAAACGCAGGCCGATCCCATCCGAGTGTTTCCGGGACAAGCAAATGATGTCGCACTGGATCGACCAGAACAAGTGACCGCTCAGGGCTTGCCGTGCTGGCGCGCATAGATACCTACAGCCGCAGCCACGAACAGGCCCAGCAGGATGTAGCCGGTTATCGCCTCGGCCACTGCCAGAGCACGGCACAAGCCCGCGGGGTGCAGGTCGCCAAACCCCACCGTGGTGAACGTGACGTATGAGAAATACAGGACGTCCGACGGCCCTTTGGCACCAACCACGCACAGATCGTAATACCCGAACGAGCCATAGACGGCCGCAAAAAGGAAGGGCACGACCTGAATGAAGGATATGCCCATCAACAACAGCTGACGCTTTGGGGACTTCACCTGAGTCATATAGTACCAAGTCTGAGACACCAGCCAGATCATCAGCAGCACGGTTGTCACAGTACCAATCTTGTCGCCGGCGGTGGTCTCGCTCAGCCGCGACAGGCCGTACCAGGCGACAAAACTGACAATGACCAGACCCGAAGCAGCGACCAGAGTCGACTTCCACTCTTCCAGAGTTCTCGGGTCGCGGCGCATGTAACCTCCGATATCGCAGTACGGACTTAATGATCCGCTTTCCGAAGCGCGCCCGCAACCTTGTTTATCAGAGAGTTAGTCGGAGCCCAGATGCTCTTGACCACGCTGGCGCGCCAGCAGGATCTGTTTCTGGCGCTCGCGGAACCGCGTCTTGTCGGCCTCAGAGGTCTCGTCAATGCACTGATGGCAGGACACGCCGTGTTCATATTCCGGGCGTTTCATGTCCTCGGGCAGCATCGGGCGGCGGCAGCCGTGGCACAGGTTGTGCGGCCCCACGACCAGCCCGTGACCAACGGACACGCGGTTGTCGAAGACAAAACACTCACCCTGCCAAGTGCTGCCCTCGGCGGGCATCTCTTCGAGGTAGCGCAGGATACCGCCCTTCAGGTGATACACATCCTCGACCCCCTGCCCCAGCAGGAAATTGGTGGATTTCTCACAACGGATACCGCCCGTACAGAACATGGCCACGCGCTTATTGTGGAAGCGGTCCTTGTTCTTGTCCCACCAGGCCGGAAAGTCGCGGAAACTGGCTGTTTCAGGGTCTATCGCGCCCTCGAACGTGCCAATTGCCACCTCGTAATCGTTGCGGGTGTCGATCACCACCACGTCGTCCGAGCGGATCAGATCATTCCAATCTTCGGGCTCGACATAGTTGCCGACGCGGGCGCGCGGATCGATATCCGGCTGGCCCATGGTCACGATCTCTTTTTTCAGGCGGACCTTCATCTTGCCAAAAGGCGGGTTGTCGGCGGTGGCCTCTTTCCAGTCCAGATCGGCGCAATCCGGCAACGCGCGGATATGTGCCAGAACCACATCAATCCCAGCACGGGGGCCTGCAATGGTGCCATTTATCCCCTCATGCGCCAGCAAAAGTGTGCCTTTGACCGACTGCGCGCGGCACAGCTCCAGCAAAGGGTCACGCAGCGCGTTGGGGTCGGCAAAACGGGTAAAGTGATAAAGGGCAGCGATCGTGTACATGCGCGTGATCTAAACATGCGGGTTCAGTGTCGCAAGACGTTGGGTTGAGACCCGGCACAAGATTGACGCGCCCGCCCTTGCGCCGTACCGATAGGCAACCCCGAGGAGAACCCGCGATGACCCACGCCCTTCTTGTAATCGACGTCCAGAATGATTTCTGTCCCGGTGGCACGCTGGCCGTCCCCGGAGGGGATGAGATCGTCGCCCCCATCAATGCAATGATGGAAGATTTCGACGCCGTGATCCTGACGCAGGACTGGCACCCTGCGGATCATTCCTCGTTCGCCAGCAGGCATGACGACAAGAACCCCTTTGACCTGAAAGACATGCATTACGGCCCACAGGTTCTTTGGCCGGATCACTGCGTTCAGGGCACCAAGGGGGCCAATTTCCACCCGGACCTGAACACGCATGCCGATCTGGTCATCCGCAAGGGTTTTCGCAAAGGTATCGACAGCTACTCGGCGTTTTTCGAGAACGACCAGACTACTCCGACCGGGCTGGAAGGGTACCTGAGGACTCGCGGTATCACAAAACTGACCCTTGTCGGTCTGGCTACGGATTTCTGCGTCCATTTCTCGGCCGTGGACGCCGCAAGGCTCGGGTTTGAGGTGACCGTCCGGATGGATGCTTGCCGGGCCATCGATCTGGACGGGTCTCTGGCTGCGGCAGAAACTGCAATGCGGGACGCCGGCGTAATACTGGCCTAGGGCGCGGTTCCTTCTGACGCCAGATACCTGAGCACCGCGATCACAACCACCGCCAGCGCAAGCGCAAACCCGATACGCCCTTGAATCGAGCGTCTTTTGGGTTTGGGTGCTGCGGGCTGTTGCCGTTTCGGCACCTTGTCCAAGGCCTCCGAGCGGAATTCGCCCCGTGGCCGTGCCGTTTTTACATCGTCCAAAAACTGCCAGAGGTCGAACGCGCCACAATATTCGCCCTTTACACCCACCGCCCTGATATTGGCGAACAACGCGCGCAGGATACGTTCCCGCTCGGCCGTGTCCTGCGCACGGAAATACCCATGTGCAAGATTGCTTTTGGCCGTTTCCAGACCAAACCCGGCTTCTTCGAATATCAGGCGTATTTTGGGAGAGGCCGCGCGCAAAGCCTCGGCGGCATTGGCATCACGAAACAATGCACGCACCGTCCTGTCCCCGGACGTTGCGGAGCCTGACTTCGTTTTGTCAGCATCAATCGTTACTATATCAAAGTCGTACTCGAAACCCATTCACCGACTTAACCTTGTACTTCCTTCCCCTTCATCTCACTAAACAATGAAAGTATCACACAATATGCTCTCATTGTGTCGTGACCTTGTCATTGTCTTCGATCCAGCGACTCTTGCCAATCCACGCACCTATTGATCTAACAACGGAAATCGCAGGAGTTCTGCCATGGTCGATATTGCGACACGCGTGTACAATCATAAATGGAAGATTGACCCGATTGTGCGGTCTTTGATCGACACAGACTTCTACAAACTGCTGATGTGCCAGTCAGTGTTTCGAAATAAGCCCCAAACGGATGTTGTGTTTTCGCTGATCAACCGGTCGAATCACATTCCTTTGGCTGAATTGATCGACGAAGGCGAGTTGCGCGAACAGCTGGATCATATCCGGTCGCTCAGCCTCAGCCGGGGCGAAAGCACCTGGCTGCGGGGCAACACATTCTACGGCAAACGGCAGATGTTCCGCTCGGACTTCATGGAGTGGTTCGAAAACATGCGCCTGCCGTCCTATCATCTGGAGCGCAAGGGCGATCAGTACGAACTGACCTTCGAAGGCAAATGGCACGAGGTCATGCTGTGGGAAATCCCGGCTTTGGCGGTGCTGATGGAGCTGCGATCCCGTGCGGTTCTGAACGACATGCGCCGGTTCGAGCTGCAGGTGCTTTACGCCCGCGCCATGACCCGTGTTTGGGAAAAGATCGAACAACTGCGGGAAGTCGACGGCTTGGGCATCGCCGATTTCGGCACCCGACGGCGGCATTCCTTCTTGTGGCAGGACTGGTGCGTACAGGCGATGATCGAAGGGCTGGGGTCGGCGTTTTCCGGCACCTCGAACTGTCTGATCGCTATGCGGCGCGAGGTTGAGGCGATCGGCACCAACGCCCACGAGCTGCCCATGGTCTATTCCGCGCTGGCCGAAACCGATGAGGCATTGGCGCAGGCCCCTTATGACGTTCTCAGCGACTGGCACGATGAACATGACGGCAACCTGCGCATCATCCTGCCCGACACCTATGGCACGCAGGGGTTCCTGGACCGCGCCCCCGATTGGCTGGCGGGCTGGACCGGCATCCGCGTCGACAGTGGCGATCCGGCGGCAGGTGCGGAACGTGCAATCAAATGGTGGAAATCGCGCGGCGAAGATCCAATGCAAAAGCGGGTGATCTTTTCGGACGGATTGGACGTGGAAAAAATCCGCGAGCTTCACAGCCAATTTGCAGGGCGCACCAAAGTGTCCTTTGGCTGGGGAACCCTGCTGACCAACGATTTCCGCGGGCTGGTGCCGGATGATGCGCTGGCACCGTTCTCTCTGGTCTGCAAGGCCGTATCCGCCAACGGTCGCCCAACAGTCAAACTGTCGGACAACCCGGAAAAGGCGATGGGACCGCAGGACGAGATCGAACGCTATAAACGGGTGTTCGGGGTCGGTGCCCAGGAATCGATCGAGGTGATCGTTTAGACCCTAACCATGATGTGCCGCCACGGTTTTCAATTGTGAGAACCCGTAAAGGGCCTCGAACCCCTTTTCGCGGCCATGGCCGGATTTTCCGACCCCGCCAAAAGGCAGTTCCACCCCACCGCCCGCGCCGTAATTGTTGATGAACACCTGACCCGAGCGCAGCCGTTTCGCCAGCCGCATCTGCCGCGCGCCATCGCAGGTCCATATGCTGGCGACCAGCCCGTAATCGGTGCTGTTGGCGATCTGGATGCCCTCTTCTTCGCTGTCGAAGGGGATCAGAACCTGAACCGGGCCGAAAATCTCGTCGCGCGCCAGGACGTGATCCGGGGGAACATCGGCAAACAAAGTGGGCCGGACATAGGCACCCTGCTCCGGGGCATGGTCTATGATCCGCCCCTGCCCCGCGATATTCAGATCAGAGCCCTTGGCAAGAAACCCGGTCACGATCTCTTTTTGCCGGGCCGAGATCAGTGGGCCGACCCGCAGATCATCCTGCGCCGGGCCGACGGTCAGATCAGCATACGCCGCCGCCATGCGGGTTTTGACCTGCTCATACACCCCGCGCTGCACCAGAATGCGGGACGAGGCCGAACAGGTCTGACCGGCGTTCTGAATGCCTGCGTTCACAAGAAATGGCAGCGCGGCCTCCAGATCGGCATCGTCAAATACCAGTTGCGGGGACTTCCCGCCCAGTTCCAGCGTCACCGGCACCACATTGCGCCCCGCCGCCTGCTGTACCAGCGCCCCCGTCGCGATCGACCCGGTGAACGAGATATGGTTGACGCCCGGATGGCCCGACAGCGCAGCCCCGGCCTCAGCTCCCAGACCTGGCACCACATTCAACGCACCCGCAGGCAGACCGGCCTCTTGCGCAAGGTGGGCAAAGGCCAATGCCGTCAGACAGGCCTCTTCCGCCGGTTTCAAAACACAGGCGTTGCCCATCGCCAGCGCCGCCCCGACCGAGCGGCCGATGATCTGCATCGGGTAATTCCACGGCACGATATGGCCGGTCACCCCATGCGGCTCGCGCAAGGTATAGACGGTGTAGCCCCCCAGATAAGGGATGGTCTCTCCCATCACCTTGTCCGCAGCCCCACCATAGAACTCGCAATACCGCGCCAAAGCCACCGCATCCGCACGTGCCTGGGTCAGCGGTTTGCCCACATCCATCGCCTCGATCCGCGCCAGATCATCCACCCTTTCCAGTACCAACTGGCCTAGCCGCGTCAGGATACGGCCGCGTTCCAGCGCGGACTTGCGCCCCCAGTCGCCCTGCAGCGCGGCCTGCGCAGCCTGCACGGCAGCATCGATATCTACCGCACCCCCGCGCGCAATCCGACAAATCTCGGACCCGTCGGACGGGTCGATCAATGGAATATCCGTCTGAGAGGCGGGGGCGACCCAATTGCCACCGATCAGACATAAGCCGGGATTGAACCAGAGGGGGTTGGACATTTGGGCCTCCTTTCAGGCTCTAACAAAGGGCTTTAAGCGACATTCATACCGATGTCCGGCAAGACAGGCGCGGCTTCGATCAGGGTTTGGGTATAGGGGTGTTGCGGGTTGGCAAAGACCTGTTCGGTTTCGCCCTGTTCAACGATCCGGCCCGCCTGCATCACCATCACCCGATCGGTAATCGTTCGCACCACGCTTAGGTCATGGCTGATGAACAGATAGGTCAGGTCGTATGTGGCGCAAAGCTCGGCCAGTAGGTCCAGTATCTGCGCGCGGACCGAGACGTCCAGCGCCGAGACCGCCTCATCAAACAGGATCAGCGCTGGGTGGATGATCAACGCGCGGGCAATAGCGATGCGCTGCCGCTGTCCGCCCGAGAACTCATGGATGTATTTGCCCGCATCATCGGGGCTGAGGCCTACGGCTGTCAGCATCTCGGCGATGCGGTCCTGACGCTCGGATCCGGTGGGCGGTGTCTCCAGCAGGTGAAACGGTTCGGTGATCAGACGGGCAACTCGGTGACGCGGATTGAAACTGCCATAAGGGTCCTGAAACACCACCTGCATCTTGCGACGCACCGCCGGATTCGGCCTGTGGCCTGCGAATACCGGTTGTCCGTCCAGGCGGATATCACCGCTTTGGACTTCCTCTAACCCCAAAATGACCCGTGTTAGGGTCGATTTTCCGCATCCGGACTCGCCCACCAGCCCCAGACGTTCCCCTTTGTTGAGGGCAAAGCTGACCCCATCCACCGCGCGGTGATGCCCCGGCGTGCCGAACAGGCCCTTGCGGGGCAGACGGTAATCGCGGGTGACCTGTGTCACCTCAAGCAGGGGCCGAGGATCAGCGGCCCGGGGCAGCGACACCCGATGGCCCGAGGCTTCGAACAGCATCCGTGTATAGGGGTGCTGCATGTTGCGCAGCAGGTGGGCCGTTGCCCCGCTTTCAACCACCTCTCCGCGGCGCATCACCACGATCTGATCGGCCATATCCGCGACAACGGCCAGATCATGCGTGATCATCAGCAAACCCATACTGTATTCGCGCACCAGTCCTTTGAGCAGGTCGAGAATCTGGGCCTGAGTGGTCACGTCCAGCGCGGTTGTCGGTTCATCCGCGATCAGCAGTTTGGGGCGCAGGGCTATGGCCATGGCGATCACCACACGCTGGCGCTGACCTCCGGACAGTTCATGCGGATAGCGGATCAGCGGGAAACGGTCGGGCGGCAGGCCAACGCGGGTCAGAACCTCTTGCGCGCGCGCCAGCGCCTGAGGGCGCGGCATCGCTTTGTGGATCAGGATCGTCTCTATCACCTGATCGCCGATGGTCTTGACCGGGTTCAGGGCGGTCATCGGTTCTTGGAACACCATACCGATGGCGGCCCCGCGCAAGGCGCACATCTCACCCTCGGGGCGGTTCAGCAGGTCCTGCCCCTCCAGCCGGATCGTCCCTTGCGTTTCTGCACCGTTCGGCAGCAACTGCATCACGGCAAACGCGGTCATCGATTTGCCCGACCCGCTTTCTCCGGTCACGGCCACAATCTGCCCGGGGTCGATGGACAGGCTGACCTGTTTCAGAATTTCGGCGCCGTGGATCGACAGCGACAGGTTTTCGATCTGCAACAAACTCATGCGCGCGCCACCCGTATCCGTGGATCCAACCAGTCGCGCAGCCCATCCCCCAACAGGTTCAAACCCAAGACGGTGACAATAATCGCCAACCCCGGAATCAGAGCCAAATGCGGGGCAAAACTGACCATTGTCTGCGCATCGGCCAGCATCCGGCCCCAGCTGGGTGTGGGCGGTTGCGCACCAAGACCGACATAGGAGAGGCCGGCTTCGGCGAGAATGCCCAGCGAAAACTGAATGGTCCCCTGAACGATCAGCAGGTTCGCCACATTGGGCAGGATATGCTCGGCCGATATCCGCGCGGCACCTTTGCCCGAAACGCGGGCGGCGAGGATGAACTCACGCTCCCACAGTGACAACGCAGCCCCTCGGGTGATGCGGGCAAAGACTGGGATGTTGAAGATGCCGATGGCGATGATCGCATTGATCGCTCCGGCCCCGAAAACGGCGGTGATCAGGATGGCAATGACCAGTGAGGGGAAGGCAAAGACCAGATCATTGCCGCGCATGATGACCTCGTCCAACCATGATCCCTTGCGCGCAGCTGCGGTCAGCCCCAAGGGCACGCCCAGCGCCATGCCGATTCCCACTGCCACCAGCGCCACCGCAATCGACGTGCGCGCGCCGACCATGATCATCGAGAACATGTCGCGACCAAAATGATCCGTCCCGAACCAGTGCTGCGCGTTGGGTGGCTGCAGTTTGTTGGGGATGTCCAGCGCCACATAGTCATAAGGCGTCCAGACAAAGGAGACCAAGGCCGCCAGCAGAACCAGCGAAGACAGCACCGCGCCAAGGATCAGGTTGCGGCTCATGTCCGGCTCCTCAGCCTTGGATCGACGGCGGCATAGGCCAGATCGACCAGAAAGTTCACAGTGATGACGGCGAAGACAAGCAGCATGACGACCGATTCCACCACAATCAGGTCACGGGCGGAAATGGCCTGAAACACCAGCCGCCCGAGGCCCGGCAGGTAGAACACCTGCTCGATGATGATCGATCCCGCCAGCAGGAAGGAAAACTGCAGCCCGATGATGGTCAGCACCGGGATCAGAGCGTTCCGCACCCCGTGCCGCCACAAAGCCTGACGGCGGGACAGGCCCTTGGCGCGGGCGGTGCGCATGAAATCCTCACCCAGTATGTCCAGCAGCGAGGACCGCATCACCCGTGCCAGAATCGCCGCCTGCGGCAAGGCCAGTGCAATTGCGGGCAAAGTCAGGGAATGCAGGCCGATCCAGAACCCCGTGTCCCAGCCTGCGAACCCACCTGCGTTGAACCAGCGCAAGTTGATGGCGAAGATCAGCACCAGCATCATGGCGAACCAGAAATTCGGCACCGCGATGCCCAGCTGCGTCGCCCCCATCACCGTCAGATCCCCGGGCTTGCCCCGACGCGCCGCGGCGTAAATCCCGGCGGGAAAGGCGATTAGGGTGGACAGGGCCAACGCGTACAAAGCTAGCGGCAGGGAAACCCCCAACCGGTCCGCGATCATCTGCGATACCGGCGTACGATAGGTGTAGGAGGTGCCAAAATCCCCCACCAGCATCCCGCCGACCCAGTTGAAATACCGCTGTGCTTTGGAAACGTCCAACCCAAGCTCGGCCCGCAATGCGGCCAGAGTATCCTCTTGCGCGTTCACGCCTAGCATGAACGAGGCCGGATCACCCGGCGCGACCTCAATCACCGCGAAGATGACCACCGAGGCGACGGCTAGGCTGATCAGCAGTGAAATCAGACGTTTGAGGGCATAGCGGATCATCGAGGCCACGTTAGGCATACAACCCGCGCGGGTCCAGCGCCTATGGCACCAGCAGATAGATGAAAACCGCGTAGGCGACGATGGCGCCATATCCCAAAGGGTAAATCCATTTGATCGCGTAGTTATCCAGCTTTCTGGCCCCGTCTTCGCGCCCAATCACTTTCATTTTGCGCAAAGCCACGTTGAACACGATCAGCGCCCCGGTCATCAGGAACATGCATTGCAGGATGAAATCCAGAAAGGTCAGATAGCCCAGCTTGGGCAGATCGGCCGATATGGCCCAGTTGAAAGCCACAAAGACCAGCAGATTGCCCCCGGCGATTTCGATCCGGCGGCGGTATTCATCAAGGAAGAACAGCGCCCAGCCGACGGTGATCAGAACCACCATTGGCAGGAACACCCGGATCACATAGTAGGTCAGATGCCGCTTGCCCTCGAAGGCCAGCGCGACCTGATCGCTGTCCCGGCCGGACAGACCGATCACTGTCGAGTGCTCGACCCGGGGGTTGTCCAGAATCCACTCTTCCTCGCCCAACAAATCGCCGAGGCCCGAGTATTCCTCGAGCGGGTAAAAGGACACGAATTCGGACGGAAAGACCGAGACGATCTCGAAAAAGAACTCCTGTGTGTCGAACGGGTATTTGCGGAAATCGAAATGCGGCGCCTGCAAGGTCAGCGAGGATTTCTCGACATAGACCACATGCCCGTTGTCGCGCAGCGAGGCGGCGGATTCGTGGATCCACTTGTTGGATTGCTGGTTATGGATGACGAACGCGGGCACAATCGCACCCAACCCCCGCGCGTGATCGGCCAGGGCCGGAGGGTTGAAGACCTGAATTTCGCGCCCGACCTCATCGCGGTCAAAGGCCAGCGTAGGATCGGTCCATTCGGCTCGCAGAACAACGACGGCGCCATAGTTCTCGGCCTTCTGATCGACACTGGTGACCTGATCGATGCGAATGCCGATCCCCACCTTGAGCGGGTTTTCCGGCGTACCGATCAGCGGCCCCACACCGCCTTCCAGCCCGTTTTGCCCCTGCGCCTTGCCCCCCACGACAATGAGGCAGGCAACAGCAACAAAACAGAGAATTCGGAACAGGTTCATCGTCAAATTTACTCAGTAGCGGAAAACCGGGGCCGGGTGCGGCCCCGGATCGGGTTATTCGGACCAGCTGATCTGGGTCAGGTCGATCGCAGCGGTCGGTGCATTCTTCCACAGCCCCTGCACACCGGCCTTGGCAACCCCCAGCTTGGGCAGCTGGAACAGATAGCCGTTGACGAAATCAGTCGAGATCAACCGCTGCATGTCGCCCAGAATTTTCTTGCGCTCTTCAGGGTCGGTGGTTGCGTTCAGCAAGTCCATCAACGTCTGGGCGTCCAAGCTGTCATACTGAAAATAATAGTCCGGCCGCGCGTAGATACCGATATCCATCGGTTCGGTATGGCTGATGACGGTCAGGTCATAGTCCTTGCCCTTGAAGACCGACTCCAGCCATTGCGCCCATTCCACATTGATGATCTCGGCCTTGATGCCGACCTCGGCCAGTTGGGCGGCGATGATTTCACCCCCGCGCCTTGCATAAGAGGGCGGCGGCAGGTGCAATGTGGTTTTGAACCCCTCTTCATACCCCGCATCGGCCAGCAGCTTGGCCGCTTTTTCCGGGTCATAGGCCGAAGTTCCGGTCAGATCGACATAAGCCGGGTTGTGCGGAGCGAAATGGGTGCCGATGGGCGTGCCATATCCAAACATCGCCCCGTCAATGATCGCCTGCCGGTCGATGGCATGGGCCAGTGCCTGCCGCACCCGGATATCATCGAACGGAGGTTTCTTGTTGTTGGTGGACAGGATCGTTTCACCCTCGGTCGAACCGACCAGCACCTGAAAGCGCGGATCGGCCTCGAATTGAGACAGGTTTTCCGGCGCGGGGAAGTTGTCGAACACATCCACATCCTCGGCCATCATGGCCGCGAAAGCAGCGGTCGGGTCCGAGATGAATTTGAACGTCGCAGCCTCTAACGCAGGCTGATCCCCCCAATAATCCGGGTTTCGGATCAGCGTGATGCTGTCTCCCTGCACCCAGTTGCCAAAGGTGAAGGCTCCTGTTCCCACGGGGTTGGTCTTGATGTTCTCGATGCTGTCGGAAGAGACGATCACCGCATCGCCCCAAGCCAAGTTGAACAGGAAGTTGCCGTTCGGCTCGGACAGGGTGACCTTGACGGTCAGCGGATCGACGACCTCAACACTTTCGATCCCTTCAAACAACGCCTTTTGCGCGTTGGCACTGTCTTCGGCGCTGGCGCGGTCGAGGCTGAACTTGACGTCCTCGGCATCCATCGTGGTGCCATCATGGAAGGTCACACCATCGTGCAACTTGAAAGTATAGACGGTGCCGTCCTCGGAAATCTCCCAGCTTTCGGCCAGCCCGGGCACCACTGAACCATCGCCCATGAACCGGGTCAGCCCTTCAAAAATGTTGGTGTAGACTACCGAGTCAATCGCCTGCGCCGCAGCGCTAGTGGGGTCCAGATGCGGTGGCTCAAGCTGCATCGCGATTGTGATATCGGATTTGGCCAAAGCCCCGGTGGCAAAGACACTGGCCCCCAGCGCCAGAGCCGATGCTAAGGATTTCAACATCTGATTTGTCATAAAAATCTCCCACCGTTCTAATGGCTGAACCCGCTGTTTTACGGACCTTTCTGCGAGTAATGTCCCTTTAAACCTCAGGTCAATCAAGGAAATGTTCGCGCAACCGGGGTTTCTATAACCTTGTTCAATCTGCTATGCCGCGCTGCAACATGAACACCGGAGGAGCGATCATGAGCGCCACCGCCCATAAAAAAGCCCCCAATGCCGAGGACATCCGCGCCCGCAAAGGGGGCACGCCGCTGGTCTCTCTGACCGCTTATACGACCCCGATGGCGCGGCTTATGGATGCCCATTGCGACTTTGTTCTGGTGGGCGACAGCGTCGGCATGGTGCTGCACGGGCTGGAATCGACGCTGGGCGTGACGATGGAGATGATGATCCTGCACGGACAGGCCGTATCACGCGGGCTGGACAAGGCGATGATGGTCATCGACATGCCCTTTGCCAGCTATGAACACGACAAGGCCGAGGCGTTCCGCAATGCTGCCCGCCTGATGGCGGAAACCGGCGCTGGCGCGGTCAAGCTGGAGGGCGGCGTCGAAATGGCCGAAACCATCCGCTTTCTGGTCAAGCGCGGCATTCCGGTGATGGCGCATATCGGCCTGACGCCGCAGTCGATCAATACGCTGGGCGGCTACAAAGTGCAGGGCCGGGATGAGCAGGCCGAGGCCGTGCTGGCCGACGCCCGCGCCGTGGCCGATGCAGGCGCGTTTTCGGTGGTGCTTGAGAAGGTACCGCAGGGGCTGGCTGACCGGATCACGTCCGAGGTCGCGATCCCGACCATCGGCATCGGCGCCTCTGCGGGCTGTGACGGGCAGATTCTGGTCGTCGACGACATGGTGGGCTTTTTCACCGCCTTCAAACCGAAATTCGTCAAACGCTATGCCGAACTGGGCCCGCAGGCCGAAGCTGCGATCGCCGAATACGCCGCCGACGTGCGCGCCCGCACCTTTCCGGCCGACGAACATGTGTTCGCGGATCAGGCGCCCTCCAAAGGATCCAAGACATGACCGCCCCCATCCTGCGCCGCTTGGCCGACCTGCGCGCGCTGACCACCGAATGGCACCGCAATGGTGAAACCATTGGCGTCGTCCCGACCATGGGCGCGCTGCATCAGGGGCACCTGTCGCTGGTCGAGGCCGCAAAGGCTGGCACTGACCGGGTGATCGTGACCATCTTTGTGAACCCCAAACAGTTCAACAACCCCGAAGATCTGGCCAAATACCCGCGCACCGAACACGAGGATGCGCAGAAACTGGCCCCCTACGGCGTCGATGCGATCTATGTGCCCGACCCCGAAGAGATCTATCCGCAGGGCTTTGCCACCAACGTCTCCGTCGCAGGCCTGACCGATGTGATGGAGGGCGAATTCCGCCCCGGCCATTTCGACGGCGTCGCTACCGTGGTCGCCAAGCTGTTCCTGCAGACGCAAGCGGATCGGGCCTATTTCGGCGAAAAGGACTACCAGCAACTGATGGTCGTTCGCCGCATGGCACGCGATCTGGACATTCCGATCGAGGTGATCGGCTGCCCCACGGTGCGCGAACCCTCGGGTCTGGCGATGTCTTCGCGCAACCTGCGCCTTTCGCCCGACGGGCTTGCGATCGCCGCCAACAAACACCGGATCATGCAAGGCGTCGCCCAGTCGCTGAACGCCGGGGCCGCGTTTGATGGACTGGCCGCGCAGGCCGAGACCAATCTTCTAACCGCGGGCTTCACTCAGGTCGAGTATATCCAACTGCGCTGCGCCGAAACGCTGGAGCCTCTGACCCACGCCAACCGCCCTGCGCGGCTGTTTGCGGCGGCCTGGGCGGACGGGGTTCGGCTGATCGACAATATTCCCGTCTGAACGCTCTGGTACGATTGTCATTGTTTGCGCTAAAGTCCCGCAAAACCAAACGGGAGGGGCGCGGGGAATGACCTATATTCTCGCCATTGATCAGGGCACCACATCATCGCGGGCCATTTTGTTCGACGCGGAAATGCAGCGCGCAGGCACTGCGCAGCACGAATTCACCCAGCATTTCCCTCAGGAAGGCTGGGTTGAACACGATGCCGGAGAAATCTGGGAAAGCGTGTTGCGCGTCTGCCGCGAAGTGATGGAGAGCACTGACGTCACCCCAGACCAGATCGCGGGCATCGGCATCACCAACCAACGCGAAACCACCGTTGTCTGGGACCGCACCACAGGCAAGCCGATCCACAATGCCATCGTCTGGCAGGACCGCCGTACCGCCGAGATTTGCGCCCGCTACAAACAAGCCGGATGCGAGGATGATGTGACCGCCCAGACCGGTCTGCTGCTCGACCCTTATTTCTCGGGCACCAAGGTGAAATGGCTGCTGGACAACGTGCCCGGCGCCCGCGACCGCGCTGAGGCCGGAGAGCTGATGTTCGGTACCATCGACTGTTTCCTGATCTGGCGCCTGACCGAGGGGCGCAGCCACGCCACCGACGCAACCAACGCCGCGCGCACCTTGCTGTTCGACATCCACAAGGGCGAATGGAGTGCCGAGATCTGCGACCTGCTGGACGTGCCAATGAACATTCTGCCCGAGGTTCACGATTGCGCCTCGGATTTTGGAAATACGACCCTAATTGGGGGGAATATACCGATTCTGGGCGTGGCCGGGGATCAACAGGCCGCCACCATCGGGCAGGCCTGTTTCCAGCCCGGCATGATGAAATCGACCTATGGCACCGGCTGTTTTGCGCTGCTGAACACAGGGGACCAGCCGGTCGAATCGAAAAACCGCCTGCTGACGACGATTGCCTATCAATTGGACGGCAAGCGGACCTACGCGCTGGAAGGCTCGATCTTTGTTGCCGGGGCTGCCGTGCAATGGCTGCGCGACGCGTTGCAGATCATCGAGACCGCCCCCGAAAGCGGTGAGCTGGCGCAGCAGGCCGACCCGAACCAGCATGTGGTGCTGGTTCCCGCTTTCACCGGCCTCGGGGCGCCCTATTGGAAGCCTGACTGCCGCGGTGCGGTGTTTGGCCTGACCCGCAACTCGGGCCGGGCGGAATTCGCCAAGGCCACACTGGAGAGCATCGCCTACCAGACCCGCGATCTGTGGCACGCGATGCAGGGCGACTGGGGTGCGGATACTGACGTGACCCTGCGTGTGGATGGTGGCGCCAGCGCCTCGGACTGGGCGATGCAGGGGCTGTCAGACTATCTTGGGGCCGAGGTCGATCGTCCGGTCATGCAGGAAACCACCGCCCTTGGCGCGGCCTGGTTGGCAGGGATGCGGGCGGGTGTTTACCCAGATCAGCAGGGATTTGCGGAAACCTGGGCACTGGACCGCCGTTTCAAACCGGAACTATCCGCCGAGGAACGCGACGCCGCCTATGACCGCTGGAAACGCGCTGTTTCGGCGGCCATGGCGTTCTGAAACCGATGAAGGATCAGCTGTGATCCTTCATCAGCCGCTGCTTCTGACGTGACCAGTCGCGTTTGGCCTGGGTCTCACGCTTGTCGTGCAGCTTTTTACCCTTGGCGATGCCGATCTTCAGCTTCGCCCGGCCCTTGTGATTGAAATACAGAACCAGCGGCACCAGCGTCATGCCTTTGCGCTGGGTCGCGTTCCACAGATTCGCCAGCTCTTTGCGCGACACCAGCAGCTTGCGACGCCGACGTTCTTCATGCTTGAACACCTTCGCCTGCTCATAGGGGGCGATATAGCTGTTGATCAGCCACAGCTCTCCGTCATCGACCGAGGCATAGCTTTCGGCGATGTTCGACCCACCCGCACGCAGGGATTTGACCTCGGACCCCTCCAGCACGATGCCGCACTCGATATCGTCCTCGATCGCATAATCGAAGCGCGCACGCCGGTTTTCGGCGATGACTTTGTAGTTCGGGTCTGAGTTCTGCTTTTGCTTGGCCATGACGCGTTGATTTAGGCGGCTTGGGCGGCCCTTGCAAGCCGTAGCCGTCAGGTCTTGGCCGAGATGATCAGATCGGGACCAAAAATCGTGTCGGCATGGTTATGCAGATAGATTTTCAGCCATGGCGTAAACCGCGTCGGATGGCGCTGCACTTCGGCCAGCAGATCGTGGTAGTCGATCCAGCGGATATCCATCACTTCGTCCGGGTTAGGCTCGATATTCAGCGGACCGCGCACATGGGCAAGGAAGACATCGACCACCTCATGCTCGACCATGTTGTTGCCGACGTCGGCGTGGTATTCCAGCCGGTGACGGTATTCGGGATACAGGCCCGTGATTCCAAGTTCCTCGCGCAGACGGCGCACGGCGCATTCCGAGGGCGTCTCACCCCAATCGGGATGGGTGCAGCAGGTATTCGCCCACAGGCCCGGTGTGTGGTACTTGCCCATCGCCCGGCGCTGCAACAGAATCTCGGTGCCGCGGACAACAAAGACGGACACAGCCTTGTGTCTGAGGCCCTTTTCATGCGCCTCAAGCTTGTCCACGGGGGTCAATTCGCCATCAACCCAGGCCGGGATCATGATTCCCATCTGTCGTCTCCTGCTGCCGATCTGTCTAAAGGGCCAAACGTTCGAAAGTGACTAAGGCCGGATCGGCTTGGCTTTGCGCAATCATGCGGGCAAGGCATGACGGTTCGCGCAAACCCAAGGTGGCGCTGATCTATCCTGTGATCAAGCGCACGAAAGGCCGCAGGGGCTGCGGCCTTTTGTAACCTTTAACGATGTGGTGCGTCAGGCGTTATTCGCCCGAAACACTGACGATATAGGCATAGACGTCTTCGCCGCCCTTCTTCAGCTTGAAGGTCATCTTGGATTTGGCTGCGGTGTCATCCAGATAGGTTTTCAGGAACGTCTTGGGGTCTTGGGCATATTCGACAAAGGTGGCCTCATCCCAGACCAGACCGTTTTCACCGGCTGCGACGATGCTGTCACCGTATTTGAAACCTTCGACGGTGCCTGCGGTGCGGCCCGCGATGCCATAAAGGTTCGGACCGGTCTTGCCGCCTTTGACAATTGCCTCGCCATCAGGGGTGGCGATTTGGTGACAGGACTTGCATTTGTTGAAGGTTTTCTTCCCGGCCTCGGCGTCGCCTTCGGCATAAACGGGTGCGGCCAGAAGGCCGATAATTGCGGTAGCGAGGATGCGATTCATAGCTTGTGCTCCGATACAAATTGGCTGCGCCGAATGGACCGTCAGCGCAAAAAAGAGTCAACGCGCAGATTGCCGCGCGCCGGCACTGTGCCACTGCGGCATATTGGTCGTCCTTAACTTAAGTCATGTGGCGTCGACCAACAGGGCAAAAGATCGCCTTTGGCCGGTGCGGCCAGAAAAACCGCGCGCGCGATCGCCCTCGCAAGGCAGATCGAGGCCGCATGGCCGATCAGCCCCAAATCCGTTTCAGCCGCGACCGGGCGCGCGCCGGTGCTGACCCCGAACACCAGATCGCCGTCACCCGGAGTGTGGGCAGGTAGGATCGCCCGGGCAATGCCATCATGCGCCGCGACCGCCAGCCGCTGGCATTGCGGCTTCGACAGCGCAGCATCGGTGGCAACGATGGCAATGGTGGTGTTGCCCTTGTCCGGCTTTGCCAGCCCCATGGCCTGAGCCTTGAGGCTGGGCGCAGGCGAACCCAATCCGGCGCGGGAATCAGGCCCTAATCCGCCGAATTCACCGTCACATTCGAAAGGCGCGGCCCAGAAATGACGATCTCCGGACGTGGTGACGCTGCCTAATGGGTTGGCCGCTACCAGAGCGCCAACGGTGATCCCAGTGTCCAGCACCAGCGACGCTGAGCCCAGCCCGCCCTTGTGTCTGGCGGTCAGTGCCCCGGTGCCCGCGCCTGCGGTGCCCAGCGCGAAATCCTCGGCTGCACTGTCAAACGCGGCCCGACCCAGGGCGCGATACGGGTTTTCGTCCCATCCCTTGTCTCCGCCATTCAGCAGATCGAACAGGATCGCTCCAGGCACAATTGGCACCACGGTGTCGCCGACCGGATAGCCCCGGCCTTGCGTGCGCAACGCATCCGACACCCCGGAGCAGGCATCCAACCCAAAGGCCGATCCGCCGGACAAGGTTATCGCATCCACTTGCGAGACGGATTTGTCCGGGGCAAGCAGGTCGGTTTCTCGCGTGCCCGGTGCTCCGCCCATCACGTGAACCGAGGCCGCAAAAGACTGATCCGCAGTTAGAACGGTAGTGCCGGATTTCAGCGCAACGTCCTGCGCATTGCCAACCCGCAGGCCAGGGACGTCGGTGATCAGGTTCCGGGGACCGGGTGTCATGGATGCACCTCAGATACAGCGGCCACCGTCGACCTCCAAGGCTGCGCCGGTGATCATGCTGGCCTCGTCCGAACACAGGAAACAGGCCGCGTTGGCCATGTCTTCGGGGGTCGAGAATCGGCCCAGCGGGATGGTCGATAGAAACTTGGCGCGCATTTCGGGGGTGTCTTCGCCCATGAAAGATTTCAACAGCGGCGTTTCCCCGGCCACCGGGCAGATCGCGTTCACCCGCACGCCGGACGGCGCCAGCTCAACCGCCATGGTCTTGGTTGCGGTGATCATCCAGCCCTTCGAGGCGTTGTACCAGTTCAGGTTGGGGCGCGGCGACAAGCCAGCGGTCGAGGCCACGTTCAGGATTGCACCCTTTCCCCGCGCCTTCATCGCAGGCACGAATGCGCGCGCAGTCAGGTAGACGGATTTCATGTTCACGTTGAAGACGCGGTCGAAGTCATCCTCGGTGACATCCTCAAGCGGTGTCGGCACATGAGTGACACCGGCATTGTTCACCAGAATGTCCAGATGCCCGAACCGATCCTGAACGATGTCCGCCATCGCCTGCACCGAGGCCGCATCCGCCACGTCCACCAGTTGAGCAATCGCGTTGGGGCCGAGCTGGTTTGCCTGAACCTCAGCCGCGTCACCATTGACATCGGCAATCATCACACGCGCGCCTTCGGAAAGGAATTTCTGCGCGATCCCGGCACCAAAACCCGATGCGCCACCGGTGACGATTGCGGTTTTTCCCTCTAACCTCATGATCTTGCTCTCCCTTACGAGACCAGAGTAACAAGGTGCGGCGAAACTACCACATCAATCTTCCGAGACCTTGCCGCGCAGTGCCTTCACGTCCGAGCGCGCCTTTTTCGACGCCAGCCGCCGCTTGACCGAGCCATAAGTGGGTTTTGTCGCAATCCGCCGCTTGGGTTTGACCAGCGCGCGGGCGATCAGCTCGGCCAGGCGGGCACGGGCAATCTCGCGGTTGCGGGCCTGGCTGCGGGTTTCCTCGCACTGGATGATAATCGCGCCATCTTTGGTCCATCGCCGCCCGGCCAGCCGTTTCAGCCGGTTCTTGACCGGGTCCGACAACGAAGGTGAGCGCGCCGCCTCAAACCGCAGTTCAACCGCGGTCGAGACCTTGTTCACATTCTGCCCGCCGGGACCGGACGAGCGAACAAAGCTCTCGGTCATTTCCCAATCTTGTAGGGTGATATCGTCGGTAATGCGCAACATGGGGTGGACCTTATCCGGCACGGGCAGAAACAAAAAGGGCCGCCCCGGCGGGACGGCCCTTCGAAAGTATAAGGAGGTCGGGTCGGTTAGATCAATCGACCAGCCGGAGCGAACGCTCCGCCAAGGGCTGCCTTAACAGGCGATCCCCCCGGTTGTTCCGACACCTCTCTCCAATCTCTTTCTCGACACTGGATCACCTCCTTTTCTATCTGTTGCGGTTAGCTTTGAGCCTGACACAAGATGCGCCATTCTCAAAGCACTTTTTTACGCAGGCTGTGCGGTCAAGCGCGCAACGATCACTTTGAACGGGATCAAGGCGATTAGCGCCAGCGACAGTTTCACCAGCCAATCCGCGAAGGCCAGCGTCACCCACAGCGGGGTCATCGGGCCGGACAGCATGAAGGGCACGGGCTCCCACGCCCAGTTGATCGCGGCGTCCGCATTGGCACCGAAGAACGTGACCGAGGCCGAAAACGCGATGGTGAAGAACAGCGCGGTGTCCAGCGCCGATCCGATCAGGGTCGAGACCAACGGCGCGCGCCACCAGCGGCCACTACGCAGTGAATTGAACACGGTGACGTCGGTCAGCTGCGCGATCAAGAAAGCAGTGCCCGAGGCCACGGCAATCCGCAGCGGCACGGCGGCATAGGTGAACCCGTCGCCCTGCAGCATGATTTGGCTGCCGATCAACGAGCAGATGATACCAGTGACAAAACCGGCGAATACGACCTTGCGGGCCGGACCCACGCCATAGACGCGGTTCATGATGTCGGTGACCAGAAAGGCCAGCGGATAGGTGAATGCACCCCAGGTCAGCAGCCCGTCAAAGATCAGGAACTGGACCAGGATGTTTGAGGCCACAACAATGGCGGCCATGGCAAGAATGCCGGGAATAAAAGCGCGTTGCATTTTCAGATGCCCGTTTTGACAAGGTAGCGGCGACTTGGCCTCGGGCTCATCCCAAGGCAAGCCGTGCGTTTAGACCTTTGAGGGTCCCGAGTCAATCCGGCAGCAAATATTCCACCAGTTCGGTGCGTTGCAGGGCCAGAAAGTTGTCGTCCGAGATCATTGTGGCCCGCAGCCGCCCCAGATCGTCACGCCAGACCGAAAGCCCTTCAAGGTTGTCATGCGCGCCGGTGCCGCTGGTGAACAGGGTTTCTTCGTCCCCGGGCACGTCACCCGTGATCTGCCAGCGGCGCAGCCGTGTACGGAACCCGGTCAGAGACAGACTGCGCTCCAACAGGTAAAACCGTCCGTCGGGGCCGAAATCGGCCGAGACAGGATGGAACTTGCCCCGCTGTGCCAGCACAAAGGGCGTCGACCAGCCCTGCCCGTCCCAGCGATAGACGGGGATGTCGCCGTTCTGCGTGCGGCTTTTTTCGGGCAGGGTATAAAGCCGCCCGCGGCTGTCTATGGCCAGCGCCTCGAAGGATCCGTTCAGGTCCAGATCTTCAAAGGCTTGCGGGCGCGGCAATACACGCGCCTTTGCATTCGGGGCAGCATACCACGCCACGCGATGCACCGCTTCGAACGAGATGTAATAGCTGCCATCCGGCATGACCGCGATGCCCTCGGAATCCCCGGCCCCGCCCGACAAGGGCCGACCCTTGCTGGACAGAACCGGCCAGTTTCCGGTGATCCGAACCCCCGTGATCTTGTCCTCATCCCGCTTGATCGCCGCACGAACCAAAACCGCCCGGTCGCTAAGCGCGATTATCTGGCGGCCATTGTCCGAGATATGCAGGGCTGAAAACCCACCAAACCAATCGGCGCTATGCCGCCAGACAAAACTGTCCAGGTGCGTGGCCGTCTTGACCTCGACCGCCCAGACCGATCCGGCCAACAGAACAGCAATCAGTTGGATTGCAAGACGGCTGCGCATTGCTGAGGCAAATCGGCCAGAACATATTCCCGGCGTTTCTTTGGAGGTGGAGCATTCGGATCGGGCGGTGGCGGGTTGAGGATATTGCGCACCCATTGCTGCGCCTCGGCACAGCCATCACCCTTTGGCGGCGGGTCCTGATTGACACAGCCGCGCGACCCTTTGGGGCAGTTCAGGCGCACATGGAAGTGATAGTGATGCCCCCACCATGGTCTGATCTTGCGCAGGTAGGCCCGATTTCCTTTCTCATCATTGCACATCTGAACCTTGGCACCCGGAAAGACAAAGATCCGCGCTACGCGCTTGTCTTTGGCGGCCTCACGCAGCACGGCATGGTGCTGTTTCGTCCAGTTGCCGTTCACATAGGCCCCGTTGGAGCGGCGCAGGGAAATCGACGAGATATTCTCGCGCGCCTTGCGGGACAGGCGCATGTTGTCACCGGGCAGCATCCAGATATCGATGTCCAGACCCAACTGGTGAGAGCGATGGCCCGAAGTCATCGGCCCGCCCCGCGGCTGGCTGATATCGCCGATATAGAGACCATTCCACCCCGGCTGCTTGGCCGCAAACCGGCTAAGGTCCTGCACATAGTCGATCGCTTGTGGATGCCCCCAGTTGCGATTGCGCGACAGGCGCATGGCCTGCCATGTCGGCCCGGTCCCGGGCAGTTGCACCGACCCGGCAGCACATCCGCGCGAATAACTGCCGAAAGCGGCTGCCTTCTGCTGTGAACTTTGCTTCTGCGCCCCGAACAATTGCTTGGCCAAGGGTTGCGCCCCGGCCGTTCCTGCCAATGTCATCGCGGCGATTATTGCCAAAAAACGTAGTAAAATCATCTACTCTGATCCCCTTCCGGCTTGACCCAGCGCATCAGGAATAGACCCAGAATAAACAACAGAATGATTGGTGACACCCCCAGACGCGCACTTCCAGTCACGGTTGTGGCAATCCCGATCAGCAAGGGCGCGGCAAAAGCGGTGGCTCGGCCCGACAGACCGTAAAGACCAAAGCTTTCCACCGGAGCCGCGGGATCGGTATGGCGCACCATCAGCGAACGGCTGGCAGATTGCAGAATGCCCCCCATACCGCCGATCAGCACACCACAGCCGAAGAACACTATATCCGGCAGGCCCGACCCCTCAGCCAGCGGGATGCCGTAAATCTGCGTCCGGTCCATCGACACCACTGTGATGCAGACAAAGATCAGCACCCAGATCGCCACCAGAATGACCGGTTTAGGGCCGTATTTCCTGTCCATCTTACCGCCAACCCAGGCAAAGATGGCCGAGGCCAGAACGCTGACAATCCCAAACACGCCGATCTTGATCAGCCCCCATTCCAACACCAGCCGCGCATAGACGCCGCCAAAGCTGTAAAGCCCGTTCAGCGCATCCCGGTAGAACATGGACGAGCCCAGATAGGTCGCCAGACTGACCCGGTGGCGCAGATCCGAGATGGACTTGCCCAGCAGGCGCAGCGCCTCACCCAGACTGCCCGATTTAGTACTGTCCGGGTCATCGCGCACCCATAGGAAATAGGGCACCATGAACAGGACGAACCATCCGGCGGTGAAGGGGCCGACGAACCGCGTGCCCTCTTGCGTGGCGGGGTTCAGCCCGAACATCGGGTCCATCCCGATCAGGGTTTTGCCGTTGGGCTGTTCGACAAACAGCAACAACATGATCGCCAGCGAGATCAGCCCGCCGAAATAACCGAAGGCAAAGCCCGAGCCCGAAATCTCTCCGACCTCGTTGTCATCGCCCAGATCGGGCAGTTGCGAGTTGATGAAGATCAACGCGTATTCCGCACCCACAAAGCCAAGCCCAAAGGCCGACAGCATCAGCCACATGTTCGAGCCATCAGGCATCGTGAACCACAGCGCCGCCGAGCCCACCGCATACATTACCGAAAAGCCAAATATCCACGGAATGCGCCGCCCCGACACGTCGGCCATTGCCCCCAGAAGCGGCGCGCCAAAGGCGATTATCAACCCGGTGATGGTCAGGCAATTGGCCCAGACTGTCTGCGCCTGAGCGGCAGCAGCTTCCGCGTTCAGCCCTGTGTTAGAGTAGTATCCGGCCGCGACCCCGGCGAAATAGGGGCCAAAGACAAAAGTGACCAATAGGGTGTGATAGGGTTGACTGGCCCAGTCGAAAAACCACCAGCCCCAAATGCGCTTGCGCTTAGAAATCTCCGCCATGACCGCCCCTGATTATCGTTGCGTTCATAAGACGGGGCTTTGTGCCGTTTCGCAAGCGTTCTGTTGGTGCGGGCTTGCTCTTTGATGCGGGGGCGCTTAGGTCTCGTCAGACCAATATTCCGGAGGCCCTATGCTGTCGCTGATCCAAATTCTGCTGCTGATCCTGGACATTGTCTGGTTCATCATCCTGGCCCATGTGATCATGAGCTGGCTGATCAACTTTCAGGTGCTCAACCTGCATCAACAGCTGGTCGCGCAAATCTGGTACGGCCTCAACCGCATTCTGGAGCCGATCTATGGCCCGATCCGCCGCTTTCTGCCCGCGATGGGCGGGCTGGACCTGACCCCTCTGGTGGTGCTGGTAGGCGTCTATGCACTGCGGATCATCCTGATCAACAATATGGTCTATTTCGTCTGACCTCTTGTTCACCGAATCTTAGTATGTGATTGTCCTGTCTTAAGAGCAGATAAACCTTAAAACAGGGCAACCCCGCACATGTTCGACGCCGCGCCTTTGCTGCGAGATGTCTTTGGATTCGATGACTTCCGCCCCGGTCAGGAAGAGATCGTCGATGCCGTGACCGCAGGCGAAAACGTGCTGGCGATCATGCCGACCGGCGGCGGTAAATCCCTGTGTTATCAGCTACCTGCCCTGTTGCGAGACGGGGTGACGGTGGTGATTTCCCCACTGATCGCCCTGATGCGCGATCAAGTGCGCGGACTGCAGGAGGCCGGCGTTGAGGCCGGTGCACTGACCTCGGGCAACACCCCCGAAGAAACCGACGCCGTGTGGGAGGCGTTGGAGGCCGGGCGGCTGAAACTGCTTTATATGGCCCCCGAACGGTTGGCTGCCGGGTCGGCGTTGGGAATGCTGCGCCGGATCAATGTCAGCCTGATCGCCGTGGACGAGGCCCATTGCGTCAGCCAATGGGGCCATGATTTCCGCCCCGACTACCTGCGGATCGGAGAGTTGCGGCGCGCCCTGAATGTGCCGCTGGCGGCCTTCACCGCTACGGCGGACGCAGAAACGCAGGATGAGATCGTCGAAAAGCTGTTCGACGGCACCACGCCGCGCAAATTCCTGCGTGGCTTTGACCGGCCCAATATCCATCTGGCCTTTGCCGCCAAGGATGGGCCGCGCAAACAGATCCTGGATTTTGCCGCCGCCCGCAAAGGGCAATCCGGCATCGTCTATTGCGGTACCCGCAACAAGACCGAGGTACTGGCCCAGGCCCTGCGCGATGAAGGTCATACCGCCTGCCACTATCACGGCGGGATGGAAGCCGAAGATCGCCGCATCGTCGAGACCCGTTTCGCGCGCGAGGACGGGTTGATCGTTGTCGCCACCGTCGCTTTTGGCATGGGCATCGACAAACCCGATATCCGCTGGGTCGCCCATGCGGACCTGCCCAAATCCATCGAGGCCTACTATCAGGAGATCGGCCGCGCAGGCCGAGACGGCGGGCCGGCCGAAACGCTGACCCTGTTCGGCCCCGATGACATTCGCCTGCGCCGCTCTCAAGTCGACGAAGGGCTGGCCCCGCCCGAACGGCGCATGGCCGACCACGCCCGCCTAAACGCTCTGCTGGGGCTGGCCGAAGCGCTGGTGTGCCGCCGCCAGACTTTGCTGGGCTATTTCGGAGAACAGGCAAAGCCCTGCGGCAAATGCGATCTGTGCGACACCCCGCCCGAGGTGTTCGACGGCACCACCCCAGTTCGTATGGCCCTGTCCGCGATCCTGCGCACCGAGGAATGGTTCGGCGCGGGTCATCTGATCGACATTCTGCTAGGCAACGAAACCGACAAAATCCGTGCCCGCCGTCATGACAACCTGTCCACCTGGGGCGTCGGCAAGGACTGGTCGCGCCCGCAATGGCAGGCGATCTTCCGGCAGATGATGGGTCACGATCTGGTGCGCCCGGACCCCGAACGCCACGGCGCTCTGCGCATGACCGAGCCTGCCAAGCCGATCCTGAAAGGCGAAGCACAGATCAACCTGCGCAAGGATACGATCCGCAAGGCCACCCGCCGCCCCGCTGTCAAAATGATGGTGTCCGAAGAAGACGCTCCGCTTCTGAGCGCCCTCAAAGCCAAACGCCGCGCATTAGCGGAATCCGCGCGCGTGCCAGCCTATGTCATCTTCCCCGACCGCACCCTGATCGAGATGGCCGAAAACCGCCCCGCAACACTGGATGACATGGCCCGCATCGGGGGTGTCGGTGCCAAGAAACTGGAACGCTATGGCGATACGTTTCTTGAGGTGATCGCCGGTGCAGTCGAATCCGTCCACCCCGCCCGCCGCAAACTGGCCGGGCGCGATCAGGGCGAAATATACGACCGGCTGCTTGAGGTGCAATCGCAACTGTCGCGCGGCCCCGACGGGATCGACAAGCCGCTGACTTGCTCGGCCTCGCAACTGGCCAAGGTTGCGCAGTTGCGGCCCGACGATCCACGCGGTTTGGAACAGGTTCTGGGCGACCGCCGTCACGAAAGGTTTGGCGCCGCGTTTCTGGACGTGTTGCAACAGGCGGGCTAGATACCCTGGAACAGGCAAGGAACGAGGGCAGATATGCTGGTAGTGATTTCCCCGGCCAAGCGGCTGGACTGGGCAGAGCGGGACATTGAGGTCACTCAGCCAGACTTTCAGGACGACGCGATCCGGCTGTCGAAAACCGCCCGCAACCTGACTCTGGGCGATCTCAAGAAACTGATGGACCTGAGCGATGATCTGGCCCGCCTGAACCGCGATCGGTATCGCGCCTTTTCCGATGCGCCGGAAGCAGACATAACCCGCCCCGCCGCGCTGGCCTTTGCAGGCGACACCTATCAGGGGCTAGAAGCGGCCTCGCTGGACGTCGAGGAGATGGCCAGGGCGCAGGATCATCTGCGCATTTTGTCCGGCCTTTATGGTGTGCTGCGCCCGCTGGACGCGATTCAGGCCTATCGGCTTGAGATGGGCAGTAAACTGAAAACCCGCCGCGGCAAGAACTTGTATGAATACTGGCGCGATCAGCTGAGCAAGGCTCTGAACACGCAGGGGGATCAGATCGGCTCGGATGTGCTGGTGAACTGCGCCAGTCAGGAATATTTCGGCGCGGTCGACCCCAAGGCGCTGAAACTGCGGGTGATCACACCGGTCTTCATGGAGGACAAAGCGGGCACCCCCAAGATCGTCAGCTTCTTTGCCAAGAAGGCCCGAGGCGCGATGGCGCGCTACATTATCCAGCACCGCCTGACCGATCCCAAAGGCCTGCTGGATTTCGACACCGGTGGCTATGAATACCGCCCCGGCCTGTCAGAGGAAGACAAACCCGTCTTTGTACGCCCCTATCAGGCCTGATCCAGCATCGACGGGTCAAAGGCGACCAGTTCGACCGTATTGCCCTCGGGGTCTTCGGTGAAAATACCACGCCATCCGATCCAGCCGAACTGTTCGACGCGGTAGGGCTGGTCGATTTCGTCGTACCATCGCATCACGGCCTCTTGTTCGTCGAAGGGCAGGGAAAGCGCGATGTGGTGCAGCGACGATCCGGCCCCGGTTGCGGGTCTGTCGGCACCGCTGGGATGCAGCCCGGGTCGCGGCGCGGCCGTGTGGTGAAACAGGGCCAGCACCTGCGTGTGGCCACCGAACCCTTCGGCGATGCGAAAGAATGTGATGGCGCTGTTGTGATCTCCAGTCAGGCGTTTCAGCCCGATCACGTTCTCATAAAACGCGACCATCGCGCCCATATCGGCGCAGCGAATGGCAATCTCACCCAATCCACGGAGCTGAAATCCACGGTCTGACATGAGATCACGCTAGCTGGCGGTGGCGTCTTCGGCAATGACGGGCAAGGCCTCTTCGGGCTGGTGATCCAGAATCATCTGGTGAATTTTCCGTTTTTGCAGCGGCTTGGTCAGATAATGATCCAGCCCCGCCGAGAGAATCCCCTGATCATCCCCGGCCATGGCATGTGCGGTCAGAGCGACAATCGGCACATGCTGCCCTGTTTCGATCTCACGCCGCCGGATTTCTGCCGTGGCCTGTTTGCCATCCATTTTGGGCATCGAGATATCCATGAAAATCAGATCCGGGTCGAAGTCCCGATGCTTGTCCACCGCCTCGACCCCGTTGCCCGCGAATTGCAGGTCGATATTCAGGTCCTTGACCATCTTTTGCAGGATCAACTGATTGGTCCGGTTGTCCTCGGCCGCCAGCACGCGCATCTGCCGCTGGCGTTCGCTGGGCTGCACAGGCGGGGGTTCCGGCACCTCCGGTTCCGGCGCGGCAGAGGCCCGCCCCAGCGTAGTCAGGCGCGAATACAGCTCGGCCCGAGGGATGGGTTTCTGCAACACCCCCTCGATCAGGTGACGGGCTGGGTTGGCGTGGATGACGCCCGGATTGGCCGACATCACCACCACCGGCAGATCACCCCAGCCCCTATCCTTGAGCGTGGTCGCCAGTTCCAGCCCGTCCATATCCGGCAGGTCATGATCGCACAGCAGCAGATCGACGCTGTCATCGACGGCGGCCAACGCCTCACCCCCCGAGGCGCAGACGGTGACCCGAGACCCCAGCCGTCCCAGCTGTTTCGAAAGAATGGCGCGGTTCACGGCCAGATCCTCGACCACAATCACATGGCGCAGACGATCCGCCAGATCGGGCGGCAAGGGTTGCGGCCCTTCGACTGTGGGCAGCGAGACCCGGAACCCAAAACACGACCCCTGCTCCGGTTCGCTTTCGACCCAGACAGTTCCGCCCATTAGCGCCACCAGACGTTTGGTGATGGCCAGCCCCAGCCCGGTGCCCTCAAACTCGCGGTTTTTCTCGTCTTCGACTTGATTGAACTCACCAAAGATATGCCCGATCTTGTCGGCCTCGATCCCGATGCCTGTATCCTCGATCGCCACATGGATATCGCAAGTGTTAGTCTCTGAATTTGGCACCCCGGTCACGCGGATCAACACGTGTCCCTCATTGGTAAACTTGACCGCGTTGCCCACCAAATTGGTCAGCACTTGCCGCACGCGACCGGGATCGCCCACAAACAGGGTCGGCAGGAACAGGTCATAATCTACCAGCAGCGACAGACCCTTGTCGCGCACGCTAGGCTGCAACAGCATCGCAACCTCAAGGATGCAGCGTTCGAAATCGAACTGTTCGGGATGCAGGATCAGCTTGTCGGCTTCGATCTTCGAGTAATCCAGCACGTCGTTGATGATCGCCAGCAACGCCTCGCCCGAGTTGCGGATAGTGTTGAGATACAGCCGCTGTTCCTCGTCCAGCGGAGTTTCCGACATCAACTCCGTCATCCCGACGATACCGTTCATCGGCGTCCTGATTTCATGGCTCATGTTGGCGAGAAAAGCGGATTTGGCCCGGTTCGCGGCCTCGGCCCGTTCACGGGCGGTGTTCAGTTCTGCCTCATGCCGGACCGAAGAGGTGATATTCAGGCCCAGACTGACCATGTCACCGCCATTGCCCCTTTGGTCGATCATCTTGAAATACTCGCCATTCCACAGCTTGACCACCACCGGCTCAGGATGCGGTTGCACCCAGCGCTCCAGCATTCTGGCCTGCCAGACTGCCGCCTTTTCCGCCCCGGTGTCGATCAGCCCCTCATCGGTCAGAATCTCAAGGATACGCGCGTATGTGATGCCGGGCTCTACCTCATCCAGCCCGTCAAACAGGCTGAGGTAAGTCGCGTTGGCCCCAATCAGGCGGTTTTGATGGTCAAAGAAAGCAAAAGCGTCCTGTATGGTCTGCATCGAATGCCACAGCCGGCGCTCGGCCACTTCGATCTTGGCATTGGCCTCGGTCAGGTCGGATTTGACCTTTTCATTCTCATCCCGGACGGTTTCAACCTCGGCCTGGGTTTCGCCGATGCGCTTGGTCAGGGCCATCGCGTGTAGGCCCAGTTTGCGATTGGCCGCCGAAAGTTCGGCCTGTTTCATCGCCAGTAGACGCTCGGCCGCCAGCCGCGCGCGCCGTTCCTGTGCCAGTTTGTTTGCAAGACTCATCTTTGGTGATCCCGGACCGTTGCGAAACCAGCATCCGGGCAGAGCGTGAAAAAGTGTTTAAGCCGTTGCCGGACCCGCGCGCCTCGTGTCAGAGTTTCGAAAACCAGAGGTCCACCATGCGAATTATTCTCTCAACCTCAACGCTTTGTTTTCTTGCCTCAATCGCATCGGCGACCGATTGCGCCACTGATGCGCAGGTGGATCAATACGTGCAGGACTATCTGGCCAACACGCCCACGCTCGCCCTGTCTGCGAAGGGCAGTATGGAGGACGCGTTGTGCACCCAAGCCAAGATTATCGCCGCATTAGAGCCGCATATGGGTCCGGTCATCGGCTACAAGGCAGGCCTGACCAGCGCCCCGGCGCAGGAGCGTTTCGGCGCGTCCGAACCGGTTCAGGGCGTCCTGTTCCGCGACATGATGCTGGAGGACGGAGCGACAGTGCCGATCACATGGGGCGCCCGCCCCGTATTCGAGGCTGATCTGGTTCTGGTCGTCGGTGACGCGGGCATCAATCAGGCCACGACGCCCGAAGAGGTCATGGCTCACATCTCGGCCATCCGCCCCTTCATCGAACTGCCCGACTTGACCCTGGCCGAGGGCGAACCGATCACGCCGGTAACCCTGACCGCAATCGCGGTTGCGCCGAAACTGGGCGTGTTAGGGTCTGAAATTCCGGTTTCCGATCCTGCGGCAATGACGCAGGCGCTGGCGGAAATGACCGTCACGCTCAGCGCGGCGGATGGAGTGGTTCTGGCACAAGCCCCCGGTACCGCGGTTCTGGGGCACCCGACGAACGCGGCCCTGTGGCTGATGTCCAAAGGAATCGCGTTTCAGCCCGGCGACCTGATCTCGGTCGGATCCTTCGGGCCGCTTGTGCCGCCGACAAAGGGCAAGGGCGGGGCAACGGCCACCTATACCGGGTTGCCTGGTGACCCGACGGTCAGCGTGGTGTTCGAATAATCAGCGCCGCCCTTCGCGCAACCAGCCAGCAAGCAGGAACCCTCCGGCCAGGACCAATACCAGCCACGGCGGCAGCAACCCGGCCTGTGTGACGTCGCGCGTCTCATAGGCGTTGCGCGGGGTCAGACCGATCCAACCGCGCCCCGAGGCCGGACGCCCGGCACGCACATTGCGGATCGACGGCAATCCGTCCTCCAACCGCATCGCGCCGCCGCGTAACTCGTCCAGCACAGGTTCCAGAAACTCACTGGTGGCAATGGTGCGCTCGAATTCCTTCGGCGCGGCGGGACCGAGACCGATCACTGCCATCTGCTCACCTTCCTGCAGGCGGTAGAGACCGATCTCGGGGCCGTAATACAGCGCCTCGAACCGGCCCGGAGACACTTCGTCCAGTGTAATCTCAAGCGTTTCGCCGTTGGGGCGGGTGATGGTCACTGGCCCAACCTCATCCTCCAACGTCTGGCGGATGATGCGCATGACCTGCCCGTTGGCCTCGGCCCAGAGGGCTTCTTCCTCCAGCTCGGGTTCTTTCATCATCCAATGCGCCAGACGGCGCAGCAGTTCCAGTTGCGGGCCGCCACCTTCGAACCCTCGGCTCCACAGCCAGGCGTGGTCCGAGGCCAGCAGCGCCACGCGCCCTTCGCCCACACGGTCCAACACCAGCAGCGGGCGGTCATCCACGCCGGTCATCAACAGCTCACCGGTGCGGTGGTTCACGTCGATCTGGCGCAGCCACGCGCCCCAATCCTCGGAATCGCCCAGATTGGTGGTCACCGGGTGACGATGGCCGAGATCGGTAACCATGGGCACAAAGCGTTCCTCAATTACCCGCGCGGTCGGCTGCGCTGGCAGAATCGGGGCCAGAGGTGAGCGGAAGATGCTGTCAGCACTGGCGAAATCCGGCCCGGCAGCAATCAGAACCGCGCCACCTTCCTTGATATAGTTGGTGACGTTGTCCAGATAGATTGCAGGCAGGATGCCGCGGCGCTTGTAGCGGTCAAAGATGATCAGGTCGAAATCGTTGATCTTTTCCAGAAACAGCTCGCGCGTCGGGAAGGCGATCAGCGAGAGTTCGTCCACCGGCACGCCATCCTGTTTCTCGGGCGGGCGCAAGATGGTGAAATGCACCAGATCGACCGAGCTGTCAGATTTCAGCAGATTGCGCCATGTCCGCCCGCCGGGATGCGGTTCGCCCGAGACCAGCAGCACCCGCAGCCGGTCGCGCACGCCGTTCATCTGGATCAGCGCGGTGTTGTTGCGGTCGGTCAGTTCGCCCTCGGCCTGCGGCACGGTGAACTGGATGACGTTGCGGCCGCCATGGGGCAGCGTGATCGGCAGTTCGACATCAATGCCGATGGGGATATTCAACCGCTCGGGCTCGGCCCCATCGACCGAGAGCTCAAGCGGCGCGGTCGCTGTGCCCGCGGGCGCGGCCCCGCTGTCTTCGATCCGTAGGGTCAAGGTCACGGGTTCACCGATAATGGCAAAGGCGGGGGCGTTGCGGACGATCAGGCGGCGATCCCAGTCGCTGTCGCGCCCGGTTTGCAGCAGGTGCAACGGCGCGGGGAGGTCCGGGGCCTGGTCGACGTCATGCACGATGCCATCCGACACCACCAGGATACCGGCGATCCGGGCGCGCGGTTCCTCGGCCAGCGCCTCGTTCAGCGCGGCCATCACATGCGTGCCTTCGTCACCGTTACCATCACCCACCCTGATCCGGCGCAGTTCGGTATTGTCGCGGGATTCGATCTCGACGGCCAGTTCTTCAGCCGCCTGCGCGGTCTGCTCGGCCCGGTCCGAAAGGGTCTGGCTGGCGCTTTCATCCTCGATCATCAGCACGATGTCGGTCAGCGGCGCGCGGTCTTCGACCTGATAGACCGGCCCCGCCAGCGCAGCGATCACCACCAAGGCCGCCAGCCCGCGCAAGGCCCAGCCGGACAAGCCGCGCCACAGGGCCAGAATGACACCCGCCACCGCAATCGCGGCAACGATAGCCAGAACCGGCCACGGGATCAGCGGATCGAATATGACGGTTCCGGTCATTGTCCCAACCTGTCCAAAAGTGCAGGCACGTGGACCTGATCGGATTTGTAATTCCCGGTCAGCACATGCATCACCAGATTGACGCCAAAGCGATTTGCCAGCTCGCGCTGACGTTCACCCGCGTAACCACGCCCCACCGGCAGCAGCGCCTGCCCGTTGCGGTCCACCGCCCAGGCCGAGGCCCAGTCATTTCCACCAATCACCACCGGGGTCACATTGTCATTGAGATTGCGGAAGGGCATCCCTTCGATCTGTTCCGCATCCAACGGAGCGGCCTCGACCCAGACCTCAGTGCCCGCGTAACGGCCCGGGAAATCCTGCAGCAGATAGAACGCACGCGTCAGCACGTGGTCGCGGGGAACAGGCTCTAACGAAGGAATATTCAGCGGCCCGGCCAGTTGTTGCAGCTTGCGACCATTTGGGCTGGCAGCGCCGAACCGAGCCACATCCGCATCCCGCGTGTCGAACAGGATCATGCCGCCCGAGCGCAGATAGGCGTTGAGCTTGGCATAGGCCTCAACCGAGGGCTGCGGCTGATCCGGTGTGATCGGCCAGTAGAGCAGCGGGAAAAAGGCCAGCTCATCACGCTCCAGATCAACACCGATGGGTTCGATCGGCTCCACCGAAGTACGATAGAACAGCGTTTGCGACAGGCCGCGCATCCCCGCGCCTGCCACATCGTCGACCTGGGCGTTGCCGGTCAGCACATGGGCCAGCACCAGTTCCTGTGTGGCGTTCAGGGCGAACTCGGTCTCTTCCGGTGTCTGCGCCTGCGCCTCGGGCACCAGCAGCACCGCACCCAGCGCAACCGCTGCCGCTTTGGCCAGACCCAGGCGGCCCGACAAGGCCAGCGAGGCGATCACGTCCACGGTCAGCAGAAGCAGCGCAAGGCTGAGCAGGATGCCCCCGATCGGCGTCTCATTGGTCACCTCCTGCCCCTTGATCGGCACATCCGAGGGCCAGGTCACCGGAGACAGCAATGCGTCCTCCGGCAGGACATTCAATGCCAGCTTTTGCTTGCCACTTTCATAGAGGCCAGGCTGCAAGTCCGGGCCGATAGTTCCCGAAACCAACTCGGTGCCTTCCACCCCGGCAAGATTACCTGCATCCGACAAGGTTCCAAAGCCATCCATGACCTGGATCGGCTCCCACGTAGTGCCCTGCAACTGAGCCTCCTGCCGAGATTTGGCCGCTGAAGCCACGGCCAAACGATCCAACATCTCAACAAACAGGCCGGACAGCGGCAGGCTGGACCATTCCGCATCTGCGGTGACGTGGAACAGCACCACCTGCCCTAGGCCCAGCGCTTTGCGCGTGACCAGAGGCGTGCCGTCCGACAGCGATGCAATCACACGATCCGCCAGATTAGGGTCCGGTTGTGCCATGACCTGCGTGGTGACCGTGACATCATCCGGCACCTGCAAACCGTAGAAAGGTGAGTTTTCCGGGAAAGGTGCCAGCCCCTTGGCCTCACCCCAGCTCATCGCGCCGCCGACCGATCGGCCACCGCTGCGCAGGCGAACGGGCAGTAGCGTATCCTCGGCGTCTCGGCCCATATCGCTGGCGGCCATGCGCGGCCCGGCAAAACGCAACAGCAACCCGCCCTGTTCCACCCATTTGACCAACGCGGCCTGTTCGCCTTCGGACAGTTTCGCCACATCGGCCAGAACGATCACATCCGGGTTGGCGGGCAGAACCTCAAGCAACCCGCCTTCGACGAACTCCGCCGTGGGTTTCAGAACCTGCGTCAGGTAATGCAACGGCGAAAGCAGCTCCAGCCCCTCGCGGTTCAGGGTTCCGGCGATCAGGGCGACCTCGCGCCGGCGCAGGCTGTCATCGGTCAGCGTCACCGCCCCAGCGGAACGCTGGCCCTGAATCTCGAACCGGGTGATCCGGGCGCGCAGTTCGGACGGCAGAGCCAGATCCACCTGCGCCAGGGTTTCTCCGCTGGGGAATTCCATCTCGGCCGATTGCAGAATACGCATCGCACCCGCCGGATCGCGGCCCTGCGCCAGCACGGTAATGCGGTCAGCGGGCCCCGGCACCGCGCGTTGGGCGGTCAACTGGATCACACCATCCTGATAGGCAGCAGGCAAAATCGCAACCACGGGTGCCGCGGATTGATACACCGTCACCGCGCCCCGCGCCTGAACCGCCACCAGAACCCGGTCATGGCCGTCATAGGCCAGACGGTCGCTGAACCAATGGGTATCAAACCCTCCGTCCAGTTGACCCAGCGCGGCCAGCGCCTGATCGATCTGAGTTTCTGTCGGTTGCCACGGGGTTGGCGTCAGGCCCGGCAGGCGTCCGCGCCATGCCTCGGCCGCCTGAAACACCGGCACTTCGGGTTCGGTCAGGCGCAGGATGGCCACGGTGCGCCCCGCCCGCCCGGCCTCGGACAGTTGCACGTCGATCTGATCCAGCGTCGAAGACCACCGCGTTGCCCCCGCCCAACTGGCATCCAGCACCAGCAAGAGCGGCCCCGTCCCGGTCTCATCCCTCGAGGGGTTCAGAACCGGACCGGCCAGCCCGATGATGATCGCCGCCGCAGCCAGCATCCGCAGCAGCATCAGCCACCACGGGGTGCGGTCCGAGACGCTTTCGTCATCCTTCAGTCCCAGCAGCAACGTCACCGCCGGGAACAGACGGCGGATCGGGGCGGGCGGCACCGCGCGCAGGATCAGCCACAGGATCGGCAGAGTCAGCAGACCCAGCAGCACCCACGGGGCGGTAAAGCCGATGCCCGCCAGAACCGTCATCGCGTTCCCCCATCCAAGGCCCGATAGAGCCACAACAAAGCCGCTTGCGCGCTGTCACCGGTATGGTGCAGGCCCAGCTGCCAGCCCGTCGCACGACACAGTTGCGTCAGCGCATCTTTGCGTTTCGCAAGGCGCTCCAGATAGCGGTCGCGTAGGTCCCCAGCCTTGAGCGTTTCATGCCGGACCGAACCGCCGACGCTTTCAAAGATCGTCCGACCGCGATAGGGGAAGGTTTCTTCGCCCGGATCAAGAACCTGCAGCAAAACGCCCCGCACCCCACGGTCGGCGGCTTTGGTCAGGGCCAGTTCGACCTCATCCAAAGGGCCAAGAAAATCGGATATGAACACGGCGCGGGCATGTGGGATCATCGCGCGGTGTTCTGGCGGGGTATAATCTGAGGCGGAATCCTCGGACCACGCTTGTGCCAGACGGATGACCTGCGCATTGCCGCGCCGGGGTGGCAAGGTGGTGCCGGTCAGGCCGACCCGCTCGCCGCCGCGCACCAGCAGGATCGCCGTGGACAGGCCCAGCAGCCGCGCGCGGTCGGCTTTGGTGGGCAGAGACTTGTCGGACGCAAACCGCATCGACGCCCCCTGATCCACCCAAAGCATCACCGATTGCGCAATCTGCCATTCGCGTTCGCGTACAAACTGCTGATCCCCGCGCGCCGAGCGCCTGTGGTCGATCATCCGCCGGCTGTCACCGATCTGCGCCGGGCGGTATTGCCAGAAATCGTCACCAAGCCCCGAGCGTCTGCGCCCATGATCGCCCAGCAGCACGGTGCCGGCCAGATGTTCGGCCCGCGCCAAAAGGGGCGGCAGCCGGGACGCCTCGGCCTCTGATCTTTCGCGAAGGGTCAGCGCGGCATTCACGCCGCAGCCTCGGTGCGGACCAGCCCGGCAGCGGTCGAGTCGATCAGGTCGGCCAGACTGTCACCGCGCGCCCGTGCCGCGAAGTTCAGCGCCATCCGGTGGCTGAGCACCGGGCGGGCCATATCCAGCACGTCCTCGGCATTGGGCGCCAGCCGGCCTTGCAGCATGGCCCGTGCCCGCACCGTCATCATCAGCGCCTGCGCTGCGCGGGGGCCGGGACCCCATGCGACCGTTTCGGCCACACGTTCGGAGACACCCGCCTCTTCGGGACGGAAGGCGCGCACCAGATCGAGGATCAGCTCTACAACTGACTCCCCCACCGGCATCCGGCGCAACAGAACCTGCGCGGCCAGCAATTCCTCTTTGGTGAAAATCTCGTGCGCGTCATCTTCTTCGACGCCCGTGGTCGCCAGCAGAATATCGCGCTCGGTCTCACGATCCGGGTAGTCCACGTCGATCTGCACCAGAAAGCGGTCCAATTGCGCCTCGGGCAGCGGATAGGTGCCTTCCTGTTCGATCGGGTTTTGCGTGGCCAGAACGTGGAAGGGCTCACCCAGTGACCGGTCCTCCCCCGCCACGGTCACGGTACGTTCCTGCATCGCCTGCAACAGCGCCGATTGCGTCCTTGGGCTGGCGCGGTTGATCTCATCCGCCATCAGCAGCTGACAGAAGATCGGACCGGAAATGAACCGGAAATGGCGGCTGCCGTCATCGGCTGTGTCCAGAACCTCGGATCCGAGAATATCGGCGGGCATCAGGTCGGGCGTGAACTGGATACGGTTGCCATGCAGACCCATCACGGTCGACAACGTCTCGACCAGTCGCGTCTTGCCCAAACCCGGCAGACCGATCAACAATGCGTGACCCCCACACAGCAACGCGGTCAAGGTCAGATCCACGACCCTTTCCTGCCCGATAAAGCGGCGGGTGATCGAGGATTTGGCCTCTTGCAGCTTGTTTTCCAGCGCTTCGATCTCGGACACGAGGTCGGCAGGTTCGGTCATGACTTTCCCTTCCGTGGACTATTATGATTGAAGTGTATCGCGCTGAGAGGAAATGGCAAAAGCAATGAGCGGACAAAAACCTGTGACACCTTCACCTGATGGCCTGGCTGCATCAGTCAAAGCGGCCAAAACCAAGGGATTGCCCCCCGTTCACCTGTGGAATCCTCCGTTTTGCGGCGATCTGGACATCCGGATCGCAAAAGATGGTACTTGGAGTTATTTAGGCTCGCCCATCAACCGGTTCGAGCTTGTGAAGCTTTTTTCCTCAATTCTTAAGAAAGAAGACGGGAAATACTATCTGGTGACTCCGGTCGAAAAGGTGGGAATCACCGTCGAGGATGCCTCCTTTGTGGCCGTCGATTTCGAGATCGAGGGCGAAGGTGAGGCGCAAAACCTGAGCTTCACCACCCATGTCGGCGACACAGCGGTGGCCGGGCCGGACCATCCGATCCGCATTGTCATCGATCCCGAAACAGGTGAGCCATCACCCTACATATTGGTTCGCGCGAACCTTGAGGCACGGATCGACCGCAAGAGCTTCTATCGCCTCGTGGACATCGCCGAACACAGTGGCGACTGGTTCGGTGTCTGGTCCGGGGGGCAGTTTTTCCCCCTGATCAAGTCAGACGACCTGCCCGATTAAGCGGGGTTCGCGACCTTCCGGTCCTGCGCCAGCACCACCGCCACCGCTACGATTCCCGCGCCCAGCGCGCGGGTCCAGTTCCACTCTTCCCCCAGCACCAGCATGATCAACATCACGTAAAACGGCGCGATGTTGATGTGGAACGAGGCCAGCGCCACGCCCAGCCGCCCGACGGATGAGATGAACAGAACCTGGCTCACGCCCATCGCCACCAGCGCGTAGATCCCCAGCATTCCGATCTGCTGAACGTCGATCGGCGCGGTCGGCATGACTTCCATCCCCATTTGGCCTGCAATAAAGAACAGCAATAGCGCCGAAACCAGCGCGCCCGTAAAGGTAATGGTGCTGCGCCCGGTCTGGCTGAGCTCGGGAAAATCGCGTGCTGTCGCCATGCACGCCCAGCAGAACAAGCCGGTGGACACGATGGCGCAAGCCGCCCCCAGCCCCAGTTGTGCCGGCGCCACAGCGCTGGTGGCGATCACGCCACCAATGATGGAAACGATCACGCCCAGGGCAAAGTTCCACCGCAACCGCCGTGTTCCGGTCGCCAGCTCAATCAGCGTCGCGAACAACGGCGCGCAGGATGCGATGATCGCCACAGTCACCGGATCGGTCATCTTTTGCGCCAGGATGAGCAGGAACATCCCCGCCCCCAGCATCGCGCCAACAAACAGCGCATATCCCCAGCGCGCCCGTAACACGCGGTCCGACCCGTCGATCAGGAACCATATCGGCAGCATGACCGCCACCGCCACCGCCAGCCGTGCGGCAAACAACGCGACCGGAGGCCAGCTCTGCAGCAACACCTCAGCCGCCGGGAACCCGGCCGCCCATGTCAGCATCGAGGCAACCGCCAAGCCGTTGCCGGACAAGGCGGAATTGCCGCCACCAGACACAGAGAGAGTGTTCCCGCGCGCGGGGTCAGGGCTCATTGCCATGGGGTTCATACCTTCTGTTGGCACGGCGCCGTTGAAATGATTCGCCGTATTATTCGGAACGTCCCTGATTCGCGCGGAGCGTTCTGGCCGATTTTCGACAATCTGTCGTTTTTGATCCTCTTTCGCTGAAAACGCCTCGCCGCTAATCTCCGCGCAGAAACTGACCGAGACCGCCCATGCCCAGATTTGCCGCCAATATTTCCCTGCTCTTTGCCGAGCTTCCCTATCTTGAGCGTTTTCAAGCAGCAGCCGAGGCCGGGTTCAAAGCGGTCGAGATTCTGTTCCCCTATGAGCTGGCCGCCAAGGAAACCCGCCGCGCGCTGCTGTCCAACGGCTTGGAATTGGTGCTGATCAACGCGCCGCCGCCCAATTACACCGGGGGTGAGCCCGGCTATGCCGCCATTCCGGGCGGCGAGGCGCGGTTCCAGTCCGATATCCGCCGCGTGCTGCGCTATGCCGATATCCTGAAGCCGGGGCTGATCCACATCATGTCCGGCTATGCCTCCGGGCCGGATGCGTTGGAGAGATTCGTGCGCAACCTACAATGGGCCGCTGAATTCGCCCCGCAGCAGCAGTTCACGATCGAGCCGCTTAACCCGGTGTCGCAGCCCGGCTACTTCCTGAACGACTATGAATTGGCGGCACAGGTATTGGACCGGGTGGACCGCCCGAATGTCGGCCTGCAATTTGACAGTTTCCACGCCCATATGATCCACGGCAATGCGCAGGCGATCTGGGATCGTTTTCACCCTCGGGTCGCCCACGCCCAGATCGGTGCGGCCCCGGATCGCAGCGAACCGGGACTTGGGCCAACAGATTTTGGTCGCCTGTTCACCGCGATGGATGCCGCAGGCTATTCCGGCTGGGTCAGCGCCGAATACACACCCTCAACGCCTCGAACCCCCGACAGTCTTGGCTGGATGCAGGTCTAGCTCTGGCCTTTTGACGGAAAATGCAGCACATCTGGGGCATCTCGACCCTCAGGATACCCAAAATGATTTCTGCCCGTTATTCCCGTGCCTTGTTCAGCCTGATCATGTCCGGCCTGATGTCCTGCATCGTGACCGGCATTGCGACCGTGAAAGCCATAGGATTTGGCGTCAACACCGTCAGCGACTGGATGGCGTCCTGGGCCTTCAGCTGGCCCATCGCCTTCACCGTCATCCTGCTGTTTGGCCCCTCGGTGCAACGGCTGATCAACCGCTTGGTCAGGCCGCAGGACTGACCCGCTGCGAAGAGGGCCCGTCGGGCCTGATGAGCAGCGCGCCTTAGTGCGCCTCGGCCCAATTTGCCCCCTGCCCGGCATCCACGCTCAGCTTTACATCCAGCTTCACGGCGGGGTCGGACGCGCCTTCCATGACGTCTCGCGCCACGTCGATCACCTGATCCACCGCGTCTTCGGCCACTTCGAACAGCAATTCGTCATGCACCTGAAGCAGCATCCTGGCGGGCAACCCGTTGATGGCATCCGGCATCCGTACCATCGCACGCCGGATCACATCCGCCGCCGTGCCCTGGATCGGCGCGTTGATTGCCGCCCGGCGCGAGAAGCCCGCATGCGGCCCCTTGGCGTTGATCTCGGGCGTGTGGATTTTGCGCCCGAACAGGGTCTGCACATAGCCATTCTCTTTGGCAAACGCGACCGTGTCGTCCATATAGCGGCGAATACCCGGGAAGCGTTCGAAATAGCGGTCGATAAAGCCCTGCGCCTCGGCCCGCGGGATGCGCAGATTGCGCGCCAGACCAAAGCCTGAGATGCCATAGATCACGCCGAAGTTGATCGCCTTGGCCTGACGGCGGATATCCGGCGTCATCTCGTCCAGCGGCACATCGAACATCTCGGACGCCGTCATGGCGTGAATGTCCAATCCATCCGCAAAGGCCTGTTTCAGGGCGGGGATATCGGCGATATGTGCCAGAATGCGCAACTCGATCTGGCTATAGTCGAGGCTCACCATCACATTGCCCGGCTCGGCAATGAACGCCTCACGAATACGCCGCCCTTCTTCGGTCCGCACCGGGATGTTCTGCAGGTTCGGATCGGTCGAGGCCAGACGCCCCGTGTTCGCCCCGGTTATCGAGTAGGACGTATGCACCCGCCCCGTATCCGGGTTGATATGGGTCTGCAACGCATCCGTATAGGTTGATTTCAGTTTGGACAGCTGCCGCCAGTCCAGCACCCGGCGCGGCAATTCATGCTCGGTTGCTAGGTCTTCCAGAATATCGGCCCCGGTCGAATACTTCCCGGTCTTGCCCTTCTTGCCGCCCTCAAGCCCCATCTTGTCGAACAGGATTTCACCCAGTTGCGCGGGCGAGCCGACGTTGAAATTTTCTCCGGCCAGTTCGTGGATTTCAGCCTCTAACCCGGCCATTTTTTGGGCAAACGCGTTCGACATGCGGCTCAGCACATCGCGGTCGACCTTGATGCCGTGCATCTCCATCTCGGCCAGAACCGGCACCAGCGGGCGTTCCAGCGTTTCATACACCGTCGTCACCTGCACTTGATGCAGTTGCGGCTTGAACAATTTCCACAGGCGCAGGGTGATGTCCGCATCCTCGGCGGCATAGGCCGTGGCTTCATCAATCGGCACCTTGTCGAAGGTGATCGCGGATTTGCCCGAGCCCAGCAGTGGTTTGATCGGGATCGGCGTGTGGCTCAGATAGCGTTCGGACAGCGTGTCCATGCCATGCCCGTGCTCACCGCCATGCATCGCGTAAGACATCAGCATCGTGTCGTCGATCGGGGCCACGTCGACGCCGTATCGCTTAAAGATCTTGGCATCGTATTTCATGTTCTGCCCGATTTTGAGGATCGACGGGTCCTCAAGCATCGGTTTCAAAAGGGTTAGAGCCTCATCCAGCGGCATCTGCCCTTCGGCCAAAGCATCCGAGCCAAAGAGATCATCCGCAGCCCCATCGCGGTGTGTCAGCGGGATGTAGCAGGCCTCACCGGCTTCCACACACAAGGAAATGCCAACCAGATCGGCGATCATTTCGTTCAGCCCGGTGGTTTCGGTGTCCACCGCGACCCAGCCGCGTTCATAGGCCTGATCGATCCATTTCTGCAGCACGCCCGCATCGCGAACGCATTCGTATTTCGACGCATCGAAGGGCAGCGCCTCAGCTTCTTCGACCTCGGCAACCGACGCGGGCGCGTCAGCAATCACCGGAGCCTCGGCCCCCAGCTTGTCGGCTATGCGCTTGGTGAGGGTGCGGAACTCCATATCCGCCAGAAAACCCAAGAGGGTGTCGGGATCAGGGTCCTTCACCTCCAGATCGTCCAGGGTGAAATCCAGCGGTGTCTGCTCATCCAACTGCACCAGCTTCTTCGACAGCTCGATCTGCTCGCGCTTTTCGATCAGGGTCTGGCGGCGCTTGGGCTGTTTGATCTCTTCCGCGCGATCCAGCAGCGTTTCCAGATCGCCATATTCGTTGATCAGCAGGGCGGCGGTTTTCACACCAATCCCCGGAGCCCCCGGCACGTTGTCCACCGAATCCCCGGCCAGGGCCTGCACATCGACCACTCGTTCCGGCCCCACGCCGAATTTCTCGAACACACCATCCCGGTCGATGCGCTTGTTCTTCATCGCATCCAGCATTTCAACACCGCCGCCGACCAGCTGCATCAGGTCCTTGTCGGAGCTTACGATGGTCACGCGCCCCCCGGCCTCACGCGCCTGAACGGCCAGCGTGGCGATGATGTCGTCGGCCTCGTAACCCTCAAGCTCTTTGCAGGCGATGTTGAAGGCGCGCGTCGCCTCGCGGGTCAGGGGCATTTGCGGGCGCAGATCCTCGGGCATCGCCTCGCGGTTGGCCTTGTAGAGATCATAGAGGTCATTGCGGAACGTGTGCGAGCCCTTGTCGAAAATCACCGCCACATGGGTCGGCGCATCCGGCCCGGCGTTTCCTTCGACATATTTCTGCAGCATGTTGCAGAATCCCGAAACCGCCCCGATCGGCAGCCCGTCCGACTTGCGCGTCAGCGGCGGCAGCGCATGATAGGCCCTGAAAATAAAGGCCGATCCGTCGATCAGATGCAGGTGACACCCTTTTCCGAAATTCGTGTTTGACATGTGGTGCTCCGGCATTGTGGTCAGGGAACATCTAAGGGATATCGCAAGAATAGACGAGCCCGTTGGTGCGGTTAATCACGTATGGATTGCACCCAAGCCCATTGAATTACGATTTTCAGGAAAACCCAAATACTCTGCGGTCTTTGTGCCAAACCAACCCGACACGTTTTGCCAAGTCCTCAAACCGGATTGTCAGCGACCGGTCGTTCAGATAGCGCGACCAACTGCGCAGAGGTACAAGGTTACGTTCACCGTATCCGTCAATCAGGAAGAAGTCGGGTTTTCCCCCGCGCCTTCCGTAGACGATATTGCTGGCGTTTAGGTCACGCGCAACAATCTGCAGGCGGTACATCTTGGCAACGAATTGGTTTAGTTGGTCCAGCATCGCGCCTGATAACTCTTTCTGTCTGCATATCTTGTGCAGACGTTTGGCCAACCCGTTATCGTCACCTGATATCTTTTCTACAACAATTCCCATTCCACGGTCTGTTTGCACAATCCCGAGCATTCTGGGCAACGGAGAGCTTTTGATGTCCGCGCCCAGTTTCATGGCGACCTTCAATTCGCACTCTATCTCTTTCAGAGTATTGCGGTATCTTGCATCGGGGAAAACGCGCCAGGAAAGACGCTTTGCCAACTTGTGCCGCGTGTTCCTTGCTTGTGAATTCATGATCTTGATCAGCAAACCCGACCGCCCGGGAAAGGCGTAAACCTCACGAAGCGTACCACCGGTCAACGGGGCAAGATCAGACAGCGTAATAACGTCAGCAAAAAGGAAAGTTTCCGCGCTTACTTCCATTTTTTCATATGTTGGTCGCTGAAATTCTGAAAAATGAGGGCTGTTTCAGCCATTAGGCCCGGCTGTGTTCAATTGATATTTGCAATCGCAATACGGGCACTCGACCCAACCGGTATCTTCAGGGATTTGCAGCCAGACGCGCGGGTGGCCCAATGCGCCTTCGCCGCCATCACAGGCAACACGGGCGGTTTCGACGATCTTGGTTTCCGGCGCTTCTATTGTCACGGCTTGCGATCCTTCTTCGGTTGTCGGCCTCGCGGGCATGTAATAGGTGCGTTTATGAGCGATGAGCAAACCGGGGGCAAGGGTCACATGCGTGATGCGGCAATCAGGATCGAGGGGCTGCGCAAGACCTATCTGGGCGGCAAGGGTCAGCCTGAGAAACACGCGCTGAAAGGCATTGACCTGACGGTTCCGCGCGGGTCTGTCTTTGGCCTGCTGGGGCCGAACGGGGCCGGAAAATCGACGCTGATCAATATTCTGGCCGGGCTGGTGGTAAAATCCGCGGGCAAGGTGTCGATCTGGGGCTTCGACCAGGACCAGAACCCGCGCCAGTCGCGCGCCGCTATCGGTGTTATGCCGCAAGAGCTGAATCTGGACCCGTTCTTTACCCCGCGTGGCGCGTTGGAGGTTCAGGCAGGCCTCTATGGCGTGCCCAAGGCACAGCGCCGCAGCGATGAGATTCTGGAACTGGTCGGTCTCAGCGACAAGGCCGAGGCCTATGCCCGCACCCTGTCCGGCGGCATGCGGCGGCGTCTGCTGCTGGCCAAGGCGCTGGTACATCACCCCAAGATTCTGGTTCTGGACGAACCCACCGCGGGCGTGGATATCGAGCTGCGCCAGATGCTCTGGACCAATGTGCGCAAGCTGAACGAACAGGGCATGACCATCATCCTGACCACCCATTACCTGGAAGAAGCGCAGGAGATGTGTGACGAGATCGCCATCATCAATCACGGCGAAAAGATCGCACAGGACAGCACCGCCAATCTGCTGGGCCGCATGGATAGCCGCACCATGGTGATCGCCCCGGACAGCCCGGTCACCAATCTGCCCGTGACCGAGGGCGTCGAGGCCAACCTGCGCGACGATGGCAGCCTGGTGCTGCAATACCGCAGCGCCCAGACCAGCGCCGAACAGGTACTGGAATCCGTCCGCGCCGCAAACATCCGCATCCGCGACGTCCGCACCGAAGAGGCTGACCTGGAGGATGTGTTCCTTGCGCTCACGTCCTCTCGTGCGGATGAACCTGCCGAGGATCAGGACCAACCGCGTCGGGGCATGCATCGGATCAAGCTTTAGGCCCGGTCGATCCGCGCCTGATAGCAATTGTTCCGGGCCGAGCGGATATGGATATAGGCCACATCCGGCCGTGCAAAAATATCGCTGACCTTTGCGTCGATCTGATCCGTTGGTGTGATAGCTCCGGTGCCGTAGACGATCCGGTCATCCTGCCCATAGCCCTTGATCAGATAGTCCGGGGACGTGGTCAAAATCTCGGGCATCTCAGCGCCGTGATACCGCTCGCATGGTTTGGCACACAGGAAGATCGGGCCGGTTTCTGCATAGGGATGTGGCTCTAAAAAAGGTCGATGCGCCAAAATCAGCATGTCCTGCCCCTCGGGGATGTTCTGCAAGCAATGACGACAGGGATTGCCTGCGCCGGTGGAAACAGCACGCTCTGGCGCGGCGCCATAAGCATCCGGGTGACCACCCTGAAGGGCGCGCACTTCGTCGGTTGGCAATGCGGTGATCTTGAACATATCGAGCCTCCTTTTTCGCCGACCATGCCCATCCGGCAAACCCCAAGCGACCCGTTTCCTGCGCAAAGGACTCGGAAAAAGAACAAAACGTGAATATAATATGGAATCGCCATGTATGCCGAACTGTCGATCACGTCGAATTTCACCTTTCTCACCGGGGCCTCGCACCCCGAGGAGTATATGGAGCGTGCCGTCACCCTGGGCCTGCCCGCCATCGCAATTGCCGATGACAACTCGGTTGCCGGGATCGTGCGCGCCCATACCCAAGGGCGCGAGATCGCCCGCAAGGTGCGTGAGCGGCTGGAGTGGGAAGCGCAGAACACCTCCATCGGCCCGCCCTGCCCCGATCATATCCCGAAACCGCCCTCGTACCCCATCCACGCGGTGCCACGCCTGATCCCGGCGGCACGGCTGATTTTCACCGACGCGCCCACCGTCACCGCCCTGCCCCTGAACCGGCAGGGCTGGGCCAATCTGTGCCGTATCCTGTCCAAAGGCCGCCTGCGCGCCGAGAAAGGCGACTGCATCCTGCACCTGTCCGACCTGTTGGAGTTTTCCGACGGCCTCCACCTGCTGCTCTGGCCACAGACGACCCGGCCCACTGGCGGCGCGGACGCATGGCGGACACAGGCGCACCAACTGACGCGCCGCTTTGACGGGCGGATGCATCTGTTGATGCATCCCCGGTATGATGGTGCAGATAGCACATATTTCTCTTTATTAGAGATTGAATCTAAGCAACTTGGCATCCCTACCCTTGCCAGTGCGACACCGATGATGCACCACGGCACGCGTCGCAAACTGGGTGATGTGCTGACCGCCATCCGCCTGCGCCGCAAGGTAGACGAGTTGGGCCGAAACGCATTGGCCAATGGCGAACAACGTCTGCGGTCCGAAACCGAGATGCTGCGCATCTTCAAAGGTCACGAAGGGGCCGTTGCCCGCGCCCATGAACTCAGTGAACAACTCACATTCTCGCTCGACGAACTGCGCTATGAATATCCCAGCGAAGGCAGCGAGCAGGAAACTCCGAGCCAACGCCTGCATCGTCTGGCGCATGAGGGGTTGAAGTGGCGCTATCCGGCGGGTGCGTCGGAAAAGGCGCAAAACATGCTGGCGCATGAACTCACCCTGATCGGCAAACTGAAATACGAACCTTACTTCCTGACCGTCCGCGACATCGTTCATTTCGCCCGATCGCGCGGCATCCTGTGCCAGGGGCGCGGCTCGGCGGCCAACTCTGTCGTCTGTTTCTGCCTCGGCATCACCGAGGTCAGCCCCGAAATGGGCACGATGGTTTTTGAGCGCTTCGTGTCCGAGGCGCGCGATGAACCACCCGATATCGATGTCGACTTCGAACATGAACGCCGCGAGGAGGTGATCCAGCACATCTATGACCGCTATGGCCGGGAACGCGCGGGCCTCTGCGCCACGGTCGTCCATTATCGCGGCAAACGCGCCATCCGTGAGGTCGGGCGCGCCATGGGCCTGACCGAAGACACCATCTCGGCTTTGTCCTCTCAGCTCTGGGGCTTCTTTTCAGCCGCGGGTCTTGAGGCCGAACGGATGCGTGAAATCGGCCTCGACCCCGAGGATCGCCGTCTGAAACAGACTCTAACATTGGTATATGAGATCGACGGCTTCCCCCGCCACCTGTCCCAGCACGTAGGCGGCTTCATCATCACCGAGGGGCGTTTGGACGAACTGGTTCCTATCGAAAACGCCACCATGGAGGACCGCACGGTCATCTGCTGGGACAAGGACGACATCGACAGCCTGGGCATCCTTAAGGTCGATGTGCTCAGCCTGGGGATGCTCACCTGCATCCGCAAGGCGTTCGACCTGATCGGCCAGCACCACCAGACCAGCTACACCCTCGCCACCCTGCCGCCCGAGGACCCGGTGGTCTATGACATGCTGTGCAAGGCGGACAGTATTGGCGTGTTTCAGGTGGAATCACGTGCACAGATGAACTTTCTGCCCCGGATGCGGCCGCGCAATTTCTACGATCTGGTGATCGAGGTCGCCATCATCCGCCCCGGCCCCATTCAGGGCGACATGGTCCATCCCTATATCCGCCGCCGCAACGGAGAGGAGGAGGTCAGCTTCCCCTCGGACGAATTGGGTGAGGTGCTGGGCAAAACGCTGGGCGTGCCGCTGTTTCAGGAACAGGCCATGCAGATCGCCATTGTTGGCGCGGGCTTCACCCCGGAACAGGCCGACCGGCTGCGCCGTTCGCTGGCAACCTTCAAGAAACATGGGTCCGTCAGCGAATTCCGCGCGCTGTTCCTGCGCGGCATGAAGCGCAACGGCTATGAGGATGATTTTGCCGAGCGATGTTTCTCACAAATCGAAGGTTTTGGCTCATACGGCTTCCCCGAAAGCCACGCGGCCAGCTTTGCGCTGCTGGTCTATGCCTCGGCCTGGATCAAGTGCCACCACCCGGGGATTTTTGCCTGCGCGCTGCTGAACTCGCAGCCGATGGGGTTCTATGCACCCGCCCAGATCGTGCGCGATGCCCGCGAACACGGCGTGCAAGTGCGCCCGGTCTGCATCAATGCCAGCTTCTGGGACAATGTGATGGAACCCGACGGTCATGGTGGGCTGGCCCTGCGGCTGGGGTTCCGCCAGATCAAGGGCCTCAGCGAGGAAGATGCCAGCTGGCTGACCGCCGCGCGCGGCAATGGCTACCATCAGGTCGACGATGTCTGGCGTCGCGCCGGGTTGGGCCCGTCGGTGATCGAACGGCTGGCCGAGGCCGATGCTTTCGCCGCCTGCGACCTGACCCGGCGCGAGGCGCTGTGGCAGGCCAAGGCGATTGCGACCGCGAAACCGCTGCCGCTGTTCTCGCAGGATCTGGAGGGCGAGGCACTGGATGAACCCGAAGCCTATCTGCCGCAGATGACCTTGGGCGAGCAGGTGGTCGAGGATTACGTGGCCACCCGCCTTAGCCTGAAGGCGCATCCGGTGGCCTTGATACGGCACCTGCTAACGCCGGAGCCGCGCGACAAAACCACCCCTGTCGGGTGACGATCAAACCGAGTATTGCCCCAAAACAGAGTCGAAACCCGGGACCTTCATGACCAGACCAATCCTACCGCCGCGCTTTCCGGCCACACCAGACCAGATCAACGCACAGGTCCGCGCCTTTTACGCCCGCGTGCGCGAGGACGCCGTGCTGGGACCGGTCTTCAACAAACATGTCCACGACTGGCCCGCGCATGAAGAAAAGATCGCCGCTTTCTGGCACAACGCTATCCTGTTCGAGCGCAGCTATGACGGCAATCCGCAGCGGGTCCATATCGAACGGCCCGACGTGAAACCCGAGTTCTTCACCCACTGGCTGGATCTGTTCGAAGAGGTCGCCACCCAGACCCTGCCCCCGGAAACAGCCACCCCGTGGGTCGCGCTGGCCCGACGCATCGGGGTGGGCATGAAGGCTGGCGTTCAATCCGCACGCCAACCCAAGGACGCCCCGCCGATCCTGCGATGACCTTGGATCATAGCAGCCAAGTGATGTTAGCGGTAAAATAGGGGCTATGCGCTCTGTCAAATTCGGTTTACTCAGAGGCAAGACAGCCCCTCTGCGCTGCGACGGCATAGCGCCACCACACCGACATCACCCGAGGCCGATCCATGAGCACTCAGAACACCACCCTCCGGGGCCTTGGCTATGCGTTTGCGGGTTTTGCCGTCTTTGCCAGCCATGACGCGCTGATCAAAGTGCTGGGCGGCACCTATTCGGTGATGCAGATCATCTTTTTCGCCACGCTGTTTTCCTTTGTGCCAATGGCAGTGACGATCCTGACCGACCGGACAACCGGAAATTTCCTGCCGCATCACCCGTGGCTGGTGCTGCTGCGCTCGGCCCTGATGGTCACGTCCATGGTCTGCGCCTTCTACGCCTTCTCGGTGCTGCCGCTGGCCGAGGTCTATTCGCTGTTGTTTGCCTTCCCCCTGTTCGTCACCGTCCTGTCGATCCCGATCTTGGGAGAGATCGTCCGCGCCAAACGCTGGGCCGCTGTTGGCGTTGGCCTGATCGGCGTTCTGATCGTCCTGCGCCCCGGAGCCACAGACATCACTCTGGGCCACCTCGCCGCCCTGACTGCCGCGTTTTGCAGCGCGTTAGGGTCTGTTTTGGTACGCAAGATCGGGAATGAAGAACGCTCGGCCGTGCTGATCCTCTATCCGATGCTTCTGGCCATCGTTGTGATGAGCCTTTTGCAACCGGCTGTCTATCAACCGCCTTCGTTGCTGCATCTGGCAATGATGGCGCTGGTCGGCGTGTTCTCGGTGATCGCGCAACACCTGATCATCCTTGCCTACCGCGCTGCCCCCGCCGGGGTCGTTGCACCTAGCCAGTACAGCCAAATCATCTGGGCCACACTATTTGGTATAATCTTCTTTGGCGAACAACCCGATGGCTGGGTCGCCGTTGGGGCCAGCATCATCATCGCATCGGGCGTGTTCGTCGTCTGGCGCGAAAGCCGGGCCAACACGTCGTCGACCAACACCCCGGTTCTGCGGGTGCGGTCACCGCGGTCTGATACTGGGGCATCGCGGCCCGGGAAATAAGAAGCGGCGCGCCAAACAGCGCGCCGTTCTCAAAACCCATAGCTAAGAGCTTTAGTAAACCACAACCGAGCGGATGCTCTCGCCCTTATGCATCAGGTCGAAGCCGTGGTTGATGTCATCCAGCCCCATGGTGTGCGTGATCATCGGGTCGATCTCGATCTTCCCTTCCATGTACCAGTCTACGATCTTGGGCACGTCGGTCCGGCCACGGGCGCCACCAAAGGCCGTGCCGCGCCACGAACGGCCGGTGACCAGTTGGAACGGACGAGTCGAGATTTCGGCGCCAGCGGGTGCCACACCGATGATGATCGACTCACCCCAACCTTTATGCGCCGCTTCCAGAGCGGTGCGCATAACGCCAACATTGCCGGTGGCGTCGAAAGTATAGTCCGCGCCACCCTTGGTCAGGTTGACCAGATACGGCACCAGATCGCCTTCAACCTCGGTCGGGTTCACGAAATCGGTCATGCCGAATTTCGTGGCCATTTCCACCTTGGCGGGGTTCAGATCAACGCCGACGATCTGGTCAGCTCCGGCCAGACGCAGGCCCTGGATCACGTTTAGGCCAATACCACCCAGACCGAACACGATGGCACGGCTGCCGATTTCCACTTTGGCGGTGTTGATGACTGCGCCGATCCCAGTGGTCACGCCGCAACCGATATAGCAGATCTTGTCGAACGGCGCGTCCTCACGCACCTTGGCCAGCGCGATTTCCGGCAGAACCGTGTGGTTGGCGAAGGTCGAACAGCCCATGTAGTGCAGGATTGGCGTGCCATCCAACATCGAAAAGCGCGAGGTGCCGTCGGGCATCAGACCCTTGCCCTGCGTCTCACGGATCGCCTGACACAGGTTGGTTTTCGGGTTCAGGCAGTATTCGCATTCACGGCATTCGGGGGTGTAGAGCGGGATCACGTGGTCGCCCGGTTTCAGGCTGGTGACACCCGGGCCGACCTCGACCACGACGCCTGCGCCTTCGTGCCCCAGAATGGCCGGAAACAGGCCTTCGGGGTCGGCACCCGACAGGGTGAATTCATCGGTGTGGCAGATGCCGGTGGCCTTGATTTCCACCAGAACCTCGCCCGCCTTGGGGCCTTCAAGGTTCACATCCATCACTTCCAAAGGTTTGCCGGCCTGAACGGCGACGGCGGCACGGGTACGCATGGTGCTTGTCTCCCAGTCAAATTTGCCCCGACCCTGCGTCAATTGCAGGGTGTTTTCAACTGTCGTTTCGTGACAGATTGGCTAATGACTTGATATTGCAGAAACGACATTGCCGGAAAGAGGAACGCCAATGCGCCGTTTTATCCCGATCCTGATCCTGCTGGCCGCCTGCGCCCAAACCCCGCCCGCGCCCGAAGACGCCCGCCTTGCGCCCGAGGCGGCCCCGGTCGATCTGGCCTTTTGCGAGGGCGACGCCTTTGCCAATTCCGTTGGTCAGCCGGTCGAAACCATTCAGGCTGCGCTGCCCGAACGCGCGCGCGTGCTGGGGCCGGACGGTTTGGCCACGCAGGATTACCGCATCGACCGGCTGAACGTGTTTGTTGACGAGGGTGGGATCATTCAGCGCCTGACCTGCGGGTAAGCGTGGACTCAGGGCATGATTCTACGGTAAGAACAAAATGGGAACATTTTGATGTCTGCCGATGCCCAAACGCCGAATACTCTCACTGTGGTTCCCCCGTCTGGGGGCTGAACGGCTGGTCCGCACTGCGCGGGGCCTGCAGGACGGGCCTTTGGCCGTGGTGGCTGAACAGTCGAACATGCAGGTCATCACCTCGCTGAATGCCGAAGCCCATGCCGCCGGTCTGCGCGTGGGTCAGCCGGTGCGTGACGCCCATACCATGTGTGCGGCGCTGGTAACACGCCCCCGCAACGCCCCGGCAGAGGCTGCATTCCTCACCGCTTTGCGCCGCTGGGCGGGCAAGTTCAGCCCATGGGTGGCCGAGGAATCGCCGGACGGGCTGATCGTCGACCTGTCGGGCTGCGCGCATCTGTTTGGCGGGGAAGAGGCGTTGCTGAGCGTGCTTGAGACCGACTGCGCCGATATGGGCCTGAGCGTGCAGATGGGCATCGCCGACACGCTGGGTGCAGCCTGGGCACTGGCGCGCTATGCGGGGCAAGAGGCCACATCGGATCGCAACGGCGACGCCATCAGCCAAGAGGCCCGCGCCACCCGCGCCCGGGCGGGCAAACGGCGGCACTGGACCAAGGGCGGGACCGCGCCGCAGGTGATGGCCTTGGGCGGCGGCGCCCGCATTGCCGCGCCGGGGCAATCCTATGGCGCGCTCAGCCCCCTGCCCATCGCAGCGCTGCGGCTCGAAGATCAGGTGGTCGCGCAGCTGAACCGGTTGGGCCTGCGCCGGATTGGCGACCTGCTGGGGCAACCGCGCGCCTCGCTGGCACGGCGGTTCGGACGCGGGCTGGTGCTGCGGCTGGATCAGGCGATGGGCAGCGCGCCCGAGCCGGTCTCGCCCGCCCGCCCGCCGCATCACTTTGCGGTGCGGATGACCCTGCCCAACCCCATCGGTCTGACCGAAGACGTGATGGCCGCCATCGACCGGGTGCTGCCGACGCTCTGCGCCAAGCTGGAAGAGAAAGGCCGCGGGGTGCGTACCCTGCGGCTTGAGGCGCATCGCGCCGATCAGGCGGCCGAGATCATCGAGGTCGGATTGGCCCGCCCGACCCATGACAAACACCGTATTCGCCCCTTGTTAGAGATGAAAATCGATAAGATCGATGCGGGCTATGGCATCGACATGCTGCGGCTTGAGGCGATCCAGACCGAGCCCATCCACGCCCGCACGGTGGCAGGCCATGCCGAAGCCCGCCGCGTGGCCCGTGAGCGGCTGGAGGGCAACACCGCCGTCGATGATCTGATCGGCAAGCTGGGCGCACGGGTAGGGCTTGAGGCGATCACCCGGCGCCACCCGGCGGCCTCGCATATCCCCGAGAAAACCGCGCAGACGCTGGCCGCCGCATGGTCCGAACCGGCACGCGACTGGCCTGCGCCTCCGCGCCCGCGCCCGCTGCAGATGTGGCAGCCCGAGCCGGTCATGGCCCCGGAAACCCCGGATGTGCCCAGCGCCTTTCGCTGGCGGGGCCGCGATTGGCAACTGGCGCAGGCCACCGGCCCCGAACGCATCGCACCGGAATGGTGGCTGGACGACCCCAACTGGCGCAGCGGCGTACGCGATTACTGGGTGGTGGTAACCGAACAGGGGGAGCGGTTGTGGCTGTTCTACGGCCATGGCGGCACCCTGTCGGCGGGCTGGTTCTGTCAGGGGCAGTTTGGATAGAAGCCCTTATTAGGATCTATTTTCCGCGATACACCAACCAATCCGGCAGGTAATCCAGCAGCCTGATCACCCAGGAAAACGGCGCCGGAAAATCGGTACGGAAGCGACGGCGCGACATTGCTTTGACCACCCGTTCCGCCGCATCCTCGGGCGTCATCAGCATCGGCATTTTAAAGTTGTTTTTCTCGGTCAGTCGGGTCTTGATGAAGCCCGGATTGACGATCCGCACCGTCACCCCGGTACCAGCCAGATCGAACCGCATGGTTTCTGCCAGAGAAATCAGCGCCGCCTTGCTGGACGCATATCCCACCGCAGCCGGCAACCCGCGATAGCCGGATAGGGACCCGATCAGCGTGATATCCCCCCGGCCCGCGCGCACAAACCGCGGCACCGTCTCTCCCAGTACCCGCAGCGCGCCGGTGTAGTTCACGTCGGTCATCGCCAGCACCGCCTCGGTCTCCCAATCACCCGAGCGCATTGGCTCATAGGCCCCGGCGTTATAGATCAGCCCATCCACCTCTCCGGCCTCGACCGCGGCACGGCGCACCGAGTCCAGATCAGTCACGTCGCAGGGAACGGCCTGTGCATTGGGCAGCGCGACGCAGATCTGGGCCAGGCGGTCGGCATTGCGGGCAGACAGGATCAGATGCGCCCCCTGACGGCTGAGCGCCTCGGCCAGTGCCCGGCCCAGCCCTTCGCTGGCACCGACAATCCAATAGGTTTTTCCGTCAAAACTGCTCATGCGCCCATTCCAGTTGCGTCTGATCTGTTACGGACGGGGAAAGGGGCCGGATCACTTCACCAGACTTCACGACATAGTGCGTTCGAGAAAATCTTCTAACCCGATTGATCCACCTACGACCATCCTGCGTATCCTCTTGTAAACTGTCGCACAAAGAGGATGGCATGTTCGACGAAACTCGGGGCGCACGCAAGAAAATCGCAGTTGTAGGGGCAGGTATCGCTGGTCTGTCAGCTGCTTACTATCTTTCCCAAAACAACGACGTGACCGTGTTCGAGGCGGAACCCCGACTGGGCGGCCATGCGCGCACGGTGATGGCCGGCAAGAACGGAGATCAGTCCGTCGATACCGGGTTCATCGTGTTCAACTATGCCACCTACCCTTATCTGACACGCCTCTTTGATGAGTTGAACGTGCCGGTCATGAAATCCGAGATGAGCTTTGGCGCCACCATCGATGACGGACGCATCGAATACGGGCTGAACAACCTGCGCACGCTGACGGCGCAGAAACGCAACCTCGCCCGCCCGGCCTATTACAAGATGATCGCCGACATCCTGCGGTTCAGCAAAGAGGCCCCCGAAGCCGCGCGGGATGATGAGACCACAATCGGCGAGTTGGTCGACCAGCTGCGTTTGGGCTATTGGTTCCGCCACAACTACCTGATGCCGATGTGCGGTGCGATCTGGTCCACCCCTGTTGAGTTCGTGGATAAGTTTCCGGCGCGTTCGCTGGTGCAGTTCTTCAAAAACCATGCCCTGCTGGCCAGCGGCCGCGCCAAACAACATCAGTGGTACACGGTTAAAGGCGGCAGCATCGAATATGTCCGCCGCATCGACGCTGCCCTGCGCGCGCGCGGGAGTGAAATCCGGCTGGCCTCTCCTGTAGACCACATCCAGCGCGATGAAACCGGCGTGACGGTGCGCAGCCAGGGGCAGGCCGATCTGTTTGATGAGATCATCCTCGCCACCCATTCTGATCAGTCGCTGGCCATTCTGGGTGAGACCGCAACGAGCGCTGAAAAAGCTGCATTAGGGTCTATTCGATATCAACCCAACACCGCCATCCTGCATTGTGATCCGCGCCAGATGCCGCGCAGGCGAGCCTGCTGGTCCAGTTGGACTTATCGCTCTCAAGCCGGGAATGTGGGTGTCACCTATTGGATGAACCGGTTGCAGAACATTCCGGACAGCGATCCGCTGTTCGTGACGCTGAACGCGTCATCAGAAATTCCCGCGGACAAAATCTATGATCAGGTCGAGTTCGCCCATCCGGTGTTCGACAAAGCGGCCCTGAAAGCACAAGGGCAAATCCGCGAGATGCAGGGACAGAACCGAACCTGGTTTGCCGGTGCGTATAACCGGCATGGTTTTCATGAAGACGGGATTGCCAGCGCGATGCATGTTGTCGAGCGCATGAACGGCACCCCGCACACGAACGGATCTGACAATGGCATTCCTGAAAAACAGCCGGTCCTCCCTGCCCCGGCCGAGTTTTAACACCCTGCGCCCCGCGCTGCTGTCCCTCTGCCTGCTGGTCCCCGGCGGGCTGGCAGCATCGTCCGGCCTGACGGAACTGGACGACCCGCAACTGCGCGGCACCGCAACCTTTCGCTATCTCGGGCTGCCTCTGTATGACGCGCAGCTGTTTACTCCGGGTGGCGCGGCTTTCAGCTGGAAACAGGATTTCGGGCTGCAACTGCAATATCGCCGCAACGTGAGCCAAAAGGCGTTGATCAACTCGACCCTGGACGAGATGGCGCGCATTGGCCGCGCCGCGCCTGTACGCGACCAACTTCAGACCTGCTTCAAGGCGGTCAACAAGGGGGATCGCTATCTGGCGGTGTCCGAGGGGCCGAACAAGGTTTCCTTCTGGCTGAACGGACGCAAGACCTGCACGATGTCGTATCCCGGCATCAAACGCAGCTTCATGTCTGTATTCCTGGGTGAAAACACCCGCTCTGCCGCCTTCACGCAGAGATTGCGCGGGCAGTGATGCTGTATCCGAGGGTCAGTCTCTATGCGTTGATGCTGGCTGCGGCGGGTATCCCGCTGTATATCCACCTGCCGCGCTTTGCCGCCGTCAATCTGGGCATCGGGTTGGGGGTGATTGGCACCGTTCTGCTTGTGATCCGCATCGTCGATCTGGTGCAGGACCCGCTGATCGGATGGGCCATTGACCGCTGGCCGGGGGCGCAGATGCTGTTTGCCGCTGCGGCTGCAATTGGCTTGGCGGTTGGGTTTCCCTTGCTTTTTGGCCTACCTGAAGGAGCAAATACTGCCGTATTAGTATCTGTTTTGGTATTATTGTTCTCGGCCTACAGCCTTGGCACCATCCTGCTCTATGGCCGTAGCGCGACTCTTGCCAAACAAGCTGACGCGAAAGAGCTGATGACGCTGGCGGCCTGGCGCGAGGGCGGGCAACTGACCGGGGTTATCCTTGCCGCCAGCGCCCCCGCTCTGTTCGTGGCCTTCGGGGCCAGCGGGCAAGGCTACCCCGCCTTTGGGGTGTTTCTGGGTCTTTTGGCCATTCTCACCCTGATCCTGACCGTTCCGATGTGGCGTCGCATCCCGATCACCGGCCAGGGGTTGTCTTTCTCCCGGCTGGGTCAGGCAGGAGCCTTGCGCCTGCTGTTTCTGGCGCTGGTCAACAGCCTGCCGGTGGCGATCACCTCAACCCTGTTTCTGTTCTTTGTCGAAGACCGCCTGCAATTGCCCGGAAAAGCCGGACCGCTGTTGATCCTGTTCTTCCTCAGCGCCGGGGCCAGCGTGCCGCTCTGGGCCAAGCTCAGCAACCGGATTGGCCCGAAACAGACTCTGATGATCGCGATGCCGCTGTCTATTGCAGGATTTATCGGCGCGGCCACTTTGTCGGCCGGCAACCTGACTGGATTCGCAGTGATCTGCCTGACCTCCGGTGCGGCACTGGGGGCGGACATGGTGGTACTGCCTGCCATGTTCTCAGTCGTGCTGACACGTGCCGGGCTGAATGCCTCAGCCGCTTTCGGCATCTGGTCCTTTGCGGGCAAGTTGGGCTTGGCGTTCGCGGCCTTTTTCACTCTGCCGCTGTTGGAACGCAGCGGATTCACTCCGGGGCAAGCTAACTCGGCCGAGGCGTTGCGCACACTCAACCTCGCCTATGCCGTACTGCCCTGCATCCTGAAACTCGGCGCGTTCGGGCTGGTCCTGACGCTGCCTACCGAGGTCTCAGCCAAATGACAGCCATCGCCATCCTTCTGCTCGCCATCCTTGTCCTGATCATCGCCCAGCGCCGGTTCCTGAGTTTCCGGTCGCAGGCGCCAACGGACTACACAGACACCGGACCTGCGTTCAAAATGAAAGAGAATCTGAACGGAGAGATCCTGTCCGAAGGCCTGATCTATGGGCCCAATGGCAAGATGTCGAACAGCTTTACCGCCCGTATGGTGGGCAAATGGGATGGTAACACCGGGACGCTGGCCGAATTTTTCACCTATTCAAACGGCAAGCAGATGACCCGTAAATGGTATCTGACGCTGGGCACCGGCAACACGTTTACCGCCACGGCAGACGATATCGTGGGTGAAGGTCACGGCATCATTTCCGGTTCAACCGTCAAGCTGACCTACCGGATCATCCTGCCCAAAGACGCGGGCGGGCACACTCTGGACGTCACTGACTGGATGTATCTGACTGAAAGTGGCGTGATCATGAATCGGTCTGAGATGCGCAAATTCGGCCTCAAGGTCGCCGAACTGGTCGCCACCATGCGCCCGGCGCCCGAGACGAAACCAACCCACATCAGCGGCTCCAACGGCTATGACGCCACCGCTGAGACAAGGACATTGCAATGACCGCGCGCCGCTATCTGATCGCAGCACTCGCCCTTATCGGGCTGGCCGCGCTGGCGGCCTGTTCGGCCAAGCCGCGTGTCCCCAAGACCTTCCTGTCCGACCGGCAACTGAACCTTGAGGAGTTCTTTGAGGGCAAAACCGTCGCCTATGGTCAGTTTCAGGATGTGTTGGGCAACGTGCCCCGCCGCTTTACGGTCGAGATCGACGGCACATGGGATGGCGAAACCCTGACGCTGGTCGAGGATTTCGTCTATGACGACGGTGCCACCGAACAACGCATCTGGACCCTGACCAAAACCGGCGAGGACAGTTGGACCGGCACCGCGCCGGGCGTGTTGGGCACCGCCAGCGGGATCGAGCGCGGGGACACGTTCAACTGGAAATACAAGATCGACCTGCCCGTGAAAGACGGCACCATGCGGGTGAATTTCGATGACTGGATGTGGTTGCTGAGCGACGACCGGCTGCTGAACCGTGCCTATGTCTCGCGCTATGGCGTACGGTTGGGCGAGGTCATTCTGTTTTTCGAGAAACTGTAAGTCACCGGCTGTTCAGTTGTAATAGGTGAAAGTCAGCGATCGGCTGACCCCGCCTGGTGGTATCGGGAAAGGAACGGCCGCTTGAACCTGTGCCTTGGCCGCCCGTTCAAGATCCGGTGAGCCATTGGTGTCCACGACATCGACAAAGGCCAAGGTTCCGTCCGGGTTGATCCTGAAAAACACCACTGCGAAGCCCCGCGCCGCCGTGTAGACGATCGGTGCACGGTTCAGATGCACCAGAACCTTCCCGGCATAGTTGGTTCGATCCGAATTTCCGGGACCCCGCCCGCCCGAGCGTGTGCCGCTGTTGCCCGAGGTGAACAAATCCCTGCCTTGGCGCTGATAGGTGGTCAGGGGCGACTCGACCTCTTGCGTTGGGTATTGCAGGTCACTGAAATCCCGTGCCCCGCGCAACGTGGCCGGAGGCTCTGGCTGCGCACGCCGGTCCGGCAGGCGTGGCCGGATCGATGAGGTCAGCGGCTGTTCCGGTTCCTCACTGTTTTCTTCTGCGTCAGGCACAGGCTCAGCCGGGGTGGCGGGGATATCGGCCTCGATCGTCTCACTTTCAGAGGGCACGACCGGGGCAACTGACGGCACCGGATTTACCGATGGCTCGGGCAATGCGGCAATCTGCTCGGCCTCGGTGGGCTCGGGTGCGGCTGGGGTCTCCTCTACCGGTTCCGTGGCCTCGGGACTGCCTTTTGGCGCTTCGGCAAACTCGGCCGCCTCGGCGGGCGGGGTCTCCTCGATCTCATCGCTGGCGGATTTGTCGCCATCCGTGTTGTCCCGCGTTTCGGGGGCCTCGGCCTCCACGGGCTCGGGCGCGACCGGTTGCAGGATTTCGGACGTGCCAGTGTCAGGGGAAAAGGTTTTCTGCGGATCGTCCGAGGCCACATGCACTTCGCTGGTTGGAATCTCGGCCGGTTCCGGAGCGGGTTCCGGGGGCTCTTCCACAGGGGGTTCCGGCGCCTCGGGCGGTTCGGGTTCCACCGGTTCGGCGACCGTGTCCACAAGATCCTCGAAACTGTTGCTCAGCTCAACCGAGTCCCAACGGCCTGCTGCATCCGGCTGCTGTACCAGTCTGGGTGCGGTCAGGCCCAGCCCCATCAGGTGCAGCAACAGAGACAGCAGCGCGGCAAGGGCCGCGATAACGATCGAGCCCCGGATCATTCCAGCGCCTTTTCGGTCACGACAAAGACGGAATCCGCCCCCAGGCGGCGCAATTCACCTGTGACCTCGATCAGCCGCACGCCCGAGGCTTCGCGATCCGGCACAATCCGCACCGCCCCGGGTTCGCGACCATCCATATAGGTTTCCGGTTCTATAAGCGCACCGCGAAAGCTGAGCGTGCCGTCCCGGTGCAGCACCAGCGCGTCCGGCGGCTCGCGCCCCTCTAGTTCGGAGGTGTCGACCAGATTCAGATCAGGGTCCAGCGGCGTGGCCACGGTGCCCGCGATCAGAAAGAAGATCAGCATCAGGAACACGACGTTGATCAACGCAATGGTCGAGTCGCGTTTGCGGCGGGGGCGGCTATGGCGGATCATTCCAGCACCAGCACGCTCAGGCCCTCACGCCCGCGCAGCAGGACCAGCAAATCCACCAGTCGCTGCGCCGTTGTGTTCGGATCAAGGCTGACCAGTACCTGCCCGGTGGTCACTTGTGTCGTCAATTCGTCCAACGTGACAGGCGTACCGTTCAACACCAGCCCGTCTTCGCTCAACTGGACAAAGGCGCGGTCTTGTGGCGCGTCCGTCGATGCGCCCCCCGTCGTAGCGTTGCTCAGCTCAATCTCGCCGTACTTCGAAAAGGTCGAAGTCAGCATGAAGAACAGCAACAGCAAGAAAATCACGTCGATGAGCGGTGTCATCGCCATGGGTCGCCTGACAAAGGGGGCAGGGTTACGCATGTCCGGGCGTGGCCGCCATAGGTTGCGCATCCTCGGCCAGTGGAACGGCTTGCCCCGGCACCAGCACCGTGCGCAGGGCCTTGTCGGCAAACACCCGTTCGCGCGCGGTGCGGCTCTCGAACCACGACAATACCATCGAGGTCGGCATCGCCACTGCCAGACCCACAGCTGTGGTCACTAGGGCCACCCAGATACCTCCCGCCAGCAGCGACGGATCAACCGAAGAGCCAGCGGATTGCAGGCTGCGAAACGCCTCGATCATGCCCAAAACGGTGCCGAACAGACCCAGAAGGGGTGCGAGCTGCGCCACCGTGTCCAGCAGGCGGAAACCGCGTTCCAGACCGGCCAGCGCCAGCCCGGCCTCGGCATCCAGTCTCTTGTCCAAACCCGGTGCATCCGGTGCGTCCATCGCGACCCCGACTAGCGGCGCTAGGTAACTGTGGCTTTTGGCCAGACGCGCGCGGGCGGTCTGTTTGTCGCCCGCGTCCCAGGCCTCCAATGCTTGCGACAACACCCGGTGCCGTCCAACGCCCGAAGCCGCGAACTGCCAGAGCTTGTACAGCGTCACCGCCAGCGTCACCACGGACATGGCGATCAGGATGGCGACCACCGGCCCGCCAAGGGCCAGGATTTCACGCAGGGCGTCAAGAAAACTCATCCCAAAAGCTCCACTTCTGTTCGGCTGTTCAAGGTTGGTGTCTGGTCGCAGATATCGCTTTCAGCGCCGCCGACGGTGCAGCTGCTGACACCATTGATCAGAACACGTCCGATGTTTTCGCAGGTGGTGCCCCGGATATCAAACTGACGCACCCGAGGGCGTTCTGCCGGCAGGTCCCGAAATCCGAAAAGCGTGATCCGTTCGAATACACCTGCGGCATCGAAAATCACCACCTGATAACTGGCACTGTCGATCGAGGTTGAGGTTTGATTTTCAACCAGAAAGGTCAGGCGGCAAGCGCCTTCGACCTCTTCCACCGCATTCAGTTCGACCATCAGGCCCGGCGCATCTTGCGGGGTTTCGGCCAGAGCTGCAAAGGGCAGCGCACAAAGGGTGGCGGCAAGGGCCGGACGGCGAAACTTCATAGATGCGCTCCCGATTGTTCAACGCAGGCAGGGTTTTGGCGGTACCACTCCCGTCATATCCAAGACCGTTGGGGCGCGAAAGGCTTGCCGACACCATTGTGATAAAGGGCGATTTACAGCCTGTTCAACCCTGCCGTTTAGTGAACTCCGGTGCAGGTCGGCTTTGTTGAACAAATCGAAGTTCGAGCGGACCTCCTCCTCCCCAAGCGGACCTATCCTACGGGGTCTGTGACGGATATGCCAAGAGCTGTGTAGCGGTCGAGTACCGCGATCCGGACCTGGATCTCAGCGACCTGCTGGTCGATATCTCGGGCCATGAGGCCTTGGCCATGGAGTTTGACGCAGTTCATTTTCGCCTCTGCGCGGTTTCGGCGATAACATCTGGTCAGCTTTCGCCACAATGCTCGCCTAAGATACTTGCAGGCTCTTACGGCTTCGTTTCGCACGACAGCGCCTGCCATGATTGGTTTCCACAGTTGGGCATTTTTGCGCGGCGGGATGATAGCGACGGCTCCTCGAGCGGCAATCAAATTGTGACATTTGCGTGTGTCGTACGCACCATCAGCGGAAACGGTGGCGGCGCCTTGATCGGGTGGGATCTGGTCAAGCAGGTCAGGGAGCATGGGGGCATCACCGACCTTGCTTGTCGTGACCTTGACTATCCGGATCTCTAACTTTTCCTCGTCCATGCTCAGATGGAGCTTGCGCCAAAGGCGCTTTTTGCTCCCGCCGTGCTTACGGGCGTTCCACTCCCCTTCGCCCTCAGCTTTGATACCGGTCGCATCGATCAACAGATGCAGCGCCCCGCCCAGACCCACCACGGTATGGGATGGAGACATGCAACGTCCTTTGGCGAAGACACAGGGTACTGAAGTCCGGCACTTTCCAATCGAGGTCTGCCAGCAGCAGCAGGCTTTCGACGAATCTAGCCGTCTGGCGAAGGGGCGTGCCGAACAGTACTTTCATCGCAAAGCAAACCTGTATCGCTGCGTCGCTGAATTTACGCTAGCGGCCGCGCTTGCTGGTTGCGGGCGGACACCATTCCATCTCAGGATCAAACCAAATCGACAGCGAACCGCGCTGCTTCAGCGCCGTGTTCTCCGACGGCCAGTTCCTGGTCTTGTACTTTGTAGAGGACCACCTACTGATGCCAACCAGCCATCACCTGAGATTCAAACAGTGAATCCCTTGGCGCATTTGTGCAACATAGCCTCACCCATGGCCTCAGAAGAGGCTCAAACCAACATCAATCATACATTCAACTAAGATACTTCAGCGTACCTTGAGAAAAGGGTTTGCCAAACCACCAAAGATGACGGGTTTCTTTCGGGAACCAATCTGTATGCCATTCCGGGGGGCCGATCCGGCGGTCGCGTCATTCAGACACCTTCGCCCCGCCGGTCTTGCGGTTGCCTGCGGCGCGGATACGATCGGCGATGCTTTGCGTCCGCTCCGGCTGTTCGCCCTGTATTTCAAGGGTTTCAACGCTATCTGCCTCCAGTCGGAATGTCGCACGCATGGGCAAGAGACCATCCACCACCATCATGTTCTGCTCTGAAGGATCGATGGTCAGCTTTCCGGTCAGTCGGACCGGCTCGTGGACATAGCTGGGCGCCCAGTCCTCATTCAGCTGCACCCGGATCATCTGATTGGGCGGCGGCGGCGGCATGTGGCTGCACATCCCACGCTGAGGCACCAGATAAGCTATGGCATTGCCATCCGCATCGGGTGGCGCCGGAATGGCAAACCCTGCCAGCGTCACAGTCTGACCGTCGAATTCGGGGTTTCCTGCAGTCCCGGCCCGCTCTCGGTTCTGGGCCACGACATGCCGCTGGTCCAGCAGCCAGTCGATATCGATTCCATCCGACGCCAGGGCGTCCTCAGTCTCAACCAAAAGCTCCTGCCATTTCAGCCGTTCTTCGGGGCTGCCCACATCCTGATGCAGCCTGCCGCGCAGGCGTACGGCGAAAAGCACGTCGTCGAACTGTTCGGGGCTTAGATCGCGATACGGGTCGTCGAAGACCTGAACGGACGGATCCGGCAGATCGGACCAATCCAACGCAACCCCCTGGGCTACAGCTGCAGATTGGCCGCACAGGACCAACGCCAGAATCGTCGCAAGGGGAAGCCAATATCGCATGGTTGGACTCTATCGCTCTGCCCGGATCATTCCAGTGGGTTTCTGCAGATGTCGTCTTTGCAGGGCGCTCGGTCGCTGTAGGGCTGCGCCGGAAAACAAACCTCCAAGAATCAAATTTATGATTGACGCATCGGGCCATCTCGGGCAGTCAATCTGGTGATGGTTCCCCCAAAAAGGGGATGAAAAGGGAATACGGTGCGGCCCTGTCAATTGGCCAACTCCGTGACTGCCCCCGCAACTGTAAGCGGTGAGCGACGCCATACACCCACTGGCCTTTTGGGCCGGGAAGGATGGCCAAGCATCGACCCGCAAGTCAGGAGACCTGCCATCATATGTTCAACCAACCCGGGGCGGGGCGTCCTGGAAGGAGGCTATGATGACACGTCTGACACGTGTTCCTATGATTGGCACCTTCTCTGCGCGTTTGAAAACGAGCGGAGCGGGCAATGCCGGAAACACCTGATCATTTCCTTCTGATCTGCGAGACCTGCAAGGGGCCAGAGAATGCTGATGCCTTGCGCACCGCGTTGGAGGGCAATCTGCCTGCGGGCTTTGCGGTGAGGACTGTCGATTGCATGGCGGGATGCGAAAGGCCGACAACTGTTGGATTTCAGGCTGTTGGCAAAGCGCAGTACCTGTTCGGTGATATTCAATCAGAACGCGACATCAACGCAGTTGCCGAGTTTGCACGGCAATTCCACGACAGCGCCGACGGCTGGACCAATGCCACCGACCGTCCGCGCGCATTGTTCACCAAAACCCTGTCCCGTATGCCCTGCCTGAACGTGGAGGAGCACCCATGACAAACCCCGCGTTTCTGGTCGCACGTGACCTGGAGTACTTTGCGCTCAACGGCGACGCCCTGCTGCAGGGCGCTTCGTTCGAACTGGACAAGGGCGCAATCCTGGCCATTGCCGGGCCGAACGGGGCAGGGAAAACAACGCTTCTGAACCTTCTGTGCGGTGCTGCCGAGATGGTTCTGGGGGATGTCCTGATCAACGGGCGCAGCCTTAAACAGATGTCCGCATCAGAACGCGCGCGCATGATCGCCGTGGTCAGCCAGCAAGAGTTTCCCGACGGTCGGTTGCTGCTGCGCGATTACGTTGCGCTGGGTCAGATCCCGATCCGCTCCGACCGATCTGCTGATGCTCACGCGGCCGAGCTTGACCGGATACTGGACTTGACCGGGCTGGGTGCGTTGGCAGGCAAACGGATGGCCCTTCTGTCCGGCGGCGAGCGTCAGCGGGCCCATATCGCGCGGGCGCTGGCGCAGAACCCGTCGCTGCTGTTCCTGGATGAGCCCACCAACCATCTGGACCCGGACGCCAAGGGCCGGATGCTGTCGCTGGTAGCCGAACTGGGCATCACCGTGGTCATGATCGTGCACGACCTGGTCATGATCCCCGAATTCGCCACCCATGTGGCACTAATGAAATCCACGCGCCTAACCAGCTTTGGCCCTGTGGCCGAGGTTCTGACGCCCGCGCATGTGCGCGACACGTTCGGCGTCGACTACCTGTGTTTCCAGCATGAAGGCCGAGTGATCCCGGCCCTGGATATCCGAAGAACACCCGTTTCAAACTAAAGCAAGGAAACTCCCCCCAATGAAACAAATCTGGTCTGCGGCCCTGATCACCGCCTTCGCAGGCGGCGCCTTTGCACATGAGGTGACGGTCGACAATTGCGGCGCGCCACTGGTTTTTGAGACTCAGCCCGAACGGTTGGTCGTGCATGACATGAACATGACCGACATGGCTTTTGCGCTGGGCCTGCAGGACAAGATTGTGGGCCTGACAGGCATCACCGGCTGGTACAAGACCAGCCCCGAATTCGACACGCTGCGCGGCGACATCCCCGAGCTTGCGCCGAAATACCCGACCGTTGAAAACCTCGTCGCGGTCGAACCCGACCTGTTCTTTGCCGGTTGGTATTACGGCATGAAACCCGGTGGCGATGTGACGCCCGACACGCTTGAGCCCTTTGGCATCAAGACCATGATCCTGACCGAAAGCTGCGTGCATCTGGACAAGGAACGCCCCGAGGCCAGCATGGACCTGCTGTTCGACGACGTGCTGCGTCTGGGCAAGGTGATGCATGTCGACGACAAGGCCGAGGCGCTGGTGGACAGCTGGAAACAGGAACTCGCTGCGATCGAAGCGCAGACCACCGATCTGGCCAAACCCCGTGTCTTCCTACTGGACGGCCCGGCGGACGCGCCCTTCACCGCTGGCAAATTCGCCATCCCCGACGCGATGATCGCAGCTGCGGGCGGTGAGAACGTCACCCATGACATGGACACCAGCTGGGGCCGTACCTCGTGGGAGGCCGTTGCCGCCGCAAACCCGGAATTCCTGGTGCTGCTGGACTATCAGACCGGCAATGGCGCAGCGGATACGTTCAAGTTCCTGCAGGACCATCCGGTGATGTCGCAGACCGACGCTGTCAAGAACGAGCGCTGGATCGGCCTGCGCTACGAGGAGCTGACCCCCGGACCGGCAAATATCGAGGCGATCTCGAAAATGGCCCAAGCCATGCACCCGGGCCTCAACTGAAATGGGCCGATTGGGCCTTGTGTTGATTTTGGGGGCGGTCATTCTGGCCGCCCTCTTGCTGATTTCGATCGTCTACGGCACCACGCCCATCCCCGCGCAGGATGCGTTTGACGCGGTGTTGCTGGGCACGGGTCTGACGGATGGGGACATGTCCCCCCTGCACCGGATCGTGTTCGACCTGCGCCTGCCCCGCGCCCTGTTCGCGGCCGTCATTGGCGCCGGGCTGGGTATTGTTGGCGTGGTTCTGCAAACCACGACGCGCAACGATCTGGCGGACCCTTTTCTTTTCGGCCTGTCCTCGGGCGCAGCCGCCGGAGCCGTATTCGTCATAACTGTGACCGGAGATATTCTGGGGTTCTGGACCCTGCCGCTGGCGGCGTTCTGCGGTGGCCTTGTGGCCTCGGGCATTGTGCTGGCTCTGGTGCATGGGCTGCGCACAAGCGCACCGGAAAAACTGATCCTGGCCGGTTTGGCAGTGTCTTTCCTGTTCTCAGCCATCACCAATTACCTGATCTTCGCAGGCGACAGCCGCGCCGCGCATTCGGTCATCTTCTGGATGCTGGGCGGGCTGGGTCTGGCCCGGTGGGAGACCTTCCCGCTGGTCTGCGCCGGACTACTGCTGATCCTGTCCTATTCGCTGTATCGCAGCCGCTGGCTGGATGCCCTGCTGACCGGAGACCTGACCGCCGCAACGCTGGGCGTGCCTGTTCAGGGGCTGCGATTCAGCATGTTCTTTGCCGCGGCGCTTGCCACCGCCGTTTTTGTCTCGGTCGCGGGGGTGATCGGCTTTGTCGGCCTGATGGTGCCGCATATCGCCCGCGGTATCGCCGGACCGCTGCACAACCGGCTTCTGCCCACCGCCGCAATCGTGGGGGCTGCCTTGCTGACGGGGTCAGACATCCTCAGCAGGCTTCTTCTGGCACCACAGGAATTGCCGGTGGGGATCGTGACGACCTCGATCGGTTCGGTGTTTGTGTTTCTGCTGCTATTCAGGACCGCGCGGGCTCGGCACTAGAGCCAGACATCAACCCCTCTTCGGCCCATTGTCTTGCCACCGGGGCAGAAACCCCCAACAGATCGATCGCACGGCCTGCAATCTGGGTGACGATTTCCGACACGCATTGCGGTTTCAGATAGAAGGCCGGAACCGGCGGCAGAACAATCGCGCCCATCTCGGTAACCGTCGTCATGTTCCGAAGATGCACCAATGTCAGCGGCGCTTCACGGGTCAACAGAACCAGACGTCTGCGTTCCTTGAGCTGAACGCTGGCGGCGCGGGTCAGCAGGTTGTCGTCCAGACCATGTGCAATGGCCGCCAAAGATCGCATGGAACAAGGCGCGACGATCATTCCGGAGACCGGGACCGACCCTGAGGCGATACTGGCACCAATGTTGCTGATGGAATGATGGCGGGTGGCCAATCCCCTGAGGGTATCAAACGCATCGCCCCCACATTCTTCAAGCAGCGTGCGCCTTGCCGCGTCGCTGGTGACAAGGTCGATCTCAACACCCAGATCCGACAACTGCCGAGCCACCGACAGCCCGAGCGCTGCACCCGACGCTCCGGCCACGCCCAATATCACACGGTGTTGGCTCACGACGCTGCTCCCCCCATCAGGCGCGAAACAAGATTGGCGGCAAACTCCGCGTCCTTGTCTGCCGTTTTCATCACGGTTCCCCATTCCCGGCTGGTTTCGCTTTCGATCTTGGTCGTAGCATCGATGCCCATTTTTCCGGACAGCCCCGGTTGCGGAGAGGCAAAATCCAGATAGTCCATCGGCGTGTTTTCCAGCGTCAGCACATCCCGACCCGGGTCCATGCGCGTGGCAAGCGCCCAGGCGATGTCATCCCAGTTTGCGGGGTCGATATCGTCATCCACCACCACGATCATCTTGGTATAGCTGAATTGCGGCAGCATCCCCCACAGCGCCATCATCACCCGCCGCGCCTGACCGGGATAGCGTTTGTCGATGCTGACAACGGCCATGCGGTACGAGCACGCAGCGGGCGGCAGCCACAGATCGCGGACCTCGGGTATCTGAGCGCGAATGGTGGGCAGCGCGAGGCGGTTGAAAACCTCGCCAATGATCGCGGGCTCATCCGGCGGGCGTCCGGTATAAGTGGACAGGTACAGTGGGTCTTGTCGATGGGTCACGGCCGTGACCTGCATGACCGGGAAAGGCTCGGCCCGATTGTAGTATCCGGTGTGATCCCCGAACGGCCCCTCGGGTGCGGTTTCGGTGGGGGAAACCCAACCTTCAAGGATGATCTCGGCCTCGGCCGGAACCATCAAGGGCACCGACTTGGCGGCCACCATGCGGGGACGGGCGCCGTTTAGCGCGCCCGCAAAGGTCATTTCCGACACGGTCTCGGGCAAAGGCAGCGCGGCCGACAACAGCGTGGCTGGGTCCGCCCCCAGAACGATGGCGACGGGAGTTTTTTCCCCGCGTTTCGCCCAGCTCCGGTGATGGGCCGCGCCGCCGCGATGGGGCAGCCAACGCATGATCAGCTTGTCCCGGTCCAAGACCTGTGCGCGGTAGATGCCCGCATTATAGGATGTGACATTGCCCGCCTCAGACCCATGCGGTCGGGTGATGACCACCGGCCAGGTCACAAGCGGCGCCGCATCGCCCGGCCAATGCGTTTGCACCGGGATGGCGGCCAGATCGATATCCGACCCTTCCAGCACGACCTGCTGGCTGGGGCCGGACTTTGTGATCTTGGGCCGCGTCGCCAGAGCGGCCTTCAACATTGGCCAGCGCGACAGGGCATCCCGCAACCCGTCCGGAGGCGTCGGGGTTTTGAGCGCGGCAAGAAACGCGCCCATCTCGTCCAGCTCCTCCGGTTTGATCCCAAGCCCGGCGCACACGCGTTCGGTGGTCCCGAACAGGTTCGCGACAACCGGCATTATTGAAGGTATACCTCCGTCCAACACCGGAAAATCGAACCGCAACACCGGGCCAGCCCGTTCCAGCACGTTGCGGTGAACCGCCGTCATCTGGTGAAGAACAGAGACGGGTTCCGATACTGTCAGCAACTGATTGGTGTCCCCGCACCAGTCAAGGAAACTGCGCAGGCTGGGGAAAGAGGGCAACGATCGCACGAGAGATCCTGTTCAAGAAAGCCCGGCCTGCCTATCAGCGAAAATCCACCTCGAAATTGACAATCGTCAACTTGCGACAGCGTGCAACCCCTTATGTCTGCCCGGCAAGAGACATGTCGACCGTGCCAAAGGAGCCCTGCTTGTCCCAATCGCCCGCTATGATTCCGCGCTTTCCGCAGGTGGCCACCTTTCCGATGCGCGTTTTGCCGTTCACCCCCTTGTCGGCCATCCTGTCCGCCTTTTCCCGCAAAATCGCCCAAAAGCACCCGGGCATGTTCCGCCGGCTGGGTGAGTATGATCACACGCGATTTATCCTTGATCCGACCGACCTGCCTTTTGTGATCTGTCTTGATCCGAACGGCGGCAACCCGCGGGTGACGGTCACGCGCGGCCGCGGCGACGGTGCTGCACGGATCGCCGGACCGCTGGCCGCCCTTTTGGGGCTTGTTCACGGCGCCTATGACGGGGACGCACTGTTCTTTTCCCGCGATCTGGTGATCGAAGGCGATACGGCCGCGGCGCTGGCCCTGCGCAACGCTGTCGATGATGCCGAGCTGGACTTTGCCCAGGAACTCTCGGACCTGTCCGGCCCCTTGGCGCATTCCATGCAGAGGGTTCTTGCACTGATCGAGCGAAGAACCGGCGTTAACCTGAGCAGACCTGAAGAGGCAGAACTATGGTAATGGAAATTGTCTGCCCCGCCGGCACCCCCGCCGCGTTGCGTGCAGCAGTAAAGGCGGGCGCGCACACGGTTTACTGCGGCTTTGCCGATGAAACCAACGCCCGGAACTTTCCCGGCCTGAACTTCGACCGCGCGGAAATGCGCGAGGGCGTGGCCTTTGCCCATCAGCACGGGGCCAAGGTTCTGGTCGCCATCAACACTTTTCCGCGCGCCGGGCATGAGGCCATCTGGCACAGTGCCGTCGCGGATGCGGAAACCTGCGGCGCCGATGCGGTGATCCTGGCCGATGCTGGCCTTCTGGCGCATACCGCGCGCCACCATCCCGGCCTGCGCCGTCACCTCTCGGTCCAGGCTGCCGCCGCCAATGCGGATGTCATCAACTACTACGCCGAGACCTTTGGCGTGAAACGTGTGGTGCTGCCGCGCGTGCTCTCGGTGCCGGAAATCGCCGCGATCAACGCCGAAACCGAGGTCGAGACCGAGGTGTTCGTCTTTGGCGGCCTGTGTGTGATGGCCGAGGGCCGCTGTTCACTCTCGTCTTATGCCACCGGCAAATCGCCCAACATGAACGGAGTCTGCTCTCCGGCAAGTCATGTTGAATACCGTGAGGAAAACGGGGTGCTGGATGCGCGGCTGGGCGGCTACATCATTCACCGCGTAAACAAGGGCGAAGCCGCCCCTTATCCGACCCTGTGCAAAGGCTGCTTCAGCGCGGGTGAGAAAACCGGCCATCTGTTCGAAGACCCGGTCAGCCTGAACGCCGAGAAGCTGATCCCGCAGTTGCAAAAGGCAGGCGTCACCGCGCTCAAGATCGAAGGCCGCCAGCGGTCGCGTTCCTACGTCGCACAGGTGGTGCGCAACTTCCGCGCCGCCGTGGATGCGCTGGACGCGGGCCGCCCATTGCCCGAGGGCATGTTGGCCCGTTTGTCCGAGGGTCAGGCCATGACCACTGGCGCCTACAAGAAAACCTGGAGATAAGCCATGGATCTCACCGCTGGGCCGACCCAGTTCTTCTGGTCCAAAGACCGTTGGCTGGAGTTTCACACCTCACTGGCCGATACGCCTGTTACCCGCGTTGTTCTGGGCGAACTGGTCTGTTCCAAACGCCTGCCGTTTTATCAGGAGCATATCGCCGAGGCGATCGACACGCTGCAAAACGCGGGCAAAGAGGTCGCCCTGACCAGCCTGGCGCTGGTCACCCTGAAACGCGAGCGCAAGCTGACCGCCGATCTTGTCGACATGGGACTGCCGATCGAGGTCAACGACCTTTCCGCTCTGCCCCATCTTCCCAAGGGCACGCCGTTCTGGGTTGGCCCGCTGGTCAATGTCTACAACGAAGGCACGCTGACATGGCTTGCCTCGCTTGGGGCCACGCGGGTCTGCCTGCCGCCCGAGCTGCCGTTGGAAAGCGTTGAGGTGCTGGCCAAAACCGCCGCTGATCTCGGCGTTGCTGTCGAGGTCTGGGGGCATGGCCGCCTGCCCCTGGCGATCTCGGGCCGCTGCTATCACGCACGCATGCACGGTCGCACCAAAGACAACTGTCAATTTGCCTGCGAAGACGATCCGGACGGGCTGGAGGTCAAGACGCTGGAAGGTCAGCCGTTCATGACCATGAACGGCGTGCAGACCCTGTCGGACACCCACGCCGCTGCCGTTTACCAGACTGACACGCTGGCGCGCGCAGGCGTCGCCGCCCTGCGCCTTTCACCGCAATCACAGGGCTTCCCTGCCATCTGCGCAGCCTATCACGCCCTTCTGCAAGGAGATGCTACGGCACAAACAACAGCCGCAGAGCTTCAATCTCTCACGCCGGACGCCCGCTTTTCCGATGGGTTCCTGCAAGGCGCATGTGGTGCGGACTGGTCCGCCGACCGGGCCGTCCCTGCCGAGTGACCTCGCAATCGTTCTGGGCCGCGCCCTATCGCCCCATGTTCAGCGGCGCGGCGCTTTGGGCGCTGATCTGTATCGGGTGGTGGCCATTGGGCGTGCGTCTGGGCCTGCCCGCCCCGGCGTTCGAGCCAAACGTGCTGTGGCATGTGCATGAGCTGCTGTTCGGCTTTGCCGCGCTGGCTGTCGGCGGCTACCTGCTGACCGCCCTGCCCAACTGGGTGGCCAAGCCCCCTGAACAGGGTTTGATTTTGAAACTACTGATGGGGTTTTGGGCCCTGGGCCGTCTTACAACGGCCATGGCTGATCGCCTCCCCCTCAGCCTGATCCTGATCTGTAACGGGCTCTATTTCATCGCGTTGTTTGGCCTGCTGATATGGCGCATCGCGACCGCAGGCGCTTATGTCAAAACCCCGTTTGCCTTCGCAATGCTGGCTCTGGGTCTGGTCGAAGCCACGTACATGGCCCTCGCTATATCCGGTGATATCGCCGCCAGCCTGTCCCTTGCGCGTGCGGTGCTGATCGGCTTTGCCATCCTGATTGCCACCATCGGCGTTCGCGCCGTCCCGGCTTTCACCAACACCTGGCGTCAACAACAAAACCTGCCCGTGCTGGACTTGCCCTACAACGAAGGGCTGCGCGTGATCACCATCGCCATGTTGTGCTGCGGCGCCCTTGCCTTGTTTCTGGACGCCCCTGATTTAGCAAATGTCTTGTTGATCCTCGCCGCCCTTTCCCTGCTTGCCGCGATGCCCCGCTGGCGCAGCTTCGGCACATGGCGCAACCCGCTGCTCTTTGGCCTGCACGCGGCCTTTCTCTGGCTTCCCCTCGGGCTTTTGCTGATGGGGTCTTTGTGGTTTTACCCATCGGTCTACCCCATGCAAGACGCCCTGCACGCTCTCACCATTGGGGCGATATCCGGCATGATCATGGCCTTTACCGGCCGCGCTGCATCCCACACGTCTGAGGGTTCGCTACGCGCGCCGCGCAGCCTGAGTTTGGCCATGGTGTTTTTATGGTGCGCCATCGCAACCCGCCTAGGTGCGCCATTGATCGATGATCGCGAGCTTTTGGAGAACACCGCCGCCCTGATCTGGTGTGTCAGCTGGATGTGCTACCTGGTCGCTCTGCACCACGCGCTCCTGGGTCCAGCCGCCCGACCTGTGCTCAGCGGCAGAAATCCCAAGACCCGGAACATACCGACATACAAGGCAAGAAGATCAGAATAGGCCTTCTGCAATCCGTCTCACTATGTTTCCGCCGTGCAGGATTCGAACCTGCGTCCCACTGATTAAAAGAACGGCCAGAGCCATTTCGCTGTATTTCTCCGGATTTCGCCACATTGACAAAAATGAAGCAAAAACAGCAATTTACGTTGACTACCCTTGCGCCTTGAATTCATGACTTACTCCAGAATTCGCCGCCATTTGCTTCCGTATAGCTTCCGGAAGCAGGCCGGAAGCAGGCCGGAAGCAAGGAGTGTTCTGGATATGTTCAAACTGACCAAACGCGCTGTAGAGGGGCTTGCCGTTGAGGCTAAGGAATACCTTGTCTGGGACCGGGACATGCGCGGCTTGGGCCTGCGGGTCTACCCGTCCGGCAAAAAGACATATCTGGTCCAATACCGGGCCGGGCGACGGACGCGACGGATCACCATCGGCCAACATGGTGTTCTGACCGCCGAGGAGGCACGGACGCGGGCGAAGCAGCTTCTGGGCGATGTCGCGCGCGGGTCGGACCCTTCTGCCGAGAGACAGGCCAAACGGCGCGCGCCAACCGTAGCGGGTCTTTGTGATCGGTTTCTAGAGGAATATGTCGACCAACATTGCAAGCCGACAACCGCCCGCGACTATCACAGCGTCATTCGCCGGTTCATTCGCCCAAAGCTTGGCCCTATTCCGATTGCCGAAGTAACCCGTGCCGATGTGGTCGCGTTTCACCACGGGCTGCGTGAAACCCCCTATCAGGCCAACCGCGCGGCGGCCATGTTGTCGAAGCTGTTCAATCTGGCCGAGGATTGGGGATTGCGGCAACCCGGATCGAACCCCGCGCGCCGGATCAAGAAATTCCGTGAGGAAGAAAAGAAACGCTACCTGTCAGACGCGGAACAGATACGGCTTGGCGAAGTACTGGCAGAGGCGCTGGAAGACGGCACAGAGACGGTTTACGTGGTTTCGGCCCTCCTGCTGCTGATTTATACCGGATGCCGCCTCAGTGAGATTCTGACGCTGCGCTGGGACTATGTAACCTCGCACCATCTGGAACTGCCGGACAGCAAAACCGGACGTCGCCGTATTCCCCTGCCGAGGGAAGCCTATGACATCCTGATGGGTCTGCCCCGGCAACCGGGTAATCCCTACGTCATATTGGGCGAGTCTGAGACCGGACCGCTCAACAACCTGCAAAAGCCGTGGCGGCGTATATGTAAGGTCGCTGCATTGGACGACGTCCGTATACACGATCTCAGGCACACATACGCCTCAGTGGCGATGAAAGACGGGATCGACCCGTTCACCCTTAAGGAGATTATGGGCCACAAGAACCTGACCACGACCCTGCGCTATGCACATTTGGCAGATGATGCGGTGCAACGGGCAGCGGGATCGGTTGCAGCCCGTCTGGCACGCGCCGTGCGCAAGGACGTCCAGACCACCCCGTTACGGGTCGTTCAATAGCCTCACATTGCTGCGATCCATCGCTTTGGCAGTAAGGTCGCGAAGTGAGACTTGAGGGCGGGTATTTGGAGCGGGTGCCGTTAGGTAAGGTTGTACACCGAATCTCTGAACCTCAATCGCGTTGCCAAAAAACAACGCGCAACAGCCGAGTTCCTTTTTGACGCGAGAAAAAAAGGCACAAAAAGTCTTTGTAAAACAAACATGAAAATTGCCGCTTAAATTTTAGGCAAACAGAACGAAACCTTTAGTTTTTAAGATGAAACGCGTATTCAACACCAATTTATCCGCACACTTATCCACAGAAGTCGTGGATGTCTTACGTGTTGATTGAGGTCAGCAGCCATGTAAAACAAGTGATTCCAAGAATCTGGGTTACAGACCTGCATGATTCATCGTTGGAACTCCCCCGCAAATTATCGGAAGTGAACTTGGCTCGACTTGCTGGTTTCAGCGCCAATTTAGCTCGCGAGTCCGTTTGAGCAAAGCGCGCGGGATGTCACGTTGACTTAAGCTATTTGAACGACACGCAGCCGCGACACCACCAAGGGTTGTTAGACTCGACCACATGACATCGGGGCAAACTCGGAAGCCACGACGCGCCGCGTACAGATACACTTACTTAGGGGTCTCTCCTCCGGGTATACCCCGGGTAGGGCTAAATCCCTCTACCCGGGGTATACCCGGAGGAGGAGCAGGGCTCGGTAGTTGAATTAGGTTTGTTTCGGGCTGGTGTCGGAACCAGCCCCCAAGTATCTCGACAATCGCAACCCTGAATCCAACCTGTGAGAAGCGACGTTGACCACAAACATTGCCAAAGGCTCTTTCGACGTGAGCGAAGCGGGCCGAATGGAACGCGCATCGTCCTTGACTGAAGCAGACTTTGGCAAGCTTTGGAGAATCTGCGGACTGGCAGGGGCTACAGCCCCGATTTTGCTGAACAACTATGGCAAGCAGTATACTTCTACTTTCCGGGTCCAGACCGAATTTATGTAATTCCCGCAAAAGAACGCGCGCGTCTCTACGCCAAACTGGAAAAAACCATCGATAGTCTCCGATCTCAACTTGAGACAATTGACGTTCAATTGGTTAATGAAATTGATGATAGTGGCGAGCTCTATGAGCCCGAAGGGTTCGATACAAGTTTGCCTATAGACTACGGAGTTTTCACTTATGGCGGATATCTTCTTTACACCCTTCAAGATCAGTTAGAAGACTTCGCCAACATGGTTTCCCACGCGAAGAAACCCCATGAAAACCTTCGTGGAAAACCAAAGCAAAATGGCGGCTTAGAAACGACAATCGGTGATCTCAAAGCAATCTATGAAGGCTTTTCTGGGCGGACGGCTATGAAGGGCTACCGGTACGATGAATTGGATGAAGTTCGGCCCTACAAAGGTCCGTTCTTTGACTTCCTGCATACAGTGTTTTGGACTGTGAACGGGAGGAATTACCCAACTAGCAATACGATTGGCGACACCACCAGACGACTGTTTAACCTAAGAAAATAAGGTGATGGCATAATTGTCCCAAAACTTGGACAATTATGCCATTAGACCGTGAATCATCTTCGCTGCATTCTGCCTTCGATACCTTTAACCACAGTGAGGCGAAGATGCAGACACAACCTAATCCAGACTACTTTGATCAGTTGATCGACGAAAAAGCAGCGGCAGACTATCTTTGTTACTCTGTCCGCGCTCTGCAAAATTGGCGCGTGCGTGGCGGCGGTCCCTTGTTTATCAAAGTGTCCGGTCGGTCCGTTCGATACACCCGCCGCGACCTTCAAAAGTGGATTGCTGAAAAGCGCGTGGCGAACACCAGCACCGCACCTACCAATTAATCAAGTTTTGCCCGCGTAGAGTTGGCAGCGCTGCGCGGGATTTTGGGGCCGGATGGTTCCTGAGGGGCGCGAGGTCAATCGCCACCTCGCGCCCTTCCTTTGTCTGCCGCCTGATAATTCTCAACACAATGGAACAATCCAAATGAGCAACCAACCTGCCCACAAACTGAAACTGGGTCTTATCACAGCGACCATCTGGGATAATGATGGATTTTACTCCGTCGATGTAACCCGCTCTTACCGTGATAAAGATGGCGACTGGAAATCTACCACCAGCTTTTCGCACAGCGATTTGCTGAATGTCGCCAAATGCACCGAGCGAGCGGAAATTTGGATCGGACGGCAGATCAATAACCGCCAATGACCTGTGCCGGGCGTCCAGCCCGGCCCCAAAACAATAGCTGCCCCGCCAGAGGAACTATTGAAGGGAGCGCAAACGCCCACCCTTTTCCCAACCTCAAACAAAACAGCGCGGCGTTCGCCGAAAGAGGGGGGTGATTGTAGCACCTCCCTCTGGAAATACCGGAACCCAAGGAGACCCAAAATTGCAAGTTGTTCATCGCGGATTCGACACTATCGCACTTTCGATTCAAGCGAATATCTCTCAGGAGCTGTTCGACCTGCTGAGCACGGAACGGGAAAGAGCCGAAGAACAGCGGCATCCGGTTCCTTTTAGCTATGGCGGTGCCGACTTTGACCTCTTACCCCATGGTGGCAACGGGTATCGCTTTATTCTAAAAGGGGGACCTTTGGATGTGCATTGGTCCTTCAAGAAACCAAATGCACGCGACCCTTGGGGCATTCGGGTTTCTGTAGGGTCAACGCTACTTGCAACCCAAGGTCTGGGGTACGCCCGATCTTACGTTGATAAGACTCTAACACGGCTTGGAATCCGCTTTGAGTCGCATCAGGTTAGTATTGGTCGTGCGGATTTCTGCGTTGATATCCTCGCACCGGAATTTGAACTGGTTCCTGAAAACTTCGTCATTCACAGTCACACGAACCGCGCCGACTATCTTACTGCGCAAGAGGACATGCGCAGCAACGGAAAGTCTGGTCAGTTTACCTCCGTCACTGTCGGCAAAATGCCGGGGCGGCAAGTCATTGTCTATGACAAGCGCCGAGAAGTAATCGACAAGAAAAAGCCGATCTGGTGGGACATCTGGAACGCTAACCTTGAGCGGGACGGTTTTCCTCTATTGGACCCATCAGACGCGTCTCAGAGCCGTGTGTGGAGGATAGAAGTGCGAGCCGGGAAGGATTTACTCAAGGATCGTTGGCAGATCAGAACATGGCCCCAATTCGACGCCATGTTCGGCGATGTCATTGCCGAGGCACTAAAGAAGATACGGTACTGTGAACCTGATCCTGACGATGGAAACCGCGCCCGGTGGCAAAATCATGAAATCTGGAACTTGTTCGCCGGATCGTCAGAGGATGATCTACTGGAATTGCGCAGTTATGTGGATGCCACAAGCATTAAGCACGTACATCGCGCGGAGCATATTAGGTTGATATCGGCGCAAATTGCTGGCCTCGGGATTACGCTGGCTGCTCTGGAAGACACTCAAGAAACTGAGTTGGTTGATTTCATGGATAGCGTTGGAGGCAGGCTCGCAGAGAGCATAAAGGCTGATCCAGAGCGCGCTGCAAACAAGCTGCATGAAGCCAAGAACCGATATCGGTTCATAGCGTAGACCACTGACGAGCACCCGCCTTCCTTTGTGCTGTGTCTATTTGAGCATTTTTTGAACACTTGGTCGCCGTTGATCGTAAATTGGTTCTTTGCCTTCGCAGGAAGTCGAAGTGGCGACATTAGGATGTTGGAATTACTGACCTTGAAAGTCAGGTGGGTGGGTTAAGCTGTGGTTCACCCCAGAACCAAACGATGACATTGCTCAGCCGACGAACGACCCCGACGTGGGCGGGTTTTTGCTTCTGGAAAGGTGGCGGGTTGGAGAGAGGTTCGGAAGAACCTACATGTCTGGAAACAAGAAGCCATGACGCACTAGTGAACGTAAGGAATCCGACATGAAGAAGACAACAGTAGCTTGCCTGCTTGGTGGCGCATTGCTCTTGGCAGCATGTGGAGCCCCGACGACACCAACTCAGGCTCAAGCACAAAGCGATGCTCGGTGTGCTGCTGGCATTTTGGGAGGTGCAGCTGTTGGTGGCGTCCTAGGCAATCAGATTGGTGCAGGCTCGGGCAAAACCCTTGCAACGGCAGCTGGTGCTGGGCTTGGAATGTACGCAGGCCAATCGGCTTGTAACTGACGAAAAGACATAAACTGCAAAAAGAGAGGCGCTAGTGTGCCGAATGGAATCCCGCTCAGTGGCCAGCGGGCAGCGTCGCTAGGAGCCCTGAGCCGTCATTGCTGATCCAACAGGGCGCTGCGTACGCATTCGGCAGGTCGCAGCCCTAAGCGGACAATCACACCCAAGATTTGCGGTTTCTGAGATGTTAGCAAAGCCATCCTTTATTTAGGTTTTGGCGAGCGAACAACTGCCAACTATGAAGAATGTTGCGATCTTTGCGAGGCAGGCGACCAGTGGGGATTTCTAAGGGTTGCTTCACTCCGCACTCGGGTTACTCAGAATCTGATCAACACAAATTTTGATGTCAGCCACAGTGCTGCGATAAGCAGGGCGTAAGTCGAAACAATCCACACCGCAGCGTTTCCAACTGGTAGGCTTTTCATTTCCATGTGATGATGACCCACCGCTTGGTGCCCGCTATGACCTGCCATTCCATTGTGCTCTGGTGATGCATGCCCAAGTGCCGGGGCCGGGCCATCAGCACCGGGGAGCGTCATGCAGCCGTGCTTCAGGTGGTTCGCCACCAACCATCTGTTTATCGGAAATGCGATCACCGCTCCGACAACGGTTGCAAGACTCATGCGGAACCAGAATTGTGGGGTAAGCGGGTCCTCGGATCCCGGCCACGCCGCCGCAAGCAGGACCATTGTCGGGATCATTCCTGTCATGACCATGTTCATCGACACTGTTTCAGCAAAGAACGTCTTTCGCACGGCCTGTCTATAACTCCCGAACATCGGCATCATCATCAACGCCTGGAAAATAAACAAACCGGACACGAAGCCGAAGACGTATTCAACAACGATGTCCCATCCATTAGAAAGGCTCAGAAAATGGACCAGAATGGCGGCAAAAATTATGCCCGTAGCGTCACCTGCAACGCAGTGCATCTCGCTGTTAATTCCTTGTTTCCAAGTAACCCGAGTATATTGGTCGTGACCTCCTGGGAAAGGGCGACGACACGCAAGCAGGTAGAAAAATAAGCCAATCGGACCAGTGTAGAGCGTCACGAGAATCCAAGCTGCCCGCTGAACCCAACTTGTCACTCCATTGCTAATCGAGTCCCAGATGACAAAGCCAACGCTGGCACCCGTTAACAGAAACCACACGAGCATTGCGCCATTCAACACGTCAATTCCCCCGTTTTGCGGAAAGACCGCGGCCATCGAATTCAATTAATTGGTAATAAAGTCTTTTTCTCAGGGAGTATTCTATCTGCATCGATTGGGCCGACCATTGTTCCGCGCGACCTGATTGCCCCATCGCAGAAGGTTCACATTGCAATCGTCCCGGTCGATCTGAACTTCGATCAAGCAAAGACCGTTACGATCAATGGCCGTGTTGATGGCACTGTCCAACTCGCCTTCTGTTGTGACTTTGCACCCCCAGGCGTTGCCCTCCCCAGCGCTGAACACGTCGATCAAGCCAGCGTAGTTCCAATTTTTGATGGTGTTATAGGGGCCGTCGTGGATCTCAACTTCGATTGTGTAGCCGCCATTGTTTATCAGGAAGATAATCGGCTTCGCGTCGTACCGAATCATGGTCGAAATCTCTTGGGCGGTCAGTTGGAACGAACCGTCTCCAATGCACGAGATCAACCGACGCTCTTTATTCCCTAATGCATATCCCAACGACGCGCCGACAGACCAACCGATGGACCCATATTGCATTTGTATCTCAAACCGCGTGCCCTCGGGCAGGTTGGTCTCCATTCCATTGAACCAAGAGTCCCCTGTTTCAACGAGTAGCGTACTGTCCTTATCCAGCATCTTCTGAACACGTGCGAAGAGTTGGCGAACTGTCACCGGTGTGTCCGCTGCATTGGGTGCTGGTGCGCTTGGCTCTGTCCTGACACGCTCGAAAGCCGTAATGGCACCATTGTTTGGCGTCAGCTTGTCAGCCATCGCATCTAAAAACTCATCCATACGGACATTGCTGAAGTGAGTTTCACCTAACTGAATGGACGTTGGATGCACCATAACTGACTTGCCAGGATCAAAACCAAGTTGGTGACCTGTTGTGGTGTAATCGGTGAAAACAGGACCGACAAACAGCAATCCGTCTGCCGCATCGACAATTTCCCCGCAGCCCGGCGTGCTGACAGGCCCCCAGTAGATTCCCATGAAATTCGGGTTTGCTTCAGTCAAGAAACTCTTGGCATTTGGCATCGAAGCCAGCGCGTAGTCACAGGCGGCGGCAAGACTGTGCAAAGGGCGCTCTGCCTGACCTGCCCGCACCTTGCTTCCTGCAACAAGCACTGGCCGCTCCGCTGCATTCAGGAACTCTGATACTTGTGCCACCGCAGTCGCTAGCGTGTTTGGATCACTATTGGGCTGTCTAGCAAAACTGCGTGGCACAGGGGCAGATGTGGGCGCACCTGCTATGTTCGAGGCGATTTCGATGTAAACAGGTTTGCGCCGAAGCATTGCAGTGTCTATCGCCCTGTCAATTGCAACAGGTGCAAGCGAAGGGTGATGGATCGTGACGGCCTCAGCGGTAACACGAGCAAACATTTCGCGCTGGTAGTCATAGTCGACCTCGCCAAGTGTATGATGCAGGTATTCCCATTCGGCCTCAGAGTTTGTGTTCGGCCCCCCGGAAATCGCGATCATTGGAAGATCCTCGGCGTAAGCACCTGCCACGGCATTCAACAGGCTCAACCCTCCGACCGAGTAGGTTACTACCGCCGCTGACGGACCTCCTGTGGCGCGGGCATTTCCGTCTGCCGCATAACCGGCGTTAAGCTCGTTGCAGCAACTGATCATTTGCAGATCCCTGTTGCTAAGCAACTCATCCAGCAACACCAAATTGTAGTCTCCGGGAACCACAAAATAGTCCTTAATTCCAGCTTCTTGCAGTCTTTTTGCCAAATATGATCCGACGGTCCAGCGCTCAGTAGCCATGCCAATTTTCCAATTCAAGTTGTTCAATGAACTGGGCGCATCCTATTTGCCAAAGGCAGATTCACAAAACTGAGAATGCTGAGCGAATTTGCGAAACTGGATAGATGGAAGCTGAAAACTATTTCGTCCTAGATAGAAATTTCCGGTTTGGGCTCCGAGCCGCTGTTCTCTGCGGTACTCATAATTGACCGCTCGCAGCCTAGACGACCGGAATGTGCCGCTAACTAGACTTTGCAAAGTCTGCTTTCTGCACATGGCTGCCGTTGGTGAGGCCGGGTGCTGCTAACGCGGCGAAGGTCTGCTTGGTGGCCTTTTGACCTTTCGCGGGTTTTGTTTCCCTAGGGTCCCAAAGGTCGCGCGCGGCGATAACGAGTGCCGACAATCGTGCCGCTGTCTACCAATAGCTGCGCAGCGTTATAGTGATCCAATAGGCACACTTTAATCTATGTCGCAGTGCTTCCGTATTGCTTCCGGCAAGGCTTGCATGCCGTGGTGCGATCAATTTGATCCGACGTAACCATCTGTTTTTAAGTAAAAAAGTGGTGAGCCGTGCAGGATTCGAACCTGCGACCCACTGATTAAAAGTTAGTTCAAATGGCTTTTCTACGGTTTTCCATGCTGCTCCATAATAGTGTATAAACAACTGAAATACCTGTGTTTTTATTGATATTCACCCGCGCTCTCCTCATACTGTTTGTCACAAAGTACTACGCCCGGTGGTTGCTAGGTGGTTGCCGTGGCTGTTTTTGAGGAACGAGAGCCAATGAAATTGACTAAACGACAAATCGACAACGCCCCATGCGATGAGAACAAAGCACATTATCTTTGGGATGGCAGTTTAACTGGGTTCGGCGTCAAGCTGTTGCCCTCTGGTGCGAAACGATATGTCGTCAAATATCGCTCCTATGGAGGCGGGCGCAGCGCTAAACAGCGTTGGGTAACGCTTGGCACCCATGGGCACATCCCATTTGATCAAGCGAAAGAGCATGCCCGACAAATACTAGCGGCCGTGAAATGCGGCGCTGACCCGCAGGGTGAAAGACAAGCCATACGAGGTGCTCCAAAACTTGTGGATGCATGGGAGAAGTTCGAGCGTGAGGAACTGGCCAATAAGAAGCCCGCGACCATCCGAGACTATACCTCATGTTGGGAGCGGCACATTGGTCCGAGATTGGGCTGCACTAAAGCCGTAGATGTTACGAGGTCAGACGTCAGCCGCTTACATCAGTCGTTGAGTGATACGCCTTATCTGGCCAATCGGATGCTAGCCTTATTGTCGTCGCTGATGAACAGATGCGAAGCATGGGAGTGGCGAGAGCAAGGAACTAACCCGTGCCGCTATGTTAAAAAGTTTGAAGAGCAATCTCGGGAGCGGTTCTTGTCCGGCCCCGAACTGGAACGGCTCGGTAAAGCAATGCGCGATCTTGTAGACGAAGGTGCAATTTGGCCAGATGTGGCCAATCTAATCAGGCTCCTCTTGCTGACAGGTGCGCGAAGGAACGAAATCGCCACCTGTGAATGGGATTGGATCGATTGGGAGCGTCAGGTCATCTTTCTGCCCGATAGTAAAACTGGGGCGAAACCACTTTTCTTGGGAGACAACGCTATTAAAGTCCTAGACTCACAGAATGTAACTACGCGCGACCCAGATTCGATTTACGTGTTCCCTGGAAAGAAACAGAATTCACCGCTGGTCAACTTGTCAAAGCCTTGGAAGGTGATCTGCGCAGTGGCAGAATTGAAGGACATAAGGATACACGATCTTCGGCACACAGCTGCCAGCATTGCTGTCGGACAAGGGATTGCCTTGCCGATCATCGGACGCCTTCTTGGGCATACTCAAACCCAAACAACTGCTCGATATGCGCATGTTGACAGCGACCCCGCGATTGAAGCGGCAAATGCTATTGGAAATGCTGTCGGTAACTCTATCAGATAGGTGCAGCGCAATAACCTTACTGGTTCTTGCTTGGCCTCAGAGCTCGGTAGTTCACGAGCTAAATATAGCAAATGGCAGCTTTAAAACCAGCAAGAAACGCTGGACACACTCAACCTTTACCTGAAAGATGAACGTGTTACGGTCGTCTTAAGGGGTGCTAGGTTGACAGAATTATCAAAGTATAGCGCTAGCGGGTCGATGGCTGGCTACTTGTTTCAATGCAGACTAGCCCTACTACACAGCCTTGCATTGACTCGCAGCAATCCAGATGCAGTGATTTCGATTGAAAAATTTGACGACATAGCATTCGAAACTGACAACCACGCAGACTGTCTCATTCAAGCGAAGCACCATGTATCACCAAAGTCACTGAGCGATAAAAGCGACGATGTTTGGAAGACGCTTCTTATTTGGATTGAAGGCGCTCGGTATGGCGTCTTCGAACTAAGCAAAACAACATATATGCTGATTACTACAGCGGAATGTCCAGAATCTTCTGCTATGGGTAGGTTGCGAGGATGTACTTCGGGCGAAGATATCGATGCGGCATACGATTTACTCATTGAAGCGGCAAAGAGTTCGTCTTCTAAGACTACAGCAGAAGCCCGTTCAGCGTTTTTGTCTATGCCAGACGTAGAGGCGAAGCTTCTTTTGTCACGCGTGTTGGTGATAGATAACCATCCAAATCTGACAGATGTTTCAGCTGATATTGCCGCAGAACTAAACATTCTGGCCCCCAACAACTCCGAGCTGGCTTCAGAGTACCTCGAAGGGTGGTGGTTGAACCGGATTTGCCTGCATTTGATGGGAAAGTGCGACCAAGGTATTCCGGTGCATCATCTCATCCTTAAAGCCCACGAGATTGGCAGAACTCTCACTGAAGGTGCGCTACCAATTGATGATCCATCCAAAATAGACATCAAAGAATACAGTGAAGATGACGAGCAACTTGTTTTTGTTAAGCAGATGAGGGCAATCCAGGTCACGGATGGCATGGTACGCTCTGCTACATCCGACTTCTACCGAGCATATGCGCAAAGATCACGCTGGAGTAGAGAGAACCTCATCCTCGAAGACGAATTGTCAAGCTACGACGATAAACTGCAAGACGCGTGGAGGAGAAAGTCCGAAGCGGATCTATTGATGACCACTCCTGAAAGCGAAACTGACAAAGTCCAGCTTGGAAGAACTATTTTTCTCTGGGCGACCCAGGAGTCTACGCCGCTTAGAAACATAGTTGAGAAATGGATTACCGCAGGCTCTTACCACGGTCTTGCGGATCAAGACAGGGTCAGATGGCACCCAGATTTCACTAGTATTGTTGCAAAAAATTCCGGGGTCGATGATGCATAAGGCGTGGCTAGAAAGACCTCGAGAAGAGGCGTATTCATTTAATCCAGCGTTCTTGTCATCTCTTATGTCAGATTTTGTTCGAGAATACTCCAGAGCGAAACATGAAGCCTGCCCACTGACATTTGTTTATCTTTTCCCAACATTGTCTCTACACCGCCAAACGCGAGAACGCCTCCCCAGCCGCAATGTGACATCTCTGTTCGAATGGATACAAGACAACGAAGACGTGCTGGTTGATCTTCCGCGCCGTGCTAGAGCCCTTCTTCCACTGTTGCGGGATGGGGCAAAGTTCGCTGTATATCAACAGGTCCTTGAGTTTAGCAGGGGGCACAGATTGATGGTCGGCCCCCAAAAAGGCCACTTCACCCCCAAAATGATGGACAAGCTTTCAACTGACGTAAATGAGGCAATCGCGTCGACGCGTTTTTTAGCAAAGTGGTTTGCCAAATCGGGGTCTGAGGCATCAGTGCTTTCGGCATGGGGAGTGCGACCTTGAGTTTCATCATTCGTGAAATTGTTGTCTACAGCCACACCGGTGAGACAAGATCAATTCCGTTTCGTCCTAACGGGCTTAACATCATCACTGGAAAGTCGAAGACCGGAAAGTCGGCTATTATCGACATAATCGACTATTGTCTTGGAAGCGGGAGCTATGACGTTGCCGAAGGTGTAATCCGCAAGAAAGTTTCATGGTTTGGTCTCCATCTTGAAAACAATGGCGACGAGGTTTTTGTAGCCCGCGACAACCCAGGCACGGGTGCTTCGACAGGTTCCAAAGTTTATTTCAAGCGAGGGAAGGTCGAAAATTGGCCGTCACTTGACGAGATTAGAAAAAACACCACTGAGACGAGCCTCAAGACTTTTATGACGCAGTACTGTGGTATCGTGGAAAACGAGCATCGCCCTATTTCCGGAACAAGAGACTCCTTGAGTGCAAACATTTCGCACGCATTGTTCATGTGCTTCCAGCCACAAGGCGTGATTGCGCGTAAGGACCAGCTCTTTAATCGAACGGACGATACCTTTCGGGCCTTAGCGTTGCGAGACACGCTCCCATATTTCCTAGGAGCCGTCGATGAAGAGCATTTTCGGTTTTTAACCGAGCTCGATGAATTGCGAAAACAGGCACGACTCTTGGAAGCTCAGAGAAACAAGCAATTGAATGCTGTAGAAGTAAGTAGATCGCGTGTGACACGTCTAGTAAACGACGGCAAACGGGTCGGCCTCATCCCGCAGGATTATCAAGCTGTCGACGACTCTGTCTTTGAGTATCTTTCACAGATCGCAAAGACCGATGTTGAGGAAGCCGTCGGCTACCAAGACTTCAGTGAGACTATAAAACAACTTGAAGATGAAAGGCGCGCTATTTGGAATCGGATTGATGAATTATCTAAAGATCGCTCGGCCACAGAGGCATTTCTGTCAGCTCAGACCGATTACGGTAAAGAAGTGTCCGAGCAAAAATCTAGGTTGAGCAGCATTGGTATATATAAAGAACAGCTCGGTGATAGGTCAATTTGCCCACTTTGCGCTGCACCGCAGGAAAGCCCAACACCTGAACTTCTGGAGGTAAACGCCGCCCTTGAGGATGTCGAAAGTCGTCTTTCATCAGTACACAAAGAGAGTCCTCACTTGCTTTCTCACATATCTTCTCTCGAGAAGAAAATTCAGGCTTTAACCGTCGACCTCAAAGAAGTCTCCAAGGAATTGAGAAGCGCGATTTCGTCGGATGAGCAAGCTCGAGCTGCTCAAGAGCAACTTGTTGCCAGAGCGCGCTACGTGGGCCGGGTCACAAATTTTGTTGAAACAGTGTCCCCTGATGAAGACGATAGCTTTGATGAAGCGGAGCTTAGTCGTGTGAAATCACTAATCGACGTTGTGTTAGCGAAAATTCGGTCGGAAGAAACAGATTCCAAAATAACAACATTTTTGGACTTTATCGGTCAGAAGATGACCGAATACTCTGAAACGCTCAGTCTCGAGTACCAAGGAAGTTCGTTAAGGCTTGATATTAAGAAACTAACAGTGGTTGCCAATACCGAAGACGGTCCTATCCCTTTGAACAGGATGGGGAGCGGCGAAAACTGGGTTGGCTATCATATGCTATCACATCTTGCTTTACATTGGTGGCTCCGAAAACGAGGCCGGCCTGTCCCTGCATTCTTGGTTCTAGATCAACCGACGCAGGCCTACTATCCACCTGACGCCAAGGATGGATCTTTGGACGAGATTAAGGTTGACGAAGATAGACGGGCCGTTTTGTCGCTCTTTCAATTGATGCGCCGGGCGTGCCAAGAAATTGTGCAGCCATTTCAGCTTATAGTCTTAGATCATGCGCATCTTCGGATTGATTGGTTTGAGTCGGCAATCGTTGAAGAGTGGCGCGGCGATAAGGCTCTAATTCCATTGAATTGGCCGGAAGCGAAGTAGCCTGAGTCGGTGCAAATTTAGATGACTAAAAAACATCATGACAGCAAAAAACGGACTTATGTACGCTGTAAAGTAATGAACCGAGCAGACCTTGAAGAAGGTGAATGCTTGTCGTGTGCTGAGTTCGCGATTTGTCAGGTAAACACTAAGGGAGCGTTGAGACCCAATCCATTAACACCGAAACCCTGACGGCGAGCTGCCTTTGTGGGGAAACAATGAAGTTGTCGTCGTCCTTGCCTTTGTCCTTGCCTTTGTCTTTGCCCTTGCCTTTGCCCTTGCCCTTGCCCTTGCCTTTGTCCTTGCCTTTCTCTTTGTCCTTGCCTTTGTCTTTCTCTTTATCATTGTCTTTAGCAATGTAGGCGACTGGACCGCCCTTGTGAATTATACCCAAAACGAATTGGTCTTCGTCCATCAAAGGTCCACCCGACATTCCCTGGCCGAGCATTTGGGATACCTCAATCAAATGAACCGCACTCTTGGTGGTCAGAGAGCTAATGCTTCCGCGTCTAATGTTGAGTTGGTCACCTGGACCATAAGTCGGAAAGCCTGCTGCGAGGGTGTTGGTACCGGTAGTTGGAGAACCGGTGAAAGGCTCCAATTCAAAATACTCCGTAGATGAGATTGAGTGCTCAAGGAGTGCCAGGTCTCGATGTCGGCAAAAATGTTTGACCGCTACCTTGAACTTGTTGGAAGGCTTCGAAGGGTGAAAAACTTCCAAGTCGGATGCGCCGTCGACACAATGGGCGGCAGTAACGAGACCGATGCCATTTAGGAAAAATGCCGTCCCCGTGTCGCTATTGGTATTCAGCACCCATACTGATCGGTCCAAGATTTCTGCTTTGTCAGGGTGGACAATGATCTGCTTCGTTGGAAAACACTTATTATAGCGCGTGGCCAAGCTTCGGAAAACAGGATCGGACTGACCCTTTACGAAGCCAACCCATGAGATTTTACCTTGTAGGTGAGCTTGAACTCCACACGATTTTCCAAAACGTTTTGTCAGATCAGCTTGAGCCGCAGCCACACCGAGACGTTCCACTTTGAACAATGCGGATCGTACGTTTCTGACAAATCTTCTATCTACGTTGAGACCTTCATTGATCTTTAATCCGGTCACCATCCTTCGAGAGTTTTTATCGGCATAGTGAATTTTCGCCGGATTCAGTTCAAACCCGTTATTTTGAAAGATCGCTCGCAGATTGGCGTGCAATTTTTCAAGTGCGATTTTGCCGGGATCCGGGCGATCTCCATCAAACAATGAAGTCGGAGGTTGAAAACTCGAAAGCGTTATGTCGTCCGCGTATCGAGTATAGAGAAGACGATGTTCTTTAGCAAATCGCAACAAAGACTTGTCGAGCCGGAAACAGATCATGTTGGAGATCATAGGGCTGGATGGCGCCCCCTGAGGTAAGCAACCGTTAGCTGTACAGATTCGAGCCACTATCTCTGCTACGTCCGGATCGACTCCGATACTTTCAAGAAGGCCCTGTACGCGTGTTTCCGTGATCGTCGGAAAGAAATTCTGTATGTCGACGTTAAGGATGAACCGACGGCGAAGATGCGACGCGGCATTTGTCTTAACTGAACGGTCTTGAACAAATCCGTGAACTGGGTTTCTAGGGTTGTACAAATCGGAAAGACTGCGAGCGATCTTCTGTTGCAGCATTTTCAAACGATAGTCAGGAGCGCTGATTAATCGGTTCTTTCCCGACCTTTTTGAGATTTTGAAATGCGAGTACATCTGACCGCGAAACCACCAGATTTTTTTTAGCTCCTCTGGGGATACGCCCAGGTATTTGAGCAACTCGCTCTTGGATGACAGTTCAAACGGAATAGTCACCCGGCTCGTGCCACCAAAAAGATAGAAAAGGCTTTGCACGAGGCTCCCCTCCAATCACCCCATGGCGAAATATCATGTGGGCATGCACGATTCTTGTGCAGACATTTGCTCTTACGCCGCAGTTACGACAGCGCGTTTGCGAGGGGAAACCTCGTGCCTCTAGATGGCCTAAGTCTTTGGAACATTCAACCTTGAATTGCGCGCGATAAATCTAGCCTAGACGCCGAAAATTCTGAGGTGCGTTGCAGTATGATAACCCTTGCTTCCTGCGTATAGCGGATATCGATGCCATTCGTCGCATTAGATACACTTAGCCGTTGTTGTTGCTCGGGGTTGACGAGGCCATCTACAACGATAGCGTAAGCCAAAAGCCAGAAACCCATGCTGTACCCCTTGGGAGAGGCACTAATTGCAAACGGATTCAAGTAAGTCCGGATTTTTCAATGGGAATGCGTATTGTTTGAGATTGTTGACGATGAGAGCGCTAGATCTTGGCTATCACAACAAGATCGACAGACTCGGGTTTGGTTTGTTGCACGTATGGCTCTAAGGTCATTTCCCGCAGCGATTGGGGAGGCGCCATTTGATCAAGAAAACCTTCTACGGTTGTTGCACCACTTGCTTATTGCTACTGTCGCTAGCTTCGATTTGGATACTGCTAGGAAAGCCGCGCGGTTCGCGTTTGGCAGTGTCAGCTACGCAGGTTCGGCCCAACAAATTTACAATGATCAGTTGTTCTTTGCATCGCCGCATCCAAATCAAAAACAAGTTTTGTACGGAGATGAACAGCCACCGGCAGGCTCTCTCAGAAGGGAAGTTGCCGAGAATGCAGTTAGCAATGCTATTTCTTGGGCAGTCGGCTTTAGAGAACCAGACTTTACGGTGGAAAATGGGGGAGGTTTCTGGGAGTTGGCTTGGTTAGCTGGCGCTGAAAATGCGGCCAAACTAGCCAAATCAGACGTAACATCTTTAGGAGAATGGCCTCCGCTGTGGGGTTTTGACGGACGTCCGAGTGTTCTCTCGGGTGACTACACGAACCTTGCTGCTTTATTTGATGCTGACCAAAGCGTTTGGGGGTTCTGGCGAAGATGGTTCAAGGCAATCCAAGATGGTGAGCCAATGCCTTGGGACCTGAGCAGATTGATTGCTTCGACATTGTCTGATCAAGACTGGCAATTGGGGCCTGCACACGTGGCGCGGGAGATAGAGAAAATCGAGACTCTATTCTCTTTAAGGCAAGCGTTATCTGAGCTCGAGAACGACCGGGCAACGGTATTCTCCAATAGTCGCCTAGGGATTGGTGGAAACAACCCACCCGAAGAAGTTGAGTTGCCCTCTGTGCTACATGGAAACCATACAATCATTTGGGCGGCGATCGATGAAATCGCCGAACAAGTCGAGGCTATCGAACCGGACAAGTCACTAATATTGTCGGCGTTGAAAAAGCTTACAGAGGCTTTGGAATCCTGTTTTAGTTGGGGTGGGCAGAAGGTTGATTTGGCGGTTGATACAGCGATTAAGTGGAGCATTCCTGCGACTGGTGGGTACTTCGTTCTCAACCCAAGTAAGTTTCAGGCTTTGATTGAAGCAGTAAGAAACTGGAGTGCAACACTGCCATGATTTGAGGCGCGGTTGATGTTATGGAACCGAAAGGCTCAACCGCTTCGCAATTGAGGCTGTGATGTTTTGAGCAACGCAACTAGCCGACTGGTTGGATCGAAGATATCGGTTCGCCTTTCGCTGCGGCTAAGCGGTCAATTTAGCGTGTTAGCAATTTGAGCTATGCAACAATCTAAAGTGTGGTTGACGCCGGAACGCCGCACTGACGGTTGGACTTGGCACAAACGCCACAACACAACATAGGCTAGCTGAACGGCCACGCTCTGCGCATTAGAGCGCCGCTCAGCACATAGTCCCCGTTGCCAATAGGTTAGCACTATTGTTGCCGTGTAGCTCGGCGCGGTGTTCTGAGGGGTAACACTGAACATCAAAACAACAGTTCTTGAAACTCAAGCCACGCTTCTCCGTCCCTGTACGTTTTCGAGTATTCGACCCTGCTGTTGGTGCTATTCGACCAAGTCGCACGACCGATGCACTTGACTTCCTTTGGCGACTGAGACTCCGTCGCTATGTTCACGAGAGCCTGCATCGTGACACCACTATTCTGAATAGCATGCTCTTTAGAAAGCACCATGATTTCATCGTGGATGCTCTCGCAATCCAGATCGCCAACTTCAAAATCCATTTGCCGCAAGAGGTCAGTAACCATTTCAACAGGGTTTGGCGGCTCACCTTGGGACAACCAGTTCAACCCATAAGTCAAGATAAAGCTCACGACCACAAAACCTGCCACTATCCTCACAAGTTCATGGGCAGCACTTTTCTTGGGCACGTTGTCTTCAACAGTGTGTTGCGGTGCGCCGCAACTAGGACAGGCGGCGGCGTGGTCGGAGATTTTGGCTTCGCATTCGTAGCAGGTTGTTAAGGCCATCGTTTACTACTCGTTTTTGTATGTCGGAATTGTTTGTTCGTTCGAGCCATTGGTTTTTGCGAGTGCGCAGTAGGGATCTTGGATCGCATTTTCGGCAGGGTGCAGAGCTTGAGGTTGGCTCGGCCGTCTTATTGATCGTTGGCTATTTGGCGGAAAAAATCATCGCCATGCCGATCAGTGGACCCAGTATGAACTGGATTGAACAGATTATGCGGAACCACCCGCTAATCTTATGACCATTGCTCTTCAACTGCATTCCACTGCGGAGCATTGATTGACCTAAATAGAAACAGACCATCATGGAGACCGCACCGATTAGAAACTTCATTTCGTATCCTGTTTTAAGAGGGTTAGAAGGCTCGGATCAGATAAAGACCGGCAAGTTTTAGGGTCTATTGAAGGACCAATGCTGCGCACACCTGTGAAAAATCAGGGTAGATAGGATCGGACGCGCGTTTTTGCCCGGTCTGCACACCGAATTCGATCATCTCATCCATGCATGGAGCGATGTGTTCCGCGATCTTCTGCAACTGTCCGGTTTGGATAAGGTGCTGTACCTGAGCGTCGGACGGAATCAATGCCGTATAATAGTTTGCGGCAGATGCGACTTTGATCTGGTAAGTTGCATGTCGCCAATCGGCGATCTGTGCGTCAAACGATAGGTAGTTCGCCAGCCAACTTGGCAGGCCAATACTCTCCTCAGGCTCATCGGCTTCACCAAATATGAGACCTTGCGCGGAACCAGCTATGATGAAGTCGAGGAAATACTGTGCTTCTGCTTCTGAATTTACCGAAACATCGATTCCAACCTCGTTCAACATGAACAACGCGGCTAAAAGAGCCCGCTCGGTACCAGCGCCCCAGAGGCCGTCAATCTGCTGTGAGTACAAGTTCTGCTGTTGAAGCTCAAATTGCGCCGCTTCACGCGGGGCATGGTCGAGCTCACGGAATGCAGTTTCTAGGTTGTGACGTTCGGTCGCTGTCTGTGCAAAACCAACGCTGCCGAAAGCAAACAGCAGGAATGTAAGTATAATTCTCAACAAGTTAGAGCGCCTTATTCCAAAATGGGATTATTCTAACTTGGGATTATCAGGTCGCCAACGACTGATCAATACGGCACCTGAAATTGAAATCCCTCAGAACCAGAGAGCATCAAATTTTGATAGCTGGCCTCAAGGAAGCCAGACTCCAAGCGGGCTTGACGCAAGCTGCGCTCGCAGAACGTTTGGGCACGGTTCAGTCGTTCGTCGCTAAGTCCGAAACAGGCGAACGGCGGATGGATGTAGTTGAGTTTGCGAGATGGGCGGATGCAACGACTGGCGCTGAGGCTTTCTGCAAAATACTGACAAAGATGGTTGAGCACGAGCTATAGAAAACGTCAGGAAAACTTCAGGCTACCTAATCTAAATCTCACCAATAAAACAAAAAAACAGCAGAATTAACTGGTCAAAATGCTAGCAGAACTTCCTGATTTCATAGGTGTCAAAGAACTGAATTTCGTTCCGTTCAGTGACGGTGTCGAAACTGGTTGGCGTACCTACACGCACTATGGAAGAGATTATTTGGTTGTTGAGCAACCACAAGACCCACAATTCCCGTTTAAATTGGTTATGTGGGTGGGGTCAGCTGTAGAGTACATCGTGCGAACTAGCAGCTACATTGAAGCAACAGAACGTGCTCAAAAGGATTTCAGAAAACACATACAAAGTGCTTTGATCAAAATCTGAACCGTGCCTCTAACTTTCACCTCAGTTGATCATGCGTAGTTGAGGCCGCTATTCAACGGCCTGTCGCGATCAACTTAGACCAGACATTGGTTATATGGCCTGCAGATGGCGAGATGCGGACCTTGCTGACATTCACCGCGCCTGCAATCTGTTGATCAACGCAGGGGATAAAATGGCCACCTTGCGGACCTTCGCTGAGGGCGCAACGCTGGGGGCTGTTAACAGCAGAGAAGCTCAACAAGCTGCCATTTGTCTACGAGCACTGAAAAGAATCAAGACTGAGCATCTACGATAACTGTATTATGGTAGGATTGGGCTACGCGAAAATACATGTACAGATTTCGCCCCTCTGGTAAGTGCAACGTATAGATGCTCTTTCGACATCTTGTTCCCCAGTCGGTCGGCGTCAAGCACAACTACGTGGTCAGCCTCTAGGCCTTTCAGTAAGAGGGTTGAACCAACTGCCTTCGGTGGAATGACCCGTCCTGTGTGTCGGCGTTGCTCACGAAGACCAGCGATAGCTGCGGGCAAATCGGCGTCTGGCGTTGCAGCTGCGGTTTGCAGTGCTTCTATCATAATATTGAAAGCGCTGTGTCGGTAGACTCGTCTATCAGGGTCTAACGCCATTGCTTTGAGGAAATTCAAGGCTTCAGTGTAGCCACCACCTTGTCTCAACAAGATTGCGGCGATCTCTGGATCGGTAGGAGGCGTGCGGTTGCGATTTCCGAGGATTGACTGGATGCGCGATTGAAGTTTGTCGCCAAGCACGTTCGTCATGACCTTGATTAGAAACGCGATACATGTGTCCAGAAGCTCTTGCCCAAATTTCCCATTCATCTCATCGGCGAAGCCAACGACATCGCGGAAATCTACTGGCTCAACAACGCCGACCCCCTTTGCTCTACTAGCGAAGCTGTGCCTAGAGTCCGCTTGAATAGAATCCCCGATTATCAGGATTTTTTCCCGTGGGTTCGCTTGGGCAATCTCATATTGAAGCGCAATTTGCGCCGCTGAATTGGCGTTTTGGTCCTTGCCAAGAGGATGCCATGCAACGCGGGCGGGCAGTGTGCGAAGATCAATCTGGTGCCCAGCCTCTAACGCTCCTCGAACGCTAAGAAGCCAAACGCCAAGATCGTTGGCCCCGGCGTTGTTCCAACGCCAAGGTGTAACTAATCGTCCAAGTTCGGGAAATGTCGGAACCACTTGTTTTGCCCAGTCGGGAAGCGGATCGCCACCAAACCCGAAGATTGCTTGCATCGGATCTCCGAACACCACTGTCGGTATTGCGTTCGCGAGGCCGGAAGTGATCAGGTGTTGGCTTGCTGAGCAATCTTGGTATTCATCCACCAAAACGCGCGAATAAGTTGCGGCAATCTCGGGATTGATATCACCAGAGACACAAAGCCTACCCACCGCGTTTTGCACAGCTGTGTAATTAGGAGCATTCTGTGGATCATGCCGGTATCCTGCGCGTTCCGGGAACATTGCGATTATGGTCAATGCCCAACCCGCAATCGTATTGAGCCGGTAATTGGTTGCAGCTACTCCATCTCGCTTTAGCCTCTGCCTCAACGCGGCTACACCAGCAGTGGTATGGGTAAGGACCAGAATTGGCTTGCCGTTAGCCTGAGCAATCGTTTTGGCGATCAACTCCGTCTTGCCGCATCCCGCGGGGGCAATGACGTGCCCCCGCTGAGCCTGAAGAATGTCGGGCACATCGACCATCTAAACTTAACCGTTGCCATCAGGATTGTTGGGTTGTGCCGTTGGTGACTGACTTATCCACTGCCACAGTGAATTCAGGGGTGCGGTGAAGACTGTACCTGTGCCTTGCCACACGGGAGCAATGGTTTCTTTCAGCACTCGCTCAGCTGGCTCAATATCTTTGAACCATTTCCCATCACCTGCGCATTGTCCCAATACCGGCCGCATCGTATCGATGAAGTTTTCCTTGCATTGCTGAAGACTGTATTGCCCTTTGCTGACATGACGGATTTTTCCGTCAATGGAGTCTTCAGAACGCCATTCGCATGCGATTGAAAGAAGGTCCGGAATCTGCGCTGCAGGCACGGCTGAAAAGATCGCGGCTTCTGTTGAGTATCCGTCTTGCCAACGGATCACGGCGATGCCTTGCGATACCAATTCCGAATATACTACAGCGTCGTAGGACACATCAGAATCCATGAACAATGCAGTTCTGTAACCCATGCGTGCAAAAATCTTCGCACGTTCCATCATGGATGACCCACCGCCATCCGCCCAGTGGCAGCCGTTTGCGAGAATGCTCTTCTGGCCGAGGCTTTGGCACCACAAATCCAACCCTCGGATCACACCGATCTCTGTCTTGCCCTCACAAACAATGACACTTGGGGCAAGAAAAGCCTCAGCGCACGCTCTAAGCGCCTTCTGTGCGGCTTCGGAGTTGCCAAGGGGAAAGATGTGGTTCGAAGTCATCTTGGTTGCGGGCTGAACGACTTCACCGTTGTCGATCACTTCGGGGACAGTTGTCCGAGTCGTTCGAACCGCATTCAGTTGTACTGAAGAAAGCTCTCGAAGAACTACAGGAGAGTGAGTTGTCAAAAATACTTGCTGAGAAGCGTCGTTGGATTTCGCACCGAGCGAGTCGAGCAGTCTTATGATGCGGTACGGTTCGAGGCCGAACTCCGCTTCGTCAATGATCGAGATACTTGATTGACCAGCTACTTTTTGAAGTCCTGCGACAAGGAGGCGCATGGAGCCTGAACCAAGGTTTTTGAGCGGCACCTGATCTTCGTCATGAAGAGCAATTGCGCCCCCAGAAAACGTGGCCCCTTTCACATCTAGCAACGCATTTACCTGTTCAACAGGAATGCCCATGTTGTTGGCGATAGTTCTGGACGTGGTCAGCACTTCGTCTACGCCATCACAACCCTGGTTTGCAAAGGCTTGGCGGGCTTGTCGCGAGGCCGCAGCCAATGCAGCGGATGCTTGGGCTTTGTCAGGCGAAAGTTTCCCGAGCACGGACCGTGGGCCCAGTGCCATATGATGTGACGCGACGGTACCAAGACGCGTGGGCGCAATGAGTTGCCGGTGCTTCCATTGGAGGTTTCGCTCTCGGCCTTCGGCTGACGGGCCTTCGGAGTAAAGCATCCATTGGGCCTCTAGATCGTCCCGTACGATTAGCCGAACGGTCAGAACTGTTTCCAGAGACGCTGACGTTTCGTTATAGATACCCCCCGTCTGGGGGTTCCAGCCTCGCAGAAAGTGCCCGTATGCTTCGAGGTTTAGCAACTCTTCGGGAAGAGCGCCCAATGTCACGTCAATCACAATCGGTTCATCGACATTGCATCGATGGAAATCCGCGTCTGTGAATACTACACTTTGCCTCGTCCCCAAGGTGAGTTCTATGGCATCTAGGATCGTCGATTTGCCACCGTCACCCGGCCCGATCAGGCAATTGATACCTGGGTTTGGCCACCATTTGAGTAAGCGAATTCCCCGAAAGTTGGAGATGGAAACTTCTCGAATAACTGTCATATTATACCGCGATTTTTTCAAACGGTAGCATGCCGCTGATCTACCTTAAAGTTGTATTCAAGGCTTTCGTCAGGACAGGTTCGGTGGCATCGGAATGGGGACTGCAGTGCGGCACGTGATCGCCGTTAGCAGCAGCTTCGCATACTAAACAGAATTTGAGTATCAAGCAGCTGCATTTGCTCTCACCAAAAGTAGACAATTCTATCGTAGAAATTGTGGAGGGCGGTCCTAGAACCGCCCTGACCTTACAAGAACAAACCTATAATGGTCAGTACGAGAGCGATGGTTCCGATAACGTCCCCATAGCGTACTCGCCCCTCCAACTTGATTGAATATCGCATTAGATTTCTCCGAAGCGACGCTCAACCGGTTGAGCATGACTACGTCAGCTCAGTATATTTATACTGCCCCTAAATCGGCAGTTCGGCTAACCCCTATGATCACTTGGGGACGCCTGCCGACCAATTGTCCGTTTAAGTTGCCCGACGGTCATCGGGTCTCAACGGGTTGGCCTTAGCTCACCTCGGCTAGAGGATCACATAGCGCCGCTAAGCACTTGCAAGTTGTAGAGATACAATCTCCATTGGGGCACCGCCCCACTTGCCGAGTCGCAATTTGGGGACCAATCATATAATTTTCAAGGATTTTTGATGCCTCTCACTGAATTCCCTCCTCATATGTTTGAACGCCTCCCCGATGAGCCAATGCTCTATGGTGACTTCCCGGATTTGAGTGCAGGTGTTGCTTACTTTCGCGAACTTATGGGGCTGGACGAATGGGAGAAGCGCCGTGAGGCCGCAGCTCGGCGTTTTTATCGCTCACTTGTAGGCGAGCAGGAGGACCCCAGCGGTGAGGGACGGTACTACGGTCTCGAAGACTTATTCGGTTGGTATCTCTTTTTGGGTGAAGCTTTCACGGAACATCCTCACAATTACGAAGTCTTCTACGGCTGTCGTGTGGTTCCGATCTTAGCTGCAATAGGCAGAAACCTCGACTTGATACCGAAGATTGAGGGATTTGAAGGGCGAGCCCGACGCGTATTTGGTGCAGAGAGATCACAGCCAAATGGCGGATTGTTTGAGATGTTAATAGCATTGGCATATGCCCGCGATGGCGCATCTGTGGCATTTAGGCCGGAAAAGCCTGGGGGACCTAAGACACATGACTTGGACGTCAGCATTCATGGCACAAGTTGGGCTGTTGAGTGCAAGAGACTGGAAGCTGGCGACTATGTCGAAAGTGAACGAAAGCGCAAACGCTACCTTTGGAAGCCAGCTGCAAATATACTGGTTTCGACGGGGCGCAACATCTTAGTGAATGTTGATTTTGCCGTTGAGTTAGATGACGTACCTGACGACTACTTTGTTCAACAGATCACCACCTTTGTTAGCTCTGACGCTCCTTCTTTTAGCTGGTCTGATGATCTCGCGTCAGGAGTCATAAGTGAACTGGACCTAGCCCCACTTCAGACTTCATTGAAAGATGGGTATATCCTATACCCTGGTCCGATCTACAATAAGCTACTGACCGGGACGTACCTTCGCCACGACAACCTTAATACTATCCAAAAGGTAAAATTCGCACCGAACCCACACTTCATTGACGAGGTTGATCAGGCCATTGTCCTCCGGACGCGAAGCTTGTCTGAAGGCGCGATAGAGAAGAAGGCACGGGATATCAAACGCAAACTTGTTGAGGCAAACAAACAACTACCTCCAGATCGACTTGGCGTAATTCACATCGGATTGGAAGCTCTCGGCGACGATGTGATTGAAGAGCACCGCTATGAAAAAATTATGCAAACGATCACAGATTTTGACCCAAAGGGAAAACCGCTTTCGTTTATTTATTGGCACTATTTTGCCCCGGAGGCTCCGCTTGAAAAACCTTGGGCTATTGACGAAACCTTCCAGTGGCGAGGTATCCGCAGCGACAAGAAACCTCTCTCGTTAACAAGCTTGATCCTACCACCGGAAGCAAAAGGGCGTGAAGGGATGCACTGGGACGGCATTCCCAATGAAGAATTTCATAACGAATAGGTAGAGTTACGTCTCTGGGTCAATGGCTGCAGTCTGGTACTCAGCGGGGTTCGCATCCCGCTACACCGCCGAGTTCCTTTTGCGAAGCCCTTTGCAAGAAATGCACACGTCACCGCTGAAGCCATAAGGGCGCGCTACCGACCTTCGTTGCACGACGACGGAATGACCGCTTCGTCTTTCCTAATCTATTCCACGGAAACAGTTCTAGGCGGTGTTACACCGCCTAGAAATTCAGTGTTTTGACTTCTTGCGCCTTGAAGGCTTGCGCCAGTTGACAACAAACGGCCTATAGTTCTTAAGCTTTTTGTTATCTGCCAAGAACTTCTCAAACAGCGGATAAACTCGATGCTCAAGCTCGATCATGGTGCCCGGTCTTTCTTTGTGCCAGCTCTCAAGTTTGGCGACGACACGCTTCCTGACCACTACTCCATCGTTTACGCCAAAGACTGTTTGGACAATCGGTAGTTTTGCCCCGAACTCAAATAAGCGCAGATGGTGACGTAGCTTCAACCCACGTGAATTGTACAAACAACGCTTACCTTTGCCGAATTTGCGTGGATCAACCTCTTTTCCCTTGCAATGCGGTTTTGCCAAGTATCGCATTGCCCCGCTTATGTGCCCTTCAATTTTGTTGATTTTCTTGGTGTGGACCGGGATTCTGGTAATCTTGCTCTTGAAGCCCTTGCTGCGTTTCTTGAGAGCCTTAAGCTCCTTGGTATCGTATCCCCAGCATGTGAGATGGGCGTGCAGTGAGATCGACTTTCCTTTTCTTTCGAAGGGGTAGTTCACAATTGGATGGACTTCGATCACCCCAACTGCATGAAAGGATGTATACGCGCGGATGGCGGACTGAACCTTTTCTTTGAACGCGCTCACCTCAAATGTACCGCCACGCTCGTTGACGAAGTACTTTTCGTCCACAATGGAAACAAGAAACATTTTCAGCTTTGGGTCTTTCTTGACCTTCCGATGCAGTTTCCGAGCTTCGTCTATCAACTGGATGCCAAGTTCGCTTCGTGCCTGTATGTCACATGCGGGCATATGATCTGCGTACAATCCGTTGCAACCACCAAGAGCTAAAAAGTCTTCTTTTTTTGTCTTCTTGAAAACGCGGTTTGCAAAGCACTCATGAATGGTTTCTTCCTGTTTCTCACAAGCTTCGCGATGAAGCTCCTTGCTGTGTTCCGCATCATCATCATACTTGTTATATCTCAGGACAGTGTCAGGATGGGAAGTGTCTATATCCTGTATCGAAGTACCCTGTTTAGATAGTTTATCCCACTGTTTAGACTGTTTTTCAGTGTTCTTCATTCCCTTACAAGCATGACGGCTTTTTTCCTTCTTCGTGCGCCTCTTCTTGGCTGTCCGTATTATTTCCGGCTTAGCCTTTGAGTTTTGGTTCTTGGATTTCATTGGTATAGACTTTCAGTGTCCGTCAGGCACGACTGAGACTTCGGCCACACTGGTGACCGTTACGTCATTGTCTGAGACTGACTTGGGTTATCTGGTGCAAGCGAACCGGAAGCGCGTTGTTCCTCAGTGTTTCCGGTCAGCCTGCTACCAATAATCTACAACATTGCATTTGTTGGAGTGTTCAATCGGTGCTGGTCTAGCTGTGCTCGCGACCTCGGGTAGCAAAGCTGGTTTTCCAATCTCTGGATGTCTTGAGGCATTGATCAGCTTTAACAACATCCTCCCCGGTGAACTTTCGGCTCGATTGTGAGATGTAGTTTTCAAGCTCTGCAACCGGATAACGGATTGCTTGGCCAAACTTCATCCAAGTTGGACCCGTTCCGTTCGACCTACACTTCCTAAGCCATTGCACTGACATATTGAGGTAAGATGCGGCTTGCTTTTCCGACAAGAAAGCCGGAGCCAGTGCTCCCTTAGGTTTGACCTGGCAAACCTCTCCTAATCCCATACCTTGGGTCATTTCGATTTTCCTTAAATTTGTTGGAGGACAAGTTTGTCGACGCCAAGAGGCGACAACCAGCCCGTACATCAATGGTGCCACAATCCACAGGTATGTAAACAAAAACGGAAATCAAAAATATATCAATAATTTCATATAGTTACATTGAAACTGATGAAGTTTCCAATATTCTCTTACGACGTTATGACGAAGAAGTTGACAAGTTTCGACGTAATAAAAGATGTTTTGGAATTTTACGACGTTATCACGTCTATAGTGATCCTAAATAACTTGTTTCGAGTGGAGTGAATCAGATGGCTGCATCCCAAAAACGTCCAGAGCGAGCTACCAGCGAAGAGCTCTATTTGTTTGAGGCCCATATGAAGGACGTTTTCTCTCTGAAAGAGTGGAAATTCGTCGAACCAGCAAAAATTAAACTCAAGCTGCCTAAGCGCAAACGCCACATCCGAAGTGCACTTAACGAAATTCGTCGCGAGATAGTGGGGGTCGTTGAACATTTTCACGCTGAAGGAAACACAGTCGGCCAATGCTACATGTATCAACCCAAGAACGTACTGAAGCAATTTTCTTATCAACTAGCGATTGGGTGCCAGGAAAAGGCTTTAGAAAGTGAGCTAAGAGAGTTTTGGGACGACTATCTGCGATCCTTGGGAAAACACGTTCAAAGGAATCCGAAGCAAAAAGGTGCATCTAGACTTCATTACCTGTGCTTGCTTGGGCTGGACCCTAATGGATCATGGACAGGTTCAGGGGAGGTCTCCCGACTAGCGCGCCAATTGCACTACGCGCAAACACAAGGTGTTCCATCTAAGTTCTTAGTTGGCTTCACTTACCAAACTGGTGGGCAAGTAGTGAGCCTAGAAAGAGTTAAAGAAGAAGACGAAAGGAGGCGCGCTGAAAGAAAAAAGCGAAAGAAAAAGGAAGCGAAGAGAAAGGCAAAGGCGGAGAAGGCGAGAATTAGAGAGGCAAAAAAAACTGGATGGGGTTAAGAGTTTTAGCCGGTTCTCATTAGTGAGAACCGGCATATGGATTCAATACTCAGTGGACAGCAATACCGCCATGTACCTTGTCGTCAGCTGTGGGTCAGTGGGGTCAGGTGACTCGTCATCAAGGTCTTTGTTGTAATAGTTGATTTCCCAATCGACTGTTCGATTGTTCACCTTGATTGAACCAACGTCATGCTCTCCACCGGGTTCCACACTTTTGTCGCCAGCATCTCCCGCGAGTTGTTTCATGATCATATCAACGGTCGCCCTGCCCAGCAGGTGTATCCCCATGGAGATCATAACAATGCCGCCTTCACCTGTTTTTCGGAAATGGTCGTTCAAAACCTGGTTCTTCTGAGTAGGGGACATATCTGCTGTCAGTTTGACATGCGAAGAGATTTTGCCGTCCGTCATGGAAAGCTCCTGTGCTTTTTGAGATTTTTGATTGTTGTGATGACGTACAGGCGGGCACAGCTTCGCTTTTCTTAGCGTAGCAGTTCAAGTTATCTGTGCTCTTTTGGGCGTTGCACGCGACAGTCAATTGCCGCTCTGTACATTGTCAGTGTACCAAAAACTCTTCGAATTGTCAAAAAGCATCAAAATAACAATGCCTTACGGACTCATCAAAAGCGATAATTCACGCATTCAGCGAAACGGTTTTCTACACGTTTCTACGTCAATCTATGCCGCGTGGTTGCTAGGTGGTTGCTGTAGGCGTGAGAAAATCTCGCCTATTCTTGCTAACCCTTTGAAAAAAGTGGTGAGCCGTGCAGGATTCGAACCTGCGACCCACTGATTAAAAGTCAGTTGCTCTACCAACTGAGCTAACGGCCCACTCTTTTGTCTGGATCTTGTCGATCCGTGGCGCTCTCTAAGGCATTTTCCCGATCGGGTGCAAGTCCTTATTTTGCGCCTCGTTTCGCCTTAACTTAACTTGTTTCCGGCGTCCCGATAGGCGGCCTAATTAGGCAGGTGGCGCGGGGGGGTCAACCCCTTTTTTCAGGAATCTTCACCGCAGGGTGGATTCCTTTCCGGCGCAGGGTTATATGCCCGCCATGCAAGGATTACAGAACACCGGTTTGCCCTTCATGAAGATGCACGGGCTGGGCAATGACTTTGTCATTGTGGATGCGCGCGCGCAATCTGTTGAGATTACGCCCACCCTGGCAAAGGGAATCGGGCATCGACAGTTCGGGGTCGGCTTTGACCAGCTGGCGGTTATCGAGAACGGCGAATCGGATGCGCATCTGGTGTTCTACAACGCCGACGGGTCGACCTCGGCCGCATGTGGGAATGCGACGCGCTGCATTGCGCGCTTCCTGATGGAAGAAACCGGCAAGTCCGACCTGACGCTGACCACCGAACGCGGCACCCTGTATGCGCGCGATGCGGGCGACGGGCTGACCTCGGTAAACATGGGGCCGCCACAACTGGACTGGCACGAAATTCCACTGGCCGAAGAGGTGGACACGCTGGAACTGCCGATCGAGGGCGGGCCAACCGCCACCGGGATGGGCAATCCGCACTGCACTTTCTTTGTCGAGAACGCAGAGGCCATCCCCCTGACGGAATTTGGCGCACGCTACGAATACCATCCGCTCTACCCCGAGCGTACGAACGTGCAGGTGGCGCAGGTTATCGGCCCAGATCACATCCGGATGCGTGTGTGGGAGCGGGGCGTGGGCATCACGCTAGCCTCGGGGTCTTCGTCTTGTGCAACCGCGGTGGCCGCCGCACGGCGTGGCCTGACCGGACGCAAGGTGCAGATCGATCTGGATGGCGGCACCATCTGGATCGACTGGCGCGAGGATGGCGTCTGGATGACGGGGCCGACTTGCCATGTTTTCTCGGGCACTCTGACACTTGAATTCCTGAGGTCATTGGGATGAATCCCCCCAAATTCACCACGCTGGGCTGCCGCCTGAACGCTTATGAGACCGAGGCGATGAAGGAGCTGTCGCAACAGGCAGGCCTGACCGACGCGGTCGTGGTGAACACCTGCGCGGTAACAGCCGAAGCAGTGCGCAAGGCACGGCAGGAGATTCGCAAGCTGCGGCGCGAAAATCCCAACGCGCGGCTGATCGTAACCGGCTGTGCCGCTCAGACCGAACCCGAGACGTTTTCGCGGATGGAAGAAGTCGATGCGGTCATCGGCAATACCGAGAAGATGCAGCCCAGCACCTGGAAGGGCATGGCGGCGGATTTCATCGGCCAGACCGAGGCCGTACAGGTGGATGACATCATGTCGGTCACCGAAACTGCTGGTCACCTGATCGACGGGTTTGGCACTCGCTCACGCGCCTATGTGCAGGTCCAGAATGGCTGCGACCATCGCTGCACCTTCTGCATCATTCCCTATGGCCGCGGCAACTCACGCAGCGTCCCTGCGGGTGTGGTGGTGGACCAGATTAAGCGGTTGGTGGATCGGGGCTACAACGAAGTGGTTCTGACCGGAGTGGACCTGACCTCGTGGGGCGCGGATCTGCCTGCACAGCCGAAGCTGGGCGATCTGGTCATGCGGATTCTCAAATTGGTTCCCGACCTACCGCGCCTGCGGATCAGTTCGATCGACTCGATCGAGGTGGACGAGAACCTGATGCGGGCCATCGCGACCGAGCCGCGCCTGATGCCGCATCTGCACCTGTCGCTGCAACACGGGGATGACCTGATCCTGAAACGGATGAAACGCCGCCATCTGCGCGACGATGCCATCCGTTTCACAGAAGAGGCCCGCAAACTGCGCCCCGAGATGACTTTCGGCGCCGACATCATCGCGGGCTTCCCGACCGAGTCTGAGGCCCATTTCGAGAATTCACTGAAGCTGGTCACCGACTGCGACCTGACGTGGTTGCACGTCTTCCCTTATTCCAAGCGCGACGGCACCCCAGCAGCCCGCATACCGCAGCAGATCAACGGTACCATCATCAAGGACCGCGCTGCCCGCCTGCGCGCGGCGGGCGAGGCTCAGGTCGCCAAACATCTAACCGCCCAGATTGGCAAAACCCATCACGTCCTGATGGAAAATCCACACATGGGCCGCACCGAGCAGTTCACCGAGGTAACATTCGGAACCCCACAATCCGAAGGGCAGATCGTGACGGCCAGAATTTCCGGTCAAACGGACACCCAACTAACTGCCTGAGGCAGGCTCTCTCAATTGATCACGGCTGATACGGCGGCGGTGTCGTAGAACTCATCGTATTCGCAGACCAACCCGTCGCGAAACCGACAGATGATCACAATCGGCGTTTCTACCGTCTTGCCGGAGCCCTTGTGCGTCCAAGCACACACCCCGAGGCCGACGACACGATCGTCCTGTGCGATGGTGTCTTTCAAGGTCCAGTGTTCCATTTTGAATGTGCTGGTCAGGTCTTCCAGATATTCCTGCATCTCCTCCCTGCCGTTGCGCTCGCAACTGAAATCCAGCCCGTACCTTCCGCGACCCAGTGAGCGCATGCACAAATCCTCGGTTGTGTACTTTTCCCACATCTCGACATCCGAGGCCTTGCAATCGTTCCACTCCTCGAAAGCCTTCCACATTTTTTTGACGTTGCTCTGCGTGTCCATAACCCGCTCTCCCAAATGAATTGCCCTGAAAATGCAGTGCCCACGAAACAAAATGGGCGTTGAGAGTATAGCATTCAGATGCCCTCAAACAAAAAAGGCCCGGTGCTGAACACCGGGGGTATAGAGACATCCGCCAGAAAAAACTATTCACTGCTAAGGAGCCCACACAGAGAAGTGTGGGCTTTCTCTTAGATTTAAACATCTATCGTGATCGACTGCTATGAGCTCATAAAGACGGATGCTGCGCATTGCTCAAAAGACCGCTAGAATGGGTAAGAATTAGTACGATACAGGCCTAGTAGAATTGAATATTGAACGCATATTGTCGTTTTGGGCTAGAACGGCACCTGAAACACCTATGCAACGAATGGGCGCAATTTTGATGGCGCTGAACGCAATTTTTTGCACGGTCATAATCTTGTTGGTGATTGTCAGCGCCGCCGTGAACACTTGGACCTTCGAAGGGCTGTTAGGCAGTGCAGTTGGTTTGGGCGTTATCTTATTATTGCTTCCAGTTGGAATTGCCCACGGTTTGGCCACGTGTTTTCCAAGGATATTGGAGTCGTGGAAGCGTGAGCCGAACGGACGCTTAGGAGAAATTAAGCTCCACTTCTCCGACAAATTGCGGGATTTGTACCTTGTCGTTGGTTGGTTCGTTTCGGTTGGTGCAATCTTGCTGACTATTTACCTCGTAGCGTTTTGAACGCATTGAGCGGCGGGCGTCTGTATGGGCCGAACGGGTATCTGTTGAACACCGACACGACAGCTGTCGAAGAACCGGGCCGCTACTATCACCCACTCCTGGGAACGCTGATCACCGGGGCCGCCCGGTTGATGCTGGCCCTGTCGGAGCGGGTGGCAGCGGATCAAGGGTTGAACTGGGTGTTCTGCGATACCGACAGTCTCGCAATGGCAAAGCCCGGTCAGATGGAACAAACTGAGTTCCTGGCAAAAGGCCAAAGCGTGATTGACTGATTTGATAATCTCAACCCCTATCGAAAGCCGGGCTCCATTCTGGAAATGGAAGATGCAAATTTCGATCCAGACACGAGACAGCCGGACCCGCTCTATTGCCTGGCGATCTCGGCAAAGCGCTATGCGCTCTACAATCTCTCCGACGACGGCAGGCCCATATTGCGCAAGGCGTCAGCGCACGGGTTGGGGCATTTGATTGCTCCCTATAGTGAACATGACGCACCAGGATGTGTGCCAAACCCCGCATTGTTGCCATCTGAGATAGGCGTCGACCGTTGGCAGCATGATTTGTGGATCAAGATAATCAAAGCCGTTCTACGCGGCACGCCCGATCAGGTCAGCCTGGACTATCATCCCGCCTTGCAAAACCCCTGCGTCAGTCGCTACGGCGCAACCAGCCCTCAACTGTTGAAGTGGGTTGAGATCTGGAACCAGGATCAGCCGTACCAAGACCAAATCAAGCCGTTTGGTTTTCTGAGCGCGTTCACCGCAAAATCCGGGTGTTTAATCGAACCAAGGCAAGATGTGATCGTGGGGACGCCTGGTCGCGGCAGGCCTACCAAGTCCAAGACGCCAAAGCCGATTGCCCCGTTTGAACGGGATAGCCGATTGGCAGTTTCCCAGGCCTTCGACCGGATTGCCGGAGATCAAGTGCACCCTTCAGAACTCAAGACCTATGCCGAGGCCCTGGCACAATTCCATCTTAGCGCCGAAGACAAGTTCGAGAACGGCGATTTTATCCACGTAGGCGAAACGCAAAGACGCCATATCCGGGTAAGGTCTGACGTCGGCAATTCGCCGTCCTTTGTGTGACGGGCGGGTTTGGGCCGGTAGTTACGTCAACCTAAGTCAAAATACAGGCGATTTCCTCTTGTCGATGCAGCGTAAACCAGAGGAAAAAAGGCCCACACTGTGACGTGTAGGCCTTCTCGTTCAATGTCCGTTTATTTTCTGACGGATATCTCTATGCCCCAGGTGCTGAACACCGGGCCTTTCTAAATCCTAGCGAAAGAGCGATCAGGTGGTCTTTTTGCCCTTCACCGTGGCCCAGAGGCGCTTATTGACCAGATACAGCAACACCGACAGCAGCGACAGGAAGATCACGCCGACGAAGCCCGAGTATTTGCGCTCCATCATCTTCGGCTCGGCCGTCCACATCAGGAAGGCGGCGACATCTTCGGACAGAGCCTCAACCGTGGCCGGGTGACCATCGGCAAACTCGACCTGATCGTCGGACAGTGGCGGTGCCATCGAAATCCAGCCACCAGGGAAGGCGGTGTTTTCGTACAGGACCGCGCCAGCCTCTTCCTTTTCATGGCCGGTATAGCCATCCAGTAGCGAGGCGATATATTCCGCACCGCCCATGCCTTTGAAGAACTGGTTGATACCCAGACCGTAGGGCCCGTGGAAACCGGCGCGGGCCTTGGCCATCAGGCTCAGGTCCGGCGCGCCAACACCGTTATTGGCCGGGAAGTGGTCGGTCGGGATCGCCGGGCGGAAATCGTCCAGCTCAGGATCGAACACTTCGAAGTTGCCCGCCGCATAAGCGATGACTTCTTCTTCCGAATAGCCCAGGTCTTCCAGTGTCCGCAGGGGCACGTATTGCAGGCCGTGGCAGGCTGCGCAGACCTCGGTATAGATCTGCAGACCGCGCTGCAGCTGGCCCTTGTCCCAGGTGCCAAACGGCCCCTCGAACGAGAAGTCGAAATCCTCGATATGCTGCTCGCCGCCGCCTGCTGCGAAAGACGCAGCAGGAGCAAGGGCCAGAGCAAACGCGGCACCGATTGCAAGTTTCTTGAACATGTTTCCGGTCCCTCTTCTTACTCGGCCGGCGTGGCGTCGGCGTCAGCCTTGCCATAATGCGCGTTGAAGTCTTCTTCGATGGTCTCGGGCTGGGCCAGAGGTTTCTCGATCACGCCGAGGATCGGCAGGATCACGAAGAAATAGGCGAACCAGTAGGCAGACGCGATCAGCGAGAAGGTCGCATAGGGCTCTTCCGCGGGCATCGCACCCAGCCACATCAGGGCAAAGAAGTCGATGACCAGCAGGTAGAACCACCATTTGAACATCGGACGGTACTTGCCCGAACGCACGCTCGAGGTGTCCAGCCAGGGCGCCAGGGCCATGGCAAGGATCGCACCGAACATCGCGATCACACCAAAGAATTTGGCGTCGATGATGCCGCCGGTGATGAAGCTGGCGAACTGCACAACCCAGACCTCACCGGTGAAGGCACGCAGGATCGCGTAGAACGGCAGGAAGTACCATTCCGGAACGATATGTGCAGGTGTCACCAGCGGGTTGGCTTCGATGTAGTTGTCCGGGTGGCCCAGATAGTTCGGCATGAAGCCGACGATGGCCCAGAACACGACCAGGATTACGGCCAGCGCGAACAGGTCCTTGATCACGAAGTAGGGCCAGAACGGCAGCGTGTCTTTCTCGGCCTCGGCTTTCGAGCCACGGCGCACTTCAACACCCGTGGGGTTGTTGTTGCCGGTGGTGTGGAAGGCCCAGATATGCACGATCACCAGCGCCGCGATAACGAAGGGCAGCAGGTAGTGCAGCGAGAAGAAGCGGTTCAGCGTGGCGTTGTCCACTGCGGGTCCGCCCAGCAGCCAGGTCTGGATCGCGTCGCCGATGAACGGGATCGCGCCAAACAGGCCGGTGATCACGGTCGCACCCCAGAAGGACATCTGACCCCAGGGCAGAACGTAGCCCATGAAGGCGGTGCCCATCATCATCAGGTAGATCAGCATCCCGATGATCCAGGTGATCTCACGCGGGGCTTTGTACGAGCCGTAGAACAAGCCACGGAAGATGTGGATGTAAACCGCAACAAAGAACAGCGACGCGCCATTCATGTGCAGGTAGCGCAGCATATAGCCGCCATTCACGTTGCGCATGATGTGTTCGATGCTGGCGAAGGCCAGATCAACATGCGGGGTGTAGTGCATCACCAGAACGATACCGGTGACGATCTGCAGCGCCAGGCAGAACGCCAGGACGATGCCCCAGATCCACCACCAGTTCAGGTTCTTGGGGGTGGGGATCATGATGGTGTCGTAGATCAGGCCGACAATCGGCAGGCGGCTGTTCAGCCACTTTTCGCCGTTTGTCTTCGGCTCGTAATGATCGTGGGGAATTCCGGACATAAGTTGGGTCTCCCTTAGCCGAGTCTGATGGTGCTGTTGTCCACCCACTCAACGGGCGGGACGGGCAGGTTTTCGGGCGCGGGGCCTTTGCGGATACGACCGGCAAGGTCGTAGTGCGAGCCGTGGCAGGGGCAGAACCAGCCGCCAAAGTCACCGGCATCACCCAGAGGCACACAACCCAGGTGGGTACATACACCCATCTGAACGATCCATGCACCGGGCGCTTCGCCTTCGGGCGACGGCATCACGCGGTTTTCGTCGGTTGCAGGCGCATCAGCGGGCAGGTTGAAGTTGCGCGCCAGCGGATCGGGCAGTGCGTCTACGCCTTCGGCGTCCTGCTCTTTTGCTTCGGTGATCTCGGCACCGGTGCGGTGACGGATGAACACGGGTTTACCCAGCCATTTCACGGTCAGCTGCGTACCCGGCTCAACGCCGCTCACGTCCACGCGGATCGAGGACAGCGCCTGAACGTCTGCCGATGGGTTCATTTGGTTGATCAGGGGCCATACGGCTGCACCCGTCGCAACGACACCTGCGCCGCCAGCGACGTAGTAGAGGAAATCTCTGCGGGTGCCTTCGTTGTCTTCTGCGTGGGACACGAGGTTTTCTCCGATTCCGGCGCCCGCAGTTGCGGGCAAACATGCATCAGCACCGCATCAAAGCGGCGTCTCATCGCGGCTATCTAGCCGGGAGAAATCGGTTCGTCCAGCGGTCATAGGCGCGCACTACGCCGCATATGGGCATTCATGTCACAACGGGGGGCTGATTTTTCAAGTTTTGGGCGGGTTTAAGTGGGGAAATCCGCCAATCAGCCTAATTCGCCATCCATGTGATTCGGGTCAGGCGAACACGGGCCATCCGGATCAGTCATCCCCTCATCACAGGCTGCCTGATTTGCAAAATTCTGACCCATTTTCGCCATGCAATTTCCCACTTTCAGGAAATCCGTGACCGCGAAAAAACTGAGTTAAAAATAGATATTTTATAGGTGCTTACGCAGGCCTGATTTCGATTGCACTTTTAGCGGGAATCTCCGAAGGGCCGAATTAATCCCAACCTCAGCAGGACATTTTCCATGCCAAAGCTCATTCCAACTGCGTTGACTCTTACGATTGCCCTTGCGTCACATGCCGCAGCTGCCGGTGACCCGGCCAAAGGTGAAAAACTCTATAATCGCTGCTCTTCCTGCCATGCGATCATCAAAGACGGCGAGGTTCTGGTCAAAGGCGGCATCACCGGACCGAATCTCTTTGGTGTGGTGGGCCGCGTCGCTGGTGCCGAGAATGACTACCGCTATGGGAGCGAACGCCTGCCCGTCGGTATGTTCACCGATGACATGATCCGCGCCGGCGAAGAGGGGCTGGTATGGACTCAGGAAAACATCGCCGCCTATTCGCAGGACCCGATCGTGTTCATTCAGGAATATCTGAATGACGAAACCGCGCGCCCGAACATGAGCGTGAAGCTGAAGAAAGGCGCCGACGACATCGCGGCCTATCTCGCCACTTTCAGCGCTCCCTGATCTTTAATCCGGCGCTGGCCCTGCCTGTCACGGCCAGCGCACCTGAGACCCGGCTCAGCCCTCGGGACGGGTCGCCACCATGCTGGGCCGTTCGTTGAACGCGGCAAACCACTGGCTCAACGCATCATTGCCCTTGCGCCAGTTCCGCGCATCGTGGCGCAGGTCCAGATAGCCCAGCGCACAGGCCACGGCCACCTGCCCCATATCCAGCGGCCCCGACAGATGCGCCATCCAGCGCTGGTTCAACGCGGCACAGGCCCGTTCAATCTTGCCCCATTGCGCATCCAGCCACGTGTCCCACTGTTTGTCCTCGGGGCGCAGGCGCGCCTCATAGGCCATCCCCACCGCCGAATCCAAAATACCGTCAGCCAGCGCCTCCAACGTCAGCACGTCCCAACGCCCGGTGCCCTCGGGGTACATTCCCGCCTTGATGCGCGCGTCCAGAAAGGCGCAGATCACGCGGCTGTCGAACAGGGTCGGACCATCGGGTCGCTCTAGCGCCGGAATGCGTCTCAGCGGCACCTTGCCCTGCAGCTCGTCCGCAGGAGCCAACGGAGTGGTGGCGACATTCAACACCTCGACATCTTCAAGCTGGCCGGTTTCGTGCAGCAAAACCATCACCTTGCGGACATAGGGCGAGGTTGGACTGTGATAGAGTTTCATTCGCGCTCTCCTTGGTTGCAGCGACCTTACAGGACGACCATGGAAACGAAACCCGTCAATTCGGTGGAGTGCAAAGCCTCTTGCAGAAGTGAACGAGCCTTGGCACATTCCACCCCGTTCTCAGGGCGGGGTGAAATTCCCCACCGGCGGTATGCGGGCTTGACCCGTAAGCCCGCGAGCGGCCCCGTGCCGGGGTGTCAGCAGATCTGGTGAGAGGCCAGAGCCGACGGTTAAAGTCCGGATGAAAGAGAACGTGCAGCGTGCCGGTGATGCGGCGCGCCTGCCCGTGATCGCCTTGGGTGACGTGTCTGTTACGAAAGGAGATCATGATGACACACACCCGCTATGCTTTTATCAAAGCCAACTGGCATTCCGATATCGTGGACCGCGCGCTGGACGGGTTCCTCCAACTCATCCCCGCGGAACAGGTCGATGTCTTCGACGTCCCCGGCGCGTTCGAGATGCCCTTGCTGGCCCGCGATCTGGCCCAGACCGGCCAATACGCTGCCGTCGCCTGTGCCGCTTTTGTGGTGGATGGCGGCATCTACCGGCACGATTTCGTGGCCCAAGCGGTGGTTGATGGCCTGATGCGTGCAGGCATGGATACCGGCGTTCCGGTCCTGTCGGTCTCGCTAACCCCGCATCAATATCAGGAAACCGATCACCACAACGCCATCTATCGCGCGCATTTCGTGGAAAAAGGGCGCGAGGCCGCGCAAGCCGCCCTGATGATCACCAAAACCCGTGCCGAACTAACCCGTGCGGCATAGGCACACTTGGTTGGGGCGCCCTTGCCCCAACCGCAAATCCGCTTGAGGCCACGGGCCTTGCCCGCTAATCACAACCCTCAAAGGAGCACGCCCCATGTCGATGAACAGCTTTGGACACCTCTTCCGCGTCACCACCTGGGGTGAAAGCCACGGGCCCGCCTTGGGTGCCACCGTCGACGGCTGCCCGCCGGGCGTGACGATTGACGAGGCGATGATCCAGCACTGGCTGGACAGGCGCAAACCGGGGCAGAACAAGTTTACCACCCAGCGGCGTGAACCCGATCAGGTCAAAATCCTGTCTGGCGTGTTTGAAGGCCAGACCACCGGCACGCCTGTTCAGTTGATGATCGAAAACACCGATCAGCGCTCGAAAGACTACGGCGATATCATGGACAAGTTCCGTCCGGGCCACGCCGATATCACCTACTGGCAGAAATACGGTATCCGCGACTACCGCGGTGGCGGGCGCAGCTCGGCCCGCGAAACCGCGTCGCGAGTCGCCGCAGGTGGATTGGCCCGCGAGGCGATCAAACAGATCGCGCCGAATGTGCAGATCACGGGCTATATGACCCAGATCGGCCCGCATAAGATCGACCGCGCCAATTTCGACTGGTCGCAGATTGAACAGAACCCGTTCTGGACGCCCGATGCCCAAGCCGCCGAGGATTGGGCCACCTATCTGGACGACCTTCGCAAGTCCGGCAACTCGGTCGGAGCGGTGGTCGAGGTCGTGGCCCGCGGCGTCCCGGCCGGGCTGGGCGCACCTGTTTACGCCAAGTTAGACACTGATCTGGCCGCTGCGATGATGTCGATCAACGCAGTCAAAGGCGTTGAGATCGGCGAAGGCATGGCCGCCGCCGAGTTGACCGGCGAGGCCAATGCAGATGAGATTTTCATGGGTCAGGACGGCCCACAATACAGCAGCAACCATGCCGGGGGCATTCTGGGCGGCATCTCGACCGGGCAGGATGTTGTGGTGCGGTTTGCGGTCAAACCGACCTCGTCCATCCTGACCACGCGCAAGACCATCACCAAATCGGGCGAGGAAACCGAGATCATCACCAAAGGCCGTCACGACCCCTGCGTCGGCATCCGCGCGGTGCCGGTGGGTGAGGCGATGATGGCCTGCGTGATCCTTGACCACCTGCTGCTGCACCGCGGCCAGATCGGAGAGAACCGTGGACGGATCGGCTGATCTGCGCACACGCCTGCGCGCTGTCGTCGCGCTGCGGATGGAAACCGATCCGGCACACGATCTGGCCCATCTGGACCGGGTCTGGGTGAATGCTCAGAACATCGCGGATGAGGCAACGGACCGGTCCGTGTTGCTGGCTGCCTGTTACCTGCATGATCTGGTCAATCTGCCGAAAGACGACCCCGAACGTCATCTGGCGTCGCGCAAGTCTGCGCAGGATTCAGAGCCTATTCTGAGGGAACTGGGCTATAACGACACCCAGATCAGCGCGATTCAGCACGCCATCGAAGCGCATAGTTTCTCGGCCAATATCACGCCCGAAACGCCCGAGGCCTGCATTCTGCGCGATGCGGACCGGCTGGATGCGCTTGGGGCGATCGGGGTTGCGCGGAACTTCTCGGTCTCGGGCGCATTGGGGCGGACGCTGTATGATGCGGCCGATCCTTTTGCTGCGAACCGCCCGCTGGACGATCTTGCCTTTTCGATCGACCATTGGAAGGTCAAGCTGTTGGCGCTGCCGGATGACATGCTGACCGAAGGCGGCGCGGCATTGGCGCGGCGACGTACCCAGCGGATGATCCGGTTCCTGGAAGAGTTTGCCGACGAGATCGGCCACCCCCTGCCTGCCGACTGGTCGAATCCCCGCACCGGTCATTGATCTTTGACAGCCAAAAGCGCAGGGTCGCGCCGATGGCAAAACCCTTAACATCGCATCGACCTGTGCTGGCCGTATCGCTGAAACTCAGCGCGCTGATGCTGTTCACCGCAATGCAGGCGCTGGTCAAAGCCTTGTCGGTCGATTTCCCGCCCGGAGAGATGGTGTTCTTCCGCTCGCTCTTTGCGGTTCCGGTGATCATCGGCTGGCTGGTCTATCGCGGTGAACTGGCACAGGGGTTGGTGGTCAAGAAACCCATGGGGCATTTCTGGCGCGGCGTTCTGGGCACGAGCGCCATGGGCCTGACCTTTACCGGCCTCAGCCTGCTGCCCCTGCCCGAGGTCACGGCAATTGGCTATGCCACCCCGATCTTTACCCTGATTCTGGCCGCGATCATGCTGGGCGAGCGTATTCGCATGATCCGCATTGGCGCTGTTGCCATCGGCCTTCTGGGGGTGCTGATCATGATCTGGCCCCGGCTGGGCGGCAACAATATGGATACTGCCGCGACCATCGGCGCGCTCTGCGTGCTGGCGGCGACCATGGCGCGGGCCTTTGTGCAGATCCACATCCGGCAACTGGTGCAGGTCGATCACCCTGCTGCGGTGGTGTTCTATTTCTCGCTGACCGCCACGCTGTTGTCGTCTCTGACAGCCTTTTGGGGTTGGACGATGCCGACGTGGGAACAGGCTCTAATACTTGCTTGTGTGGGGCTGATCGGCGGTGTGGCGCAAATTCTGGTGACCTCGTCCTATCGCTTTGGACAGGCCTCGATGCTGGCCCCATACGATTACACGACCATGCTGTTTGCCATTATCATCGGTTATGTGTGGTTCGACGAGTGGCCGACACTTGTCATGCTGGGCGGCGCGGCGCTGGTCATTGCTGGCAATGTGCTGGTTATCCTGCGCGAACGCCAACTGGGCGTGGATCGGGGCAAGGACAAATCGGCCCCGGACCCAAAGGCCTGATCTTTACCTTTGGCAAACTTCGCTTAGGTTGGGCGCAAATCAAGAAAGGTTCCGCTCATGAGCGACGCACAAGATCACAAGGAAAAGATGCAGAAGGTGCAGGCCCAGCACCGCAAAAAGGTCTCTGAGGCCGTCGACCCGGAGCGCGGGCTGGTTCTGATCAACACCGGCAAGGGCAAGGGCAAATCCTCGGCCGCGTTTGGCGTGGTGATCCGGGCGCTTGGTTGGGGCCAGAAGGTCGCCGTGGTGCAGTTTATCAAAGGCAAGTGGAAAACCGGCGAGCGGCGTTTTTTCGAGGAACGCGATCTGGTGACCTGGCACACGATGGGTGAAGGCTTCACCTGGGACACACAGGACAAGGAGCGTGACATCGCCGCCGCCAACGCCGCCTTTGACAAGGCTCGCGCCCTGATGGCCAGCGGTGACTATGATCTGGTGGTACTGGACGAGATCAACATCGCCCTGCGCTATGAATACCTGTCGGTGGATCAGGTGATCGACGGTTTGAACGAACGGTCCGACAAGACCAGCGTGTTCCTGACCGGCCGCGATGCGCCGCAAGCGCTGCGTGACTATGCCGATCTGGTTACCGAAATGACCGAAGAAAAGCACCCGTTCCAAGCTGGTATCAAAGCCCAGCGCGGCGTGGATTTTTAAGGTTTAGAGCTTGTACAGCCCCACCCCGGGGCTGTTACCCCATCGGATTCTCATTGAGAAACCGGACCGAGCCACGACGACTTGCGGCGCTGGCCGGCAAGGTTTCAGGCAAGTCGCGTTCTGCTTTGGGTGTCTTGTCGACATAGGCGCAAAAGTCATCGTCACAGCAACAGCCGCAAGCTGTGGCTGCCTCGTGCCGTGCCATGATTTCGTCCAGCGGATCGCCCATGTCTTACCCCGATCAGTCGTTTCCGAGGCGGCGGCAAGCTCTCACCGTTTCATGCGCTAAGCCCGCAAACCGCCTCGAAACCCTGTGCCGGATGCCCTTGCATCTGGCGTTATGCGTTATCTGACTATTTTAGTCGGAATTTTCAAGGGCAAAATCGCGCCCCAATATTCTTCGGGGCGCGATCTGGCAGGCGATCAGATCCCCTGCGGCTGCGGGTCCAGTGTGACCGACCACAATTCGGTATCGGCGCGATCCATCAGGCGCACGGTCATTTGCTGAGTCGCCCCGTCGATATCGACCAGGCCAAAGAACTGCAGGCCTGCGCTGGGGGGCAGGTTGGCGCCCTGCTCCTTGGTCGGCGCTTTGACAAATTTCACCTCTGGTCCAAAAGTGCCGTCCAGCACGTTCGGACCAAAGGTTCCGGCGTGCAGCGGGCCGGACACGAATTCCCAGAACGGCTCAAAATCCTGGAATTGCGCCTTGTTAGGGTCATAATAGTGCGCAGCCGTATAGTGCACATCCGCCGTGAACCAGACCGTGTTGGCTACCCCTTCGGTCTTGATGAAGCGCAGCAGATCGGCGATTTCCAACTCACGCCCTTTGGCGGGGCCGCTGTCTCCGTTCGAAATCGCCTCCGCCCCGGCCTGTTCCTTCCAGTTGTCCCAAACGATCAGACCGATCGGCATATCCGAGGCGATCACCTTCCATGTCGCCTCCGAAGCGGCCAGTTCGCGTTTCAGCCAGGCCAGTTGCTCAGCGCCCAGAATGCGCGACTTGTCGGTGATTTCATCCTCCATCGACGCGCCGTTCGGCCCGCGATAGGTACGCAGATCCAGAAAGAAAACGTCCAGCATCGGACCATAAGAGATCTTGCGATACACACGCCCCGGCTCGGCCGGCGTGATCCGCAGCGGTGTCATCTCGTGAAAGGCACGGCCCGCGCGGGATTGCAGAACATGCACCGATTTCTCGGTATAGCGGTCGTCCGAGATCAGGTCCTTGGCATCCGACCAGTTGTTGACCACCTCGTGGTCGTCCCACTGGAAGAAGGTCGGGCAGACGGCGTTCATCGCGCGCACATGCGCGTCCATCATGTTGTATTTCCACTGTGCGCGGAATTCGTCCAGCGTTTCGGCCACCTTGCGTTTCTCGTCGATTAGCGTGGTGTTTTTCCAGATCAGCTGACCGTCTTTCTCGACCTCATCCTGCATCGGACCATCGGCATAAACCGTGTCGCCGGAATGGATGAAGAAATCCGGTCGGTGCTGCGTCATGGTCGCATAAGTGCGCATCCCTTCGTCGTCGATACCCCAGCCCTGCCCTGCCGTATCACCCGACCACGCAAAGCGAATGTTGCGACGCTCGGACGGTGCAGTGCGGAATTGGCCAATAATAGGCTCTGATACGACATTGATGTCGCTCAGATCAGCAGCCACAAACCGGTAGAAGATATCCTGGTCCGAGGGCAGCCCCTCGACCAGCCGTTTCACCGCGAAATCGCTGTTCGGGATCGCATCCATCAGGGTCAGCTTGCGGGCGTCGGCGAAGCTCTCGGTGGTCGAGACCTCCATCATCACCCGTGCGGGGCGGTCCGTGCGGGTCCAGATCATGCCCGAGCTCATGTCCACATCGCCCGACTGCACACCATGCGAGAACACCGGACGGGACGCGGCGCGGCTGATCGCGGGCATGGACAGCGACGCGGCAAAGGCAGTGCTGCCAGCCAGAAAGGCGCGGCGGTTCGGGCGAAGGATTCGGGTCATGGGAGCTCTCCTGTCTGGCGACCCTTGTGGGCCACACGATTGGTGAGCGGCAGTGAGCCGCCTGTTTGTAAAACAAGCGGCTCAGATTCTTGAAAGTATCACGATGATGTTGTGACACCTGTGATTTACTTGCTCAGGCGATCACACCCTGTTCCGGCGTGCTGAGCGAGATGACGGCGACCACCGCCGCGCCGTTCAGCCAGTAGTATATCGCATCCAGCCCCGAGAACCCAAAAAGGCTGGGCGCGGCCAGAAACACGACACCGACCAGCAGATCAACGGCCAGATGGAACTTGTAGGGCAGCACCCGCCAGATGCCGAGGTGGTGATCGGTCAGCACGGTCAGCACAAAGGCCGCAACACCAGTTGCAACAGACAGCCACAGGGCCATCGGATTGGATTGCCCCAGCCCCAGAACAAAGGGCAGCCCCATCAGTGCAAAGGCGACCGGGTAGTCCAGATAGGCGTGGACGGTACGGGTAACGAAACGAACAGACATTGAATTATCCTTTCCTTGCTTGGCATGACCTCAAACTAGGAAAGGGCATTCGGACGTTTAACTCCGGATCGTTCGTGAAACTGTGCAGATCGTACAGAAAGAAGTCGGATCAGTGCATCGACCGATAGGCCGCCGGGGACAGGCCGATCTGCTTTTTGAATACCCGGGAAAACGCAGCCTCGGAGGCATAGCCGACCTCGGCCGCCGCATCCGCCACGTTCCAGCGCGCCTCGGTCAATCCGTGACAGGCGATCTGCATCCGCCAGTCGGTCAGGTATTGCATTGGTGTAGTTCCCATCTTCTCAGCAAAGAGCTGTGCGAAGGCGGTGCGTGACATACCGGCCTCGCGCGCCAGCGTTTCAACGCTCCACTCCTGCGCGGGGGCCTGATGGAACGCGGTCAGTGCGCGTGAGATGCGGGGATCGGCGAACCCGGCCAACGCGGATTCGCTTGGGCTTTGATGCTCCAGATGGGCACGAATGGCTTGCGCAAACAACACCTCGGACAGTTTCAACGCGATCAGATCGCCGCCGATCCGGGCGCCGCTGACCTCGGACCCGATCATGCGTAGAGTGGCTTCGATCCAGGCCCCGGCCTCTTCGCCGTAGTTTTCGATCAGGATATAGGGCGGCAGCCGGTCAATCAGCATGTGCCCGGTGCCCTGTCGCCCCGGTGGACCGGTGAACGAGAAATGGCCGCAGATCAGCTGCGTGTCGCGGCTTTTATCCTCGCCCCCATAAATCAACACGCCATCGCCTTGGTATCCGGCATCCTCCAGCACCTGCTCAAGCGGCAGCGCGTCCATCGGTTTGACCTCGTTGCACAGCAACGCATGGGCCGAGCCATGCGGAATCAGGATCAGGTCGCCCTGCTTCAGACGCAGCGTTTCGCCTGTGTTAGAGACTGAAACCTTCAGCTCACCCCGCTGCACGAAATGAAACCGGGCGACGTTCTGATAGGCGGGCACCTGAATACCAAACGGCGGCGTGAAAGAGGTTCGAAAGTAGAATGTCCCACGCAGGGACAGGCGGGTGAGGATATCGCTGAGCAGGTCCAACATGGGGTTAACCTACACCCGGTTGCGCGTTCGTCCAGCCAACGGGACGATCTGCACAAAGTCTTGAACGGCAGGCAAAGAAAAACCCCCGCCAATGGCGGGGGTTCCATAAATCATGTGTCGCTCGGATCAGGCGCGGACCAGCGCCTCATACTCGGCAGCGATCTCGCGGGTCAGGTCTCCGACCTCGAAGGTATATTCACCGATCTGCCCGACCGGAGTAACCTCGGCGGCGGTGCCAGTCAGCCAGCACTGTTCGAAATCGGCCATTTCCTCAGGCTTGATGCGGCGTTCGTGGACGGTAATGCCCTTGTCTTTCAGCATCTGGATTACGGTCTGGCGGGTAATGCCGTTCAGGAAGCAATCTGCCAGCGGCGTGTGCACCTCACCATCCTTGACGAAAAACACGTTGGCGCCGGTCGCTTCGGCCACGTAGCCGCGCCAGTCCATAAACAGCGCGTCCGAGCAGCCCTTGGCCTCGGCCTTGTGCTTGGAAATGGTGCAGATCATGTAAAGGCCCGCCGCCTTGGCGTGGACCGGGATGGTTTCCGGGCTTGGGCGTTTCCATTCCGCGATGTCCAGCTTGGCGCCCTGCATCTTGGCGTCGCCGTAATAGGCACCCCAAGGCCAGACGGCCACGGCCATGCGCACCGGGTTTTTGGCTGACGCCACGCCCATATCCTCGCCCGAGCCGCGCCAGACCAGCGCACGGACATAAGCGTCCTGCAGGCCGCTGGCCTTCAGCGCCTCTTCCTTGGCGGCCTCGATCTCGTCCACCGAATAGGGCATCGGCATGTCCAGCGCCTCGGCCGAGGCAATCAGACGTTCGGAATGTTCGCGGCTTTTAAAGATCTTGCCGTTATAGGCGCGCTCTCCTTCAAAGACCGAGGACGCATAGTGCATCGCATGGGTCAGGATGTGCACATTGGCCTCGCGCCAGGGCACAAGTTTGCCATCCAACCAGATGGTGCCATCACGATCATCATACCCCGCCATGCGAAACCTCCAGCCTTGGGTTGAATTTTCCGATTGTTGCGCCAATTAAGTCCGATGCGGACATAAAGTTGCGCAGAAACTGCGATTCGATACCTGTCCACTCTTGGAATGTCAACAACGCTGACATAAACTCGGCACGAGTAACGAATGAGGCATACTATGTCGGATACGCGTCCCGCCCAAGTCTTTGGCGGTGAAAGCCTGTTGTTTTTGACCGACGAACAGCTTCGGCAAGGGATCGAGGCGATGTTTTTCGCTTATCGCGGCTTTACCGCCGACCCTGATCGCATTCTGGCGCAGATGGCCTATGGCCGGGCGCATCACCGGGCGATCCATTTCATCAACCGCGCGCCGGGGACGACGGTGAACAACCTGCTGGCCATTCTCGGGGTGACGAAACAGTCTCTGAACCGGGTGTTGCGGACGCTGATCGAGGATGGCCTGGTCGAAAGCCGCGTCGGCACGGTGGACAAACGGGAACGACATCTGTTTCTGACCGAAAAAGGCAAGGCGCTTGAGGCCAAACTGTCCGAGGCCCAGCGCGTGCGGATGCGCGCGGCGTATAAGGACGCAGGCCCCGAGGCCGTGTCAGGATTTCGTAAAGTGCTTGAAGCGATGATGGATGCTGATATGCGTCATGCCTATACGAATCTGCGGGATACCACCTCATGAGCGAAATGGACGCCCATCTGCTGATCGTTGACGACGATGAGCGCATTCGTGATCTGCTCAAGAAGTTTCTGATGCGGAGCGGTTTTCTGGTCACGGCGGCCCGTGATGCGGCACACGCACGGCGTGTGTTGTCCGGGCTGGATTTCGACATGATCGTGATGGATGTGATGATGCCCGGCGAGGATGGTGTGAGCCTGACCAGAACGCTGCGCGAAACCCATACCACTCCGATCCTGCTGTTGACCGCACGCGGAGAGACCGAGCACCGCATCGCCGGGCTTGAAGCGGGTGCGGACGACTATCTTGCCAAACCGTTTGAACCGAAAGAGCTGCTGCTTCGGATCAATGCGATCTTGCGGCGGATGCCGGAAACCCCGGCGCTGGATACCGCGACCAAGATTCTGAACCTTGGGCCGATCCGTTATGACGTGGAACGCGGCGAGATGTGGCAGGGCGAAGAGCCTGTGCGTTTGACGGCAACCGAGAGCCAGTTGATGAAGATCTTCTCGTCCCAGCCGGGTGAACCGATCAGCCGGGCCAAACTGGTTGAGGATCTGGGCCGCGACAAGGGTCAGGCGCAGGAGCGCGCGGTGGACGTGCAGATCACCCGCCTGCGTCGCAAAATCGAACAGGACCCAAAGCAGCCTCGGTACCTGCAGACGGTGCGCGGCGCCGGTTATATGCTGGCGCCGGATTGAATTGGCCGCTGCGCGGCGATTTTATGTCTTCGGCAAGGATATTTTGGCCAGATGAACAGGGGATTCTGATGAAAACCGCCCTTTTGACTCACGCGGATTGCCTTGGGCATGTGACACCGGACGGGCATCCGGAACGGGTGGCGCGGCTGGAACATATTCTGCACGCACTGGAATCGCTGGATTTGAACCGGGTAACGGCACCGTTGGCGGCGGATGACGATCTGTTGCGGATACATCCGGAAAGCTACATCCGGGACATTCGCAGCGCGCGCCCGGACGAGGGGTTTGCCCAGATCGACGGGGATACGTTCATGTCTCCGGGCTCGGTCGATGCGGCCTATCGCGCCGCCGGGGCCGTGGTGCGCGCTGTGGATATGGTATTGGGCGGAGAAGCCCCGAACGCCTTCTGTGCGATCCGGCCGCCGGGTCATCATGCGGAAACAGACACAGCGATGGGCTTCTGCCTGTTCGGCAACGCGGCGCTGGCAGCCAAGCACGCGCTGGATCATCACGGGTTGAACCGGGTTGCGGTGGTGGATTTCGATGTGCATCACGGCAATGGCACGCAGGATCTGCTGTGGGATGAAAAGCGCGCGCTGGTGATCACCAGCCAACAGATGCCGCTATGGCCCGGATCGGGGCGACCGGACGAGACCGGCGCCTATGATACCATTCTCAACATCCCTCTGGCCCCCGGGACAGGTGGGGCAGAGATGCGCAGGGCTTATGAAACGCAAGCCTTCCCGCGCCTGCGCGCTTTCAAGCCGGAACTGATCATCATCTCAGCCGGGTTTGACGCGCATCAGGACGATCCGCTGGCCAATCTGAACTGGTCCACTGGCGATTTCGCCTGGGTCACGGCAGAGCTATGCAAACTTGCCGACGAGCTGTGCGAAGGACGTATCGTCTCGACTTTGGAAGGCGGGTATGATCTGAACGCACTGGCCGAGGCCACCCGCGCCCATGTGGAAGAATTGATGAAGGCAGCCCGATGACCGATACTCCCGTTGATCAGATGACATTCGAACAGGCGATGAAGGAGCTTGAGGCCGTTGTCGGCCAGCTGGAGCGCGGCGACGTGGCGCTGGACCAGTCCATCGCGCTGTACGAGCGCGGGGCGGCGTTGAAAAAGCGCTGCGAAGATGAGCTGAAGCGGGCCGAGGAAAAAGTGGCCGCAATCACGCTGGACGCCAATGGTCAGCCGACCGGGACGACGCCTGTCGAAGGTCAGTAAATGTTTCGCGAAAAGCTAGCGCAGGATGCGGCGCGGATTCAGGATCAGTTCGATCTGGTTCTGGGTGCGCTGGACGATCTGGATGTAACCCGGGCGATGGCCTATGCCACCGAGGGCGGCAAGCGGTTGCGCGGGTTTCTGGTGCTGGAAAGCGCACGCCTGCATGGCGTGGACGAAGGGCGCGCGATCTGGCCTGCCGTTGGGATCGAAGCGCTGCACGCCTATTCGCTGGTGCATGACGATCTGCCCTGCATGGACGACGACGACCTGCGGCGCGGGCGCCCGACCGTTCATGTAAAATGGGACGAAGGTACCGCCGTTCTGGTGGGCGATGCGCTGCAAACGTTGGCTTTTGAACTGTGTACCCGGCCCGAGGTCGGCACCGCCGAGGTCCGCGCGGAGCTGGCCCTGACGCTGGCAAAAGCCAGCGGGGCGCAAGGCATGGTGCTGGGTCAGGCGTTGGATATTGCGGCGGAATCGGCGGCTGCGCCGCTGACATTGGACGAAATTACGCGCCTTCAAGCGGGCAAGACCGGTGCCCTGATCGAATGGGCGGCCTGTGCGGGGGCTCGGCTGGCGCTGGCCGATCCGGAACCCTTGCGCCAATATGCCCAAGCCCTTGGCCTTGCTTTTCAGATCGCGGATGACATCCTTGATGTGGAAGGTGATGCCGAAAAGGCCGGCAAACGCCTGCAAAAAGATGCCGAGGCCGGCAAGGCCACGTTTGTATCCCTGTTGGGTCTGAATGCGGCCAAGGCCCGTGCGACGGAGCTGGTCGACGAGGCCTGCGCCGCATTGGATGGGTACGGTGCTACGGCTGAAACCTTGAAGGACGCCGCCCGCTTCGTTATTGCCCGGGACAGCTAAGCCAGGAACGCGCCAAATGTCTGACCGCCCGAACACGCCCCTGCTGGATCTTGTGAGCCGCCCTGCGGATCTCAAGCAGTTCTCGGACGCGCAACTGCATCAGGTGGCGCAGGAATTGCGGGCCGAGACGATCTCGGCCGTGTCCGTCACCGGCGGGCATCTGGGGGCAGGTCTGGGTGTGGTCGAACTGACAACTGCGCTGCACGCCGTCTTTGACACACCCCGCGACAAGATCATCTGGGACGTGGGACACCAGTGCTATCCACATAAAATCCTGACCGAACGCCGCGACCGTATCCGTACCCTGCGTATGAAAGACGGGCTGAGCGGCTTCACCAAGCGCAGCGAGAGCCCTTATGACCCCTTCGGCGCGGCGCATAGTTCCACCTCGATCAGTGCCGCGCTGGGTTTCGCCGTCGCCCGCGATCTGGGTGGTGTGACACCCGAGGGGCTGGGCGATGCGATTGCGGTGATCGGCGATGGCTCGATGTCGGCAGGCATGGCCTTCGAGGCGATGAACAATGCGGGTCACCTGCGAAAACGCCTGATCGTCATCCTGAATGACAATGAAATGAGCATCGCACCACCCGTCGGTGCGCTGTCCAGCTATCTGTCGCGGATCTATACCGAGGCCCCGTTCCACGATCTGAAAGCCGCCGCCAAAGGCGCGGTTTCGCTGCTTCCCGAGCCATTCCGCGAGGGTGCGAAACGCGCCAAGGAAATGCTGAAAGGCATGGCCGTGGGTGGCACGCTGTTCGAAGAGCTGGGCTTTTCTTATATCGGCCCCCTCGACGGGCACGACATGGACCAGCTGCTTCCGGTTCTGCGGACGGTCAAGACACGAGCAACCGGCCCGATCCTGATCCATGTGCTGACCAAAAAGGGCAAGGGATATGCCCCTGCCGAACAGGCCCGAGACAAAGGTCATGCGACGGCCAAGTTCGATGTGGTGACTGGCAAGCAGCACAAGGCCCCATCCAACGCGCCGTCCTATACCTCGGTCTTTGGTAAAACGCTGGTGGAAGAGGCCGGGCGTGATGACAAGATCGTGGCCGTGACGGCTGCGATGCCGGATGGCACCGGGCTGAGCCTGTTTGCGGAACGCTACCCCTCGCGTTGTTTCGACGTGGCGATTGCCGAACAGCACGGCGTGACCTTTGCCGCAGCACTGGCGGCCGGTGGAATGAAGCCGTTCTGCGCGATGTATTCCACCTTCCTGCAACGCGGCTACGATCAGGTCGTGCATGACGTCGCCATTCAGCGTCTGCCGGTACGCTTTGCCATCGACCGCGCGGGCCTTGTGGGCGCCGACGGCGCCACCCATGCGGGGTCGTTTGACATCGCCTATCTGGCCAACCTGCCCGGCATGGTCGTGATGGCCGCCGCGGATGAGGCCGAACTGGTGCATATGGTCGCCACCGCTGCTGCCCATGACGACGGCCCCATCGCCTTCCGCTATCCGCGTGGCGAAGGCGTTGGCGTCGACCTGCCCGAACGCGGTGAGGTGCTGGAAATCGGCAAAGGCCGCATGATCCAGAAAGGCGCACGTGTGGCGCTGTTGTCTTTTGGCACCCGTCTTGCCGAGGTTCAGAAAGCCGCCGAAGCGCTCTCGGCCCGGGGAATAACCCCCACCATCGCCGATGCCCGTTTTGCCAAACCGCTGGATCGTGATCTGATTCTGGACCTCGCCACAAACCACGAGGCCCTGATCACCATCGAAGAAGGCGCGGTTGGCGGGTTCGGCAGCCATGTGGCGCAACTGCTGGCGGACGAGGGCGTATTCGATCACGGATTGAAGTACCGCTCGATGGTGCTGCCGGATACCTTCATCGATCAGGCCAGCCCGGCGGACATGTACGCCGTCGCGGGTATGAATGCCGAACAGATCGAGGCCAAGGTGCTGTCGGTTCTGGGTGTGACAACCATCGGCGAAAAACGCGCCTGAGCGTCAACGACCTGAGCACTTGGAAAACGTCGTGCCTCAAGAGGGCAATGAACAGGACCCCCTCCATGCCTCTTGATGCGTCAGGACCATAAAATTATCCCTATAAAAACAACGTGCTTACACGGCTCCTTCGCCCTGATGCCGCAAGATGCGTCTTGATACCGCAGAAAAAAAACAGGGAAACCACGACAAATTGTCGGAGTTTTGAGGGGCGAGGCAATAAGGGCTTCGCGTCCGACACCTACAATTCCACAGGCGTTGATGCGCGCACCGTGCCGCGAGCAGTATCCCGTGCCGAAGGCGTCACGCGGGAAGCCAGAACGCCATCAGGGTCTTTACGTTCGAAGTATTCAGATGGCAGACATCACAGCGTTTGCAGCCGCGACAAACCCGGCGACTGCCACTGCGCTGGCAAGTAAGATGCAGAAAATTTCCAATGCGTTCAGCTTCATTTTGACCCCCATCAAAATGGTTTCCTCGGAGTAGAACAAACTTTGAGAGATGCATAGTCGAAGCATGTTTACGTTGCGGAAACTTGCTGCGCTGGTGGCATGTATTTGCCCAGACCAAGGTATCATGAACTGCGCGCGGCTTTCGTTCTGGCGCTTGATGCTTGACATGTAGCCGCACTGCATCACCGCGCACGCTACTTACTTGATGGACTAAACACGTCATAAAAAGGGCGCGCTAGTTTCCGGCGCGCCCAGTCCACAGGGAGGATAGTGAAAAAACAGCGCTCTCAAAAACACCGTATGCGCCAACTCGGCAACTGCACTCAGATTACGCAGTTCCGTTAAGGAGGTCAGTGACTTGGGTTACACTGCGACCATTGAAGTCGGGATCCTAAAATTATTTGAATGCCTTATGTTTCTCGAAAATTGGTTTGCGGAATGAAAAACAAAACGAGATTTAGCGTTACTAAGGCCGGGCTGGCAGGTTTGTTACTTTACGCTTTTGCAAATAGCAGCGCTGCGGCGAACGTTTATGTGGTTATCGATACGACATTCCAAGTCACGGTACATGGTGCTCAGGTTAAACAACTGGGAAAAAACTGGCATCAGGTTGTCGCGTTTCACAAAGTAATAAGGGTGAAGGATAAGGCATACGCCTGTGTAGGATACCTGGGCAACGTTCCGGATAAGGAATTCTTGCGTAAATCCAAACTCATTTCAGGAAGCACAGTGGTCAGGGCAAACCTCACCGGTGCAACTTGGCTTGTGAATGAACCGAAAGTTATTGCCGAGAGGAAAAGGTCAAATTTCGGCCTACTAGGTGCCGTGGCCGCCCCTGCCGATATCAACTTGGTTACCGGTTCAAAAGTCAATTGCCGCAAGGGGGTGAAGTGGCAAGATATCTTCACCTCTCAACCGTCAAGATTTGAAATCCCTGACAAGGTTTGGGTTAGCCAGTGATATAGAGCTGCCAATTTGAGGGCTCCAAGCCTGGTTCACACACTAGCAGGCCGAAAAAGGGTGTCGATTTCCTCAACGGAATACACCGGGCGAGCACCTTCATAGGCGAAGTGGGGCGTGATGAGATTCACCTTGACCATCCCGCAAAATTTGTTGCGCCCGAAGGGCCAGCGGGCCGACTTGATTGCTTGAGTGCCGGTCACGAACTTCACTTCTTCGGTGACGATGGCTGCTTGAGTATTCGTCATACTTCTTCCTGGACGTGAATATCTAAACTCCCCAATCGCGACCTATCCAGAGCACTCAGGTCGCGGGTTTTGTTCCAGCCTCAGGAATATCGCCGAAGAGCTGGGAAGGGACGCCGGAAAATCGGGAATCAGCTTGGTAGACATAGACAGCAATCATTCTGCGAGAAATTTTTACGAGAGACACGGCTACACCAAAACTGCAACTGAACCTGTGGTTCGGAAGGGATGGGAAACGAATACCAATAAGTGGCTTTTGATGGAAAAAGAGCTGTACTGAAAGTGGTTTAGGACCGGCAACGTTACGAGGTAATTTAGTGAGGTTGATTGAAGCGGCCAGACCAAGAGTCATTCGAATAGAAACCCGTTTGTCCGCTTTATCCGCATAGCAGTCGTCGCCTCCTTTTTATGCGCTCTGTTTTTCTAAAAATGGCTGAATCGGCCATTTCAGCGGTTAGCTTTCTTTTGTGCTGATCAATTGGAGGTCGTCCGGGTCGAAGACTTCGTACTGCCAATACTGCCGGGACAGGCGCCACCACCTCACCACAAGTAAACCGTCCACAAAACCCCGGACATGGCATCTCTGGTGGCGAGAGTGGGTTGGGTGCGGAAACGTATCGCCTATCATCAATTGATGTTCCATATCGCTCCTCCTTGTTGCTAAGCTACGTGCTTTCCCAAACCGCCCCCATCACAGCATAACAGCTCCGCCGACAAAAATGCCAAGATCCTCCTTATTGTTGACTCTCGATTGTCTGCTGTGAGCCCAAAGTTACCGGATTGGCGGGCACTTCAGTCATCGAACGGAAACGTATCTTCGTGCCTTAGGCCGCGTATGAAAGTTTCAAAATTGGTTGCGACAAACGTGATCTTGTAATCTAGTTCTTGGTCAACGTGGACAACTGTTGGTTCGCCACTTTCTCCAAGAGTTCTGTAGTTGAGACAAAGCATGTCATGGCCACCCGAGGGGCAGTCGGCAAAATAGATGCCTATCGGTGGGTAGCCCCATTCCTTCATCATGAATTGGCTGCCCAACTCTCCACATAGAGAGTAAATTGGTTTCCGATCAATCGCAGAAATTCCCGTTATTGCGACATGATCATGTGCCCAAGATGTTTCTTCGGTTGTTTCATGGCAAGTGTAGTTGGGTGTTCCGCCATTCTGAAACCCCATAAGTTCGATGTAGCTCGCGGGGAGTTCGTATCCCAGATCACGCTCTACAGACGCAACGAGTTCAGGACTCAACGGCGCACCAATGAATTTTTCCCGCTCGTATTCACCGCCCGACCAAAAATTACCTAAATCGAAATCACCAAAGACCTTCGTCAAACCGAATCCTTATGCGGCAGAATAACGTTCGCATTTTCAATACCGGCACAGGCTCAATTGTCGAAGGTCTGCTTTGCCCGCCAAGCAGACATTGGCGCGTGTGTATCCTGCCGGTTGTTTCACTGAAAGCGGTGATACAGTCACCGGTTTTTAACGGGAAATAACGGCAATGGTGGCCGCGTTGTGTGTGGTGGGAGTAACGAATCGTGACACCCCTGCTTTCCGCAATGACGGATAGGATCGGGGTTTTTCGCTGGTTTCTAATGGGTGCCGGGCTGAGTAGATGAATGCAGAGTTTGTTTTCGTCGCATGACGAGTTAACGAAATACACTGTAAGAGATCCAAAATGGCATATGTCTGTTACTACCCTGCAACGGGTCGTTATCTAAAGGGTTTCGACTTACCCCGTTGGCAAGAAAGGTATGACGCGGGAGGAATTCAGAAGGATGTTCTGGATGTCTTTCCAAACGGTAAACGCCGCCTTGAGGCTGGTGAGGCACCGGAAAAAGCGCTGTTCAAAAAACAGAGGGCGAACCTCCCAGATATTTTCTCTGCTAGGAACGGTGTTCGTGTCATCACAGACAGAGTCCGTCAAATCCTTGAAACGTACGATCCTGGTGTTCATCAAATCCTGCCTATCGAAGCCTTTTACAAGGATAGTTCAAAACCTGAGGCGGACTATTTTTTGTGAATGTTTCTAAGCGGCTTGATACAGTCAACGACCAGGAATCGAGCGTTGAGATGGCTTGGCAATATTCAGGAATTAAATCGACTGACCGAATGGAGTTGTGCCCTCCATCGACACAAAACTTTGTTTTGCACAAGGAGGTCACGAAGGGGCACCATTTTTGGCGGGAAGAAAGGTACTTGAAATTGCCACTCCTAATGTCGGACGAAATGCACGCAGAGTTTAAAGCCCAAAAGATTAAGGGCTACCATTTCTGGCACGCAGACGAGCGTTGATAGCTGTATTGAGTTGCGCCAGAAATCGACTCAGCATCACCGAAAAAACGGGGGATGAATCAGGGGATACAGATAGACAAAACCAGAAAGCAAAACGCTATCAGCAACTTACGTGGAAACGTGGTGCCTCAAGAGGGACTCGAACCCCCGACCTTGTCCTTACGAAGGACCTGCTCTACCAGCTGAGCTATTGAGGCAAGCGAAGGACCGTTTAAACGGTCGGGGTTGCGCGCGCAAGCCTCGATGTTTGTGATTTCGCCTATCGGTTCCGTGACGTATCTCGGAGTCGCACTCCCACGCACCTGATCTTCTGTCCCGAAGCATCGCACCCGCGTGTTTGACTGTGAATTTTTTGTAACGACGCGATTCACGGATTGCTGCGCAGTCGTAATTTCTATATTTCATGAAATATGACAGAACAGATTACCGACCAACTCGCCATCCTCGGCCACCCGCAGCGCATCTCGGTGTTTCGCATGTTGATGCGACGCTTTCCTGACACTGTGCCCGCCGGTGAGCTGGCGGCGGAGCTGGATATCAAGGCCAGCACCCTGTCGAACTATCTGAATGCGCTGCAACGCTCGGGGTTGGTGACGCAGGAACGGTCGGGAACGTCTCTGCTCTATTCGGTCGATATGAAGAACGTGCAGCACATGCTGGATTTTCTGGTCCTCGATTGTTGCCGTGGCCGCCCTGATATCTGCATGCCTTTCAGCCAAGGAAATGACACCATGACGGACCGCAAGTTCAATGTACTGTTTCTGTGCGTGGGCAACTCTGCCCGCTCGATCTTTGCCGAGTCGCTGCTGCGCGAACTGGGTAACGACCGGTTCAACGTCTATTCTGCCGGAACCCAGCCGACATCGGCGCTTAACCCTTTCGCCGTGCAGGTGTTGAAGGACAAAGGGCATGATACTTCGGTCCTGCGCTCCAAGCACATGTCCGAGTTCGCCGCAGTTGGCGCGCCCGAGATGGATTTTGTCTTTACCGTCTGCAACCAGGCCGCCAACGAGGAATGCCCGGCCTGGGAAGGCCAGCCGATCAGCGGCCATTGGGGTATGGTGGATCCGGTCAAGGCCACCGGCACCGATGCCGAGAAAAGCCTGGCTTTCCAGAACGCCTATGGCGCGCTGAAGCGTCGGATCGAGGCGTTTACCTCGCTGCCGGTTGAAAGCCTTGACCGGATCGCCTTGCAAACTGCTGTCGATGACATCGGCAGGACGTCACTTGAGGACACGAAATGACGACTTACGCTGTAAACGGCCTGGGCCGGATGGGAAAACTGGCCCTGAAGCCGTTGCTGGAAAAGGGCGCCAAGATCGCCTGGATCAACGATGGGGCAGGCGATCCAGAGATGCACGCGCATCTGCTGGAATTCGACACGGTACATGGTCGTTGGGACGCGGAGTTTTCCCACGACGCGGAAAACGTCACCATAAACGGCACCCGCCTACCCTTTATCGGCACCAAGAATCTGAACGATCTGCCTCTGGATGGTGTGGACGTGGTGATCGACTGCACCGGTGTCTTCAAGACCGAGGCCAAGCTGGCCCCCTATTTCGCAGCTGGCGTGAAAAAGGTTGTTGTCTCGGCTCCGGTCAAGGACGGCCCCACCGCCAATATCGTCATGGGCGTCAACGAAGGCACCTATGATCCGGCCACGCATCACATCGTGACGGCGGCGTCCTGCACCACCAACTGTCTGGCCCCGGTGGTCAAGGTGATCCATGAGAACCTTGGCATCCGCCACGGCTCGATGACCACGATCCATGACGTGACCAACACGCAAACCATCGTGGACCGTCCCGCCAAGGACCTGCGCCGCGCGCGTTCGGCACTGAACTCGCTGATCCCGACCACCACCGGCTCGGCCACGGCGATCACGCTGATCTATCCCGAATTGAAAGGCCGTCTGAACGGCCACGCAGTCCGCGTACCGCTGCTGAATGCCTCGCTGACCGACTGCGTGTTCGAGGTGGAACGCGAAACCACTGCTGAAGAGGTCAACGCTTTCTTCAAAGCCGCAGCCGAGGGCGAGTTGAAAGGCATTCTGGGCTATGAAACGCGCCCGCTGGTCTCGACCGATTACACCAATGACGAACGGTCTTCGATCGTCGATGCGCCCTCGACCATGGTGGTGAACGGGACGCAGGTGAAAATCTATGCGTGGTACGACAACGAGATGGGTTATGCCCATCGTCTGGTCGATGTCGCGCTGAAGGTTGGAGCCTCGCTGTGACATCCCGGCCCGAAGGACTGTCGGCCTATATTGCGGTCACGGCGGCCTATTGGGCCTTTATGCTGACCGACGGGGCCCTGCGGATGCTGGTGCTGCTGCACTTTCATACGATGGGGTTCTCGCCGGTCCAGTTGGCGTATCTGTTTGTTCTTTATGAAATCGCCGGGATGGGGACCAACCTTGCGGCGGGCTGGATCGCGGCGCGGTTCGGGCTGACCTCGACGCTGTATGCAGGGCTGGCGTTGCAGGTGGGGGCACTTCTTGTTCTCACGCAACTAGACCCTAACTGGGCGATTCCGGCCAAAGTTGCCTTTGTGATGATCGTGCAGGGGGCCAGCGGCGTGGCCAAGGATTTGGCCAAGATGTCCTCAAAATCCGCGGTGAAACTGCTGGCGCCGACCGAGGGCGGCGGGCTGTTCCGCTGGGTTGCTGTTCTGACTGGCTCGAAGAATGCCGTCAAAGGCTTGGGCTTCCTGCTGGGGGCCGCTTTGCTGGCAACTCTGGGCTTTGTGTGGGCCACGCTGGCCATGGCGATTGTGCTCGCGGTTATTCTGGTTGCCGTCATCCTGTTCATGCCACCCGGCCTGCCCAAAGGGCGCAAGGGCGCAAAATTCTCCGAGGTTTTCTCGAAATCCTCAAACGTGAACTGGCTGTCGGCGGCGCGAGTATTCCTGTTCGGCGCGCGCGACGTGTGGTTTGTGGTGGGCATCCCGATCTATTTCTATGCGGTGCTGTCCGACGGCACCGAGGAGGGCAACCGCGCGGCGTTCTTCATGATCGGCACCTTCATGGCCGTCTGGGTCATCCTCTACGGTGCCGTTCAGGCCAGCGCACCCAAGATCCTGCGCGCGTCCGAGCGCAGCGAAGGCGACCTGATCCATGCCGCCCGCAGTTGGGCCACCGCCCTGTTCTGCGTTCCGGCGGCACTGACGGTTGCGGTATTGGTATCCTCGGGGCCGCAGACATGGCTGACCGTCACGCTGGTTCTGGGCCTGCTGGTGTTCGGGGCGATCTTTGCGGTCAATTCGTCGCTGCATTCCTACCTGATCCTGGCCTTCACCAAGTCCGAAAGGGTGACGATGGATGTGGGGTTCTACTACATGGCCAACGCAACGGGTCGCCTGGTGGGCACCGTGTTGTCGGGCCTGACCTATCAGATCGGTGGGCTGCCTCTGGTTCTGGGCACCGCCGCCGTGATGGTGGCACTTGCGGCACTGACGTCAGGCAAGCTGACCGATCAAACTACTGAGGCTTACTCATGAGCATTTTCGAACGCTATCTGACCGTCTGGGTCACCCTTGCCATTATTGCGGGTATTCTGATTGGTCTGGCCGCGCCGGGGCTGGTCGAGCTGATCGCCTCGGCTGAGGTGGCCAGCGTCAATCTGGTGGTGGCCGTGCTGATCTGGGCCATGGTCTATCCGATGATGGTGGGCGTCGATTTTGGCGCCGTTGCGGGCGTGGCGCGCCAGCCCAAAGGGTTGATCGTGACGCTGGTGGTCAACTGGCTGATCAAGCCCTTCACCATGGCACTGCTGGCGGTTTTGTTCTTCGACTATGTCTTTGCGCCGTGGATTCAGCCCGAGGACGCCGCGCAATACACGGCCGGCCTGATCCTGCTGGGCGCAGCGCCGTGCACCGCGATGGTATTCGTGTGGTCGCAACTGACCAAAGGCGATCCGACCTATACACTGGTGCAGGTCTCGGTAAACGATCTGATCATGGTCGTGGCATTTGCCCCGATCGTGGCGTTTTTGCTAGGCGTCACCGATATCTCGGTTCCGTGGCAAACGCTGGTGTTGGCGACGGTTCTTTACGTGGTGCTGCCGCTGATCGCGGGGCTGATCACACGCCGCAAGCTGGGCTCACAAGACGCCATCGACGCCTTTTCCGCCCGAGTGAAACCGTGGTCGGTGCTGGGCCTGATCACAACGGTGGTTATCCTGTTTGGCCTGCAGGGTCAGACCATTCTGGCCAAACCGCTGGTGATTGTCCTGATCGCGGTGCCAATCCTGATTCAGAGCTACGGCATCTTCGCTCTGGCCTACGGCGCAGCCTATGCGTTGAAAGTGCCGCACCGCATCGCTGCACCCTGCGCCATGATCGGTACGTCGAACTTCTTTGAGCTGGCCGTCGCTGTCGCCATCAGCCTGTTCGGCCTGAACTCGGGCGCGGCCCTGGCCACTGTGGTGGGCGTTCTGGTCGAGGTGCCGGTGATGCTGTCACTCGTGGCGTTTGCCAACCGCACCCGCGCCCGCTTTCCCGAACCGGTCGGGATCGAAGTACGCGGCGCCGAGAAACTGCGGCCCTGACACGTGCAACGCGGGCGTTCAGTGCGTCCCGCGCGGCACGAATTGGGGATCGATCAAAAGGGTTTCACTGGTTCTGGCAGGCTCGGACAACCGGCGTTCCAGCAAGTGGATCACGTGCTCGACCGCCGCGTCGATGGGGTTGCTCACGGTGCTGAGGTTGAAAATCGGCCATCCGGCCATTTCGATATCATCAAAGCCCACAATCGACAGGGCCCCCGGCACATCCAGACCCAGCTCGCGCGCCGCGGTCAGCGCTCCGATAGCACTGGCATCATTGGCACAGACCAGCGCATCCAGACCATTGCCCTGCAACAGGTTCATCGACGCCTCATAGCCGGCCTCGACGGTAAACTCGCCCGCCTCTTCGGCAACAAGCGGCAGCCCGGCCTGATCCAGAGCCTCCATCAAACCCGCCCGGCGATCGGCGGATGAGGCAAAACACTCTGCTCCGGCAATGAAGCCGAAGCGCCTGCGCCCCCGATCAATAAGCGCCTGCGTGGCGATCTGCATACCCTCGGCATTCCGGCAGCACACGTTATCCACCCCCGGCGCATCCACGATCCGGCCGGATGAAATCATCGGTACTCCGAATTTGCTGCACTGTTCGACCAATGCGCCAGGCATACTGCCGCCGCGCAGAATCAGGGCATCCAGCGGGTACCGCATCACCTGATCAATGGCCGCTTCGGCGTGGTCATCACCGCCATCAATGAGAATCGGCCACTTGTTCAAAGCGTTCAGCTGACCCACCAGACGGTTCACGAATTCGGAATCATAGGTGTTGCGCATGTTGCCGACAAAAACCGCCACCAGATGCGACCGACCACCCTTTAGCCCCGCCGCCAGAGCGTTGGGCTGATAGCCCATGCGCGCGGCCATCTTCTGGATCTTTTTTCTTTTGTTTGCATCAAGATAAGCGCCAGGCGTAAAAGCGCGTGAAACCGCGGAACGCGACACTCCGGCCGCATCGGCAACGGCTTGCGCCGTCACGCGGCGAGGCCTTTCGGCAGGTTTGCTGCTGTCGTCTGTCACACCAATTCAGTCCTCTTTTTTTGATAAATTTGTCAATATTGCTAGAAATCTTTCATCGAACTGTCATACGTTAACATTATGTGAGCACGTGTGCAGAATCCAGACACGGCTCGCAAAGCAGGTCGGAGGACTGCACGTTTGAACAACGCTGCAGGAGAGCCTGCGCAACAACCTGGCAACCATTGCCACCGGTCTCTTTGCTGCAAGGGGCCGGTATCGAACCGGAGGATCGAAATGACCAACCTGAAGTTCTGCGCAACTGCCGCAGCCCTCGCGTTCACCGCGACCGCGGCCTTTGCAGAAACCGAAATCACGTGGTGGCACGCCCATGGCGGGCAGTTGGGCGAAACCGTCAACAAGATTGCCGAGAAGTTCAACGCGTCGCAGGACGAATACAAGATCACTCCGATCTACAAGGGCAGCTACGAAGAAACGCTGACCGCCGGTATCGCCGCCTTCCGCGCGGGCGAGCAGCCAAACGTCATGCAGGTGTTTGACGCCGGTGCCGCCACCGTGATCGCGGCAAAGGGTGCGACTGTTCCGGTCCAAGACCTGCTGGCCGACAACGGTGTCAACTTCGACATCAACGACTACATCGCCGGCGTTCGCTATTTCTACGCCGACAGCGACGGCAAGATGATCGGGATGCCGTTCAACTCGTCGACGCCAATCCTGTATTACAACGTCGACGCACTGGAAGCTGCAGGCGTCACCCCGCCGAAAACCTGGGAAGAGTTCCAGTCGACCACCGCTCCGGCGCTGAAAGACGCAGGCTATATCGCGCTCAGCCAGTCGCACCTGCCCTGGATTTTCACCGAGAACTTCATGTCGCGTCACGACCTGCCGTTTGCGACCAACAACAACGGCTATGACGGCACCGACACCCAGATCCTGGTCAACAACGACGCCATCAAGGCGCACTTCACCGCCGTCACCGAGTGGAAAGACAACGGTCTGTTCGAATGGTACGGCACCGGCTGGGGCGACAACGCCAAGCCGTTCGAAGAAGGCAAGGTTGCCATGTGGCTGGGCTCGTCGGGTTCGTTCGGCGGCCTGCTGCAAAAAGACCTGCCGTTTGAGTTCAGCGCAGTGGAACTGCCCTATTGGGAAGCCGTGACCCCCGAGCCGACGCAGACCTTCATCGGTGGCGCCGCCCTGTTCGCCATGTCGGGCAAGTCGGACGAGGAAAACAAGGCAACCGCCGAGTTCTTCCGCTTCCTCACTTCGCCTGAAACCCAGTATTTCTGGCACCAGGAAACCGGTTACGTGCCGATCACCGAGGCCGCCTATGAGCTCGCCAAGACCGACGGCCACTATGACCGCTTCCCCGCAGCGGCCGTGGGCGTGAATCAGCTGCAGGCCAAGGCCGGTGAGAACACCAAGGGTTACCGCATGGGCTTCTACGTCCAGATCCGCGACATCATGAACCGCGAATATGGCCGTATCCTGACCGGTGAAACCGACGTGAATACCGCCTTTGAAAACATCGAAGCAGAAGCCAACGAACTGCTGGCCCGCTTCGCCAAGACCCAGGGTTAAACCCCGGGATCACCCCCAGGATGGTCGCGTCATCACGGCGCGGCCATCCCTTCTCATTCTTACGGACGGGTCATGAAACGCGCGGGCTTCGACAATATCTGGCTACCTGTGGCGCTGCTGCTGCCACAATTGATGATTATCGGCATCTTCTTCTACTGGCCTGCGGGCTGGGCGCTGCAATCATCCTTCTTTCTGCAGGACCCGTTCGGGTTCGGCTCAACCTTTGTCGGGGCGGACAATTACACCTCGTTGATGGGCAACGATCAGTACAAGCGCATCGCGTGGTTCACGGTTGTCTTTTCCATCCTCGTCACCTTTTTCTCGCTGGCCATCGCGCTGCTGCTGGCGGTGAAGGCCGACAAGGTGCTGCGTGGAGCCAAGACCTATCGGACTTTGCTGATGTGGGTCTATGCCATTGCGCCGCCGGTCGCGGGCTTCCTTGGCATCCTGTTCTTTGACCAAAGCACCGGCCCGATGACCAAGTTTTTCCAGATGTTCGGCTGGGATTTCAAATTGGGCGTCGATTACAACGCCACCGCGACCGCGATGATCATCGTGTCGGTCTGGAAGCAAATCCCGGTCAATTTCATCTTTTTCCTGTCGGGCCTGCAATCCATCCCGCGTTCCGTGCGCGAGGCGGCTATGATCGACAACCGCTCGGCCACCGGGCGGTTCTGGCAGGTCACCTTCCCGCTGCTGGCGCCGACCGCGTTCTTTCTGCTGATCATCAACATCACCTACGCGCTGTTCGACACTTTCGGCATCATCGACGCGCTGATGAAGGGTGAGCCCGGCAACAACCCGATGACGCTGGTCTACAAGGTCTATCTGGACGGGTTCCGCGGCAACGACCTGGGCGGATCGTCAGCACAGTCCGTTATCCTGATGGTTCTGGTTCTGATCCTGACCGTCTTTCAGTTCCGGCTGGTTGAACGCCGGATCCACTATACCTGAGGGGGCACATCATGGCTGACACAACGCTTGTAACACCCGCCGAAACCCGCCGCCCGCGCCGTATTCGCTGGGAAACGGTCGGAGATCACGTCGTCTTGATCCTCGGTTCGCTGCTGATGATCCTGCCGCCGCTGCTGGCGCTGACCACGGCCAGCCATGATGCGGTGACGATTCACCGCGAAGGGCTGCAACTGACGATCGGCGACGATCTGGGCAAAAACTTCCACGCCGCCATGCTTGAAAAGGGCGGCTTTACCCAGACCGTCGATGGCACGCTGATGCTGATGAACTCGTTCATTCTGGGCATCGGCTTTGCGGTGGGCAAGATCATTATTTCGATGATGGCCGCCTATGCGATTGTCTATTTCCGCCTGCGTTTTGCCACGCTGGCCTTCTGGATGATCTTCACCACCCTGCTGCTGCCGCTTGAGGTGCGCATCCTGCCGTCCTACGAGGCGATCCAGAAGCTGGGCCTTACCAACACCTATACCGGCCTGATCGTGCCACTGATCGCTTCGGCAACGGGGACCTTCTTCTTCCGCCAATTCTTCATGTCCGTACCTGAGGAACTGGCCGAGGCCGCCCGCATCGACGGCGCCGGCCCGTGGAAGTTCTTCATCGACATCCTCGTCCCGCTTAGCCGGACGATGATCGCGGCGATCTTCATCATCATGTTCGTCTTTGGCTGGAACCAGTATCTGTGGCCGACCCTGATCACCACCGACGAAAGTTTCTTTACGTTGGTCCGGGGCATCAAGCAGATCGTGCTGTCCTATACCGACAGTCAGATCCCCGAACACGGGCAGGCCTTGGCGCTGGCCATCGTGGCGATGATCCCACCCGTGGCCATCGTCATCTTTTTCCAGAACTGGTTCGTCAAGGGCCTCACAGAATCCGATAAATAAGGAATACGCGCATGGCTCAGGTTTCTTTAGAGGGCATCCGCAAGGTCTATCCCAACGGCTTTAAGGCGGTTGAAAGCACCAGCTTCACCATTCAGGATGGCGAGTTCGTCGTTCTGGTCGGCCCGTCGGGCTGCGGTAAATCCACCCTGTTGCGGATGATCGCGGGGTTGGAGGATATCACCGAAGGTACGCTGAAAATCGGCGACCGGGTGGTCAACAATGTGGATCCGGCGGATCGGGACATCGCGATGGTGTTCCAAAACTACGCTTTGTACCCGCACATGACGGTGCGCAAGAATATCGGCTACGGGCTGAAGAACCGCGGTACCCCGGCGTCCGAGATTGCCGCCAAGGTGGAAGACGCCGCCAAGATGCTGAACTTGACCGAGTATCTGGACCGCAAACCGGCGCAGCTGTCCGGTGGCCAGCGTCAGCGGGTTGCAATGGGCCGCGCGGTGGTCCGCGATCCGGCGTTGTTCCTGTTTGATGAGCCGCTTTCGAACCTTGACGCAAAACTGCGCAACCAGATGCGGATCGAGATCAAGGCCCTGCAACGCCGCCTTGGTACCACCGCCGTCTACGTGACCCATGATCAGGTCGAGGCGATGACGATGGCGGATCGCATCATCGTTCTGAACGCAGGCCAGATCGAACAGATCGGCACCCCGACCGAGATCTACCACAACCCGGCCTCGACCTTTGTCGCATCCTTCATGGGCGCACCACCGATGAACCTGATCGGGGCCGAGGTGGCCGATCAGCAGGTCCGGATCAACGGGTATGACGGGCTGATGCCTGCCCCCGGCGCCTATGCCGGTCCCGTCACGATGGGCATACGTCCCGAAGATGTCGAGCTCGACGATCAGGGTTCCGTCACCTTCCGCGTCGACATTCTGGAAGAACTGGGCGCCCACCGCCTGCTGCACGGCGCGATTGCGGATCAGCCCTTTACGGTGATGGTCGGCAAGGATCATGACGTCCAGACCGGCGAAACCCGCGTCACCCTCAAACCGGACGCCCTGCGGCTGTTCGATGTGGAAACGGGAAAAGTCCTTTGATTACAGAAATTTTGAAAGTTCTTCCCGCTGTAACTCCGGATCAGCGTCAGGAAATTCTGGCCGCACCACGCACGTCCGAGGCGCACCGGGGCCTGTTGTCCGGCCTGCCCGCCATGAACGCGCTGCAAGTGGGGGGTGAGGCCACGGCTGCCCAACTGCCTGCGCAATTCACCGTCGCGGCCTGGAATGTGGAACGCTGCCTGTTCCCCGAAGACACCGCCGCCCATCTGAAACCGATCGCCCCGGACGTCGTACTGCTGTCCGAGGTCGATCATGGTATGGCCCGCACGTCTCAGCGCCACACAACCGAAGAGATGGCGCGTGCCCTGGGCATGGTCTACGCCTTCGGGGTGGAGTTTCACGAACTTGATCTGGGCGGCCCGACCGAACGGTCCTTCTGCAGTGATGATTTCAACGAACACGGCTGGCACGGCAACGCAATCCTGTCCTCGGTGCCATTTGAACGCACCGCGTTGATCCGTCTGGACGACCACGGTCACTGGTTCGCGCCCGAGGCTGGTGCGGCTGACCCCGAGCAACCCCGCGTCGGCGGCCGCATGGCCATCGCCGCCGTGATCCCAACTGCCAGCGGCCCCATCTGCGTGGTCTCGACCCATTTGGAAAGCAACGCGGACACGGCGCACCGGCATGCTCAGTTCGACCTGTTGCTGCAAAAGATTGATGCCTTTGCCCCCGGTTTGCCGGTCCTCATCGGCGGAGACCTGAACACCGGCAACCACCTTCCGCCCGATTTCGACTGGCGGCGGGAAACCCTGTTCGATCTGGCCGAGGGCCATGGCTATTCCTGGGCCTTCACCCCGCCGGGGCTGACGACGCGGCCAAGCCTGATCACCCCGCACCCGGACCGCAAAATGAAACTGGACTGGCTGGCTGGCCGAGGATTCGCACCTGTAGAAAGCGGAATTCTGACCTCGATTTCCGCCTCGGGCACCCCGTTATCAGACCACGATTGCGTCTGGAGCACCGTTCGACCACAGACCGAAACTGCCTGAAACTGGCGACCCCGGCAGGATTCGAACCTGCAACCTGCCCCTTAGGAGGGGGCTGCTCTATCCAGTTGAGCCACGGGGCCGCGCAAGGCCCTCTGTAGCGCGGTTTTTTTCGGTTGTCATGAGTTTTGCACAACAGTTGTAAAACGCATCCTGTTCACGCTACCATCGGGCAAAACAACTGCGCAGGTGCTCTCCGTGACAACAGAAACAAAACGCCCGCTTACCCTTCGTGATGTCTCGGAAGCGTCGGGAGTATCCGAGATGACGGTCAGCCGGGTTCTGAGAAACCGGGGCGACGTGTCAGACGCCACCCGCACCCGCGTTCTGGCTGCTGCGAAAGAGCTGGGATATGTGCCCAACAAGATCGCAGGCGCGCTGGCCTCAAGCCGGGTCAATCTGGTCGCGGTGATCATCCCCTCGCTGTCAAACATGGTATTCCCCGAGGTTCTGACCGGTATCAATCAGGTGCTGGAAGATACCGAGTTGCAGCCCGTGGTCGGCGTCACCGATTATCTGCCCGAGAAAGAAGAAAAAGTGCTGTACGAGATGCTCTCGTGGCGGCCTTCGGGTGTGATCATCGCCGGGCTGGAACATACCGAGGCCGCGCGGGCCATGCTGGATTCGGCCGGAATTCCGGTGGTTGAGATCATGGATACCGATGGCAAGCCCGTGGACGCGATGGTCGGCATCTCGCACCGTCGCGCCGGGCGTGAAATGGCCGAGGCGATCCTGAAGGCCGGATATCAGCATATCGGCTTCATGGGCACCAAGATGCCGCTGGACCACCGTGCGCGGAAGCGGTTTGAAGGCTTCACCGAAGTCCTGGGCAAGAACGGTGTCGAGATCGAGGATCGCGAGTTCTACTCCGGAGGCTCGGCCCTGGCCAAAGGCCGCGAGATGACGCAGGCCATGCTGGAACGCTCACCCGAGTTGGATTTCCTGTATTATTCCAATGACATGATCGGCGCCGGCGGGCTGCTGTATCTGCTGGAACAGGGAATTGATGTGCCGGGGCAGATCGGTCTGGCCGGGTTCAACAATGTCGAGCTGTTGCAAGGGCTGCCCCGTAAATTAGCCACGATGGATGCCTGCCGATTGGAGATCGGGCGCAAGGCGGCTGAGATCATCGCCGCACAACTGGCCGAGCCTGAGGCCGAGATCGACACCCGCGTGACCCTGACCCCCAAGATCAGCTATGGTGATACGCTGAAACGGCGCTGACGCTGTGGCGCTGCAACGGCTGGACAACAAGGCGGCTCGTGCCCTGTTCATGGACCGCCATGCGCTGGCCGAACAGCCTTCGGGCGGGGCCAAGGGCGCTGATCTGCTGGACCTGATCCACCGGCTGGGTTTTGTGCAGCTGGACAGCATCAACACCGTGGCCCGTGCCCATGACATGATCCTGTTTTCGCGGCGGCCGTCCTACCGCGGGAAGAACCTCAAACGCCTCTATGAGCGCGACAGGGCGCTGTTCGAGCACTGGACCCATGACGCAGCCGTCATTCCGATGGAGTTCTATCCCCATTGGCACCTGCGGTTTCAACGCGACGAGGCGCTATTGAATTCCCGCTGGAAGAACTGGCGTCGGGGCGGGTTCGAACAGCAATTCGCCACCGTTCTGCAGCATATCCGCGACCACGGGCCGGTATCATCCTCGGATGTGGGCAAGGACGAAAAGAAAGGGTCCGGCGGTTGGTGGGACTGGCATCCCTCCAAAACCGCGCTGGAGTTTCTGTGGCGGTCAGGGGCCCTGACGGTGATAGGACGCAACGGGTTTCAGAAACGCTATGACCTGACCGAGCGGGTGATCGAAACACATCTGTGCCCGGGCAACATGACCTGCGATGCCGAGGCAACCGTGGACTGGCTGTGCAACGCTGCACTGGACCGGTTGGGCTTTTCCACGCCCGGAGAGCTGGCGGCCTTCTGGGACACGGTCAGCGTGGCCGAGGCGAAAAACTGGTGCGAACAGGGTCTAACACAGGGGGTATTGGAAGAAATCGAAGTCACATGTGCCAACGGACAGGTGCGGAAACTGCTGGTCCGGCCCGGCCTTGCGGCGGCTGACCTGCCCGCACCGCCGGGGCGCATCCGGGTGCTCAGTCCGTTTGATCCCATGTTGCGCGACCGCAACCGCGCCGAGCGGCTGTTCGGGTTCCACTACCGGATCGAGGTTTTCGTCCCTGCCGCAAAGCGGACCTACGGGTATTACGTCTTCCCTCTGTTGGAGGGTGACCGGATGATTGGCCGCATCGACATGAAAGCCCAGCGCGATCGGGGCGTCCTGCAAGTCAGCGCGCTGTGGCCGGAACGATCCGTGCGCTGGTCGGAGGCCCGCACCCGGCGCCTGCAATCGGAACTGGACCGCGTCCGTCGTTTTGCCGGGCTGGACGATGTGGTGTTTGCGAAAGACTGGTTGAAAGACCCTAAATAGGGTCTATTCTGCGTCCGTCAGCGTCAGTCGGATCGGCTGCAACCCATCAATGCCGCCCTCGATCACATCCCCGGCCTGCACCGGACCGACACCGGCGGGCGTGCCGGTCAGAATCAGGTCTCCGGGCCGCAGATGGTAATAGCCGGACAGATGGCTGATGATCTCGTCGATCTTCCAGATCAGCTCATTCAGCGTTGCGTCCTGACGGACCTCGCCATTCACGCTCAGATGAATGCGGGTGTCATCCGTCGGCGACCAATCCGCCGCTGGGGTCAGCGGCGCAAACACCGCTCCGGCCTCCAGATCCTTGCCCAAATCCCAGGGGCGCTGCTTGTTGCGCTCGCGGATTTGCAGGTCGCGGCGGGTCATGTCCAGCGCACAGCCATAGGCGTAAACCGCATCCCAGGCCTGTTCGCTGGTGGCGCGAAAGACGGGTTTGCCGATGGCCACGGCCAGCTCCATTTCATGATGAAAATTATCGGTGCCCGGCGGGTACGGCACGGTTGCACCGGTCAGCACCGCATTTGGGGCGGATTTGGTGAAATAGAACGGCGCCTCACGATCGACCTCGTGCCCCATCTCGGCTGCATGCGCTGCATAGTTGCGGCCGACACAGAAGATCCGCCCCACAGGGTAAGCCGCTTGCTGACGTTGAACCGGAATCGCAATCGGCTCGGGTAAAGAAAACACAGTGTCTGGCATCGCGGCCCCCTTTTGTTTCAGCCAGCCCGCATCTTAGCGCCGCAATCCGAGGGGACAAGACGCCCGGTTTTACGCGTGCCCGGCACTGCAGAACACAAAAACCTGAGCAAATCCCGTTCACAATCCGGGTGCCCTGTCTTGGAAAACACCGGAACAGTTCTAAATTGGAAGGTGGCAGAGCGACGACGCCGGTTACTCGGGGTACGGCGCGCTCTGGCCACCGCTCACAGGTACGGCGGGCAAAATGCACCCGTCTGGACGTGAAGACATCCTATAAAGCCGCGAACCACGCGGCGTTAACGGATGCGAATACTTCAGAGAACTACGGCCTTAGACTTTACCCCCAAAGTCTTTGCGTCAGAGAGCCGGTTTATTTCGGACCGGCGCGTTTTCTGAAGCGCAGGCCGGACCGCCGGGACCTATCCGGCGCAACCGGCCTAGGGCCAGGCTCATAATCCAGTACACGTCTGGCCGCCCCGCCGGAGAAAATGCCTACCTCCGGCGGGGTTCGATTGTGGGAGGTCACGTTTCCAGATCACGCAGTTCATTCAACAGGTCCAGCAGCGCCTCGTGCCGGTCCGGGCCCAGCTTGGTGCGCAGATCTTCGGCCAGATGGACCGTCACCTGAATGTTGTCGCGGATAATCTGCTTTCCCTTGGCTGAGATATCGACGATCTGCCTGCGCTTGTCGTCCGGGTGAATTTCCCTGCGGATCAGCCCCTTGGCCTCGAGCTTTTGCAGAATGCGGGTGAGGCTTGGCAACAACAGGCACGCCCGGTCCGCAATATGGGTCGGCTCTTGCGGGCCTTCCTCATCCAGGACGCGAAGCACGCGCCATTGCTGTTCGGTTACACCGACATCTGTCAGCATCTTGCGAATGGGCCCCATGACCCGTTCTCTGGCCCGAAGTAATGCAATGGGCAATGAACGTGACGTCAATGGTACTTCATTGGTCATAAGGAATTTTCACCGAATTCACGCGATACTGCAACGGGCCAAACTATTCCTCGTTGTAATGTTACCTGTTGCCCTTGTTAGAGTCTTGCGTATTGGCGCACTTTCGGCCAATGCAACTCAAATTTAGTAAACATAGCAATTAATATTGACCTTTGGCGCTGAATAGCCATGACTGGCACAATGCAGAAATTCAGCCCGGGGCAAATCCGGGTCTGACAGGTATCCGAGGTTTGGCATGAAGTGGGACGAGTTCACTGACTGGGGTAAGAAAATATCCGAATGGGCGCAGGATTACCACCTGACCGTGGGTGACAAACCGGTGCGTGCCCGGACCGAACCGGGCGAGATTCTGGACGCCTTGCCCGCCCATCCGCCGGAACAGGCACAAGCGATGGAGGATATCTTTCGCGATTTCGAAGATATCGTGATGCCCGGTATCACCCATTGGCAGCACCCCCGGTTCTTTGCCTATTTCAATGCGAACACGTCGCCCCCGTCGGTTCTGGCCGAGTTTCTGACCAGTGCCATAGCGCCGCAATGCATGTTGTGGCAGACCTCGCCCGCCGCGACCGAGATGGAGACGCGGATGATGGACTGGCTGCGTCAGGCGCTGGACCTGCCCGAAGGGTTTGCCGGCGTCATTCAGGACTCTGCTTCCTCGGCGACGCTGGCGGCGGTGCTGACCATGCGGGAAAAGGCGTTGAACTGGCAGGGCAATCGACAGGGATTGTTCGGGCAGAAACCGCTGCGCGTCTATTGCTCGGCCGAAGTGCATACCTCGGTGGATCGCGCCATCTGGGTGGCCGGGATCGGGCAGGACAATCTGGTGCGCATCCCGATCAAGGGCGACTGGCGCGGCATGGACCCCGCGGCGCTGGAAGCGGCGATTCAGGCAGATTTAGACCTTGGTTTGCAGCCCGCAGGCGTCATTTTGTGTGTCGGAGGGACCGGCACCGGGGCGACCGATCCGGTGGATGAATGCCTGAAGATCGCGCAGAAATACGGACTGTATTCCCATGTGGACGCGGCCTGGGCCGGGTCGGCGATGATCTGTCCGGAATACCGTCACTATTGGCCCGGGATCGCGCAGGCCGACAGCATCGTGTTCAACCCGCATAAATGGCTGGGTGTGCAATTCGACTGCTGCGCGCATTTCCTGAAAAACCCCGATGATCTGGTGCAGACGCTGGCGATCAGCCCGGAATACCTCAAGACCCACGGTAAGGACGGGATCATCAACTATTCCGAGTGGTCAGTGCCTCTGGGCCGCCGGTTCCGGGCGCTGAAACTGTGGTTCGTGCTGCGCGCCTATGGGTTGGAGGGGCTACGCAAACGGCTGCGCAACCATGTGAACTGGTCCACCGACCTGCATGATCGGTTGGCGGCCGAGTCGGACTTCCAGATCGTCACCCCGCCGATGTGGTCGCTGTGGACTTTCCGCTACATGCCTGCAGAGCATACCGATCTGGACGATCTGAACTTGCGCCTGGTCAATGCGATCAATGATGATGGCCGCATCTATCTGACCCAAACCCGCGTCGATGGCGATCTTGTGATCCGCTTTCAGGCCGGTCAGTTCGAAACCACTGAGGATGACGTTCGCATGGCCTATGATGTCATCACCGAAATCGCCCGCTCCCTGTCATAGAGGTTCCCAAATGGCTGCGCCCACAAACACGTTCAAACAGGCTCTAACAAACGGCGATCGCCTGATCGGTTTCTGGAGCAGCTTTGCCGAGCCCGTCGCGGCCGAGATCGTGGGCACCGCCGGGTTCGACTGGCTGGTGGTGGATGGGGAACACGCGCCGAATGACATCCGTTCGCTGCGGGATCAGTTGATGGCTCTGGCCGCCAGCCCCTCGCATCCGGTGGTGCGGGTGCCGGTGGGCGATACGGCGCTGATCAAGATGGTGCTGGATATCGGCGCGCAAACCATTCTTGTGCCGATGGTCAATAGCGCCGAGCAAGCACGCGAGCTGGTGAGGGCCTGCCGCTATCCGCCCGAAGGGCTGCGCGGGGTCGGAGCCGGGGCAGCGCGGGCCACAGGCTATGGATCAGTCGCGGATTACATTCAGACCGCCGATGAACAGATTTGTCTGCTGGTGCAGGTCGAAAACCGCGCCGGAATGGCCGCGCTGGACGATATTCTGCAGGTCGAAGGCGTCGATGGCGTCTTCATCGGCCCGGCGGACCTGTCTACCGATATGGGGTTTCAGGGCAACAGCGCCGCCCCCGAGGTGCGCGCCACCATCGCCGATGCCATCACCCGGATCAAAGCCGCGGGTAAAGCGCCCGGCATACTGGGCACCAATGACGAGGCCAATCAGGCCTATCTGGACATGGGCGCCCAGTTTCTGGCGGTAGGGATCGATGTGATGCTGCTGGCGCAATCTGCGCGGGCGTTGTCGGCAAAATGGAAGGCAAAATAACGCCCTAACCCTGCATCGCGGCGGCGGCTTGCGCGTAACCGCCCGAGGCCCCGTCGACGAAATGCACATGGTCGTCCCGCATGGCCGAGGGTACAAAGCAGGTCATCATCGCCTCGTCCTGCGCATGCAACCCATATCGGACCTTGCCCTGTTCGCGCGCCTGTTCCAGCATGATCCTGATTTGCTTGAGCGTGGCCGGGTCGCAATCCAGCGTCATCTTCAGCCCGTCATCGAATTTGCGGAAATCAGCATTGCGGCTGACCATGTGTTTGTAGTGACCGGGATCGAACTCGCCCAACCGCTTGCCGGTTTTGAACAACAGCGCAATCAGCAGGTTTTGCCCCAACAGCTTGATCCTCTGCCCAAGCAGGTTGCGCCCTGCACGCGAGACACGGGCGTCCAGCTCGACATCCGGCGGCGGCCAGCTGATCGGCGGACCGTTTTCCGGCACCGGATGACCTGCACGCTCCAACCGTTCCGAAGCGGTCAGAACCGATCGCGCCAGATCGGCAAAATCGCTCTCGGTTGCTTTTTGCGTCGGCTGGATCACCAAGGATACGATCTGCCCGTGGCGGGCCTTGCTGTTGGACCAACGGCAGGACAGGCCGGTCAGATCAGGCAGCGCGCCCGGATCAGAGGGCGGCACCTCGAACGCGCCGGATTTCATCTGCGCTTCGGCCCAGACCAGCCCCCCGCCCGAGAACATGGCGTAATCCACCCCGTCCGAGGGGGCATAACGCGCCACCCGCAAATCCCGGCCCGCCAGACGGATTTCGGATACCGGCACCAACGCACCGCGCAATGTGATCCCAAACTCTTCCTCAGCCCAGCGCCGCAGTTCGGCCAGAACCGTGCGGGCGGTGTCGACGGCGCTTGCGGGGATGGCAAAGCCTGCGCCATCGCCGCCGAAGACATAGGGAAACTCCTGCCCTTTCAACGCGTTGATCATGGCCGAGATCACCGCAGCGCCCACCATATTGACGGTCTTGTAGCGGCCCCGCGCAATCTCGCCGGTAGAATCGGCAATATCGGCCACGCCCAGCGCCCAATCGCTTGGTACGGCTGTGAACCGCGCTGGCTGCGCCAGGCTGGTGAAGTCCCGCTGTCGGGGAAGGCTGTCATAAAAGGCGGCCTGTGCGTCTTTCATCTGCACCTCGGGGTGATGGGTATCGCAATAGATAGCCCGAATGTGAACGCTGTCCGGTGAAAACAGTATAGCACACAAGCTTGTGTGGCGCACCGGGACGTGCCAAGCATTTCCGCACAACCGGGGGAGGAAGGGGCAGTTCATGAAGGCAGGTCTGGTGGTCTTGTGCCTGGGCTATGTGCTCAGCCAGTTTTTTCGCGCCTTTCTGGCGGTGCTGAGCGTCGATCTGGGCCGCGATATCGGCGCCACGCCCGAGGATCTGGCCTTTGCCTCGGGGCTTTGGTTTCTGGTCTTTGCGGCTATGCAGTTGCCCGTGGGCTGGGCACTGGATCAGATCGGGCCGCGCCTGACAGCAGCGGTTCTGTTGCTGGTCGGCGGCGCGGGTGGTGCGACACTGTTCGCCGTGGCCAGCACGCCGTTTCACATTGCCATCGCGATGGGGTTGATCGGGGTCGGGTGCTCTCCGGTGCTGATGGCGTCTTACTACATTTTTGCGCGGGAATACCCGCCCGCACGGTTTGCGACGCTGGCCGCGGTGATGCTGGGCGTGGGTTCGGTGGGCAATCTCGTGGCCTCCTACCCCACCGCGCTGGCGGTCGAGCTGATGGGGTGGCGCGCGACGATGTGGGTGCTGGCGCTGTTCTCGGGTGCCATTGCGCTGGGCATCTGGATCACCGTGCACGATCCGAAACGGGTTGGGACCGAGCACCGGGGATCTGTGCTGGACTTGCTGAAGGAACCCGCGCTTTGGGCGATCCTGCCGCTGATGCTGGTCGCCTATGCGCCAGCGGCGGCCACTCGCGGGCTGTGGGCCGGGCCGTATCTGAGCGATATCTTCGCCCTCAGCACCACTCAGATCGGCACCGCGACCCTGATCATGGGGGCGGCGATGATTGCGGGAACCTTTGCTTATGGTCCGCTTGACCGGATGCTGGGCACGCGGAAATGGGTGATCTTCAGCGGCAACGCGCTGGGCACAGTGGCGCTGGTTCTGCTGTGCCTGTGGATCGACAGCGCAGTCTGGCTGTCTGTGGTGCTGATGGCGGTGATCGGCTTCATGGGGGCCAGCTTTCCGGTCATCATGGCCCATGGCCGCGCCTTTGTAGCCCCGCATCTGGTGGGGCGTGGCATGACGTTGCTGAACCTTTTTGGCATTGGCGGCGTTGGCATTGCGCAATTCGTCACTGGGCGCATCCATGCGGCCACGGTGGACATCAGCCCAACCGCGCCCTACACAGCGATATTCGGCTTTTTCGCGGTCACGCTTGCCATTGGTTGCGTGATCTATCTATTCAGCCGCGACAGCGTCGACTGACGCTGGAACCGTCAGGAGAGCCCATGTCCGACCCGCGCGTCATTGCCCCCAATCTGAAACGCCGGCTTTCGGGCGTGACCGCAACGATTGCCCGGCTGGTGCCGCTGCAGGTACAATGGATCGACATCGCCGCGACGGGGCCGGGCCTGCCCGCAGACATCCCGCATATCCCGCTGGGCCGCCTGCCGTTTCTGTCACGCAAAACCCTGCGCGTCTGGCATGCCCGCCGCAACACCGAGATGCTGCTGGGCCTGTTCCTGCGCAACGTCCTGCGGCTGAGGCTGAAACTGCTGTTCACCAGCGCCTCGCAGCGGGCGCATACCGGTTACACCAAGTGGCTGATTGAGAAGATGGACGCGGTGGTCGCCACCTCTCGCAAAACCGCCGGGTATCTGGAACGGGACGCGCAGGTGATCATGCATGGCATCAACCTGCAGGATTTCACTCCGCCCGAAAACAAAGCGGCGGTGCGTGCCCGACTGGGCCTGCCCGATGGCCTGCTGCTGGGCTGCTATGGCCGCATTCGCCACCAGAAAGGCACCGACGCCTTCGTTGATGCGATGATAGACCTGTGTGGCCGCTTTGACGACGTGCACGGCATCGTCATGGGCCGCGCCACCGAGAAACACACCACTTTTCTGGCCGAGCTGAAGGACAAGGTCGCCAAGGCGGGCCTGTCCGACCGTATCCTGTTCAAACCCGAGGTCACCGTCGATCAGATCGCTGAATGGTACCAGGTACTGGACCTGTTCATCGCCCCGCAACGGTGGGAGGGGTTCGGGCTTACTCCGTTGGAGGCAATGGCCTGCAGCGTGCCGGTTGTGGCCACCGATGTCGGCGCGTTTTCCGAGATCGTCACCGACCCGTCGTTGGGTCGCGTGGTGGAACCCGGTGATATCCCCGCCCTGGCTGATGCTGCCGCCGAAATGCTCGCGAACCGCGATTCCCTGACGAAATCTGGCGTCGCCGCCCGCGCGCATGTCGAACAGAATTTCGACATCAACGGCGAGGCCAGAACCCTTGTGGCGCTCTACGAGAAGCTTCTGAACGACGCCTGACGCCATTTGCAGCGTAAAATCGGCGTCATTGCGGCAAATAAACCCCGAAAACCCTTTTTTCTTTGCCGCAACGCAGCTATGAACGCGCGTCCTTAACTTTGGAGACATGAAATGGGCTATCGCGTCGTTGTCGCCGGCGCCACGGGTAACGTGGGCCGCGAAATGCTGAACATCCTGGCGGAACGCCAGTTCCCGGTCGATGAACTTGCTGCACTGGCAAGCCGTCGTTCGCTGGGTACCGAAGTAAGCTTTGGCGACAAGACACTGACTACCCAAGACATCGACACTTTCGACTTCACCGGCTGGGACATGGCCCTGTTCGCCATCGGCTCGGACGCGACCAAGACCTATGCCCCCAAGGCGGCTGCGGCTGGCTGCGTGGTGATCGATAACTCGTCGCTCTATCGCTATGACCCGGACATTCCGCTGATCGTGCCGGAATGTAACCCCGAGGCGATCCACGACTATAAGAACAAGAACATCATCGCCAACCCCAATTGCTCGACCGCGCAGATGGTTGTCGCGCTGAAACCGCTGCATGACCGTGCGCGCATCAAGCGCGTTGTCGTGTCGACCTATCAGTCGGTTTCGGGTGCCGGTAAAGAGGGGATGGATGAGCTGTGGGATCAGACCAAAGCCATCTACAACCCCACCACCGAAGTTGAACCGAAGAAGTTCCAGAAACAGATCGCCTTCAACGTCATTCCGCAGATCGACGTCTTCATGGAAGACGGCTCGACCAAGGAAGAGTGGAAGATGGTTGTCGAGACCAAAAAGATCGTCGATCCGTCGATCAAGGTCACAGCCACCTGTGTCCGCGTACCGGTTTTCGTTGGCCATTCCGAGGCCGTGAACATCGAATTCGAGGAATTCCTGGACGAAGACGAAGCCCGCGACATCCTGCGCGAGGCACCGGGCATCATGGTGATCGACAAGCGCGAGGCCGGTGGCTACGTCTCGCCGGTCGAATGCGCGGGCGATTTCGCCACGTTCATCAGCCGTATCCGTCAGGACTCGACGGTTGAAAACGGCATCAACCTGTGGTGCGTGTCCGACAACCTGCGCAAAGGTGCAGCCCTGAACGCCGTACAAATCGCCGAACTGCTGGGCCGTGAGGTATTGAAAAAGGGCTGAGTTCCACTGACGCTCAAAGCGAAACCCCGCTGCACCGCCAGCGGGGTTTTTTGTTTCAGCCAGTTGTATCTCGCAGACCTAATAGTGTGAATTTGCGTCACCCGGCCATCCATAATTTTTGCACCATAGTTTTGCCAGATTGCTCCGGCCTTCTGGTCGGACTTAGTTGTGGAAATTCATAGTGTTCGGCAATTTGAAACTCTTGGCCAAAAAAGAAAGCGCCAAACTGACTTTGATTCGAGTCGCTGAAGGTTCGGCCATCGTGGCGCTGTTCCTGATTCTGGTCCTTCTGCTCGAAGGGTTGGTTCTGGCGGTCGAGTACCGCAAAGTTGACGTGATCAACGTGGTCCAAGTGCCCGGCGCGGATGCAAGCAAAAGGCTGGTGGTTGTCGATCTCGGGGACCGCCACTATCCTATTCGGACCTCGGACCGGCTTTTGATCGTTGCTCCCGGAAAATGGACATGTGTTTCGAAACGCCACGTGCTGTTGCGCAGATGGGCCGTCTACAAGCTTGAGCTTCCCGGATATTGCAGAAATGCGCTGCCTGTTGGGTCCTATTCCAGCCAGATTGACTTTCGGTCAGGCCCCATTGATTTCCGTTGAGCGGGATTGCTCTCTGGCAAGAGTGGGTTTTTCTCGGCCTTCTGCACCGAGTTTACGTAGGAAAAGATGACGCTTGGAGGGGTGTCGATGATGATACTGCGGCCTGCCCGGGCAACAGGTACGAGACCCCGATCCGAGCTCGAAAAAGAAGATTTTGTCAAAAAAATAGCGCGGAATCAGAGGCCTGATCCCGCGCCTGTCAAATCCACGGACTATTCCGACGGGTCAGACGACCACGAATTTCTTTTCCTGCGGATCATAGCATTGCAGCCCGCCCTCGCCGATATCAGTCCACAGCCCATGCAGGCTGAGCGAGCCGTCCTGCACCGCCGAGGACACAAACGGGAAGGTCATCAGGTTCTCGAGCGAGGCGACAACCGCCTGCCGTTCGAACTGCCGCGCCTGATCGACGCTGTCTTCGATATCGGCCACCAGCTCGTATTTTGGCTTCAGAATATCCATCCAGCGCCCGACAAAGCTATCTTTGGCCTCCAGCTGCGGGGCCTGGCCTTTGCACATGTCGATACAGCCCTGAACTCCACCGCATTGCGAATGGCCCAGAACGATCAGATGCGCCACCTTCAACGCGGTCACGGCATATTCGATCGCCGCACTGGTGCCGTGGTGATCCCCGTCAGGCGCGAAAGGAGGCACCAGATTGGCGATATTGCGATGGATGAAGAAATCGCCCTGATCCGCCCCGAACATCGACGTCACGTGCACACGGCTGTCGCAACAGGAAATCACCATCGCACGCGGGCGCTGCCCTTCGGTCGCCAGACGGCGGTACCAGACTTGATTTTCGGAATAAGTGGTGGCTTTCCAGCCGTGGTACCGTTTGACCAAATAGCCCGGCAGAGGTTTCGCTAAGTCCATTCTTCTGTCCATCTTCGAGTTGCTGTGGGCTGCTCTACCCTGAATTCGCGGAAAATTCGAGCAATTATCCTGTGCGGATGCAAGGTTTTGCAAAGGAATTCGCCATCAAAGTCGGATTATGCCGTGGGGGCGTAATGAATTGGGGTGAATGTGGTGGATAAGATACTCACGCTTGAACATAAGGAAACCGTCCGGCTGGACCTGGAGCAACTGAGCGGTCTGTACCGGCAACTGGGCGATAAGAACGCGCTGGATGTGCTGTGCCGCACGGTCGAGGAACTGGCCGTACGCCTGTCAAACTGCGAACGCTTCTGGCGGCAGCGCGACTGGGCGGGGCTGCGTAAATGCGCGCGGTCACTGGTGGCGATCGCGGATCAGATCGGTATGGTCGCGCTGGCGCGGGTGGCAGGGGATGTGGCGCAGACCGTGGATACGGGCGATGCGGTGGCCACCGGCGCCACCCTGTCGCGGCTGATCCGGGTCGGAGAGAAATCGCTGACCGTGATCTGGGATCAGCAGGATCTTTCCGTCTGACGGGGCTTGCGGACGGGCTGTGGGCGGATAGGCTGGGCGCAAACCGAACCAGTCGAGATTTCCATGACCCTGTCCTTTGCTTCACCCTCTGACCCTTCGCTGCCGCTGCATGTCATCGCGCAACCCGATCTGGACGATTGGCTGGCCAATCAGCCGGATCACGTGTCGAACTGGGTGCAGGCCAACGGCTTTACCGGCGCAATTGGGCAAGTCGCCCTGATCCCGGGTTCCGATGGTACGCCGGACTTCGCATTGGCCGGATATGGCAAGGCCGCAAGCCGCGCACGCAAACGGTTTCCGCTGACCGCCGCCGCCGAATCCCTGCCCAAAGGCACCTATCACATCGCGTCGGGCCTGCCCGCAGACGCGCTGGACACCGAATGTCTGGGCTGGCTGCTGACCGGTTATGCGTTTGATCGCTATGCCGTGCAATCCGGGGCCAATGCCCGTCTGATTGCCCCCGAAGGGATCGACGCCGCTCGGATCGAGGTTTTGGCACAGGCCGAGGCCCTGACCCGCGATCTGGTCAATACGCCCACCGCAGATATGGGTCCGGCCCAGCTGCAATCCGCCGCCGAGGCATTGGCGCAGGAATTCGGTGCCTCCTGCGACGTGATCACGGGGCAGGCCCTGTTGGAACAGAACTTTCCGATGATCCACGCCGTTGGCCGCGCCGCGGCACAGGAACCGCGCCTGATCGAGATGAATTGGGGCAGTTCCGGCCCCAAGCTGACGCTGGTCGGCAAAGGCGTGTGTTTCGACACCGGGGGGCTGAACCTGAAACCCGGCAACTCGATGGCGCTTATGAAGAAAGACATGGGCGGATCTGCCAATGTTCTGGGACTGGCGCGGATGATCATGGCGCTGAAACTGCCGTTACAGCTGCGTGTGCTGATCCCGGCGGTTGAGAACTCGGTCTCCGGTAGCGCGTTCCGCCCGGGTGATATCCTGACCTCGCGCAAGGGTCTGACGGTCGAAATCAACAATACTGATGCCGAGGGGCGGCTGGTTCTGGCCGATGCGCTGACGCTGGCGGATGAGGGCAATCCGGATCTGGTGATCTCGATGGCCACGCTGACCGGCGCGGCGCGGGTGGCCGTTGGCAGCGATCTGGCACCTTTCTACACCGATGACGACAATGCCGCCGATGCGCTGGCGCGGGCCGCAAAACAGGCCGCCGACCCGGTCTGGCGGATGCCGTTCCACGAACCCTATGAGGCGATGATCGAACCCGGTATCGCTGATCTGGACAATGCGCCTTCGGGCGGGTTTGCGGGATCAATCACCGCCGCACTGTTCCTGCGCCGGTTTGTGGGCGAAAGCCGCTACATGCATTTCGACATCTATTCCTGGCAAGCCAGCAAAGCGCCGGGCCGCAGCAAGGGCGGTCTCGGCCAAGGCCCGCGCGCCCTGCTGACTGCCCTGCCCGAGATTCTGAGCTTATGACCAAACAACGCATCATAAACCCCGTGGTCAACTTGCTGCGCCGCCCTGATGGCCCTCGGGACCGGCAGTTGTTGTTCGGTGACACGGTCACCGTAACGGAAACCCAAGGTGGCTGGAGTCACGTGACCGCAGACAAGGATGGCTACACCGGTTGGGTCGCCTCGGATCAACTAGGCGCTTGGGTCGAGGACACCCACTGGATCACCGCCCCAGCGACCCATGCCTATGCAGAGCCGGATATGAAAAGCCCCGACCAGGTCTCGCTGAGTTTCGGCAGCAAGGTTCAGGTCCTGTCGGAGCAAGGCCGGTTTCTGGAAACCGAACTGGGCTTCATCCCCGCTGTCCACGCCAAGCTGAACGCCACCCATCTGACCGATCCGGTCGCCGTGGCCGAGCTGTTTTTGGGCACGCCCTATCTGTGGGGCGGCAACAGCCGGTTTGGGCTGGATTGCTCGGGTCTGGTGCAGGCCGGGCTATTGGCTTGCGGAATCCCCTGTCCCGGCGACAGCGGCGATCAGGAGCGGGAACTAGGTCAGACCCTGCCCGCAGACACGGACCCGAAACATGGCGATCTGCTGTTCTGGAAAGGCCATGTCGCGTGGGTTTATGACGACAATATGCTTCTGCACGCCAACGCCTTTCACATGGATGTGACATTCGAGCCGATGGATCAGGCAATCGCGCGCATTCTGGATCAGGGCGACGGGCCCGTCACATCCCACAAAAGGCTCTAATCAAGGTCGACCGAGCGGATCAGCTTGCGCTCCAGCACCCGCAGCACGGTGCGCAGGTCGTGGCCACGTTTCAGAATCCGGCCATCCATGCCGACCACCGAATACATCCCCTGCCTTTGCCGCAGGCGGGGGTGTTTTTCGACGCGGTAGATCGGATGCTCGGCCGTGCGTCGAAAGATGGAGAACACCGCCATGTCCCGCAGGTTGGAAATACCGTAATCGCGCATTTCCCCGGCAGCGACCATCCGGCCATAGACGGACAGGATATGGGACATCTCGCGCCGGTCGAACGCGACGGGCATCTGTGCCGAGTTAGCAGAAAACCGGCTGGGAGGCTGCATGTTCATACCCTCAGCCTTGCCGGAAAATGCGTTTGAATCAAGCCCGAGCACGATAAGGTGTGGTTTTTTGGTCGATCGTGACCTAGCGCCGCCCGACCTGACGGCAGATCAGGATCACCGGCAACAGCCCCACCGCAAGGATGACCAGAGAGGGCACAGCCGCCCCTTCGAGCCGCTCATCCGAGGCCAGCCGATAGGCCTGCACCGCCAGCGTATCAAAGTTGAACGGGCGCATGATCAGGGTGGCGGGAAGCTCTTTCATCACGTCGACAAATACGATCAGCAGCGCCGTCAGCAGCGATGGTGTCAGGATCGGCAGATGCACCCGGCGCAGCGTGCCCAGCGGTGTCTGGCCCAAGGATCGTGCAGCCGCGTCCATATTGGCGTGAACGGTGCTCTGCCCGCCTTCATAAGCGCTGAGCGCGGCGGCCAGAAAGCGCACCATATAGGCGGCGATCAGCAACCAGATTGACCCCGTCACCAGAAGCCCGGTCGAGATATCGAAGGTCTGCCGCATCCACGCATCAAGCGCGTTGTCAAAGCTGGCAAACGGCACCATCAGCCCCACCGCTATCACACCACCCGGTACCGCATAGCCCAGGCGCGCCAGATAGCCCGCAGTGGCCGATTTCCGGCCCGGCCGCAGGCGCTGAAAGAACCCCACGCAGATTGCCGCAAACACCGTGACGACCGCCGCCGTGCCTGCCAGCGTTAGTGAATTCTGGATGAACCCGATATAGCGCCGCGACAGCAGGTTCTGTTCCGACTGCAGGCCCATCTGGATCAGGATGAAGACCGGCAGCAAAAAGCCCAGAAACACCGGTACAGCGCACAGCGTAAAGGCCGCCACGGATTGCCAGCCTTTCAACTGCGCCGAGGGCAAGGACGCGTGGCTTTTACCCGCCTGATAGTACTTCGCCTTGCCACGCTGTATCCGCTCAGCCATCGCCATGACCAGCGCAAAGCCCAGCAGGCACAGGGCAAGCTGCGCAGCGGCGGCGCGGTCTCCGATCGAAAACCAGCTGGTGTAGATACCGGTGGCAAAGGTCTGTACGCCGAAATATGCGACCGTGCCGAAATCCGCGATGGTTTCCATGATCGCCAACAGGACACCGCCCGCAATGGCCGGTCGCGCCATCGGCAGCGACACGTGCCAGAAGGCCAGCCAAGGGCTTTTACCCAGCGCGCGGGCGGCCAGAAAGGCCGTCGCGCTTTGCTGCAGGAACGCGGCCCGCGCCAACAGATAGACATAGGGGTAAAGCACGAGGATTAGCATCACCGCCGCACCCTCGGTCGAGCGGATCTCGGGGAACCAATAATCGCGCGGGCCCCAGCCGGTCACATCGCGCAGGGTGGTCTGAACGATGCCGGGATGGTCCAGAATGAACGTATAGGCATAAGCTAAAACATAGGCCGGGAAGGCCAGAGGCAGGACCAGAGCGATTTCCAGAAAACGCACGCCGGGAAAGCGGGACATCGTCACCAGCCACGCCGCGCCTACCCCGATGGAAAAGGTCCCCGCTGCCACCAGAACCACCAGAATCACCGTCGTCAGCGCATAGCGCGGCAGAACCGTTTCCAGCAGGTGCGAGATCGTGTCCGTCCCGCCCGTCACCGCCGCCAGAACAACAGCCACCATCGGCAACAGGCACGCGGCTGCCACCAGACAGGCCACCGTGCCAACCAGCCGGGTGCCAAACACGCCCTGACGGCGCGTTCCGTGTTCTGAAAATTCGATTTCGGCCATGTTTCCGGTTTTGACAGGGTAAGGCGCAGGTTCCGCCTTTAATTGACCAAAACGCTAAGAAACACCAGTGGGCGACGAAACAAATCTGCGGCACATACTGCCGCAGATTTGATTTTCACGGTCATTCATAGACGCGCTGATCCTCGATCACCAAACCGTCCTTGGGCAGCGATCCGGGGGCAACGACCTCGATCGCACCTTTCAGTTTCAGCACCTCGACCACCGATTTGGCATAGGCCACGTCGTCGCTGCGGGGGCTTTCGATCTGAACGGTCATGGTGTCCATCTCGCCCTGACGGGCGGCGATGACGCGGGCCTTGACGATCTCTTCGTGCTTGTCGACCAGCGCAGCCACCTGCTCGGGGCGCACGAACATGCCCTTGATCTTGGTGGTCTGATCGGCGCGGCCCATCCAGCCCTTGATCCGCAGATTTGTGCGTCCACAGGGGGATTGCCCCGGCATGATCGCCGAGAGATCGCCTGTGGCAAACCGGATCAGCGGATAGTCAGGGTTCAGCGAGGTCACCACGACCTCACCCACTTCACCCTCGGCCACGGGCGTTCCGGTGCCGGGGGTAACGATCTCGACGATGATATGTTCGTCAATGATCATCCCCTCCATCGCGGGGCTTTCATAGGCGATATTGCCCAGATCGGCAGTGGCATAGCATTGCAGGCAGGAAATACCGCGGTCGGCATATTCCTGACGCAAGGACGGAAACAGCGCGCCACCGCCTACAACGGCTGCGCTGAAGCCCAGCGCCACACCCATCTCATCCGCCTTGTCCAGAATGACCTTCAGATAATCCGGGGTCCCCGCATAAGCGGTGCAGCCCACGTCGCGTGCCGCGGTCACCTGCAGCTCTGTCTGGCCGGTGCCAGCAGGTAGAACGGCGGCCCCCACCGCCCGCGCACCGCTTTCAAAGATCATGCCCGCTGGGGTCAGGTGATAGCCGAAACAATTATGGACAATGTCACCCGGACCCACGCCCGCTGCGTGAAGGAACCGCCCCATGCGCCACCAGTCCGGATCGGTGCTGCCGGGTTCGTAAATCGGGCCAGGGGATTGGAATACATGGTGGAAATGCCGCGCTGGTTTGACGGTAAAGCCGCCGAACGGTGGCCGCGACGCCTGTGCCTGCGCTAGGTCGGACTTGCGTAAAACCGGCAGTTTCACCAGGTCGGCGACCGAGGCGACGCCATCGGTGTCGGCGCCGGCCAGATGCGCCTCGAACCCCGGCGCGGACAGCGCCCGCTGAAGCTGAACGCGCAGGGCCTGCGCCTGATCGGAGGCACGCTGGTCGGCTGAACGGGTCTCGAGCGCATCGTAATAGTTCGTCATGACCATATCCTCCATCCGCTTACAGCCACCTCTTGCGGCGGCGATACGAGCGCACGTCGCGGAAGCTTTTGCGCCCCTCATCCGACATGCCCAGATAGAATTCCTTTACGTCCGGGTTCTCGCGCAGATCGGCCGCCGGGCCATCCATCACCACGCGACCCGATTCCAGAATGTAACCGTAATGGGCAAACCGCAGCGCCACGTTGGTGTTCTGTTCAGCCAGCAGGAAGGACACGCCTTCTTTTTCGTTCAGATCCTTCACGATGCCAAAAATCTCTTCGACCAGCTGCGGTGCCAGACCCATCGAGGGCTCGTCCAGCAGGATCGTCTCGGGACGCGACATCAGCGCCCGGCCCATCGCCACCATCTGCTGCTCACCACCCGAGGTATAGCCTGCCTGTGACCGGCGGCGTTCCTTGAGGCGGGGGAAATATGTATAGACCAGATCAAGATCCTGCTGGATCGCTGCCTTCCCATCCTTGCGCGTATAAGCACCGGTCAGCAGGTTTTCCTCGACCGTCAGGTGTTCGAAACAATGGCGGCCTTCCATCACCTGGATGACGCCCTTTTCCACCAGATCGGCCGGGTCGCTTTCGTGAACATTGGACCCACGATAGGTGATCGAGCCCTTGGTGACCTCGCCGCGCTCCGATTGCAGCAGGTTCGATATGGCCTTGAGCGTTGTTGTCTTGCCCGCGCCATTGCCGCCGAGCAGAGCGGTAATGCCCCCTTTGGGCACGGTCAGGCTGACACCCTTCAGAACCAGAATGACGTGGTTGTAGATCACCTCGATATTGTTCACCTCAAGCAGGGTTTCCGCCTGTACTTCGGTGGTTTGAGCCGCATCCAGCATCTGCGCGTGTCCTTCGTGCGAGTGTGGGGTTCGGGGCGGCAGTTCACCGCCGCCCCGGTGTATCAAAGCGCCTTAGTTGCAGCGCGAGTCGATGTTGTTTTCCGAGGCATAGGCTGCGGAATCTTCGTCGATCAGCGCGCCGATCACTTCACCATCGGTCGCTTTGAAGTCCGAGATCATCGTCCAGGTCTTGTTCGCCGCGTCCCATTGGGTCACACCCACCAGAGCGTCACCACCGTGGTTCTCGCACGAGACCGAGAAGGTCGGACCAAAGTTCGGCAGGCCCAGTTCGGTCATCTTCGCCTCGGTCATCTCAAGGGCTTCCATACCTTCGCGCATTTCGGCGGCGGTGATGTCGGCGTTGCCCGAAAGCTCTTGCGCCTTCTTGATCGCTTCGGCGGCCAGCACCGCCGCATAGAGACCGCGGTTGTACAGTACAGAACCGACCTGATCACCTGCGCCTGCGGCCTTGCCCGCATCAATCACGTGTGTCTGCAGATCGTCAAAAACCGGGAAATCCGTGCCGACATTGTGGAAGGCCAACGCCTTGTAGCCATTGGCGGCTTCACCCGCAGGCAGAACGTCGTTTTCAGAGCCCGACCACCAGATGCCGATAAAGTTTTCCATCGGGAAGCGGATGTTTGCGGCCTCTTGCACGGCCACCTGGTTCATCACGCCCCAGCCCCACATCAGGACATAGTCGGGGCGGTCGCGACGGATTTGCAGCCACTGCGACTTCTGCTCCTGACCCGGGTGATCGACAGGCAGAGCGACCAGTTCAAAACCGTGCTTTTTGGACAGATCTTCCAGGGTGCGGATCGGTTCCTTGCCGTAGGCCGAGTTGTGATAGACCAGCGCGATTTTCTTGCCGCTCAGGTCACCGCCGTTTTCCTCGAGCAGATAGTTGATCGCGCCCGACGCCCCGTCCCAGTAGTTGGCCGGGTAGTTGAAAACGTGGCTGAACACGGTGCCGTTCTTAGCCGACGTCCGGCCATAGCCCATCGTGTGCAGCGGGATATTGTCCGCGGTCACTTTCGGGATCAACTGATAGGTAATACCAGTGGAGAGCGGCTGATAGACCAGCGCGCCTTCGCCCTTGGTGGATTCGTAGCACTCAACGCCTTTTTCAGTGTTATAGCCGGTTTCGCACTCGACCACGCGGATCGGAACACCACCGATGCCGCCATCGCGTTCGTTCAGCAGGGTGAAATAGTCGTTATACCCGTCCGAGAACGGAATGCCGCCAGCTGCGTAGGGTCCGGTGCGATAGCTCAGATCTGGGATCACCAGATCCGCCAGAGCCGGCCCTGCGGCCATCAGGGCGCCAAGCGCCGCGGTTGCCAGTTTCAATTTCATCGGGTGTCTCCTCCCTTGGTTGGTCCGATGTTGGGGGTCGGGCTTTGCACCCGTTATCTGATTGGGCCAGCCCTAGTGCGGGAACGGCCAGAGTCTGAGTTTCTCTTTCGCCACGCGCCACAGCTGCGCCAGACCATGCGGTTCAAGGATCAGGAACAGGATGATCAGCCCACCGACGATCACCAACTGCAGATGCGCCACGATATCCGTGGGCCAGCCCAGCCAGTCGGCGCCGACCACTTTCAGCACCACAGGCAGCAGCACCAGAAACGCCGCCCCCGCGAATGAGCCAAAAATTGAGCCCAACCCGCCGATAATGATCATGAACAGAACCAGGAACGACTTCTGGATGCCAAAGGCCTCGCCGACCTCGACCGCGCCCAGATAGACCGCAAAGAACAGCGCACCCGCAATACCCACAAAGAATGAGCTGACGGCAAAGGCGGTCAGTTTCGCCCGCAGCGGGTTCACCCCGATGATCTCGGCCGCGATATCCATGTCGCGGATCGCCATCCAGGTGCGCCCGGTGGTGCCGCGCGTCAGGTTGCGCGCGATGATGGCGCAGACGGTCAGAAAGATCAGGCAGAACAGATAGGTCGCCCAAGCCGGCGCATTCGGCCCGGTGATGATGATGCCGAACACGTCACGCTCCGGCGCGTTGATCTGGCCCGAGGCCGAATAGTTGTAGAACCACGGCACCCGGTTGAACAGCCACACCAGGAAGAACTGCGCCGCCAGCGTCGCAACCGCCAGATAGAACCCCTTGATCCGAAGGCTTGGCAGGCCGAACAACACTCCGACGATGGCCGTGATCCCTCCGGCAAGGATGACATGGATGAACATGCTAACATCCGGGAATGCCGTCATCAGCTTGTAGCAGGCATAGGCCCCCACGGCCATGAACCCCCCGGTACCCAGCGAGACCTGCCCGCAATAGCCCACCAGAATATTCAACCCGATGGCCGCGATTGCGTAGATCAGGAACGGTAACAGCAGCGCGTTGGCCCAGTAATCGTTAATGATGAACGGAATGATCCCGAACGCCACCGCCAATACGACATAGTACCGATACCGGTCGAACTTGATCGGGAAGGTCTGGCTGTCATCAATGTACGAGGTTTTGAAATCCCCGGCCTCACGATAGAACATGTCTTACTTTCCCCATTCTTCCTGCGCTTTGTTGCGGGCCTCGGCATCCAGTTGGTTAGAGCCTTTGGCATATCCGCTCGCCTCGGAGGCGCGCACCAGTTTCAGATAGGCCAGCACGCCCATGATCAGCCCGGCAAAGGCCAAAATCGCGGCGACGGTCAACTGACCACTCGTCAGATTGTCCGAGGTGATGGCGATGTATCCAAATGCCCAGAACCCGGCCCATGCGACGACGTTGATGATGGCGATCAGCTTTGTCATGCCCTACACCCTCTCGATAATTTTCTCACCGAAGAGTCCTTGCGGACGGAACACCAGAAAGATCAGCGCCAGCACATAGGCGAACCAGTTCTCGGTCGCGCCGCCGACCAGCGGGCCGATGGCAAACTCGAACAGTTTCTCACCAACGCCGATGATCAGCCCACCAACGATAGCGCCGGGGATCGAGGTGAACCCGCCCAGCATCAGAACCGGCAGCGCCTTGAGCGCGATCAGAGACAGAGAGAACTGAACGCCCGACTTGGTGCCCCACATGATGCCCGCGACCAGCGCTACGAAACCCGCAACCGACCAGACCATGATCCAGATGAAGTTCAACGAGATCCCAACCGACAGTGCCGCCTGGTGGTCATCGGCCACCGCGCGCATCGCCCGACCCTGCTTGGTGTACTGGCTGAACGCCACCAGAGCCGCCACCAGCAGTGCTGCGATCACCGTTGCCACAATGTCCAGATTGTCGATGAAAAAGCCGTAGCCAAAGATGTTGAAGGTCGTCTCATCGATCCACAGGTTGATGCCCTGCGGTAGTCCCACATCCAGCGTCTTGATCTCGGACCCCCACATCAGGTCGGCCATGCCTTCAAGGAAATAGGCCAGGCCGATTGTGGCCATGAACAGGATGATCGGCTCCTGCCCCACCAGATGGCGCATGACGAACCGCTGCACCGCCCAGGCCAAAAGCACCATGACGCCCATAGTCAGGACGATCGCCAGCAGCGCCGGCACGTTCCAGCCGAAATGGTGCACATGCGTTCCGAGTGTGGCGTTGATCACATGGGCGAAAGGCACCTGCCCGTTCATGATACCCACCAGCGTCATGGCCGCAAACAGGGCCATAACCCCTTGCGCATAATTGAAAATTCCGGATGCCTTGTAGATCAGCACAAAGCCCAGCGCGACCAGCGCATACAGCACCCCGGCCATCAGACCGTTGAGGATGACCTCCATCGCGAATACGAGTTGTTCAGGCATCTGCGCCGCTCCTCATGTCTGTCCGATGCTTAGTCATGGCTGACCCCCAGATAGGCGTCGATCACGTCCTGGTTGCTGCGCACCTCGTCGGGTGTGCCGTCGCCGATCTTCTTGCCGTAATCCATCACGACCACCCGGTCGCTCAGGTCCATCACCACGCCCATGTCATGCTCGATCAGGGCGATGGTGGTGCCGAACTCGTCATTCACGTCGAGGATAAAGCGGCTCATGTCCTCTTTCTCTTCGACGTTCATGCCCGCCATCGGCTCATCCAGCAGCAGCAGCTTGGGCTCGGCCGCCAGCGCGCGCGCCAACTCGACCCGTTTTTTCAAACCGTAAGGCAGTCGCGATACCGGCGTCTTGCGGATGTGCTGGATTTCCAGAAAGTCGATGATCTTCTCGACGGCCTCACGGTTTTCAACCTCTTCCGCCTCGGCTTTGCCCTTCCACCAGGCCTGCTGAAACATGTTGGTCTTCATGTAGTTCAGCCGCCCGGTCATGACGTTGTCCAGAACGCTCATGCCTTCGAACAAGGCAATGTTCTGGAACGTGCGCGCAATGCCCTGCCGCGCCACCTCATAGGGCCGCATCGGCGGGCGCTTGGCGCCGTGGAACCAGACCTCGCCCTCCTGCGGTACATAAAACCCCGAGATCACGTTCAGCATCGAGGACTTGCCCGCCCCGTTCGGCCCGATGATGGCGCGGATCTCACCCTCGCGAATGTCGAATGAGATATCCTTGATCGCCACCACACCGCCAAAGCGCAGGGTGATGTTCTTCATCTCCATCACCACGCCGCCGATCTTGCGGCCGTCTTCGGTGACATATCCTTCGGTACTATCCAGCATCAGTCACTCCCTGACTTTTGCAATAACGGGAAGGCGGGCGGGGCGATGACCGCAGGTCGAGCGGCGCATGACCGGCCCTCATTCCGCAGCCACCTTGTGCTGCGCCACCGGCACCACCGGCGCGTCCACAATCTCCAGTGTCGCCGAGATCGACCCCTTGCGGCCGTCCTCATAGGTCACTTCGGTTGTGGTCGAGACGGTTTTGGACCCGTCATACAGCGCGGCGATGATGTCGCTGAACTTCTCTTCGACGAATCCCCGCCGCACTTTCCGCGTGCGGGTCATCTCACCGTCATCGGCGTCCAGTTCCTTGTGCAGCACAACAAAGCGATGCACCTGACAGCCAGACAGCATCTCATCGGCGGCAACGGACTTGTTCACCTCTTCCACATGGCCGCGAATCGTCTCTAACACACGGGGATGGCCCGCCAGTTCCTGATATGATGCATAAGCCACGTTGTTGCGTTCCGCCCAATTGCCGACTGCCGTCAGGTCGATATTGATGAAGGCCACACAATGATCCCGGCCATTACCGAACAGCACGACCTCAAGGATATCGGGATAAAACTTCAGTTTGTTCTCGACATATTTCGGCGCGAACATCGACCCGTCGGCCATCTTGCCGACGTCCTTGGCGCGGTCGATGATCCGCAGATGGCCCGAGTTCTCCTCGATGAACCCGGCATCCCCGGTGGCCACCCAGCCCTCGGCATCCTTGGTCGAGGCCGTCGAGTCCGGGTTGTTGTAATACTCAACGAACACGCCGGGCGAGCGGTAGTGAATCTCGCCATTGTCGTCGATTTTCAGCTCGACCGCCGGGGCTGGTACACCCACCGTATCCGCGCGCACCTCACCATCAGGTTGAACGGTAATAAACACGGTGGCTTCGGTCTGACCGTAAAGCTGTTTCAGGTTGATGCCCAGCGAGCGGTAGAAATCGAAAATCTCCGGCCCGATGGCCTCACCGGCCGTATATCCGACGCGGAACCGGCCATAGCCCAGCGTATCCTTCAGCGGGCCGTAGACCAGCAGATTGCCCAGCGCGTATTTTAGCCGGTCGCCAAAGCCCACCGGTTTGCCGTCCAGCAACAACCCGCCAACCTTCTTGGCGTGCGCCATGAAGTGATGGAACATGCGCTGCTTCAGCTTGCCCGCGTCCTCCATCCGGATCATCACGTTGGTCAGCTGGGTTTCGAACACGCGCGGCGGGGCAAAGAAATAGGTCGGCCCGATTTCGCGCAGGTCGGTCATCATCGTGTCGGCGCTTTCGGGGCAGTTCACGCAGAAACCGCACCAATAAGCCTGACCGATGGAAAAGATGAAATCGCCGACCCAGGCCATTGGCAGATAGGACAGGATGTCCTCATTCCGGGTCAGATGATCGAATTCCGCCGAGTTCTTGGCGCTTTCGATCACGTTGCGGTTCGACAGCACCACGCCCTTGGGTTTGCCGGTGGTGCCCGAGGTGTAAAGCATCACGCAGGTGTCGTCATAAGTGATTGCCGCAGTCCGCTTGTCCAGTTCCGCATCGAACCGCTGATGGCCCGCGTTTCCCTCGGCCATGATATCTTCCAGCGCGTTCATCTGGGAATGGTCGTATTTCCGCATCCCGCGCTTGTCGGTATAGAAGATGTGTTTGACCTGATGCAGGTTTTCCTGAATCTCGATGACCTTGTCGACCTGCTCCTGATCGCCGCAGACCACGTATTTCGCGCCGCAATGTTCCAGCACATAGGCCATCTCTTCAGCCACCGAGTCCTGATACAGCGGCACCGGAACAGCACCCACCATCTGCGCGGCCACCATCGACCAGTAATGCGCCGGGCGGTTGCGGCCGATCACGGCAATATGGTCACCCTTTTCAACGCCGATCTCCAGAAATCCAAGCGCCAGCGCGCGGACCTCGGCAGCCGTTTCCGCCCAAGTCCAGCATTGCCAGATGCCGAATTCCTTTTCCCGATAGGCCGGGGCATCCCCGAACTGTGTCGCATTGCGATGTAGCAGCGCCGGAAGGGAGGCCATCCCGTCCGCGCCCGACTGCGTCTGAGCCAATCTCTCTCTCCTCCCCATCCGACCCCTCCCCGGGCCGGAAATGGCGGGTCCGGGTCAAAGGCCCGAACGCCAACGCCCCGATAAGGGACGCGAGAAAGATCAGCGTCAACTTTTTCCTGATGTTTTCTCAATTCTTACGAATTGTAACAGGGGCGGAGCTATTGAGTGGGATGAGTGAACGTTGATGCGAAGCGCGGATGGATCGTTTGAGTTTTTGCGGATTTCGGTTGGAGACCAAATCGCTGCGATTCTCACATTGAATATGATTGTGTTACCATCTGATAAGCAAAGGATTGCGAGGAGGCACGATATGACCAAAGCTATCCTAGCGATAATGGCTGCGGCAGCCACTTGCATGACAAGTCCCGTACTAGCAGAAGGTGACCTGGAAAACGGTCGGGATCTTGCGCGAAGAGACTGTTCCCACTGCCATGGAGGCGATGGAAATGCCCGATCAACGTCGTTTCAGCCAGTGCCTATGTTGGCCGGGCAACCGGCTGTTTACCTGCTACAAGAGATGCGGAACTACGCATCCGGCGCCCGCGAAGATAGTAGTAAGAACGCGGCAATGACCAGGAAGTTAAAAGAACTGAGCGACCAAGACCTACAAGACATTGCCGCATTCTTCGAGGCACAGAAGCGGTTTTAGACTCTATTACAACCAATCCCGCAATATCGGGATCAGCGGCACATCCGCCGCAGGCATCGGGTAATTGCGCAACTCATTCGCACGCGCCCATTTCAGAGCCTGCCCCTCTTTCGACTGCGGAATGCCCTCCCATTTGCGGCAGGCAAACAGCGGCATCAGCAGGTGGAAATCGTCATAGCTGTGGCTGGCAAAAGTCAGCGGCGCTAGGCACGAGGCCCAGGTGTCGATGCCCAGTTCCTCGTGCAATTCGCGGATCAAGGCGGCTTCGGGGGTTTCGCCGGGTTCGATCTTGCCGCCGGGGAACTCCCACAGACCGGCCATGGACTTGCCCTCCGGGCGCTGCGCCAGCAGCACCCGGCCCTCGATGTCGATCAGGGCAACGGCAGAAACAAGGACTGTTTTCACGAGCGATAATCCGCGTTGATCTCGATATATCCATGGGTCAGGTCACAGGTCCAAACGGTGGAATTGCCCTCGCCCAGCCCCAGATCGACGGTGATCACCAGATCCTGACCCTTCATATATTCGGCGGCGTCTTCCTCTCGGTAATCCGGGCTGACCCAGCCTTTTTCAGCCACCAGAATGTCACCGAAGGAAATGCTCAGTAGGTCCCGATCTGCTGCTGCGCCCGACTTGCCGATGGCCATGACCACGCGGCCCCAGTTCGGATCTTCGCCCGCAATTGCGGTTTTCACCAGCGGAGAATTCGCAATGGCCAGACCATGCACCTTGGCGTCGTTGTCCGAGGCGGCTCCGGTCACGCGGATTTCCACGAATTTCGTGGCGCCTTCCCCGTCGCGCACCACCTGCTGGGCAAGATCCAGCATTACGGTTTCCAACGCCTCGGCAAAAGCCGCGTTGCCGGTTGCATCCACGCCCGAGGCCCCGGTTGCGCACAGCAGAAGGCTGTCCGAGGTCGAGGTATCGCTGTCCACGGTGATGCAGTTGAAGGTCCGGTCGGTCTGCGCCCCCAGCATCGCCTGCAATGCCGATTGCTCGACCTGCGCATCGGTAAAGATGTAGACCAACATCGTCGCCATGTCCGGTGCGATCATGCCAGATCCCTTGGCAATCCCCGCAATAGAGACTGTTTTGCCGTCAATCTCGACCTGTGCCGATGCCCCTTTCGGGAAGGTGTCGGTGGTCATGATCGCCCGCGCGGCGTCTTCGATGGCATGGCGGCTGAGGCCCGATTTCAGCGTCTCAAGCTGCGCAACGATACGCTCATGCGGCAGCGGCTCGCCGATCACACCGGTCGAAGAGGTAAAAACCCGCTCGACCGGAACGCCGGTGGCTGTCGACACAGCCTGCGTCACCTCGGCCACCGAGGTCTGACCGTAATGCCCGGTGAACGCGTTGGCATTGCCCGAGTTCACAAGGATGGCTGCCGGGCTGTCACTGGCCCCGCCGATCTTGTCCTGACAGTCCAGCACCGGCGCCGCACGGGTGGCGGACCGGGTAAAGACCCCGGCCACAGACGTGCCCGGGTCCAGCACGGCCAGCATCACATCTGTGCGGCCCTGATAGCGCACGCCTGCCTCGACGGTGGCAAAGCGCACACCGTCAATCGCGGGCAATTCTGGAAAAGCCGCCGGAGCCAGCGGAGAGACCTTGGTGATCGTGGCCACGCGCGTTTACTCCTGAATCAGGTCGGTCTGACGCAGAACCTCGGGACCAGCGCCTTCCAGTGCGGGGCGCTCAATCTCGGCCTCTTGGGTCAGTTCGTCGATGCGAGCCTGAATGACCTCTTGCTGCAGGGTCTGGGTCAGCTCGGCGCGCACCTGATCAATCTCGGGTGCCTCGGATTTGCGCTTGTCGTTCAGAGTGACCACGTGCCAGCCGAACTGGGTTTTCACGGGCTCGGACACCTGACCCTTTTCCAAGCTGATCACGGCTGCCTCGAAGGCCGGAACCATCTGGCCCGATCCGAACCAGCCCAGCTCACCCCCGTTGGGACCCGACGGGCCGGTCGAGTGCTCTTTGGCCATTTCAGCGAAATCGGCGCCGTCGTCCAGCTGTGCCTTGATCTCTTTGGCTTTTTCTTCAGTTTCCACAAGGATGTGGCTGGCGTTGAACTCATCCGCGCCCTGGAAATCGGCATACTTCGCGTCATAGGCCGCCTGGATCGCTTCGTCCGTCAGCTCTTCTTCGATCAGGGCGTTCACCGTCTGCACAGCCAGCAACGAGCGCGTCTCATTGTCCAGCGCCAGCGTATTCAGCTTGGACAAGGCTTCCTGCTGCTGGCCCAGCAGCGCCTGCTGGATCAGTTGGTCGACGATCAGCTCGTACAGGACATCGTCTTCGATCTGCTGGTACTGCTCGGGCAAGGCAGCCCCGGTGGCGATGACGTGACCCAAAGTGATCTCATCCCCATTCACGCGCGCGATGACGGTGCTGGCATCGGGTTTGGTTTCGGCGGCCAATGGCAGGGCCATCACCGCAGCAAGCGCCAGCGATGGCAGAAAAGTGAGGCCTTTGGGCATGGAATCATCCTATTTCTTTGCCGCGACAGGGCGCAGCGTTGACACTCTGGAACCTGCCGCTTACATCGCTTTGAAGCCTTGGACAGGGCCGCCTTTCACCCCCCGTATCTATGGGTTGCGCGCAAGGTGGGCAAGCCTGTCGCAACCAAGACAAGAACAGATCCGCTGGAGTGAACATGCTGGGACTCGGAACGCTCGCCAAAAAGGTGTTCGGAACACCGAACGACCGCAAGATCAAGGCGACCCGCCCCCTGATCGAAAAGATCAACGCGCTGGAACCCGAGTTCGAAAAACTCTCTGACGAGGGTCTGATCGAAAAGACCGCCGAGCTGCGCAAACGCGCGCTGGACGGCGAAAGCCTGGATGCCCTGCTGCCCGAAGCCTTTGCCAACGTCCGCGAAGGCGCCAAGCGTTCGCTGGGTCTGCGCGCCTTTGACGTACAGCTGATGGGCGGCACCTTCCTGCATCAGGGCAATATCTCGGAAATGAAGACGGGTGAGGGCAAGACGCTGGTCGCCACCTTCCCCGCCTATCTGAACGCGCTGACCGGCAAGGGTGTGCATGTGGTCACGGTGAACGAATACCTGGCCAAGCGGGACTCGGAATGGATGGGCAAGGTGTTTGCCGCTGTCGGCATGACCACCGGTGTCATCTGGTCAGGCCAGCCCGATGCCGAGAAGAAAGCCGCCTATGCCTGTGACATCACCTATGCCACCAACAATGAGCTGGGTTTTGACTATCTACGCGACAATATGAAGGCCGATCTGGCCGAGATTTACCAGAAACACCACAATTTCGCGATCGTGGACGAGGTCGACTCGATCCTGATCGACGAGGCACGGACACCGCTGATCATCTCGGGGCCGTCGCAGGACCGCTCGGACCTGTATACCGCCATCGACGCGCTGATCCCGTCGCTGAGCGATGATCACTACTCGCTGGATGAAAAATCCCGCAACGTGACCTTTACTGATGAGGGCAACGAGTTTCTGGAGCAGCAGCTGATTGCTGCCGGGCTGATCCCCGAGGGCCATTCGCTTTATGATCCCGAAAGCACCACCGTCGTGCACCACGTGAACCAGGGCCTGCGCGCGCACAAGCTGTTCACGCGCGACAAGGATTACATCGTGCGTGACGGCAATGTCGTGCTGATTGACGAATTTACTGGCCGGATGATGCCGGGCCGCCGCCTGTCCGAAGGCTTGCACCAGGCCATTGAAGCCAAGGAAGACGTACAGATCCAGCCCGAGAACGTGACGCTGGCCAGCGTGACCTTCCAGAACTATTTCCGCCTCTATGACAAATTGAGCGGCATGACCGGTACAGCCCTGACCGAAGCCGAAGAATTTGCCGAAATCTACGGTCTGGGCGTTGTCGAGGTTCCGACCAACAAGCCGATCGCCCGCGTGGACGAAGACGATCAGGTCTATCGCACCGGTGCCGAGAAATACGGCGCGATGATCGAACAGACGAAAGAAGCACAGGAAAAGGGCCAACCGGTCCTGCTGGGCACCACGTCGATCGAGAAATCCGAATTGCTGAGCCAGTTGCTGGAAAAGGAAGGCATCGCGCATAACGTTCTGAACGCCCGCCAGCACGAGCAAGAGGCGCAGATCGTTGCCGATGCCGGCCGTCTGGGCGCGGTGACCATCGCCACTAACATGGCTGGTCGCGGCACCGACATTCAGTTGGGCGGCAACGTGGAAATGAAGGTGCTTAAAGCACTGGCCGAAAACCCCGAGGCCGATCCTTCCGAACTGCGCGCCGCCGAGGAGGCCCGCCATGCGGAAGAGAAAGAAAAGGTTTTGGCCGCCGGTGGTCTTTATGTGATGGCGTCGGAACGTCACGAAAGCCGCCGCATCGACAACCAGCTGCGCGGCCGTTCGGGCCGTCAGGGTGATCCGGGCCGCACCGTGTTCTACCTGAGCCTCGAAGACGACCTGATGCGCATCTTCGGCTCGGAACGGCTCGACAAGGTGCTGACCACGCTGGGCATGAAAGAGGGCGAAGCCATCGTCCACCCCTGGGTCAACAAGTCGCTGGAACGCGCGCAATCCAAGGTCGAAGGCCGCAACTTCGACATGCGCAAAAACGTCCTGAAATTCGACGACGTGATGAACGATCAGCGGAAAGTTGTCTTCAGCCAACGGCGCGAGATCATGTCCTCGGATGACCTGTCCGAGATCGTCTCGGACATGCGCGAGCAGGTGATCGACGATCTGATCGACGAATACATGCCGCCGAAATCCTATGCCGATCAGTGGGACACCGACGGTCTGCACGGGGCGATCAAGGACAAGCTGACCATCGACGCGCCGGTTCAGGACTGGGCCGCCGAAGAAGGTGTGGATGACGAACAGGTGCGCGAGCGTCTGATCAACGCCGCAGATGAGATGATGGCGCAGAAAGCGGCGGCTTTTGGCCCCGAAAATATGCGCAACATCGAAAAGCAGGTGCTGCTGAACACCATCGACAGCAAATGGCGCGAGCATCTTCTGACGCTGGAGCATCTGCGCTCGGTCGTCGGTTTCCGTGGATACGCCCAGCGCGATCCGCTGAACGAATACAAGAACGAAAGCTTCCAGCTGTTCGAAGGGATGCTCGACAGCCTGCGCGAAACCGTGACCCAGCAATTGTCGCGCGTGCGTCCGCTGACCGAGGAAGAGCAGAAGGAAATGCTGGCGCAGATGGCGGCCCAGCAGGCACAGGCACAAAGATCAGTCGATCAGGCCGCTGACCGTGCCGAAGCCGTGGCTGAGGCCGAAGCCTCGGGCGATGCCCGGCCCGGTTTTGTCGAGGACGATCCCAGCACCTGGGGCAACCCGTCACGCAATGACCGATGCCCCTGCGGATCGGGCAAAAAGTTCAAACATTGCCACGGGCGTCTGACCTGATTTCAGCGCAATTGAGACACATTGAGTCCCCCTCACGGCCACATATTGGCCGTTATTCCTCCTCAATATACGACTCGCTCCTTCAACTGGGGAGGGTGTCTTGTTTGTTATTAAGAACTACGTGACCACCGGCGGCACCGTCGTGTGCGCGCTGGCGATTGGTTACCTGATGCAGAATGGATTTCCTGCGGGACCGACCGGTTCGCAGGACCCCGAAGTTGTATCCACCGCCCCGAACGCTGTTGTGCCCGGGCTGGAGGACATCGTCCTGACCTCCTCGACCCCCGCCCCGGCAACAGACCAGATCACTACGTCGACAAAACGAACGCTTAAGCCCAGCCGGTCAACTCCCTCGGACCGCGCCGAGTGTGGCCTGAGCGCCCGGGCCCGTGCCGTTCCCGGTGCTGCCGCCCGCCTGATCGTCAAAGCCCCCTGCCACGGCAATGAACGGATCGAAGTGCATCACAGCGGCCTGACCGTCACGCAAGAGACGGACGCAAACGGCACGTTGGACCTGACCATACCGGCCCTGTCGGAATACGCGATCTTTCTGATCTCGCTTGAGGATCAGAAGGGGACCGTAGCCACCACTCACATTCCCGACATCGGCCAGTATTCCCGCGTGGCCCTGCAATGGCAGGGTGAGACCGAGCTGCAGATCCATGCGCTGGAATTTGGGGCCAGCTATGGCGACGCGGGTCATGTCTCGGCCGAGTCCGACACGCAGGGAGCAGGCAGCGTCGTGCACCTGGCCCAGTCCACATTCCACGATGCCCGCAACGTCGAGGTCTATTCCTTCCCTGCGGCACAATCGCAGCAATCTGGGTCGATCGCATTGACGGTTGAGGCCGAGGTGACCGAGGCCAATTGCGGCCAGGACCTGAACGTGCAGTCGCTGGAGTTGCAGTATGACCGAAGCCTGCGGTCGCGCGACCTGACGCTCAGCTTTCCGGATTGTTCCAGAACCGGTGAGTTTCTGGTGTTGAATAATTTGCTCCAAGACCTGACAATCGTGGCAAACTAAAACCGCAGGCAGGCTCGAACTTCCAATGACATTTCTTCGTGTGGTGGCAGCCGCACTGTTTTCGGCAACATTTGCCTCGGCCGTTCAGGCGCAGGACATCACGCTCACCTCTCATGACGGCAAGGTCGAGGTGGCCGGAACCCTTCTGGGGTTCGACGGCGAGTTCTACCGCGTCGATACGCAATTCGGCGAGCTGACGGTCGACGGCTCGGGTGTGACCTGCGACGGACCTGCCTGCCCCAATCTGACCGATTTCGTGGCCGAATTGCGGTTTTCCGGATCGTCCGTCATGGCCGAAAAGGTACTGCCCGCCCTGCTGATGGGCTTTGCGGAACAAGAAGGGCTGTCGGCAACGCCCCTCATGACCCAAAATAACAAACTGGCTTATGAGCTGCACCGGACCGGGCGCGATGCCCCGCTTGGGCGGTTCTATTTCGACGTTGGCAATACTGGCGGCGGCTTTTCCGATCTAATCGCGGGACAAGCCGATATTGTGATGGCTCTGCGCGAAATCCGCCCGTCGGAACAAGAGGCCGCCGAGGCTGCGGGTCTGGGCGACCTGACCCAGGCGCGCCGCTCGCGGGTTGTGGCGCTGGATGCGCTGGTCCCCATCGTTGCCCCAGACAACCCGGTGCCGTTTGTTTCCCTGTCCGATCTGGCGCTGGTACTGTCCGGTGAGATCGACAACTGGTCCGCTTTGGGCGGACCGAACGCGCCAATTGCGCTGCACCTGCCCGAAACCGGGTCGGGACTGGCGCAAGGGGTCGAGGATCGGTTGCTTGACCCTGCCAAAGTGGCGCTCTCCGAGGCCGTCCTCCGACACGCGCGTGGCAGCGATCTGGTGCGTGCCGTGGCCGATGATCCCTTTGCCATCGGAATAGCCAGCGAGGCCGAGGTCGAAACGGCGCGCGCCCTGCCGCTGGCCGGGGGATGCGGTCATGCGCTGATGGCCACAAGGCAAACGATCAAGACCGAGGATTACCCTCTGACCTCACCCATGTTCCTGTATCTGCCCCAGCAACGCCTGCCCCGCGTCGCCCGTCAGTTTCTGGCCTATACCCAAAGCGCTGACGCCCAGATGGCAATCCGCGACGCAGGTTTTGTCGATCAGGCGCCCGAGAGGATGCCGATCGAGCTGCAAGGAAACCGGTTTGCCAATGCTGTTGCCTCGGGCGGAGCTGAGGTCGGGCTGGAAGAGCTGCAGCGCATGGTCACCACGTTGCGGCCTTTGTCTCGGCTCTCGCTGTCTTTCCGGTTCGAGGCCGGTTCCTCACGACCCGACGCGCAGTCTAGGTCGAACATCCAAAACCTGGCCCAACAGCTTGAATCCGGTACGCTGGATGCGCGCAAACTGGTCTTTGTCGGTTTCAGCGACGGCGACGGTGACGCAGCAGCCAACGCGCGGATTGCGCTACTGCGGGCAAAAACAGTGCGCAACGCGGTGCTGGCAGCGGTGGAAACCGCGATCCCCGACAGTATCGAGCTCGAAGTAGACGGGTTCGGCGAGGCTATGCCGATGGCCTGCGACGACACCGATTGGGGCCGCAAGGTCAATCGCAGGGTCGAGGTCTGGGTTAGGTAACCCGCTACAGATACCCTTCCGACCGAAAGCTCAGCTCATTCGATTTGCCGATGATCAGGTGATCGTGCAGCGTCAGGCCCAGCGCCAGACAGGCATCCTGAATCCGGTTGGTCATGTCGATATCAGACTGTGACGGAGTCGGATCACCCGACGGATGGTTGTGCACCAGAATAAGCGCCGAGGCATTCAGTTCCAGCGCCCGTTTCGCCACCTCACGCGGATAGACCGGCACATGATCGACGGTGCCCTTGGCCTGTTCCTCATCCGCGATCAGCACGTTCTTGCGATCCAGATAGAACACCCGGAACTGCTCGGTTTCACGGTGGGCCATGGTGGTGTGGCAATAGTCCAGCAGCGCGTCCCAGCCCGAGATCACATGCCGCTGCATCACCCGCGCGCGGGCCATGCGGTGGGCGCAGGCCTCAAGGATTTTCAGATCGGTGATCACCGTATCGCCAACACCCTTGATCTGGCGCAGCCGTTCCTCGGGCGCGGTCAGCACCCGGTTGAAATCGCCGAACGTATCCATCAGCGCCCGCGCCAGCGGTTTGACGTCCTGCCGGGGGATGGAGCGGAACAAGACCAGTTCCAACAGCTCATAATCTGGTATCGCAGCCGAGCCGCCGGACATGAACCTTTCGCGCAGCCGCTTACGGTGGTCTTTGATATAGGAGGGCAATCGACCAGACGGCAGCGGCTGCGCGGGCGCTTCGTCCGTTTCAAATAGCATCGGGGCTTCGGCAAAGGCGTCCTGGGTCATGCCCTCAGACTGGCGCAGAATCGGTTTCTGAAAGGTTAACGCGCCTCGCCCGCCATGCGGGAAGTGGCGCGGCGGACAAGCATATGCAGCAGGATCGAAAACACCCCCAGCGTCAGCATCGCCGCAAACATCAGATCGGTCTTGGCGCGGCCATTGGCCAGTAGCATCAGATATCCCAACCCCTTGGATGAACCCACCCATTCGCCGATCACCGCCCCGATCGGCGCATAGACCGCCGCCAAGCGCATCCCGGACGCCAGCGAGGGCAAAGCCGCCGGTATCCGGATATGCCACAACACCGCGCGCGGGCTGGCCTGCATGGTGCGCGCCAGATCGAGATACCCCGCAGGCGTCCGCATTAACCCGTCGAAAAAGGATGAGGTGATCGGGAAATAGATGATCAGCACCGCCATCGCGACCTTGGACCACAGCCCGTAGCCCAGCCACAGGGTCAGCAGCGGGGCCAACGCAAAGACCGGCAGCGCCTGCGTGAAGACCAGCATCGGCTGCACCAGAACTCTCGCGGTACGCGAATTGGCCAGTTGCAGCGCGGTGACAACTCCCAGAATCGTGCCACAGGCCAACCCGACCACCACTTCGACCGCGGTGATCCACGTGTGTTCGGCAATCAGCCAGCGGTTTTGCCACCATGTCTCCGCCACCAAGGCGGGTCCGGGCAGGATGAATTTCGGAAGGCCGGTCAGAGAGACAATCGCCTGCCAGACCGCCAATGCGAAAAGAGTCGCGGCGAAGGCCGAGAGGTATTTCACGCTGCCTCCTCTCGCAGCAGCCGCAGCAGCGCGCCTTGGGTCTCCAACGAACCAAGGTCATCGACCTTGCGCGGCGCGGGCGCGACTGGGGGCTGGCATGGGGTCAGGCCATGTTGGGTCATCACCACGATGGACTGGCCCAGCCGAGCGGCCTCAGCCGGGTCATGAGTAACCAGCAGAACGGTCCGGCCTTGCAACGCTTCGGCTGCCAAATCCTGCATATCCGCGCGGCTGCGGGCGTCGAGCGCCGAGAACGGCTCGTCCAGCAACACAATGGGACGATCCTCCATCAGCGTGCGGGCCAAGGCCACGCGCTGCCGCTGACCGCCGGACAATTCGCCGGGTTTCTTGGTCAGATGATCCTGCAAGCGCATCCGTTCGATCAGACGGTCGCGGCGCGCGAGGTCCGGCTTTTCACCCCGCAGACGCGCACCCAGCGAGACATTCTGCGCCACGGTCGCCCAAGGCAGCAACAGATCGTCCTGCGCCATATAAGCGACGCGTTCGGTCACCGGTTGACCATCGCTGGCGGAAATCTGACCGTCAAAGTCAGCTCCGGTATCCAGCCCTGCAATCAAGCGCAGAACCGTGGTTTTTCCGACACCCGACCCGCCCAGCAGGCAGGTCCATTGCCTCGCGCCAAGCGTCAGGGACAACGGCGCAAACAGCGTTGTGCCGTTGATGCTGGCCGATCCGCTTATGGTCAGGTCGGGTGCCGGGGTCACGGGGTCAGGCCCATTTGCCAGAAACCGACCTCAAGCTCAGTCGCGGTTCGAAACGTCCGACACAGGCGCTGCCAACGCGGCGACACCTCGAAATCCGCACCAATACGCCGTGTTAGAGCCTTGTCAAGCAATTCCCCGACCGCCTGACACGCCCCCTGATAATCCGGGCTGGCATAGGTGTTGATCCATTCGCGATAGGTGTCCGAAGTGGCCTCGGACACCAGCCGAGCACCGATCTCACCATACCCCATCACACAGGGCGCCAACGCGGCCAGCAAGTCCATCAAATCGCCGCTATACCCGGCCTCGAGTACAAAGCGGGTATAGGCCAGATTTTCGGCCCGCTCCTTGGTCGCGAGCAGCTCTTCGCCCGAGATGCCTTCGGCCTCGCAGATACCGATATGCAGCTGCATTTCTTCAGCCACCAGTGCGTTGACGGTCGCAACCGCAGTCAGCATCTCGGAATGGGTTTCGGACTTCACCACCGCCAACGCCCAAGCGCGCGAGAAGTGGATCAGGAACACATAGTCCTGCCGCAAATAGTGCAGAAACGCCTCACGCGGCAGGGTGCCGTCCTTCATCCCTTCGACAAAGGCGTGGCGGGTATAATCCCGCCACGGCCCCTGCACCGCATCACGCATCAGTGTGAACGCTTTGCCGTATCCGCTCATTGCACGGTCACGTCGATGGTGATGTCGTTGACCGGGTTGATGCTGTCGATCATGCCGCTGTCTTTCAGGAACGCCTCGAACCGAGCATAGCGACCCGCGTCAAAACCCGCGGGGCGCAGAGCAAAGCGAGGCAGCGTGTCGACCCAGGCGCGGGCGTTCAGCTCATCCTGCAATTCTGGCGAGGTGGCGGCAAAAATCTCCCAGCTCTTTTCCGGGTTGTTCACGATGAACTGGGTCGCTTTTTCGGTCGCGGCCAGAAAACGCGCGACCTTGTCGGCATCCATCGTTTCGGGGTTAGCCACATAGATTAGCTCATCATAAGGCGGCACGCCTTCTTCCTCGATATAGAAACAGCGGCCTGCGACGCCTTCGATATCCATCTGGTTCAGTTCAAAGTTGCGGAAGGCCCCGATCACCGCATCCACCTGACCGGACATCAGCGACGGCGAAAGTGAGAAGTTCACGTTGATCATCTCGATATCGTCCAGCGCCACGTCATGAGTGTTCAGCATCGCGGACAGAACCGCCTCTTCCACACCGGCGACCGAGAAGCCGACCTTCTTGTCCTTGAGGTCAGCCAGCGTTTCGATTGGGCCATCTTCAAGCACCAGCAGGCAGTTCAACGGGGTGGCAACCAGCGTGCCGACACGTTTCAGCGGCAGGCCCTCGTGAATCTGCAGGTGAAGTTGCGGTTGGTAGGAAACTGCCAGATCCGCCTGACCGGCGGCCACCAGGCGCGGCGGGGCCGAGGGGTCGGCGGGCGGGATGATTTCCACCTCAAGCCCCTCATCGGCGAAGTAACCGTTTTCCTGCGCCACGATGATGGGGCCATGGTCGGGGTTGATGAACCAGTCCAACAGGACGGTCATCTTGTCCTCGGCCCAGGCGGGCGCGGCGGCCAGCAGGGCAATGGCTGTGATCAGTTTCTTCATGTCTCGCGTTTCCTTTTCACTCACGAGGTTGAGGCCGCGACAAGGACGATCTCGCCCGGCCAATCCGGTTGCAGTTCTTCCGCGGCCCGCCAAGCGCGCAGGCCGGTGGCGCAGCAAAGCGCCAGCCTTTTTCCCTTGTTAGGCTCCATATTGAGCGTGTCCGTTGATACGCGCCGGGCATTGGGATGAATGGAACCGGGTGCCTCATCCACGCTGCGCAACTCGATGATCAGATCGTCCTCGGTCAGTTGATTGACCGACACGAAGGGGAAGTACCGTTCAGGTTCCTGAGCACCGTCAAAACGGAAGGTGGTGCTGCGGAAGGTGCGTGCATCGACCTGTACAATCTGTCCCAGAGGTGAGGGCTGAAGGCCGAGGATCAGGTTCAGCGCCATCTGCGCCTGCATCGCTCCGATCATTCCAACGACCGGACCCAACACCCCAGCGGTTGCGCAGCTAGCGCCGCTGTCAGGTGCGTCCGGGAACACCGCCCGCAGGGAGGGCGCGCTGCCGCAAAAGCCGCCGACGTAGCCCGACATCCCCAGCACGGATGCTGAAATCAGCGGCTTACCCAATTCGAAACAGGTGTCCGACAGGGTATAGCTGGCCGCGTAGCTGTCGGCACAATCTAGGACCAAGTCTGCCTGTTCGACAAACTCAGCCGTATTTTCGTTTGTTAGAGCCTGTTTATTTGCGAAAACCCTGACATCACTATTTAAGCCCCGGCAACGATCCGCCGCGACCTCCGCCTTTGGGCGCCCACAATCTGCCTCAGTAAAAAACGTCTGCCGATGCAGGTTCGACAGGGCAACATGATCGCGGTCCATGATCGTCAACTGCCCCACCCCAGCCCCGGCCAACAGCGGCAGCGCCGGAGCGGCCAGCCCGCCCGCGCCCACCACCAGAACCTTCGCGGCGGACAAGCGGGCCTGCCCCTCTGCACCCACCTCGGGCAGGATCATCTGGCGGGTATAACGGTTCATCGCGTGACCTCGATCCATTCGCACACGCGGGCCTCTGGATTGGTGTTCAGTGTGATGTCGGTGACGGCCGAGACGATATCAGCCCCCGCCTGCAACACGCCCGGCGCGCGTTCAACACTCATCCCGCCAATGCCGACCAGAGGGATATCCCCCACCCGCGCCTTCCATTCGGTGACCCGGGGCAAGCCCTGCTGATGCCACTTCATCTTTTTCAGGATCGTCGGATAGACCGGCCCCAGCGCCACATAGTCCGGGTCCATCGCCAGAACCCGTTCCAATTCATCGTCATCGTGAGTCGAGACCCCCAGTTTCAGCCCCGCCTTGCGGATGGCGTGCAAGTCGGCCTCGTCCAGGTCCTCCTGCCCGAGGTGAATCCAGTCGCACCCCGCCTCAATCGCAGCCTGCCAATAGTCGTTGACGACCAGAACCGCGCCATGCTGGCGGCAGAGGCCACGCGACAGGGCAATCTGTTCGCGCACCACCGCATCGGGCTGATCCTTGATCCGCAACTGCACAAGTTTCACACCCAAAGGCAGCATTCGGCGCAGCCAGTCCGAGTGATCGAAGATCGGGTAGAACCGGTCGAGGGTCATGACAGGAACGCCTTTCCGATCACCGGGGTGGACGCCTCTGCCATATCGCGTGCCTCAATCGGGTCAGCCTGATGGGCCAGTTGTCCAGCTTCAATCGCCAACATCATCGCGCGGGCCATGGCGGCGGGGTCGCCTGCCCGGGCCACGGCGGTGTTCAGCAGAACCGCGTCATACCCCAACTCCATCGCCTGCGCCGCGTGGCTGGGCAGCCCAATGCCCGCGTCAATCACCAACGGTACATCCGGGAATTCGGCCCGCATCGCGCGTAGAGCATATGCGTTGTTCAGTCCGCGCCCCGATCCAATTGGGGCGCCCCAGGGCATCAATACCTCACACCCCGCCGCCAGCAGACGTTCGCCCACGATCAGGTCGTCCGTGGTGTAAGGAAACACCTGAAACCCGTCCTCGGTCAGGATGCGCGCGGCCTCGACCAGCTGAAACACGTCCGGCTGCAGGCTGTCGGTGTGGCCGATCAGTTCCAGCTTGATCCAGCTTGTATCGAACACCTCACGCGCCATGTGGGCGGTGGTCACGGCCTCTTTGACCGTGTGACAACCGGCTGTGTTCGGCAGGACCATCACGCCCAACTCGCGGATCATCTGCCAGAATGTCTGCCCCGCACCAGATTCACGCCGAAGCGACACGGTGGCCACCCCCGCACCGCTGTCCCGAAACGCCTGTTCCAGGATCGCAGGGCTGGGATATTGCGCCGTGCCCAGCATCAGCGGATTGGGCAGAGAGGTGCCGTAGAAAGTCTTCATCTTCAGCCCCCCTGCATCGGCGCGACAACTTCGATCCGGTCGCCGTCGGCCAATGTGTGGGCAATGCGCAAACCCGAAGGCACGAAATCCTCGTTCACGGCCGTCGCTACCCGTCCTGAGAATCCGCATTCGACCAACAGGTCCGAGAGGGTTTGGGCGCGTACTTCGCGCGGTTCACCATTAAGCACGATCTTCATCGACCATCTCCGATTGTTTTTTGTCCAGCGCCAGATCCGCCACGCCCTGCGCCAGCGCCGGGGCCAGCAGATAGCCGTGGCGATAGAGGCCATTGGCATAGATCGTGTGCCCCAGTCGCCGAATACGCGGCAGGTTGTCGGGAAAGGCCGGGCGCAGATCGACGCCAATCTCAAGCACTTCGGCCTCTCCGAACGCGGGGTTCAGCGCATAGGCTGCGCTGAGCAGTTCCAGCATCGAGCGCGCGGTGATGCGGCTGCTGTCTTCGCTTTCGATCATCGTCGCGCCCAGCATGTAGATGCCGTCCCCGCGCGGAACGATGTAGAGCGGCATCCTTGGATGCAGTAGACGCACGGGCCGGGTCAGGGTCACGTCCGGGCAACGGATCACCAACATTTCACCCTTAACGCCGCGCAAATCGTGCAGCACCTCGCGGGCGTGCAATCCGCGACAGTCGATTGCGTTTTCAAGCCGCGATGGGGCGAGTTTGCGATGGAAGTCTACGCCTTGGTCCACCAATTGCTTATGAAGGTCCCGCAAAGCTTGGCGTGGATCCAGATGGGCTTCATTCGTGAAATGGAGACCCTTGGTGAACCCATGAAAATCAGGCTCTAATTCGGCTAAATTGGACTGTTCGACCTCGCAATACCCTTCGGTCCGCCGGGCAAACCGGCGCAGATCGGGCAGGTCGCGCGGGTTGGCCACAACCAGCGTGCCTCGCCGTTCTACCCGAGTGCGCGCTGCCCACCAGTCCAGCGCAATTTGACCCAAGCGCAACACCGGTTCCTCGGCGTTTTCATACTCACACCATGGGGCCAGCATACCGCCCGCCCACCAGGAACACCCATGCGGACCCGGAGGGCCGGCGGGATCGAACACCTGAACCTTGGCACCGCGCGAAACAAGTTCGCTGGCGACGGCCAAACCGGCCACGCCGGACCCTATGACCGACCAGACCGTCACGCGGGCCAAACCCGGTGGAAGTGATGCACCGGTCCGTGCCCCTGCCCGATCATCAAACCGTCCGCCTGAACAATTGCCCCCTGCAGGTAGTCATGCGCCTGTGCGACAGCGTCGTTGAGGCCAAGCCCCTGCGCCAGCCCCGCCGCAATAGCGGACGACAAAGTGCACCCGGTGCCATGCGTGTTCCGCGTCTCGCGTCGGGGGGCGGTGAACTCAGCCACCAGACCAGAGGCATCAACCAGCAGATCATGGCAGACAGTCCCACGGCCATGACCCCCTTTCATCAAAACCGAACCTGCGCCCAACCCGCACAAGGCAAGCCCCTGCGCGATCATTTGGTCGGGGGTTTCAGCTTCGGTAGCTCCTAGCAAACAGGCTGCTTCCGGCAGGTTAGGGGTCAATACGGTGGCGCGAGGCAGAAGGATGTCGCGTAAAGTCAGCACTGCATCCTGCGCCAGCAACGCATCACCGGATTTGGCAATCATCACCGGGTCCAGCACAATCGGGCCATCGAACCCGGCAATGGCATCCGCGACCGCCTGAATAATCTCCGGGGCCGCCAACATCCCGATCTTGATCGCGCCAACATCCAGATCGGTCAGTACCGCCTCGATCTGGGCGGAAACCACATCCAGCGGTATCCCATGCACCGCTGTCACGGCCCGGGTATTCTGCGCCGTCACCGCCGTGATCACACTGGCGCCATATACACCCAAAGCGGACATCGCCTTGAGATCCGCCTGTATCCCGGCCCCACCGCCGCTGTCCGAGCCCGCAATAGTCAGGGCAATATGCGTCATATCGTTGCTCCATCATCAATGGGCAACGCAGCATGGAAAACGTCTGTAGTGTATACGACCGTTCCCTACGCCGGTATTGCCCGGATCAGGTTCGATGGGTTAGCGCATTCACGCCTCTCAGCCCCTTGATCGGGGCACCCCAACGGTTGGGCGGACAATCTCAGGGGTTGGCAGGGGAATCAAGGGCCAATTTTGGCGTAGTCGATGGTCAAACTGGACTTATAGAATGAAAAAGCCGGCATCTGGGGGCCGGCTCAATCTTAGCTTCTTTTGGTAATAAGGCTTTAGCCTTTCATCCCGTCCCAGAAGGACTTAACGGATGAGAAAAAGCTTTTTGATTCCGGGTGGTTATCTTCACCCAAATCATCGAACTCTTTCAGCAGTTCTTTCTGGCGACTGGTCAGGTTGACCGGAGTTTCCACGGCCAGTTCGATGAACATGTCCCCAACGCCACCACCACGCAGGGCAGGCATCCCCTTGCCGCGCAGGCGCATTTGACGGCCTGATTGGCTGCCGGCCGGAATCTGCACACGGCCGCGGCCACCGTCGATGGTCGGCACTTCGATCGAGCCACCCAGCGCCGCTTTGGCCATGCTGACGGGCACGCGGCAATAAAGGTTCACGCTGTCACGTTCGAACAGCCTGTGATCCGACACTTCGACAAAGATATAGAGATCACCCGGAGGGCCACCGCGCATCCCGGCCTCACCCTCACCCGCCAGACGGATGCGGGTTCCGGTTTCGACGCCGGCGGGGATGTTCACGGACAGAGCGCGTTCTTTTTCCACGCGGCCTGCACCACCGCAGGATTTACAGGGGTTCTTGATGATTTGACCCAGACCCGAACAGGTGGGGCAGGTCCGTTCAACGGTAAAGAAACCCTGCTGCGCGCGAACCTTGCCCATGCCTGAGCAAGTCGGACAGGTGGTCGGCTCCACGCCACCTTCGGCACCCGAGCCGTCACAGGCCGAACAGGCCACGGCAGCGGGAACGCTGATGGTTTTCTGCAGACCCGAAAACGCCTCTTCCAGCGACACACGCAGGTTGTAACGCAGGTCCGACCCGCGCGCGGCGCGACGGCCGCCACCGGCACCACCACGCTGGCCGCCCATGAAATCGCCGAACAGATCGTCGAACACATCCGAGAACGCGCTGGAAAAATCGCCCTGACCAAAACCGCCGCCCGGACGGCCACCGCCACCCATGCCGTTTTCAAAAGCGGCATGACCAAAACGATCGTAGGCAGCCTTGCGGTCGGCGTCCTTCAAAACGTCATAGGCTTCGTTCGCTTCCTTGAACTGGGCCTCGGCATCCGGGTTGTCCTTGTTGCGGTCAGGATGCAATTCCTTGGCCTTCTTACGAAAGCCCTTCTTGATCTCGTCCGCCGATGCGCCCTTAGCTACGCCGAGCACATCATAGTAGTCGCGTTTTGACATCAGTGTTTCCTTCTGCCTCAACGTAATCGGGCCGGCCCGGCAACCGGACCGGCCCGCATTGGCCCGGTTACCCGTTAGTTACGCTTGTCGTCGTCCAGATCTTCGAACTCGGCATCGACGATGTCGTCGTCACCGGCCGGAGCGGTATCTGCCGCTGCGGGCTCATCCTCGGCCTCTTCGGCTTGCGCCTTGTAGATGGCCTCACCCAGCTTCATGGCCGCTTCGGTGACGTTCTGGATGCCGGACTTGATCTTGTCGGCATTTTCGGTTTCCAGCTCGTCTTTCAGCGCGGCAATCGCCAGCTCGATGGCTTCGATGGTGGTCGGGTCAACCTTGTCGGCATGTTCTTCCATCGACTTCTCGGTCGAGTGGATGAGGCTTTCCGCCTGGTTCTTGGCGTCGACCAGCTCGCGGCGTTCCTTGTCGGCTTCCGCGTTCTCTTCGGCGTCTTTGACCATCTTTTCGATATCGTCGTCCGACAGACCGCCCGAGGCCTGAATGGTGATCTTCTGCTCTTTTCCGGTGCCTTTGTCCTTGGCCGAAACCGAGACAATGCCGTTGGCGTCGATGTCGAAGGTCACCTCGATCTGAGGCATACCGCGCGGTGCGGGCGGGATATCTTCAAGGTTGAACTGACCTAGGATCTTGTTGTCCGCAGCCATTTCACGCTCACCCTGGAACACGCGGATGGTCACGGCGTTCTGGTTGTCCTCGGCGGTCGAGAAGACTTGGGACTTCTTGGTCGGGATCGTGGTGTTGCGGTCGATCAGGCGGGTGAACACGCCACCCAGGGTTTCGATACCCAGCGACAGCGGGGTCACGTCCAGCAGAACCACGTCTTTGACATCGCCCTGCAGAACACCGGCCTGAATGGCGGCACCCATGGCAACCACTTCGTCCGGGTTCACACCCTTGTGCGGCTCTTTACCGAAGAACTTGGTGACCTCTTCGATCACTTTCGGCATCCGGGTCATACCACCGACCAGAACAACTTCGTCCACGTCAGCAGCCGACAGACCGGCGTCTTTCAGAGCAGCGGCGCAAGGCTTCATCGACTTCTTGATCAGGTCACCAACCAGTGATTCCAGCTTGGCACGGGTCAGTTTCATGACCATGTGCAGCGGCTGACCGTTCGAACCCATTGAGATGAACGGCTGGTTGATTTCGGTCTGCGAGGTCGAGGACAGTTCGATCTTGGCTTTTTCAGCAGCTTCCTTCAGACGCTGTAGGGCCATCTTGTCCTGGCTCAGGTCGACACCGTGTTCTTTTTTGAACTCATCCGCCAGGTAGTTGACGATGCGCATGTCAAAGTCTTCACCACCCAGGAAGGTGTCACCGTTGGTCGATTTGACCTCGAACAGGCCGTCGTCGATTTCCAGAATGGTCACGTCGAAGGTACCACCACCAAGGTCATAAACCGCGATGGTTTGGGTTTCTTCCTTGTCCAGACCATAGGCCAGAGCGGCGGCTGTCGGTTCGTTGATGATTCGCAGCACTTCCAGACCGGCGATTTTACCGGCGTCTTTGGTGGCCTGACGCTGAGCATCGTTGAAATATGCCGGAACGGTGATAACCGCCTGCGTGACTTCCTCACCCAAATAGCTCTCGGCGGTTTCCTTCATCTTGCCCAGAGTGAAGGCCGAGATCTGGCTTGGGGAGTACTTTTCACCGCGGGCTTCAACCCACGCGTCGCCGTTGCCGCCATTGACGATGGCATACGGCACCATTTTCTTGTCTTTTTCGACTTCTGCATCATCCACACGACGACCGATCAGACGCTTGACGCCAAAGATCGTGTTGTCGGGGTTGGTGACCGCCTGACGTTTTGCCGGCTGACCGACCAGTCGCTCATCTTCGGTGAAGGCGACGATCGAGGGCGTGGTCCGCGCCCCTTCGGCGTTCTCGATGACCTTCGGCTGCGAGCCGTCCATGATCGCAACGCACGAGTTGGTGGTTCCGAGGTCAATCCCGATTACTTTTCCCATATGTTCAATCCCTTTCTCTTCAAGGCGATGTCCGAGGTCCGGACCCGTTATGGCACCCGGCCCCGATCTGATATGCGCGAACGGCCCTACACCATCGCGCGTCCCGGCGTATATAAGGGCGGGATCAGAGGCCTGCAAGCGTTGTAAAAGGCAGGTTTTCGGGAATCTGCGGCCTTTTTCGCAAGGTTTTGGCAAGGATTGGGGAATCTTGAATGGCGCGACTGCTTTTGCGAGGTTTTGATATCAGAAAAGGCTATCTGGATAGCGCAGCTCAGACACAGCTGATCGAGGTGCTGCGTCCGATTCTGAAATCGGCCCCCTTGTTCCGACCGGTGACGCCATCGGGCAAGGAGATGTCGGTGCGCATGACCTCGGCCGGGTCGCTGGGTTGGGTGACGGACAAGGCCGGGTACAGGTACCAGCCACAGCATCCCAAGGGGGCGGGCTGGCCCGCAATCCCCGGTCCCATCCTTGATATCTGGCGCGAACTGGCCAGCCCCGAATGTGATCCTGATTGCTGCCTGATCAACTATTACGGCGAAGGCGCCCGGATGGGTCTACATCAGGACAAGGACGAGGCCGACTTTTCCTGGCCCGTATTATCGATCTCATTGGGGGATGACGCCCTGTTTCGCATCGGCAACCAAACCCGAGGCGGCAAGACCGAGTCGATCTGGCTGAACTCTGGCGATGTGGTGATCATGGGCGGCCCCGCCCGGCTGACCTATCACGGGATCGACCGTATCCGGTTCGGGTCCTCGAAACTATTACCCAAGGGCGGCCGGATCAACCTGACCCTGCGCGTGGCCAGTTAGCGGCGCGCGTCCCAGCTTTGCGACACGTGCTCGCGCGAGAAAAAGATCCCCAGGAGCCCAATCAGCAGCAATGCCAGTCCCACCCAAAGCGCGTATTCCCAACTGGTATTGCGCGGATAGTAATTGCGGAAGACGAACCCCCGGCACTGGTCGATGATATGGAACAGCGGGTTCCACGCAAACATGGCCAGCGTGGCGCCGCCGAGCGCGTTTGCCACAAACATCTTTCCCGAAAAGATCATGTTCAGACGGCGGTAGATGTTTTTCAGGATCGTGGAAACGGTCGGAAACCATGGTTTCAGGGCCATGAACACCACGCCCACGGAACACCCGGTGAACCACGCCAGCATCAACATGCCAAACGCACCGCCGGGGTCCTGAATCTCGATCGGAGCGACCGCGACGCTGTAGAGGAACAGGATGACGATGATCGTGACAATCTGCGTATAAAGCGTGCCAAATGCGGTCGCCAGCAGCATGACCATCATATTCATCGGCGAATGCAGCATCATCGGGTTGCCCCCGGTGCTGACGCCCGCCACCGAACTGACCGCCCTCAAATGAGTTACGAACAAAAACACGCCAGACAGCACGTACAGGATGAACTCACCTCGGATTTTGGCAATTCGCGGACCCAGAAAGGACATGATCGTGTAAAATACCGCGACCAGCGCCAGGACCTGCAGGATATTGACAATGATAGCCAGCACCGCGTTGCTGTGCTGTGACCGGACACTGCGCACAACGGCATGGAAAATAAGCTCGGCGGTTGTGAACGCGCCGCCCAGTAGTGTCTGGTTTCGCTTGAAATAATACACTCGAAGCGTCTTTCCCGTTTTTTCGCCTGCAATCTGCCACGAATTTCTTGCCGATCCGTAACCGGCACATCATAAGGCCGTCAGGATATTCGATCAACAAATCACAGGAACGGAGCATTTTTGTGACCTACGACGCCCTCATCCCCGTCATTCGACGTCTGGCCCTGGAAGCGGGCGACAAAATCATGGAGATTTACAATTCGGATGATTTCGACGTCAAAGTCAAATCAGATGCCAGCCCCGTGACCGAAGCGGACGAGGCCGCCGATGCCCTGATCTCGGCCGGTCTGCGCGAGGCATTCCCCGATATCCTTCTGGTGACCGAGGAGCAGGCCGCCTCGCATTCGGAAAAAGGCGACACGTTCCTGATCGTCGATCCGCTGGACGGGACCAAGGAATTCATCAACCGCCGCGGCGATTTCACCGTGAACATCGCGCTGGTGGAAAACGGCGTGCCAACCCGTGGCGTTGTCTATGCCCCCGCCAAGGGGCGCATGTTCTACACGCAGACCGATGGTCAATCGGTCGAGGAGACCGGCGCACTGGACAAGGCGCAGGCGGGGGATTTGACACCGATTTCAGTGTCTAAACCGGACAATTCCGCACTTTTGATCGTGGCGTCGAAATCGCACCGGGATCAGGCGACCGAGGATTACATCAACAAGTATCAGGTGCAGGACAGCAAGAGCGCGGGCTCATCGCTGAAGTTTTGCCTGGTCGCCACCGGTGAGGCGGATCTGTATCCCCGCGTCGGTCGCACGATGGAATGGGACACCGCCGCAGGCCACGCCGTTCTGGCGGGTGCCGGCGGCAAGGTGGTCCGTTTCGACAACCACGAACCGCTGACCTATGGCAAGGACGGCTATGCAAACCCGTTCTTCATCGCCTACGCTCCGGGTGTTGAACTGAAGGAGGCCTGATGTCCGTTCTGATCGCCATTCCCGCCCGTTACGCCTCGACCCGCTATCCGGGCAAACCGTTGGTGCCGCTGACTGGCGCCAGTGGCAACGCGATGACCCTGATCGAACGATCGTGGCGCGCGGCCTGTTCGGTCTCGGGCGTCGATAAGGTGGTTGTCGCCACTGATGACGACCGCATCCGCGAGGTCGCCGAAGGCTTTGGAGCCGAGGTTGTGATGACCTCGGAAACCTGCGGCAATGGCACCGAACGCTGCACCGAAGCCCATGAGGCGCTGGGCGCAGGGTATGACATCGTCGTCAACTTGCAGGGCGACGCGCCTCTGACCCCGCATTGGTTTGTCGAAGACCTGATCGCCGGTCTGCGCGCCGCGCCCGAGGCCGGTGTCGCCACGCCGGTTCTGCGCTGCGATGGCAACGCCCTGAACAGCCTGCTGAACGACCGCAAGAACGGGCGCGTCGGCGGCACCACGGCCGTCTTTGCCGCTGATCACAGCGCCATGTATTTCTCGAAAGAGGTCGTGCCCTATACCGCCAAAACCTATTCCGGAGACGACGCGACCCCGGTCTTCCACCATGTCGGCGTCTATGCCTATCGACCCGACGCGCTGGCCGCCTATTCCACCTGGCCGGTTGGCCCGCTGGAGAAACTGGAAGGGCTGGAACAGCTGCGCTTCATGGAGAACGGTCGCAAGGTTCTGTGCGTCGAGGTCGAGGCCAAAGGCCGCCAATTCTGGGAGCTGAACAATCCGCAGGACGTTCCCAAGCTGGAAGAAATGATGATGGCGATGGGGTTGGATTGATTTTCTGCCCCGCGCCACTTGCCTGCATTTCGGCATGGTGATGCGCACCATTTTTATTTGGAAGAATAGATGACTAACATTCTTGTAACCGGCGGTGCCGGATATATCGGGTCGCACGCCTGCAAGGCGCTGGCGCAAGCAGGCTATACGCCGGTGACTTATGACAACCTGATCACTGGCTGGCAGGACGCGGTGAAATTTGGCCCGTTCGAACAGGGCGACCTGCTGGACCGCGCTCGGCTGGATGAGGTCTTTGCCAAATACAAACCCACCGCCGTGATGCACTTTGCCGCCCTCAGCCAGGTGGGTGAAGCGATGTCCGAGCCCGGTAGATACTGGACCAACAACGTCACCGGATCGCTGTCCCTGATTGAGGCCGCCGTCTCCGCTGGCTGCCTGAACTTCGTGTTCTCATCGACCTGTGCCACCTATGGCGAGCATGACAACGTGGTGCTGGACGAAGACACACCGCAAGAGCCGCTTAACGCCTACGGGGCGTCGAAACGCGCCATCGAGGATATCCTGCGCGATTTTCAGGCCGCGCATGGGCTGAACCACGTCATCTTCCGCTACTTCAACGTCGCTGGGGCCGATCCGGATAGCGAAGTGGGCGAGTTCCACCGCCCCGAGACCCATCTGATCCCGCTGATGCTGGACGCTATCGATGGCAAGCGCGAGGGGCTGACCGTGTTCGGCACCGACTATGACACGCCCGACGGCACCTGCATCCGTGACTACGTGCACGTTTGCGATCTGGTCGATGCGCATGTGCTGGGTCTGAACTGGCTGGAACAAGGCAAGGGCAGCCGGGTGTTCAACCTGGGCACCGGCTCGGGCTTTTCGGTGATGGAGGTGATCGGCCATTCCAAAGCGGTCACCAACCGCGAAGTACCCTATTCCATCGGCCCGCGCCGCGCCGGGGATTGCACCAAGCTGGTTTCGGGCTCGGTCCGTGCCGGGGACGAGTTGGGCTGGACCCCGGAAAGGTCTACGCTTGAGACGATGATCGGCGATGCCTGGCGCTGGCACCAGAACGGCAATTACGAGAAGTGAGCCTCAGATGATGCACACCGCAACCGATACGCTTCCCCCCATCGGATGGGTGCAGCAGTACCGGTTGCGGCTGAAACGACGGCGGTTGCTGTGGCGATCCTTTCGCAGCCGCCACCAACTGACTTGCCTTCAGAATCAGACTGCGCAGATCAGGCCCGGCGCCATTCTGGCCTTCACCACGCTGCGCAACGAAATCACCCGTCTGCCATGGTTCTTCCGCCATTACCGCGCGCTGGGTGTTGATCACTTTCTGATCGTGGACAATGGCAGCGACGACGGCTCGGTCGAATTTCTGCATGATCAGCCGAATGTGTCGCTGTGGCAGACCCCTGCCAGCTATCGTGCCGCGCGCTACGGGCTGGATTGGCTGACCTGGCTGCAAATGCGTTATGGGCACGACCATTGGACCCTGATGGCGGATGCCGATGAGCTGCTGATCTATCCCGAGTACGATAGAAAATCCCTGCAAGACCTGACCGCAGAGCTGGACCAGAAAGGCCGCATCGGTTTTGGCGCGCTAATGCTGGACCTCTATCCCAAAGGGCCGCTGGACGCGCAAATCTACGACCCCGAGACCGACCCAACCGAGGTTCTGAACTGGTTCGATCCCGGCCCGTTTCGGTTGCAGCGGCAAAGCCCGCTGGGCAACCTGTGGGTTCAGGGCGGCGTACGGGAACGTATGTTCTTTTCCGATCGGCCGCGTCATTCTCCGACGCTGAACAAAATCCCTCTGGTCCGGTGGTCGCGGCGTTATGCCTTTGTAAACTCGTGCCATTCCGCTCTGCCCCGGAACCTGAACGCAACCTATGACGGGCCGGACGGCACGATCCCTGCAGGGGTATTGCTACACACCAAGTTCCTGCCCGAAGTGGTCGGCAAATCAAAAATCGAGAAAGCGCGGCGCCAGCATTTCCACGATCCCGACCAGTTTGCGACCTACTATGATTCAATCGCGGACGGACCCGATATGTGGACGCCCCAGTCGGTCCGTTATGAGGGCTGGGAAAAGTTGCAGCGCTTGGGCCTGATGGGGAAAGTTTGCTGAAAAGCCGCATATGTGACTAACGACTTTTAAAGGCGTTGCCATGAAAGATGCAAAGGTGGCATAAATCGGCAATTGCCCGGCACCACTCTGGACCATCCAGGCCCCGGGTATGCTCGCGTAACAAAAAGGGCAGAGCAACCGCGTGAGCCTGTTGGATTCATACCGGATGAGGTTACGGCGCAAGCGCCGCCTTGCGCGTTGCCTTCTGAAACGGCGGCAACTGAAGCCGGTGACCGACAAAACCGCCAACATCCGACGCGACGACGTATTGTTGATGAGCGTGCTGCGGAACGAGAAAATCCGCCTGCCCTATTTCATGGACTATTACCGCAAGCTGGGCATCAACCATTTCCTGTTCGTCGACAATGACAGCGATGACGGCTCGCGCGAGTATCTGGCCAGCCAGCCCGACGCTTCGGTCTGGCACGCGCAGGCCAGCTACAAACGGGCTTCATTCGGGCTGGACTGGTCGAACTACCTGCTGCGCAAATACGCGCACGGGCATTGGGTTCTGACCGTCGATCCGGACGAGTTCTTCATTTACCCGTTCTGTGACACCCGCCCGATCCGCGCCCTGACCGACTGGCTGGACGGCTGCGCGGTGCGCAGTTTCGGCACCATGCTGATCGACATGTACCCGCAGGGACCGGTGGATGCGGAACCCTATCGCGAGGGGCAGGACCCGTTTCAGATCGCCCGCTGGTTCGATTCCGGCAACTATATGATCACGAAGAACCCGGATTACGGGAACCTTTGGATTCAGGGCGGCCCGCGCGCACGGGTGTTTTTCCGCGATACACCCGCCAAGGCACCAGCCCTGAACAAGATCCCTCTGGTCAAATGGGACCGGCGTTATGTCTATGTCAGTTCGACCCATTCGCTGCTGCCGCGCGGGCTGAACCAAGTCTATGACGAATGGGGCGGAGAAAAGACCAGCGGCGCGTTGCTGCATGCCAAGCTGATCAGCACGCTGGGCGAAAAAGCCCGGGAGGAGATGCTGCGCCGCCAACACTTCCGCCGCTCGGGCGAATACCGCGCTTATGCCGAGGGGTTGGAGGACAAGCCGGTATTCTGGTGCGACCAGTCCGAAAAGCTCATCAACTGGCGGCAGCTTGAGATTCTGGGCCTGATGTCGAAAGGAAACTGGGCATGAGCCGTCTGGGCGTCGTCATGCTGGTCCACACGGCGCTGCACCGGGCCGAACAGGTGGCACGCCACTGGACCGCCGCAGGGTGCCCGGTGGTGATCCATGTGGACCGCAAAGTGCCCGTTCGGGCCTATTCCGAATTCGTCACCTCTTGCGCCAACGACCCGCTGATCCGGTTTTCCGACCGCCATGTCTGCGAATGGGGCGGATGGGGCATCGTTGCGGCCTCGCAATCCGCAGCGGAACTGATGCTGAACGTCTTTCCGGATGTGCATCATGTCTACCTTTCCTCGGGCGCCTGCCTGCCGTTGCGGCCGGTGGAAGAGCTGATCGACTATCTCGCGGACCGGCCCCGCGTCGATTTCATCGAAAGCGCCACCACCGCCGATGTCAGCTGGACCATTGGCGGGCTGGATCAGGAACGGTTCACCCTGCGGTTCCCGTTTTCCTGGCGCAAGAACCGCAAACTGTTCGATGCTTATGTAAAGCTGCAACGCGCCACCGGTTTGCGCCGCAAGATCCCCGACGGGTTGGTGCCACATATGGGCAGCCAGTGGTGGTGCCTGACCCGCCAGACCCTCTCGGCCATTCTGCAGGACCCTAGGCGCCAGACCTATGATCGCTATTTCCGGCGTGTCTGGATCCCGGATGAAAGTTATTTCCAGACGCTGGCACGGCTCTACTCCACCCATATCGAAAGCCGATCCCTGACCCTGTCCAAATTCGACTATCAGGGGCGTCCGCATATCTTCTATGACGACCATCTGCAGCTGCTGCGGCGGTCCGACTGTTTCGTGGCGCGAAAAATCTGGCCGAGCGCAGATCGGCTGTATCAATCCTTTCTGACCGATCAGAACAGCGCCATGCGACCGGCCGAACCCAACCCGGGCAAGATCGACCGTGTTTTCTCGAAAGCGGTCGAGCGTCGGACCCGCGGGCGCGACGGGCTGTACATGCAAAGCCGCTTTCCCCGCCACGGCAGTGAAAACGGGCTGACCTCATTCCCCTATTCAGTGTTTCAGGGCTTTGCCGAACTGTTCGAAGGGTTCGAACCCTGGCTGGCGGAAGCCACCGGCGCGCGGGTACATGGGCATCTGTTCGGACCCGAACGTGCCGAGTTTGCCGGCGGCGCAACAATCACCAACGGGGCCCTCAGCGATTGCGCCGTTCTGCGGGATTACAATCCGACGGCTTTTGTCTCGAACCTGATCTGGAACACCCGGGGCGAGCGGCAGTGCTTTCAGTTCGGTCCCGCAGACACCCAGCAGATAAACTGGTTTCTGGCTCGGGACAGGAACGCACAAATCTCGGTCATCACCGGGGCCTGGGCGATTCCGCTGTTTCGGTCGAACAAGAACTTCGCCGACATCCGAAATGAGGCCGCGCGCCTGCAACAGATCGAGACCAAACAGCTTGAGGTTCTGAACTCGGTCTGGACCAAGGCGCGGGTGCGCACCTGGTCGCTGGCGGAATTCGTGGAATCTCCGATGGAGCCCCTGCAGACGGTCATTGCAGAGATCGGCCCCTCTCGGGCCAGCCACCTGACGGAGGCCCCGTTGATGGTGGATCTATCGGGGTTCGGGAAGTTCCTGCAAAACCTCAAGAACCAAGGCATGCACCCGTATTTAATGGGCGATTTCCCAACCGATGACGTCTTCGGCACCCGCGCCCGGCCGTTCAAGAAACCCTATTTGGTGCAATAGCCTGCGATGACAGCCCGATATGACTACTTCATCGTTCTTGCCGCGATGCGCACCGGGTCCAACCTTTTGGAGTTCAATCTGAACGCTCTGGATGGCGTTGCCTGTCATGGCGAGGCGTTCAACCCGCATTTCATCGGCCGCCTCAAATCCGAAAGCCTGCTGGGCGTTACGCTTGAGGAACGGGACGACGACCCGATGAAACTGGTTCAAGCGATCCGATCCGCACCGGGTGAGCTCAACGGGTTTCGGTTCTTTCAGGGGCACGATCCCCGAGTGTTAGAGCCTGCAATGTCCGACCCCCGCTGCGCCAAGATCATCCTGACGCGCAATCCGCTGGACAGTTACGTTTCGCTGAAAATCGCGCGCGAGACCAAGCAGTGGCAGCTGAAAAACATCAAACGCCGCCGCGAAGCTCAGGTTGAGTTCGAAGCACAGGAATTCGAAAGTTACCTGGACCAACAGCAGGATTTTCAACTGCTGTTGCTCAACGCGCTTCAAACCACAGGGCAGACCGCATTTTACATCGCCTATGACGACCTGACCAATCTGGACGTTCTGAACGGGCTGGCCGCATGGCTGGGGGTTTCCTCCCGGCTGTCCACCATCGACGATACGATCAAACCGCAGAACCCCGAACCGGCCTTGTCGAAGGTAACAAACCCCGAAGAGGTTGAGCAGGCACTGGCCCACATCGACAGTTTCAACCTGCACCGTACCCCGAATTTCGAGCCTCGTCGCGGACCCGCGATCGGCACTTATATCGCTGCACCTGACACGCCGCTGATGTACCTGCCGATACGCGGCGGACTCGAAGGGCCGGTGACACAGTGGCTGGCCGATCTGGATGCGACCGAGCCCGACAAGCTGATCACCAATCAAAACCGCAAACAGACGCGACGCTGGCTGCAGGCACATCCCGGGCATCGCAAGTTCACCGTGCTGCAGCACCCTCTGGCGCGGGCGCATTCGGCCTTTTGTTCCTATATCCTCAGCACCGAACCCGGTGCCTACCTGAAAATCCGCAACATGCTGCGCAACCGGTTCAAGATACCGATCCCCGGTCAGCTGCGCCAAGACAACTATTCACGCGACCAGCATTACCAGGCGTTTTCAGACTTCCTCACCTTTCTGCGGCAAAACCTGGCTGGGCAGACGCCGGTGCGGGTGGATGGGGTGTGGTGCAGCCAGTCTCAGGTACTTGCGGGGATGACATCATTTGCATTTCCCGACCTGATCCTGCGCGAGGATGAAATCATCACCGCCCTGCCCGATCTGGCGCGTCGGATGGGGCATGACCGCCCGCCGACACTCGGCCTGACCGCGCCGGATGCCCCGTTCACGCTGGCCGAGATATACGACGACACGCTCGAGGCGCTGGCAGTGGATGCCTACCAGCGCGACTATTTGCAGTTCGGGTTCGGGCCTTGGAAACCGTTTACGGGCGCAGTGTGATCAGCGTGCCCTTGTTCACCATCGCGTAGATCTCTTCGATCTCTTCATTCTTGACGGCGATGCAGCCCGCGGTCCAATCCGGCGTCTTTTTGGCGCGTTTCAGTTCCGACCGCTTTTTCGGCTGGCCGTGAATGAAAATATCGCCGCCCGGGTCAACACCGGCCGCCTTGGCCTGCGCGATGTCATTCGAGTTCGGATAGGAAATCCCCAGCGACAGGTGATAGCGGCTGTTGGGGTTGCGGCGGTCGATCAGATAGCTGCCCTCGGGCGTGCGCCCGTCGCCGCGCTTGGTCTTCGTGCCGTTCGGCGCAAAGCCCAGATCGACCTTGTATTCCTTGAGAACGGTTTCATTGTGCAGAAGATACAGCTTCCGCGCGCCCTTGTTGATGACCAAAGAGGTCACTTCGGGGCCATCATAAGTCAGAAATCGCGGGCTGGCCGAGGCACAGGCCGAAAGGCCCAGCGTTGCCATAGCGCCCATTCCAAATGCTCGACGATCCATGTTTCACTGCCTGCTCTTTTTTTTTCAGCATTATGCCAGAAATCGGAAAAACTGAAATCACTTTTTGCTGTGCGATTGCTCGGTCAAGCGGCGCTCGATGCTTTCCAGCCGTTCCAGCACCTCGTCGCGATAGGCGTCGGTTTTCACCTCATCCTCGGCATGGTGCGCGTCCTGCATTGAGTTCACGATCAGACCCACCAGCAGGTTTACCACCGCGAATGTGGTGACCATGATGAAAGGCACGAAGAACAGCCAGGCATAGGGGTACACCTCCATCACCGGGCGCACGATGCCCATCGACCAGCTTTCCAGCGTCATGATCTGGAACAGCGTATAAGCCGACTGGCCCAGATCGCCGAACCATTCCGGGAACGAGACCGAGAACAGCTTGGTCGAGATCACCGCGCCGATATAGAACAGGATCGCCATCAGCAGGAACACACTGGCCATGCCCGGCAGGGCCGAGATGAAGCCTTCGACCACACGCCGCAAGCGTGGTGCCACCGAAATGACGCGCAGAACCCGCAGGATTCGCAGCGCCCGCAGCACCGACAATCCGCCCGCGCTGGGGATCAGGGCGATGCCGACAACGATGAAATCAAAGACGTTCCAGCCGTTCAGAAAGAACCGCCGCCCTGTTGCCAGCAGTTTCAAGGCAATTTCGGCCACGAAGATGGTCAGGCAGATGCTGTCCAGCGTCACGATCAGCGGGCCGGCGGCCTCCATCAGGGTGGGGGATGTCTCCATCCCCAGCAAAATGGCGTTGAAGATGATAACCCCGGTGATGAACCGGCCAAAGATGGGATTTTCAATGATGCCCAGCAGGCGTTGATTGAATCCCATAGTGATTTTCTCCTGTGTGCTCATGCTGCGGACCCCAAGACAAACCGTGCGGCCAATTCCGTGTGTGATGACCATCGAAATTGGTCCACTACCTGTACCCATTCAAGGGTGTAGCCCGCGTTAACCAGCGTTTTTGCGTCCCGCGCGAAGGTGACCGGGTTGCACGAAACATAGGCAATCACCGGGCGCTGCGCCTGCGCCAGTTCGACCACCTGTGCCTCGGCCCCGGCACGGGGCGGGTCGATGACCACGGCATCGAAATTCTTCAACTCATCCGGCATCAAGGGTCGGCGGAAGAGGTCGCGCGCCTCGGTCGTGACGCGCTTGAGGCCTTGTGCACGGCGCCAGCCCTGATCCAGAGCGTCGGTCATCGCGGCTTCACCTTCCACCGCGTGAACTTCGGCAGTTTCGGCACGGGGTAGCGAGAAGGTTCCGCTGCCGGCGAACAGGTCAACAACCCGCTTTGAGCCCTGCGTGGCTTGCAAAACTGCCTGTAACAGAGCCTGTTCTCCGTCTTTCGTCGCCTGCAGAAACGCGCCTGGCGGCGGAACAACCCCAGCCACGCCGAACCGCTGCACCGGAGGCTGCCGCATGGCGATCACCTCACCATCCCAGCTGAGTCGGGCCAGCCCGTGTTTCTCGGTCGCTTGCGCCAGAGCTAATTCCAGCGGACCATCCAGAGGCTTGCCGCCTTTGACCGCCACATCCAATCCACCTTCGGAAAGGGTCAGCGTCACCGCCAACACACCCTTGCGGCTGCCGCCCAGAACAGCCAGCGCTTCGGCCACGGGAATGGCCGCGATCAGGGCCGGGTCCAGCAAATGACAGTCGGGAATTTCGGTGATCGTATCCGAGGCGCGGCCATGGAACCCGGCCAGCGTTCCTTTCTTGGTCCGCCGCACGGCGATGGTTGCCCGGCGACGGGACCGTTCGGGCGAGGTGTGGATCGGCCGCATCGGCGCCTCCAATCCCTGCGCGGTCAGCGCGTTGCGCACCACCGCAACCTTCCAATCGGCCACGAAATCATCTGCAGCGTGTTGCAGCTGACATCCGCCGCAGGCCTTGTAATGGCGGCAAGGCGCTTTCACCCGCTGATCCGAGGGCACCTCAACCCGGATATCAGTCAACAACTGGCCAACCAGCGTGCCGCTGACCACTTCACCCGGCAGGGTACGGGGTGCGTAAACGGGGCCGTCGGCGATGCCGTCGCCCTGATGGCCCAGGCGGGTTATGGTGAACTGCTGCGTCATTGGGGGCCTGATACCGGGGCTTTGCGCGCAACAAAACCCCTGAGAGCGTTATTCCGCCGCTTCCGCCTGAATGAACCCGCCGGACTGACGATGCCAGAACCGGGCATAGAGCCCGCCTTGCTCCAAAAGCGCAGCATGGGTGCCAGATTCCACTATCCGCCCCTCATCCAGGACAACGATCCGGTCCATTTCGCTGAGCGTGGACAGCCGGTGCGCAATCGCCAGCACGGTCTTGCCCTGCATCACCCGGTGCAACGCCGCCTGGATCGAGGCCTCGACCTCGGAATCCAGCGCCGAGGTCGCCTCATCCAGCACCAGAATCGGCGCATCCTTCAGAATGGCGCGGGCAAGCGCGATCCGCTGCCGCTGTCCGCCGCTGAGTTTCACGCCACGCTCGCCCAGATGCGCGTCGTAGCCCTTGCGGCCATGGGCATCCTGCAGGCTGAGGATAAACTCATGCGCTTCGGCCTTTTTGGCGGCAGCAATCATCTCGTCCTCGGACGCATCGGGGCGGCCATACAGGATGTTCTCTCGCGCCGAGCGGTTGAACATCGCGGTTTCCTGCGTGACCATACCGATCTGCCCGCGCAGACTGTCCTGAGTCACTTGGCCGACATCCTGCCCATCGATACGAATTGCGCCTTTTTCCCCGTCATAGAGCCTGAGCAAAAGCGACACCAAGGTGGATTTCCCCGCCCCCGAAGCGCCGACAATGCCCAGCTTTTCACCCGGATGAACGGTCATGGTGACATCAGACACACCCCCCACGTCGCGGCCATAGGCAAAGCTGACGTGGTCGAAATCAATCTGTCCTGTCGTCACTTTCAGCGTCGTGGCATCCCCGACATCTTCAACCCGGTCGCGCTTGGCCAGCGTCTTCATGCCGTTTTCGATCTCACCCACATTGGCGTAAAGCCCCATCAGCGTGAAACTGACCCAGCCGGTCATCTGCGATACGCGGATTGAGATCGCACCCGCCGCCACGATATCCCCTGCCGTTGCGATGCCATTGCGCCACAGCAGCAACGTCGCGCCGATCAGCAAAACCGGCAAAACGCCAGCCAGCACCATCAGGATAAAGCGGAAGCTGGCCGACAGTTTGCCGAAAGCCAGCATCTTTTCCCGCAAATCAACCATCGAGTTCCGCGCGGCCTGATCCTCGAACGCCGAATGAGCGAACAGCTTAACGGTTTTGATGTTGGTGATCGTATCGACCACCTGCCCCGACACCATCGCTCGCGCCCCGGCCCGCGCCGAAGACCGCACGCGAATGCGTGGCAGATACCAGCGGATCAGCAGGAAATAGACCGCCAGCCAACCGGCAAAAGGCAGGATCACCAGCGGGTGAATAGACCCTAACAAAAGCAAAGAGCCCGCAAGCGACGCGAGCGCAAAGACGATCGCACTGATCGTTTCGGATACCACCGAGGCCATCGCGTTCGACGTCTGCATCTGTTTCTGCGCGATCCGGCCCGCAAAATCATCGTCGAAATAGGTGACCGACTGACCAAGCGTCCAGCGGTTCAGTTTAGCCAGAACCAGCGGCGGGATGTTGGGCATGACGATGTAGTTGTTCGAAAACGCTGAAAACCCGAAAAACACCGGGCGCAACAGCATGAAGAACGCCGCCACGCCGAGGATCGTCCACAGATTGCTACCGGTCAGGATATTCTGGGGTCCGCTCTCGGTTGCAAGATCGATCACAAGGCCAAGCATCCAGGCGGTGCCAGCCTCCATCGCGCCTGCCGTGGCCGAGAAAAAGGCGGCGACGAAGATCATCGGCCAGGCCCCCGACAGGCACCAGCGAATAAACGCCCCCAGCGTTTGCGGCGGGGGCGTTTCGGTGTTCTTGAACGGGTCGATCAGGTCGGCAACCTTCATTCCGCGGCCTCCGGGTTCAGGAAGCCCCCAGATTGCCGCGCCCAGAACTGGGCGTAAAGCCCGCCATGCGCCAACAGTTCGGAATGGCCGCCCTGTTCGACGATCCGGCCGCCATCCATGACCAGAATGCGGTCCATCTGGGCAATCGTGCTCAGCCGGTGAGCAATGGCGATCACGGTTTTACCTTGCATCATGCCGTAGAGGGTCTCCTGAATCGACGCTTCGACCTCGGAATCTAGGGCGGATGTCGCCTCATCCAACAACAAGATCGGCGCATCCTTCAGGATCACCCGTGCCAGCGTCACCCTCTGCCGCTGACCACCGGACAGCTTCACCCCCCGTTCGCCCACATGCGCGTCATAGCCGGTGCGCCCCTGCGGGTCCTGCAGGTCAAGGATGAACTCATGCGCTTCAGCCTGTTTGGCGGCGGCGATCATCTGTTCCTCGGTCGCTTCGGGTCGGCCATAGAGGATGTTGTCGCGCACCGAGCGATGCAGCAAGGCGCTGTCCTGCTGCACCATACCGATATGGCTGCGCAGACTGTCCTGCGTGACGCTTGCGATGTTCTGATCGTCGATCAGGATCGCACCCTGTTCTACGTCATAAAACCGCAAAAGCAACTTAACTAGGGTCGATTTACCGGCCCCAGACCGTCCGATCAAACCGATCTTTTCACCCGGATGGATGGTCAGGTTGATGTGATCCAAACCACCGGTCTTGCGCCCGTAATGGTGTGACAGATCTCGGATGTCGATTTGGCCTTTGGTGAGTTGCAACGGCTTGGCCTTCTGCGCGTCCAACAGGTCGATGGGTTGGGCGATGGTCTCCATCCCTTCGGCCACAACACCAAGCTGGCGGAAGAAGCTGGTCAACGCCCACATGATCCACCCGGTCATTGCGTTCAGCCGCAGGGTCAGGGCGGTGGCCGCCGCAACCACACCGACCGAGGCGCTGCCCTGCATCCACAGGGCAATGGCCCAACCCACCACACCAACGATCAGCAAACCGTTCAGCGCGACCAGAACCGCGTCCATAATGGTGAAGATCCGCATCTCGATCTGGAAAGTTCGGCGGGTTTCCTCGATGGCTTCGCGGGCATAGTCCAGTTCCTGATCGTCATGTGCGAACATCTTGACCGAGTGGATATTTGTGTAGCTGTCCACCACACGACCCGTCACCGCTGAACGCGCGTCCGAGGCCGCCTGCGACGCCGGGCCAACGCGCGCTACTGTCCAGCGCACCAACAAACCGTAAAGCACCAACCAGATCAGCAGCGGCAGCAGCAGACGCGGATCAGCGGCCATTAGCAGGATCGCCGCCCCGATCAGGTAGGCGATCGAAAAGGAAATGGCATCAAACACCTGAAACACGGCCTCACCCGCGGCCGGAGGCGTCTGCATGATCCGGTTGGCGATGCGGCCGGCAAAATCATTCTCAAACCACCCTACCGACTGCCGCAACACGTGCTTATGCGCGCGCCAGCGGATCAGGGTGCCAAAGTTTGGCAGGATCGTGTTGTTCAACAACAGCACGTCGACCACATGCAGCATCGGGCGCAGCAGCAACACGAACACCGCCATCAGGATCAGTTCAGTGCCATGCGCCTGCCAGACTTCGGCAGGTGGCCCGGACAGCAGGTCCACAACGCGACCCATGTAATAGATCAGACCGACCTCGACCGCCGCAACGATGACCGAGATCAGCGCGGCCCAGAAGAACACCCGCATGAACGGCCGCGAGTAATCCAGCATGAACGGCCACAGCCGCGTGGGCGGCGTGTCGGTCTCGGTATAGGCAACAAAAGGGTCAACGAGGTTTTCGAAATAGCGAAACATGGAGGGTGCTCCGATTGAGCAGGAAATTCAGGACGTGCGAAAACAGATGGCGCCAGAACACCACCCTTACGGGTCAAAGTGTTCCGGCCTTAGCCGAACCAGATCCCGTAATACATTCGCATGCCTCCCTCCAAATCAGGTAACACGCGAACGTAACCACAATATTTTTTGTTTGTCATCCCTTTTTGAGACTTCGTCTCAGCCGCCCAGCAGGTCTTTGCGATCCAGCGTGAAACCAGAGGCGATCCATCTGGCTTCAAGTTCGGCCAGCTTCTTGCCCAGCGCGGGCCCGGTGAAGTCGGGGATCAGATCGGTGGCCTGAACCGGAAAATCCGCTGCCGCCCCTTTGCGCAAGTCCTGCCGCATGTCCTCGGACCAAGGCTGTTCCAGAAAGGCGCAGCGCAGGAGGGTTTCGTGCATTCCACCCTCTTCCCCATATCGGAAACCCAGTTCCGCAATACTGGCGGTGCCCGATGCTTCATCACGCATCCGGGTCAGCCGTTGCAACTGCGCTTTACTCAGGCGCAAGGTTTTGGCGATCTCGGGCGTGACAATGGCAGCCAGACGGCGGATCGGCTCGGGCGCGGCCCCGGCCTGTTCTTCCAAGGCAATCAGAGGGGCTAGCGCGCGGTCATCAGCCCCCGGAACCAACTGCGTCAGAACACCGGCCTGACGCATCGCTGCGACCGAGGGCGCGGGATCGGGCGCGCCCAATAGTTTCAGCAACTCGGCCCCAACCCGTTCGCGGGACAAACCAGCCAGCCCGTCCAGATTGGCGGCAATCGCCGCCAGCGCGTCTGGATCAAACCCGGCCTCGGCATCGCCATACCAGGCGTGGAAGCGGAAATAGCGTAGCGAGCGCAGGTAATCCTCGCGAATGCGGTTTTCGGCGGTGCCGATAAACCGCACCCGCCGTGCCTGCAGGTCGGGCAGACCGTTCAGCGGGTCCAGTACGGTGCCGTCGGGCCGCGCATAGATCGCATTCATGGTGAAATCGCGACGCGCGGCGTCCTCTTCCACCTTGTCGGAAAAGGCCACCACAGCGCGGCGGCCATCAGTTTTCACGTCGCGGCGAAAAGTAGTGATCTCATGCGGGGCGCCGCCACTGACCACGGTGATGGTGCCATGCTCGATCCCGGTGGGAATGGCTTTGAGGCCCGCCGCCTGCGCCAGCTCCATCACCCGCTCGGGATGGGCATCGGTGGCAATGTCGATATCCGAAACCGGCGCGCCCAGCAGCGCGTTTCGAACGCAGCCACCCACAAACAGCGCCTGCGCCCCGCCGCCGGTCAGGGCCGCGCAAACCTTTTGTGTAGCCGGATCAGAAACCCAGCCTTCAGAAATTTGCGTCATTCACTCACTCGCGCTGCCAATCCCCGCAACATCCGGGCCGTCGCGCCCCAGATGTAATAAGGACCGAACGGCACTGCGTAATAATACCTCTTCTGACCCCGCCAGCGGCGCGATTCAACGATATAATTCGCAGGGTTGAGCACATGTGCAAGTGGAACCGAAAACACTTCTTCCACTTCCCCCGGTTCGGGGATCAGTTGGAAGGATTCCCGCAGGATTGCCACAACCGGCGTCACGGTGAACGAGGTGACCGTCTCATGGGCTGGCAGGTGCCCCAGAATCTCGGGCATGTCGGGCGGCAGGCCGATCTCTTCCTGCGCTTCACGCAGGGCGGTGGCGGTGACATCCGCGTCGCCCTCATCCTGTTTGCCGCCGGGAAAGGCGATCTGGCCGGGATGGTGTTTTAGGGCCGAGGAGCGTTTGGTCAGGATCAGCCGCGGCGTGCCGGTCGCAACCGAGACCGGCACCAGAACACCGGCGGGGCGCAGCTTGCGACCCTCGGGCAGAACGGTTTCGGGGTTCAGGTCGAAATCGCTCGACCCATGGCCGGGGCGGCTAAGCGCCGCCCGCAGCTGATCGGTTGGATCAGGCGTCGTCCGCATCAAAGCCGACCGAGCCCGGTTCCAGCACGTAATGGGCACCGCAGAACTGGCAATCGGCGGTCACCTTGCCCTCGGGCGTGGTCATCTTTTCGATGTCCTTGGCCGAATAGATCGACAGGCTTTGCCGCACGCGCTCCTCAGAACAGGTGCAGCCGAACTGCACAGGCTGCGCGTCATAGACCCGCGGCTGTTCCTCGTGAAACAGCCGGACCAGCAGATCGGTGGGAGCCACCGATGGCCCGATCAGTTCCAGATCCTCGACGGTATCCAGCAGAATATTGACGCGGCCCCAGTTTTCACCCTCTTCGCCGTCCACCAGATCTTCGGCGGTCAGGATCTGGCCCTCACCCTCGCTGGTCGCCACAAAGGGCGAGGCTTTGGGCATGTGCTGCAGCATGACCCCACCGGCGCGCCAGTGTTCGCCAACGCCCGGCTCGGTCGATTTTCCGAAGCTTAGCGAGAAACGGGTCGGCAGCTGCTCGGACTGCGCGAAATACGCCTCGGCGCAGGCAGAGACCGACCCACCGGCCAGCGGCGTGATCCCCTGATAGGGCTGCGAGCCCTTGCCCTGATCGATCATGATGGCGAAATAGCCCTCGCCCACCTGATCGAACGGCGCGCCATCGGTCAGGCGCTCGCGGTCGAAACTGGCATAGGCGCGGATGCGGGCCGGTTCGCCCTCTTGCTTGGGCGCATAGTAGTCGGTTGCAATCATACGCACTGGGCCTTTGGACTGAACCTGCAGAGACAGTTTCCAGCGCAGCGAAATAGTCTGGCCGATCAGCGCGGTCAGCAGGGCCATCTCGGCCACCAGGGCCTCGACCTTTTCCGGATAGTCGTGCTGCTTCAGGATGCCGTCGAGCACGCCATCCAGACGGGCCACGCGGCCGCGCATATCCGATACATCAAGTTGAAAGGGCAGGACGGTATCGTCCCACGCGATTTTCGTTCCAAGAGACATGGGGTTTCCTTACACGCCACAGGTTGGCATACCGCCAGCATATAGGTCGAACAATTCGGGTTGTAAGGGGCCATACATGATCAGACGGTTCGGTGAAACCCCGCAAGCGGGGCAGAAATACATCAGACGTGTGGGTGTTTACGCTTTGTTGCCGCGTGGTCGGCACCTTTTGCTGACCTGCCAGATGGAGCCCGGCCCCGATCTGCAACTGCCCGGCGGCGGCATCGATCCGGGCGAATCACCCGTTACCGCCCTGCACCGCGAAGTGTTCGAAGAAACCGGCTGGCTTGTGGCCGCGCCGCGCCGCGTCGGGGCGTTCCGGCGGTTCACCTTCATGCCGGAATACGATCTGTGGGCGGAAAAAGTCTGCCTGATCTATCGCGCCCGCCCCGTGCGCCGTATCGGCCCGCCGACCGAGCCGTTTCACGAGGCGTTATGGATGGATACCGCAGATGCGACGCAAATGCTGGGTAATGCCGGTGACCGCCACTTTGCCGCCCAACACCTGAACGGGCTCTAGGGCCCGTTATATTCAAAGAATACGGCGGAGACGTCGTCATCCATGCCGCTGCCCGGGGCCATGGCCTGTGTCAGACGCCAGAACATGTCGTCCAGAAACTCGGTTCCACTGCGGCCGGGCGCGCACTCGACGGCCATCCGGCGCAACCCTTCCTCTTCCAACAGCCCGCCACCGGCGAGCCCGCATTCGGTAAAACCGTCCGAATACAACAACAGCTTGTCGCCGGGATGCAGGTAGGTTTCGGTCTGCTGGAACGAAACATCCGACAGTAATCCAATGGGCAACCCGCCTTCGCCCAGAAACTCGGTGCTGCCATCATGGCGCAGCACCAGCGGATGCGGATGCCCGGCCTGCACCATCTTCAGATGCCCGTTGCGCAGGTCGATGATCGCATAGACCATGGTGAAGTATTCCTCGACACCCGCATCCGCCATTAGACGGGAATTGAGCATCTCGGCCACCTGCTCGGGCGGCAGCAGCGCATAGAACTTGTCGAACCGTTTTTCCATCGCCACGTTCTGTTCGAAATGCTTGCTGGACAAATATCCCCCCAGCCGCGCCGTCATCATCGCCGAGGTGATACCGTGGCCCGACACATCGATGCTGTAGAACCCAAGCCGATTAACCCCGGGTGAAAACATCCCCACCAGATCACCCCCAATATGGCCACAGGGTTTCAGCAACATGCTGACCCGTGACTTGCCAAATTCACGCGTCAGTTCCGGCACCAGCGAGTCCTGAATTTTCCGGGCCTGCATCAAATCCTTGTCGATGGCGTCATGGGCCACGCGCAGCTCTTCCAGCGCGGTTTCGATCATCCGATTTTTCTCGGACAGCTCACGCTGCATGTCGAGGATACGCGCCCCGGCCGAAATGCGCGCGCGCAGCTCATCCGCCTCAAGCGGTTTGATCAGAAAGTCGTCGGCCCCGGCGTCCAGCCCCTTTGCCACCTCCTGCTTTTCGCTTTTTGAGGTCAGCAGGATGAAATAGCTGTACTGCTCACTGTCCAGCGCGCGGAAAGCGCGGCAGAATTCCAGCCCGCTCATCCCCGGCATGACCCAGTCGCTGACCACCAGATCCGGGGGGGTGGCTTGGCACATCTCGATAGCCGCGTCACCGCTATCAGCCTCCAGCACCTCAAAGCCCCATTTTTTCAGTGAAGCCACCAGAATCCGCCGTTGCAGGCGGCTGTCATCGACGACCAGCACCTTTTGGATCGCGCCAAAATCCAACTCTGTCCTGGCCTCTGCCTGACTGCCTTCTGCCACCTGTACCCTCTGCACTGCGACCATACCTGAACGCGCCGACCCTAGCGCGCGGCGGTTTAACATCCCGTGAAGGCGTCTTGTTTGCGTCGCTTAACCGCCTCTTTACCGGCCTTGGGTTAGGCAGGTCATGTCGCGATATGTGTGGAGAGACCGAACATGATCGACTGGTCCAGGGTCAGACAACTGCGGGATGAGGTGGGCGCCGGTGAGTTTGACGAGGTGGTGCAGATCTTTCTGGACGAGGTGCAGGAAACCATCGAACGGGTGCACCGGGATGCAAACCGGGCCGAGTTCGAGCAGAACATGCATTTCCTCAAGGGCAGTGCGCTGAGCCTTGGGTTCAACCGCTTCTCAAGCCTGTGTCAGGATGCCGAACGCAACGCCGCCGCAGGCAAGGCGGCGGAGGTCGATCTGCCCGCGATTCTGAAGGTCTATGACGAGTCCCGCGCCGTGTTCCTTGCTGGAAAAGCCGCGAATCTGACCTAGATCACGAACTGTGCCAATGTCTCGTCTTCGGTGATGTCGGTATAGGTGAAACCGGCCTCATCCAGATGCGCAAACAGGCGGGCGAAGTTCTCGGGCTTGCGGGTTTCGATGCCAATCAGGACCGAGCCGAAATTGCGCGCCGATTTCTTCATGTATTCGAACCGGGCAATGTCGTCCTCGGGGCCGAGAATGCCCAGAAACTCCTTCAGCGCGCCGGGGCGCTGCGGCAGGCGCAGGATGAAGTATTTCTTGACGCCGGAATAACGCTGCGCCCGCTCCTTGACCTCAGGCAGGCGTTCGAAATCGAAATTGCCACCCGAGGTGACGCAGACCACGGTCTTACCACGGATAAAGCTCTGAATATCGCCCAGCGCCTCGATCGCGAGCGCGCCGGCGGGCTCCAGCACAATGCCTTCGACATTCAGCATCTCGATCATGGTGGTGCAGATGCGGTCCTCGGACAGGACATGCACGTCGGACAAGTGGCGGTCCTTCAACAGCGCGAACGGTTTTGCACCGATTTTCCCCACCGCCGCACCATCGACGAAATTGTCCACTTGATCCAGCGCCACGGGATGCCCCGCCGCCATCGCCGCATGAAGACAGGCCCCACCCTTGGGTTCGACAAACAGGCAATGGGTCCGGTCCCCGAACCACGTCGCCACGCCCGAGGACATGCCTCCACCACCCACGGGCAGGATCACATGATCGGGCAGACCGCCCAGCTGTGCCTCGATCTCAACCGCCAACGAGGCCTGACCTTCGATCACATCCTCATCGTCGAAAGGCGACAGGAAATACCCACCCTGCTGCGCGCACCACGCTTGTGCTGCGGCCAGAGTGTCGTCGAAATAGTCGCCGATCAGGTGAATCTCGATATTGTCACCACCAAAGATGCGGGTCTTCTGGATTTTCTGCTGGGGTGTCGTCACCGGCATGAAGATCACACCCTTCACGCCCAGATGCTTGCACATATAGGCCACGCCCTGCGCGTGGTTGCCCGCGCTGGCGCAGACGAACAGGTCCTGCCCCTGCTGCTTGCGCATGGCGTTGAACGCGCCGCGGATCTTGTAGGACCGCACTGGGCTGAGATCCTCGCGCTTGAGCCAGATGTCCGCGCCATAGCGATCGGACAGATGGGCATTCCGCTGCAACGGCGTCGGCGGAAACACAGTGCGCATCGCCTGTTCGGCGGCGCGGGCGCGGGTCATGAAATCAGTCATAGCGATTTCAGTGACGCATCACCACCGAAAGGGCAAGGAATACATATGTGTACGCGGGTCAGGCAAGTTCGCGTTTTTCGATGAAGACGCCGTACATTGTAGTGAACAGACTGACATTGATCATCGGCAAAACCAAAATTCCAAAGAACACTGTCAGCAGTATCCCCAAAACCGGAATGACAGCCAGCACGGTGAAAACAAGCTGAACAAGTACCTGAAAGAGGAACGCGACAATAAGAAGGGCCAGAATTGACCAGCCCGCCCCGGCAGTGCCAGTCCAAGCCTCGCCAAGTTTGATCGGTTTGCCAATCGCTGCAGCCGGCAGAATGATAGAAAGCCGGTAGAAGCACACGGACAAAAAGATCATGTAGGCAGCAACCAGAACAACCGCTCCGACCGGTGAGCTTTGGAGCAAACCACCAAACAACAACCCACCCGGAATCCAGGCAAGCCCGATCAACAGGCCAAGAAGCAAAGCGCGTCCAAAATACGCAAGAATGCGATCGAAGCGGAACGTTGGGAGTATGCCTGTTGGATATTCTTCAAGCAGGATGAACCGGTGCCAGGAGACCGCGATCCAGAACATGGTGATAAACATCACTGCAAACAGACCGAAAACGAATAGGAAGACCCCACCTGTAGAGGTGCCCGGTGGTAAACCGTCTGCGTCTGACTCAAGGGCTTCCAGCGGAATACCTGATGCCATGAACAACAAAACGATCAGAACCGTTCCAATCAAAGCGGGACCAAAGGTGATCTGTAGAACTTGTTTGAGATTCCCAAACACCATCCGCACCGAGTGCACAAAAATCTGCCAACCCAACATCCTAAAACTGCCCTTTCAACCACTCCTTGTTTTCTTTCCGCCCGTTTCACCGCAAATCCCGTGCCTCGTCAACGCAGATAACTTGCCCCCACGTCCAAAACCCGTTAGGGGCCAATCGTCTTACGAATAAGGGGAAGTCAGATGTCCGCGCCCAAGAAAGTTGTTCTGGCCTATTCCGGTGGCCTTGATACCTCAATCATTCTGAAATGGCTGCAGACCGAGTATGGATGTGAGGTTGTCACCTTCACCGCCGATCTGGGTCAGGGTGAGGAACTGGAACCTGCCCGCAAGAAGGCCGAGCTGCTGGGGATCAAACCCGAAAACATCTATATCGAAGACATCCGCGAGGAATTTGTGCGCGACTTCGTCTTCCCCATGTTCCGCGCCAATGCGCAGTACGAAGGCCTCTACCTGCTGGGCACCTCGATCGCCCGCCCGCTTATCTCGAAACGTCTGGTCGAAATTGCCGAGGCAACCGGCGCCGATGCGGTTGCGCACGGTGCGACCGGCAAGGGCAACGATCAGGTTCGCTTCGAACTGGCCGCTTACGCTTTGAACCCCGACATCAAGGTCATCGCCCCTTGGCGCGAGTGGGATCTGACCAGCCGCACCAAGCTGCTGGAGTTTGCCGAACAGAACCAGATTCCGATTGCCAAGGACAAACGTGGCGAGGCGCCCTTCTCGGTTGATGCCAACCTGCTACACACCTCGTCCGAAGGTAAAGTTCTGGAAGACCCTGCCGATATGGCGCCGGACTATGTCTATCAGCGCACCGTCCACCCCGAGGACGCGCCGAATGAGCCCGAGTTCATCGAGATCGGTTTCGAAAAAGGCGATGCGGTCAGCATCAATGGCGAGGCGATGAGCCCCGCGACCATCCTGACCAAACTGAACGAATATGGCGGCAAGCATGGCATTGGCCGTCTGGATCTGGTCGAAGGTCGGTTCGTTGGTATGAAATCGCGCGGCATCTACGAAACCCCAGGCGGCACCATCCTGCTGGAAGCACACCGCGGGATCGAATCCATCACCATGGACCGTGGCGCGATGCACCTGAAAGACCAGCTGATGCCGCAATATGCCGAGCTGATCTATAACGGCTTCTGGTACAGCCCCGAGCGTGAGATGCTGCAGGCCGCGATCGACAAGTCGCAGGAACATGTCACCGGCACCGTCCGCGTGAAACTGTACAAAGGTCTGGCTTCGACCGTCGGCCGCTGGTCGGATCACTCGCTCTATTCCGAGGCACACGTGACCTTCGAGGAAGATGCCGGCGCCTATGATCAGACAGATGCTGCAGGCTTCATTCAGCTGAACGCGCTGCGGCTGAAGCTGCTGGCTGCTCGGGACAAACGCGTGAAGTAACGGCTCTGCTGGACGAAAAAGTTGAATTGACCGGACAGGTCGCAACTTTGCCGCAGAATTGCCCAGTTGGTTGAACACACAGAACGGGTCGGACCTGCAGAGGTCCGGCCCATTTTTCATTCAATCCAATTGAGGCATTCATGCAGGCAGATCACAGACAGGAGCCCCCGGCTGAATTCGAGTTTCGGGGATCGGCAGCTGAGTTTTTCGGCATCTGGATCGTCAACCTGCTGCTGTCGCTTTTGACCTTTGGCATCTACAGCGCTTGGGCCAAGGTGCGCACCAAGAAATACTTCTACCAAAACACCTATGTCGCCGGGCGCAGCTTTGACTACCACGCGACGGGCGTGCAAATTCTGATCGGGCGGATCATTGTGATCGCCGGGATCGTCGCCTTCACCGTTCTGGGTGCGATTCCGCTGGTTAACCTGGTCCTGCTGCTGGGGTTGGTGTTCCTGATCCCCTACCTGCTGGTGCGGTCGTTGCGGTTTCAGGCACGCATGTCCAGCTGGTCGAACGTGCGGTTCGATTTTCAGGGCAATTGGGGGTCGGCAGCGGCCAACTATTTCCTATATCCCTTCATCGCGGCGCTGACGCTCTATACCACATGGCCGTTCGTGACCCGCTCGATTCAGCGGTTTCACGTGAACGGGCACAGTTTCGGCACCACACCTCTGCATTTCGACAGCCCGATTGCACCATTTTACAAGGCCTTTCTGGCCACGGCTGCCTGGGTCGTGGTCAGTGTCGTCGTGATCGGCACCCTGCTGGGGGTGAACCTGTCTACCTTTGAGGCGTTCGTGACTCTGGAAGATGACCCTGAGGACATCACGGCGATCCTGGCCATTTTATCGATCTATGCGTTTCTTCTGCTGGTTCTGGTCCCGGCCACGATCATCTATCGGGCCATGGTGCGCAACACGGTCTACAACTACACCATTCTGGGCGACGGGCACCGGTTCTATTCGGATGTGAACGCCCTGCGCATGCTATGGATTTCCGTGTCAAACGCGGTGGTTGTCGGTTTGACACTGGGGCTGATGCTGCCCTGGGCACATGTGCGCCGGGTGCGCTATCTGGCCAATCACACCACCTTTATCCCCGCCGGACCGCTGGATGATTTCGTTGGCGACGTCAGCGCGCAAGTCAGTGCCATTGGCGACGCCTACGGGGATATCGAGGGTTTCGATATCGGCATCGCGGTCTGACCTTTGGATACGTTTCCCGAAGAAATCGGCGCGCCTGTCCAGGGGCGCGCCTATCCGCCTCACAGCTCGCGCGAGGTCCCGGTGCGGCTGGCGGTGGGCACCAATACCGTCTGGCTGATTGACGATCAGGGCCAGATCCAGACCCGCTGCACCCCCGAGGAGCTGTCGGTGGAATCCCGCGTCGGGTCAACCGAAAGGCGGGTGAACTTCCCCGATGGCACCCTGTTTCTGACTGACAACCATGCGGCGCTGGAACATCTGATCGCGGACTCCAGCGGATCGCGCCTGCATCACGCCGAGAGGTTCCATCCCCGGTTGATCGTCGTCACGCTGGCCTGTCTGGTCGCGGTCTGGGGCGTTTGGAAATACGGATTGACCATACTGGTTGCGCTGGCGGTATGGATGACCCCCCCGCCGCTTGTGTCCGCCATTGATGCCGGGGTGATGCAGGCGCTGGATCAGATCATGACCCAGCCCAGCGCGCTGAGCGACAGTGACAAGGTCGAAGTACAGGACAGTTTCGACCGGGTTCTTGCGGCTCTGGGTCCCGCGGCCGAGGAACATGACTATACCCTGAAATTTCGCGATCTGCCCGGCATGGGCCCGAATGCCTTTGCCCTGCCGGGTGGCACGATTGTGGTGACCGATGATCTGGTGCGGCGGGTCTCGACCGACGCGCTGGCCGGGGTGATTGGGCACGAGATCGGGCATGTGGCCGAACAACACGGGCTGACGCAGATATACCGCTCGCTCGGGGCGTTTGTGCTGATCGGGATGATGGCGGGCGATACCGGTCCGGTGCTGGAACAGGTGCTGCTGGAGGGCAACCTGATCCTGTCCCTGTCCTATTCCCGCCAGCATGAGTTGGCCGCTGACCGGTTCGGTGTTGATCTGGCCCAAAAGGCCGGGTTTGACCGCAATGGCCTGTCGGATTTCTTCGAGTTGCTGGAACAGGAATTCGGCGATCAGGAGACAGATTGGTTCAGCACCCATCCCCGTTTCGAAGATCGTCAGGAAAACCTGAAATCCATGACCCAAGGTCACTAGGCGCAGGCTATTGCTTGCGCCTGGTCCGGCCCCTAACCCTTTGGGCTGAAACAGGAGGGACCCCATGACACTTGCCGCTATTGCCGATGGCATTCAGAAAAACCTGGTCGGGCGCAGCTTTGAAGGCTCGTTGAAATTCGATTGCGGCGATGACGGGGTCATCGTGCTGGCCGACAATCAGGCCAGCACGCAGGATCGCGACACCGACTGCACCATCCGCATCTCGCAGGACAACCTGACCAAGCTGCTGACCGGCAAGCTGAACCCGATGACCGGGGTGGCACTGGGCAAGCTCAAGATCTCGGGCAATATGGGTGTGGCGATGAAGCTGGGGCAATTGCTGGGCTAAGGCGATAAACTCGTCTCACCACCGCGTGACAAACCATGTCAGCGGATTGCGCCGATGCAAATGTCAGGGCAGCCTGATCCCGAAAGGAGCCCTGCCATGACCCGCATCGCTTTTCCCGACTTTGTCAAACCAACGCTATTGTTTGCGTTGATCGCACTGGCCGCCCTGCTGCGCGCCGCACCCGCACCCGCTGCGGGGACCGAGACCCTGACGGTTGCGGGGGGCTGTTTCTGGTGCGTCGAATCCGATTTCGAATCCGTCCCGGGCGTGATTGGTGCGGTCTCTGGCTATACCGGCGGCAAAACCGCCAACCCGACCTATGATCAGGTCACCAAAGGCGGCACCGGCCATTACGAGGCGGTTCAGATCACCTTTGACCCGGCCCGGGTTTCCCGTGAAACGCTGCTGAACATGTTCTTCCGTTCGGTCGATCCAACCGATGCTGGCGGTCAGTTCTGCGACCGGGGCAACAGCTATCGGACGGCAATTTTCGTCTCTAACACAGGGGAAAAGACGCTTGCGCAGCAGGCCAAGGCAGACGCGCAGCGCGCCTTGGGGCAATCGGTTGTTACCCCGATCCTGCAGCAGGGCACGTTCTATCCGGCCGAGGCCTATCATCAGGATTACTACAAGGGCACCAAGCTGGTCCTGACCCGCTTTGGCCCCAAACGTCAGCACAGCGCCTACAAGGCCTATCGCAAAGCCTGCGGGCGCGACGCTCGGGTCAAGCAGCTCTGGGGCAGCGCGGCACCGTTTGCCGGGTCTTAATCGAACCGCGCCTCGTGCACCTCTTTGAGGTCGGGGATCACATCAGCCGTCCCGTGCCGCGTGACCATCAGGGCCGCGGCACGATTTGCCTGTGCGATCGCCTGCGCCATCGGCATCCCATGATCCATTCCGGCAAGAACATAGCCGGTGAACGTATCCCCGGCGCCCGTGGTATCCACAGCCTGTACCTTATGGGCCGGAAAATCCGAAGCCTCACCGCGATGGAAATACCGCGCGCCTTTTGAGCCCAACGTGACAATCACATGTTCGATCTTCAGGTCAGTCACCGAATGCCCGGTGGCCTCGCGCAACTGCTCGGCCTCGACCTCATTCAGGATCAGGAAATCCAGATAGGGCAGCACGGCCTGCACCGCCGCGGCTTGAAAGGGGGCTGCGGCATAGCAGACGGTCAGGCCCAGCGCGCGGGCCATCTTTGCGGCCTCGACCTGCAGGGTGGTTTCGTTCTGCATCACCAGCAGATCACCCCGCGATGCAGAAGACAGCGCCTGCCCCAGCTGGTCCGGCGTGATTGCATGGTTCGAGCCCGGAAACAGGATGATGTTGTTTTCACCCTGCGCATCCACCGCAATGATAGCATGGCCGGTAGGCACATCAACCTCAGCGATATGGCGCGTGTCCACGCCATATTCGGTCAAACGATCCCGCGCCCAGCGCCCATCCGGCCCCACGGCGCCGATATGCGCCACCTGCGCCCCGGCCCGGGCAGAGGCCACGGACATATTCGCGCCCTTGCCGCCCAGAAACCGATCCAGTCGGTTGGCCGAAAGCGTCTCTCCCGGCCCGGGCAGATGCGGCACATCATAGATCATGTCCGCGTTGATCGAGCCGAGATTCCAAATCGTCATGTGTTACCCGATATCGCAGGAGGCCAGGATGGCCATGTTCAGAATGTCATTCGCCGTCGACACGGTCGAGCAGATCTGGATCGGCTTGTCGATGCCCGACAGGATCGGGCCGATCACAGTTGCTCCGCCCATTTCCTGCATCAGCTTGGTCGAAATCGATGCAGAGTGCCGGGCGGGCACGATCAGGATATTCGCCGGGCCGGTCAGGCGCTGGAACGGATATCCTGCCTGCTGATCCACATTCAGGGCCACATCCACTGTCATTTCACCTTCGTATTCGAAGTCGACGCCGCGTTTGTCCAGAACCGCGGGCGCGCGGTGCATTTTCTCGGCCCGCTCAGACACCGGATAGCCGAAGGTCGAGAAACTGACGAAGGCTACGCGCGGCTCTAGACCCATGTGGCGGGCCACGGCAGCAGAACGCTCGGCGATATTGGCCAGGTCATTCTCATCCGGCCATTCATGCACCAGAGTATCACCGATCAGAACAATGCGCCCCTTGTGCAGCAACGCTGTCACGCCCGCCGCGCCATGGGCGGCGTCGGCATCGAAGACATGGTTGATCCGGTCCAATACATGGGCCGATTTGCGTGTCGCCCCCGTCACGAGGCCGTCGCCATGCCCATGCGCGAGCATCAGGGATGAGAACACATGCCGATCCCGGGCAGCAAGCCGGTGGATGTCCTTACGGTCAAACCCCTTACGCTGCAGGCGTTTGTAGAGAAAATCGTTATAGGTATCGAGATGTGTGGTATTGGCGGCGTTCACCACCTCAAGCTCGCGCACCGCATCGCCCAGACCGGCCTCTTCCAGCTTTTGTTTCACATCGTCCTGGCGGCCCACAACCAGTGCCTTACCAAAACCGGATCGTTGATAGGTCACCGCCGCGCGCAGCACACGGGGATCGTCGCCCTCGGCAAAGATCATCCGGCTTTGCGCCTGACGCGCCCGCGCGTTCAGGCCGCGCAGGATGCTGGCGGTCGGGTCCATGCGGGATTTCAGGCTCAGCTCATAGGCGTCCATGTCGATAATCGGACGGCGCGCCGCGCCTGTATCCATCCCCGCCTTGGCAACAGCTGGTGGGATACGGTGGATCAGACGCGGGTCAAACGGCGTCGGGATGATGTAGTCGCGGCCGAAGGTCAGCGATTTGCCATAGGCCATTGCAACCTCATCGGGCACATCCTCACGCGCCAGATTGGCAAGTGCGTGGGCACAGGCGATCTTCATCTCGTCATTGATGGCGCGGGCGTGGATATCCAGCGCACCACGGAAAAGATAAGGGAAACCCAGAACGTTATTCACCTGGTTCGGATAGTCGCTGCGGCCGGTCGCGACGATGGCATCGACGCGGACCTCATGCGCCTCTTCCGGAGTGATCTCAGGGTCCGGGTTGGCCATGGCGAAAATCACCGGGTTGTCGGCCATGCTGGCGACCATGTCCTGCGTCACCGCGCCTTTGACCGACACGCCCAGGAATACATCTGCGCCCTTCATGGCGTCTTCCAGAGTGCGCAAATCCGTAGTGATCGCGTGGGCCGATTTCCACTGGTTCATGCCCTCGGTCCGGCCCTGGTAAATCACACCCTTGGTGTCACAAACAATGCAGTTCTCATGCCGCGCGCCCATCGATTTGAGCAGTTCGATACAGGCAATCCCGGCAGCACCTGCACCGTTCAGGACGATCTTCACGTCCTCGATCTTCTTGCCCGAGATATGCAGCGCGTTCAGTAGCCCCGCCGCACAGATCACCGCCGTGCCGTGCTGGTCATCGTGGAAGACGGGGATATCCATCTCTTCCTTCAGGCGCTGTTCGATGATGAAACACTCGGGCGCCTTGATGTCTTCCAAATTGATGCCGCCGAAGGTGGGACCCATCAGCTTTACGGCACGGCAGAACTCATCCGGGTCTTCAGTGTCCAGTTCGATATCGATCGAGTTCACATCCGCGAACCGTTTGAACAGGACGGATTTCCCCTCCATCACCGGTTTCGAACCCAGCGCACCGAGGTTCCCGAGACCGAGAACAGCCGTCCCGTTTGAGATCACGGCCACCAGATTGCCCTTGTTGGTATAGTCATACGCGGTCTCGGGCGCTTCGGCGATGGCTTCACATGGAACCGCCACACCGGGGCTGTAAGCCAGCGACAGATCGCGTTGCGTGGTCATGGGAACAGTGGCCTGCACCTCCCACTTGCCGGGGGTGGGGTCCAGGTGAAAGGCCAGCGCCTCTTCTTTGGTGATCTTCGTTTTGGGCATCTTTTTGGTCGTTTCCATGACTTCGGGGCTGTCGCCTCATAGCGCAGGAGAACGCGCGCCTCAATGAGAATGAGTTTTCGGCTTTTACTGAAGATGCGGGATTTGTAAGGTCGCGCCCGGAACACGCCAGAAGGGGGCCGCCTTGTCCACAGTCACGCCGATGATGGCGCAGTATCTCGAGATTAAAGAGGCCCACACGGACGCCCTGCTGTTTTATCGCATGGGCGATTTCTACGAGATGTTTTTTCAGGACGCCGTGAACGCTGCCGAAGCGCTGGACATCGCCCTGACCAAGCGCGGCAAGCACAATGGCGAGGATATCCCGATGTGCGGCGTGCCGGTCCACTCGGCCGAGGGCTATTTGCTGACGCTGATCCGCAAAGGCTTCCGCGTGGCTGTTTGCGAACAGATGGAAAGCCCGGCTGAGGCGAAGAAAAGAGGCTCTAAATCGGTGGTTCGGCGCGATGTCGTGCGTCTGGTGACACCCGGAACGCTGACCGAAGACGCCCTGTTGGAGGCCCGCCGCCACAACTTCCTGGCCACTTATGCCGAGGTTCGGGACGAAGCCGCGCTGGCCTGGGCCGATATCTCGACCGGCGCGTTTCACGTGATGCCTTTGACCTCGGTCCGGCTCAGCCCGGAATTGGCGCGGCTGGCCCCGTCCGAGTTGATCGTGGCTGACGGGGTGCAGGACAAACTGGGCGAGCCGGTGCGTGATCTGGGAATTTCGTTAACGCCCATTGGGCGCGCCAGTTTCGACAGCACCGCTGCCGAAAAACGCATCTGCGGTTTGTTTCACGTGGGCGCGCTGGATGCGTTCGGAAGTTTTGGCCGTGCCGAAGTATCGGCAATGGGCGCGCTGATCGACTATCTGGAGATCACCCAAAAGGGCAAACTGCCCCTGCTGCAAACGCCGCTGAAAGAATCCGAAGACCGCGTCGTGCAGATCGATGCCGCGACGCGACGCAATCTGGAACTGACCCGGTCCCTCTCCGGCGGTCGCGCCGGTTCGCTGCTGTCGGTGGTCGATCGGACCGTAACGCCGGGCGGCGCGCGACTGTTGGAACAACGCCTGTCCAGCCCCTCGCGCAATCTGGACGTGATACACTCCCGACTCGACGCGGTGAGTTTTGCTGCCGAAGACAGCCTGACCGCCTCGGACCTGCGCGAGGCGCTGCGCAAAACGCCGGATCTGGACCGCGCCTTGTCCCGCCTTTCGCTGGACCGCGGCGGCCCCCGCGATCTGGCCGCGATCCGCAACGGGCTGACCCAAGCCGCAGCGATTGCCGGGATTTGCGAAGGGCAGGATCTGCCGGTCCTGCTGGCGACCGCCCTGCAAAATCTTGTTGGCTTTGACGATCTGCAGAACCTGCTGGACGAGGCCCTTGTCGCGGAACCACCCCTTCTGGCCCGCGACGGTGGCTTCATCGCGCCCGGATTCGACGCCGAATTGGACGAAGCCCGCACCCTGCGCGACGAAGGCCGCTCGGTCATTGCAGGGTTTCAACAGAAATACGCGGAACATACCGGCATCACCTCGTTGAAGATCAAGCACAACAACGTGCTGGGCTATTTCATCGAAACCACGGCCACTCATGCCGAGAAGATGCTGAACCCGCCGTTCTCTGAAACCTATATCCACCGCCAGACCACCGCCAATCAGGTGCGGTTCACCACTGTGGAACTGTCCGAGATCGAAACCCGCATCCTGAACGCCGGAAACCTGGCGCTTGAGATTGAAAAGCGGCTCTATCAAAGGCTTTCTGACGAGATTCTGGCCCTCGCCGCCCGCCTGAACCAAGCCGCCCGGGGGCTCGCTGAACTGGATTTGACCACCGCCCTTTCCGATCTGGCACGCGGTGAAAACTGGTGCCGCCCGCAAGTCGACACCTCACGCGCCTTCGATGTGCAAGGCGGTCGCCACCCGGTCGTCGAACACGCGCTGCGCCAACAGAACGGCGATGCGTTCATTGCCAATGACTGCGACCTGAGCGCTGATCAAGGCGCGGCGATCTGGTTGCTGACCGGTCCCAACATGGCCGGTAAATCAACCTTCCTGCGCCAGAACGCCTTGATCGCTTTGCTGGCCCAGATGGGCAGCTACGTCCCCGCCGAGCGGGCCCATATCGGCGTCGTTAGTCAACTGTTCAGCCGCGTCGGCGCCTCGGACGATCTGGCGCGGGGCCGCTCGACCTTCATGGTCGAGATGGTGGAAACCGCAGCGATCCTGAACCAGGCCGACGACCGCGCGCTGGTCATCCTGGACGAAATCGGGCGGGGTACGGCCACATATGACGGCCTGTCCATCGCCTGGGCCACGCTGGAACACTTGCACACAGCGAACCAATGCCGTGCACTGTTCGCCACCCATTACCACGAACTCACCGCGCTGGCCGGCAAGCTGGAAGGCGTCGACAACGCCACTGTCGCGGTCAAGGAATGGGAAGGTGAGGTCATTTTCCTGCATGAAGTGCACAAAGGTGCCGCTGACCGATCTTATGGCGTTCAGGTCGCTCAACTTGCCGGCCTGCCCGCCTCGGTGGTCGAGCGCGCCCGCGTGGTTCTGGACCAGCTGGAGAAAACCGAGCGCGAAGGTGGCAAGCAAAAGGCTCTGATCGACGATCTGCCTCTGTTCTCGGCCGCACCGCCGCCACCGCCTCCGGCGCCCAAAGCCTCACCTGTCACGGATATGCTGGATGACATCCTGCCGGATGAGCTGACCCCGCGCGAAGCGCTGGACCTGATCTACAAACTGAAAGAGGCGGCCAGAACCTGACCGCCTCAATATTGTTCGGATTTTAAGCCGCTTAGCTTGCAGGCGTCGACGACACGCCAACCTGCGCCGGGCGCAGCAGGCGATCATGCAGCATGAAGCCTTCGGCCGAGACCTGAATGATGTCACCGGCACGAGTGCCCGGAACGGGCGCTTCGAACATCGCTTCGTGGATGTTCGGATCAAACCGATCACCAACCTCGGGGGTGATTACCTGAATCCCGTGCTTCTGGAACACGTCTTTCAGCGCGCGCATGGTCAGTTCAACACCTTCCAGCAGACCGGCGGCAACCTCTTTCTGCTCATCGGTCGCGGCCTCAAGCGCGCGTTTCATGTTGTCATAAACCGGCAGCATGTCGCGAGCCAGTTTCGACCCGCCATAGTTTTCCGCATCGCGACGCGCCTTGTCGCCGCGTTTGCGCGCATTCTCGGCGTCCGCCAGCGCGCGCATGAACTTGTCCTTGTAGTCGTCCCGCTCGGCACGCAGCTCATCCAGTTCCAGCGCTTCGTCGCTGAATTCCGCGATTTCTTCGGCCAGCGCTTCCGCTTCGGCTGTTGCGATATCGTCTAGAAAATCTTCGTTCTTGGGCTCTGCCATCTCTTACCCTCTAGCTCCGGTCGGATATCAGCTTGCCGACCAGTTGCGCCGTATAATCCACGATCGGCACGATCCGTCCATAATTCAGACGCGTGGGCCCGATGACCCCGACCGCACCGATTATCTTTCGATCAGCGTTCATATATGGAGACACCACCAAAGAGGAACCCGAAAGTGAGAAAAGTTTGTTCTCAGAGCCGATAAAAATGCGCACACCCTCGCCTTCTTCGGTCAATTCAAGGAATTCGGCGATGTCACGCTTGCGTTCGAGATCGTCAAACAGGCTTCGGATTCGGTCCAGTTCCTCTTCCTGACCCGGTTCATTCAGCAGATTCGCCCGTCCACGCACGATCAGACGGGCCGAGTCGCCTCCGTCCCCGTCCCAGGCGGCCATACCGCTTTCGACCATCGCCCGCGCCAGCGCGTCGATCTCTTGCTTGCGGGCATCGATCTGCGTTTGCATCTGACGGCGCACTTCGCTCAGCGTGCGACCCTCGATCAACGCGTTCAGGAAATTTGCCGCCTCGCGCATCGAGCTGGGTGTTTGCCCCGGTGGTGGCGTGAACAGGCGGTTTTCAACATGTCCATCGGCAAACACCAGAACCACCAGCGCACGGTCATGGGCCAGAGAAACGAACTCAATATGTTTGATCTCGGATTCATGCTTGGGCGTCAGAACCAGTGAGGCCCCGTGTGTCACATGTGACAATGCCGCGCCCACGCGGTCCAGCATTCCGCCCACATCGCCCGCGTTAGAGCCTAATGTCTCATCCAGCTTCTGCCGGTCATCCGCGCCCAGATCGCCAACCTCAAGCAGCCCATCGACGAACATCCGCAGCCCTTGTTGCGTCGGAATCCGCCCGGCACTGACATGCGGACTGTCCAAAAGACCCAGAAACTCCAGATCCTGCATTACGTTGCGGACCGTCGCGGCGCTGACCTTTTCCGACAGGGTGCGAGTCAGGGTGCGGCTGCCAACGGGTTCACCGCTGTCCAGATAGCTTTCGACGATCAGCCGGAACACCTCACGCGACCGGTCGTTCATCTCGTTCAGAATTTTGCTTGCTTCGCTCATCAGCGGCCCCCTGCTGGGTCGTCATTAAATCGCAGGCAAATGAAAGGTCAATCGGGGTTGCATCGTAACGCCGCAGGGCGTTATCCCCAACCCAGCAAACAAAGGATTTCCCATGCGACCCTCAGGACGAGATTTAAGCGAAATGCGCGCCGTTTCAATCGAAACGGGGTTCACCAAACATGCCGAAGGTTCCTGCCTGATCAAAATGGGCGACACCCATGTGCTGTGCACCGCCACGATCGAGGATCGCGTGCCGCCCTTTATCAAGGGCTCGGGCCTGGGTTGGGTTACCGCCGAATACGGCATGCTGCCCCGTGCGACCAACACGCGGATGCGCCGTGAGGCCGCCAGCGGCAAACAAGGCGGCCGTACCGTGGAAATCCAGCGCCTGATCGGCCGCGCCCTGCGTGCCGGTGTGGATCGGGTTGCGCTGGGTGAGCGTCAGATTACCGTCGATTGTGACGTGATCCAGGCCGATGGCGGCACCCGCTGCGCCTCGATCACCGGCGGATGGGTTGCGCTGCGTCTGGCGGTGAACAAGCTGATGAAGGCGGGTGACGTGATCTCTAACCCCTTGGTAGACCCTGTAGCGGCCGTGTCCTGTGGTATTTACGCCGGTCAGCCGGTGCTGGATCTGGACTACCCCGAGGACAGCGAAGCTGGCGTCGACGGCAACTTTATCATGACCGGTTCCGGCAAACTGATCGAAGTTCAGATGAGCGCCGAAGGTTCGGTCTTCAGCCGCGCCCAGATGGATCAGCTGATGGATCTGGCCGAAAAAGGTGTGGCGGAACTGGCCGCAGCGCAAAAGGCCGCCACCGCATGACCCGCAAGTTCGACAGCGACAAGCTGCTGGTTGCCACGCATAACAAAGGCAAGCTCGAGGAGATGGCGCATCTCCTCGAACCCTTTGGCGTGACGGTCATTGGCGCGGCAGAGATGAACCTGCCCGAGCCGGAAGAGACCGAGGATACCTTTGTCGGCAATGCCCGGATCAAGGCTCATGCCGCAGCCAAGGCGACCGGCCTGCCTGCCCTGTCGGACGATTCCGGGATCACCATCGATGCGCTGGACGGCGCGCCCGGCGTTTACACCGCCGATTGGGCCGAAACCGGCAATGGCCGCGATTTCCTGATGGCGATGACCCGCGCCCATAATGAGCTGGAGGCAAAGAACGCCGCCCATCCCCGCACCGCACAGTTCCGCAGCACGCTGGTTCTGGCCTGGCCGGACGGCCATGACGAGGTGTTCGAAGGCATCGCCCCTGGTCACTTGGTCTGGCCGATCCGCGGCGAAGGCGGGTTTGGGTATGACCCGATGTTTGTCCCCGACGGGTACGACATTACCTTTGCCGAGATGGATCGCTGGGAAAAGAACAAGATTAGCCATCGCGGTCGCGCGGTGGAGATGTTCGTGAAAGGCTGCTTTGGCGGATGATTGGCGCAACGGGGGCTTTGGCCTGTACGTGCATTGGCCTTTTTGCGAGGCCAAATGCCCCTATTGCGATTTTAACAGCCATGTTTCAAGAAATATTGATCAAAAACAATGGCTTAACGCGTATCTGCGCGAATTACGCCGCTCGGCTGCCGAAACCCCTGACCGCGTCCTGAATACGATCTTCTTTGGCGGCGGCACCCCATCCCTGATGGAGCCCGACACCGTCGCCGCCGTCATCGACGAGGCTCGCGCACTTTGGCGGCCTGCCAACAACATGGAAATCACGCTCGAGGCCAATCCCGGATCGGTCGAGGCTGGTCGCTTTGCCGCCTATCGCGATGCAGGGGTGAATCGCATCTCGATGGGTGTACAGGCCCTGAACGACGAAGACCTGCGCCGGCTGGGCCGCATTCACACCGTGGCCGAGGCCCGCGCCGCCTTTGACATCGCCCGCAATTGTTTTGACCGGGTGAGCTTTGACCTTATCTACGCCCGGCAGCATCAAACCCCAGACGCCTGGCGCGCGGAACTGACCGAGGCGCTGTCGATGGCCATCGACCACCTGTCATTGTACCAACTGACCATTGAGGAGGGCACTGCGTTCGGTGACCGCTATGCCGTCGGCAAACTGCGCGGCTTGCCAGAGGATGACAGCGCCGCCGACATGTATCTGGCCACGCAAGAGATCTGCGAGGCGCACGGCCTGCCTGCCTATGAGGTTTCAAACCACGCACGGCCCGGCGCGGAATCGCAGCACAATCTGATCTATTGGCGCTATGGCGATTATGTCGGTATCGGACCCGGGGCGCATGGGCGCATCACACTGAACGGTCGAAAATTGGCGACGGAAACCTATCTGTCTCCAAGCGCGTGGCTGAACGCCGTTGAAAACGGGTCCGGAGAAAAACAACGCACAGCGCTTTCTCCGCAAGATCAGGCAAATGAATACCTTATGATGGGTTTGAGGGTTACTGAAGGGCTAGATATTGATAGGTTCAACGCATTGTCGGACCAAGCTCTACCGCAGGATAAGCTGTCTGATCTGGTTGAATTCGGCATGATCGATCTGACAAACGGACGGCTGATTGCCACCAAAGACGGACGAGCGGTTCTGAACGCAGTGATCCGGGAATTGTTGGGATAGATAATGCAATATATCTGGGCCATTCTGGGATTGATCTGCGTCGGGCTTGCGATGGTGGGCATTGTTCTGCCCCTGTTGCCAACGGTGCCGTTTCTGCTTTTGGCGGCGTTTTTCTTCGCTCGATCGTCCTCGCGCTTGCATAATTGGCTGATCACGCACCGCTCGTTCGGACCGTTGATCGTGGATTGGCAAAGCTCTGGCGCCATTCGTCCGGGCGCAAAAAAGGCGGCGACCCTTTCGATCGCCGCCGTGTTTGGATTGTCAATTCTGCTGGCCCTGCCCTCACATGTCCTGATCATTCAGGCCGTGGTGCTGAGCGCGGTGATGATCTTTATCTGGACCCGTCCTAACGGCTGAGCTTGGCGCAAAGATCGTCCAACTGATCTAAGTTTTCATAAGTCAAAACCACCTGTCCGGTTTCGGTTCCGGCTTTGTGATTGATCAATACCTTCATCGCCAGAATCGCGGAAAGGTCCTTCTCAAGCGCCCGTGTGTCCGCATCTTTACCTGCATTCAGATTTCTGGAGCGCGGCGCAGCCTTGGCCGGATCACCGTTCTGCTTCTTCACCAGCGCTTCCGTGGCACGCACTGACAATCCGTCCCGCACAACGACTTTCGCCAGTTCCGACGGATTTTCTGCGGTAATCAGCGCCCGCGCATGGCCGGCAGACAGTTTTCCTTCTATCACCAGCGTCTGCACGTCCAGCGGCAGAGACAACAAACGCAGCAGGTTTGCGATGTGACTGCGGCTTTTGCCCAGGGCTTCGGCAAGTTTCTCCTGTGTATGGCCGAACCGGTCCATCAGCTGCTTGTAGCCCGCCGCCTCTTCAACGGCATTCAGGTCTGCACGCTGAATGTTCTCGATAATCGCGACTTCTAGCACCTCTGTATCGTCAAAATCACGGACGATGACCGGAATATCGTGCAGCTGCGCCATCTGGGCGGCACGCCAACGGCGCTCACCGGCCACGATTTCGTATTCTTTGCCGTTGATTTCCCGCACGATCAACGGCTGGATGATACCCTTTTCTTTGACCGAGGCCGCAAGCTCATCCAGCTGATCCGATGAAAACCTCCGACGTGGCTGGTTCGGGTTGGCACGCAGCTTTTCAATCGGGACTTTCATGTCCGGCCGACGTGGTTCCAACGGGGCCAGACCTTCGGCCTCCTGCGTCACATCTGCCATCAGGGCTGACAATCCGCGGCCCAATCCTCGGGGTTTTGATTTCTTGACGGCCACTGAGCCCTCCTCACTGCCGCTCAGGCGGCGGCTTTCTTGTTCTTATGGATGACTTCGCGCGCCAGATGCCGATACGCCATCGCCCCCAACGAGCCCGAGTCATACTGCAGAACCGGCAAAGCGTATGACGGCGCCTCACTGACCCGCACATTTCTGGGTATCTTGGTTTTAAATACCATCTCACCCAGATTGTCACGCGCGTCTTTTTCGACCTGACGGGACAAGTTGTTGCGGTTGTCATACATGGTCAACACAACACCTTCGATTCTGAGGTCCGGATTGGCGGTCTGACGGACCTCTCGTATCGTCAGCATCAGTTGCGACAACCCCTCAAGCGCAAAGAACTCGCTCTGCAGCGGAACCAGAACGGAATGGGCCGCAACCATGGCGTTTACAGTCAGTAGGTTCAACGAAGGCGGGCAATCGATAAGCACAAAATCAAGCTCAAACTTGTCAATTGACGTCTGCCGCAATGCGTCATGCAAAAGATAGCTGCGCTTTTCATTGGAAATCAGTTCAATATCAGCCGAACTTAGATCCACGGTCGCGGGGATCACGAAAAGACCTTCAATCTCCGTCTCTTGCACCACCGCCTCAAGCGGCGCATCGTCAAGGATCAGATCGTAGGTTGTCCAGTCCCGGTCCTCGACACCCAGCCCGGTTGACGCATTTCCCTGCGGATCGAGATCAACAACCAGAACCCTGCACCCCGCTTCGGACAGACCTGCGGCCAGATTGATCGCCGTCGTCGTTTTTCCCACCCCACCCTTTTGATTGGCAACCGCAATTATCCGGGGCCCTGAGGGACGAGACAGATCAACCACGCGATACTCCTTTGATCCTTAGGATAACAGCTTGGGGTTCAGTTAAACTTGTAATCGGCTCGCACTCGAAATTCCATTCCTCGCGAGCGGCTTCCAGCTCTTTTTTCCAGCTTGCACCTTTCGGCAACAGAGCAGTACCGGTTTTTGCTAAATGTCTGTCACAAAATGACAATAATGTCTTAAGATCAGCAAGCGCCCGCGCAGAAAGGACGTCTGCTTGTAGCGGCTCAACGGTTTCGATTCGCTTTGAAACGACAGTGCAATTTGCGCCGCATTCCCGTGCCACGCTGCGCAGGAACGCCGATTTGCGCTGATCGCTTTCCACGAAGGTGAATTTGGCCTCTGGCGCTTCCTCTATGGCCATGATCGCGCAGACCATACCAGGGAATCCACCACCGCTGCCCAAATCCGCCCAGGTTTTGAACGCATCTGCACAGCGGTAAACCTGTACGGAATCCAGAATGTGCCGCGTCCAGATGTCCATTAAACTGTTGCGGGATACCAGATTGATCTTGGGATTCCAGCGTTGCACCAGATCAACATAGGTCTCGAGCCGCTCGAATGTTTCACGTGAAACACTCAAACCATCAAAGATCTCGTGGCTCATGCCTTGCGTACCTTTTGCCCGCGCCTCAACTTGGCCAACAGCAACGTAAGTGCGGCTGGTGTCACCCCTTCGACGCGCCCGGCCTGAGCGATGTTCACCGGTCGGGCCTGAGAAAGCTTCTGTTTCATCTCGGATGACAGACCTTCCAGAGAGGAATAGTCGAAATCCCGCGGTATTTCATAGGATTCATCGCGCTTCATCGCTTCGACGTCCTTTTGCTGGCGCGCGATGTAGTTTGCATAAAGCGCGTCCCGCTCAACCTGAAGCCGGATATCTGTTTCGACCTCTTCCAACTCAGGGACAAGAGAAACCAGATCATCAAACGAGACGTCTGGGAACGCTAAAATAGCCATACCATCCCGTCGATTACCGTCCTGATTGACGTTAATTGCAACAGCACGCACCTCTTTCGGCGTGTATGTACGATCCGTCAACATGGATTTCGCAGAGGTGAGTTTATCCATCTTCTCGCCGAACCGGGTTTGGCGTTCTTCACCGACACATCCAAGATCGATACCCATGGGTGTCAGCCGTTGGTCCGCATTGTCCGCCCGCAAGGACAATCGGAATTCGGCTCGTGAGGTGAACATACGGTACGGTTCCGCCACACCGCGTGTGGTCAGATCGTCGATCATCACGCCGATATAACTGTCGGCCCGGGTGAAATGAACGGGATCTCGCCCAAGCGCAGCCAGCGCGGCATTCAGTCCCGCGACAAGTCCTTGCGCTGCGGCTTCCTCATATCCTGTAGTACCGTTGATTTGACCCGCAAGATATAGCCCCGGCGCTTCGGGCAAGGACAACGACGATGTCAAAACACGGGGATCGACATAGTCATATTCAATTGCATAACCAGGCTGCAGGATTTCGGCATTCTCAAGCCCTTTGATTGAGTGCACGTAGTCTTGCTGTACATCTTGAGGCAAAGACGTCGAAATACCGTTGGGATAGATGGTGTGATCATCAACCCCTTCGGGTTCAAGGAAGATCTGATGCGAGTCCTTTTCCGCAAATCGCACGATCTTGTCCTCGATCGAAGGACAATATCTGGGCCCCACCCCATCGATATGCCCCCCATACATAGCGGATCGAGACAGGTTCTTTTCGATGATCTCATGGGTGTGCGCGTTTGTATGCGTGATTCCGCAGGAAATCTGTGGTGCGACAACGGACGTGGAGAGGAAGGAAAACAGCGTGGGGTCGTCGTCTCCGTCCTGACGTTCAAGTTCGGACCAGTCTATTGTCCGACCGTCCAACCGTGGCGGTGTCCCGGTTTTCAAACGCCCCATCGGCAGATCAAGACTGTCCAACCGTTCTGCCAGCTTGACTGAGGGCCGATCCCCCATCCGCCCCCCTGGCCGGGAAACATCGCCGATATGGATAATGCCGCGCAAGAACGTGCCCGAAGTTAGAATAACGGCGCCGGCGTGGATTTCAGAATCATCCGCCAGCCTGATCCCCACCACCTTGTGCCCGTCCATCAGAAAGTCGACAACCTCTCCGACCACGACCGACAGACGATCCTGCGCCTGCGTCTCTTTTTGCATGGCGGCCCGGTACAGCGCGCGATCGGCCTGGGTTCGGGGGCCCTGTACGGCAGGACCTTTACGGCGGTTCAGTAGTCGGAACTGAATGCCGGCCTGATCCGCGACCCGGCCCATAACGCCATCCAGCGCATCGATTTCACGGACCAAATGGCCTTTACCCAATCCACCGATGGCGGGGTTGCAGGACATTACACCGATATCAGATGCGGACAGAGTGACCAATGCCGTCTCAGCTCCCATCCGCGCGGCTGCATGAGCAGCTTCGGTACCGGCATGACCGGCGCCGACAACAACGACATCAAATTTCGAATGTTTCACGTGAAACACTCCCTACTTACCCAGGCAGAAACTGGAGAATATCTCATCCAGAAGGTCTTCGACCCCGATCCTGCCGACCAATGTTTCCAAGGCACGGATCGCCGTGCGCAGTTCTTCGGCAGCGATATCATACAAGTCCGGGCCTGATTCCAGAACCGTCATCGCCGCGCCCAATGCGACCCTGGCATCATTCAGTGCGACGCGATGCCGTTCACGGGTTGCAATACCATGGCTGGTAGATCGCTTACTCAAAACATACGATATGTGGGAGATTAGCTGATCGATCCCCTGCCCTGTCTTTCCGGAAATCCCGCCGTTTCCGTCCTCACGGAGATCGGATTTCGGCAACATCTGAATGTCGCCGTCCATCATCTGAACGCCAAGCTCTGTGGGGTCTTCGGTCAGAAACACGCGCAGATCAGCCGCATCGGCACGCTTGCGAGCCAGCTCGATTCCTAGGTTTTCGACATGATCCTCAGTTTCGCGTAGCCCGGCCGTATCCAGCAACGTTACCGGCAGACCGGCCAAGTCCATCCGAACCTCGATCACATCGCGGGTCGTGCCCGCGTATTCCGAGGTGATCGCGGCCTCGCGCCCGGCCAAGGCGTTCAGCAAGGTCGACTTGCCCGCATTTGGCAGGCCAACAATTGCGACTTCGAACCCAGTCCGGATGCGTTCGGCAATCTTCACGCCCTCGGCTTCGCGCTGAAGGTCCTGCATGACGCCGGTCACCAATGTCCGCACTTCTGGTGTGACGTCCGTTGGCACTTCTTCGTCGGCAAAATCGATGACGGCTTCCAACAGCGACGCCGCCCGGATCAGATCACGGCGCCAGCGCTCGGCCAATCCGCCCAGTTCCCCGGCCAGAATGGTCTGCGCCTGTTTCCGCTGTGCCTCGGTTTCGGCATCGATCAGGTCGGCCAGACCTTCGACCTGGGTCAGATCCATCTTACCGTTTTCTAACGCGCGGCGCGTGAACTCTCCGGGTTCTGCCAGCCGCAGCCCATCCGTATCGGACAGGCAGCGCATCACTGCGTTGACCGACGCGGTGCTGCCATGAATTTGCAGCTCGGCCACCTCTTCACCGGTGAAACTGGCTGGTGCCTGGAAGGTCAGAACCAACCCATCGTCCAAACGCGAGCCATCAGCTGCGCGCAAGGAACGCACCCGCATACCACGAGGCGGCAGCGGGCTACCGGCCAAGTCAGCCGCAGCAGAATGCGCCAAAGGGCCTGAGAGGCGGATAACCGCCACCCCTGCTTTGCCTTGTGCGCTGGCCAAGGCGAATATCGTATCCATTCGAAGGCCTCGCGTCAGTTAAGACCTGTGTCAGGTGTTCATCGAATCGAAGAACTCGCCATTCGTCTTCGTTTGCTTCAACTTCGACAGCAAGAACTCGATTGCGTCAGTGGTCCCCATCGGGTTGAGGATACGACGCAGAACGAAGGTCTTGGCCAGATCGCCCTTGTCGACCAGCAGGTCCTCTTTCCGGGTGCCGGACTTGAGGATGTCGATGGCCGGGAACACGCGCTTGTCTGCGATTTTCCGATCCAAGACGATTTCCGAGTTACCGGTGCCTTTGAATTCTTCAAAGATCACTTCGTCCATCCGGCTGCCGGTATCGATCAGGGCGGTTGCGATGATGGTCAGCGAACCACCCTCTTCAATGTTCCGCGCGGCACCAAAGAAGCGCTTGGGCCGTTGCAGCGCGTTTGCGTCCACACCACCGGTCAAAACTTTACCCGAGGACGGCACCACGGTGTTAAACGCCCTACCAAGTCTTGTGATCGAATCAAGAAGAATAACAACATCTCGTTTATGCTCGACCAAACGCTTGGCTTTTTCGATCACCATTTCCGACACAGCCACGTGGCGCGTCGCCGGTTCGTCGAAGGTCGAGGATACAACCTCACCTTTCACAGAGCGCTGCATGTCGGTCACCTCTTCCGGGCGTTCGTCAATCAGCAGGACGATCAGATAACACTCCGGGTGGTTCTGTTCGATCGAATGCGCGATGTTCTGCAGGATCACCGTCTTACCGGTCCGTGGCGGCGCCACGATCAGCGAACGCTGACCTTTACCGATGGGTGCGACCAGATCGATCACACGGGCAGACTTGTCCTTGATGGTGGGATCTTCGATCTCCATCTTCAGACGCTCATCCGGGTACAGAGGCGTCAGGTTGTCGAACAGGATCTTGTGTTTCGCCTTCTCAGGGTTCTCGAAGTTGATCATCGTGACCTTGGTCAGCGCGAAGTACCGTTCGTTATCGTCCGGTGCCTTGATCTCACCTTCGACCGTATCTCCGGTGCGCAACGAGTGCTGGCGGATCATGTCGGGTGAGACATAGATGTCGTCCGGACCCGGCAGATAGTTCGCCTCGGGCGAGCGCAGAAAGCCGAAGCCGTCCTGCAGAACCTCAAGCACGCCGTCGCCGCCAACGGTCCAGCCCTCATCCGCGCGTTCGCGCAGAATTTGGAACATCATCTCGCCTTTACGCATGGTCGAGGCGTTTTCGATCTCCAGCTCTTCGGCCATCGCCAGAAGGTCTTTGGGGCTTTTGGCCTTCAGGTCGGCCAGATTCAGGGCTTCAGATGTCATGATATATACCTTCACCGCTGACAGCGCGGCACGAAGTGGAATTTCAGTACGGAAGATACGCCGCCCGGACGGGCGTGTTGACCTCTACATAAGCGCGACGGTCGTCGGAGTCAAACAGGCCCTCAGAACTTCAGAATGACCGCCAGAATGATGGCAACCATCAGAATGGTCGGAACCTCGTTCATCATGCGATACTGCCGCCCAGTGAGCTTGTTTCGGCCCTCTACGAAGTCCTTGCGCCGTGCCATCAGCCAATGATGGAACCAGGTCATCCCAAGCACCGCTGCGCCCTTGACCCAGGGCCAGGACCAGTCCCAGCCCACAATGCCAGGTGTGAAGACCATGATAAGCCCGCACACCCATGCCACGTACATCGCTGGTCGCATGATCACACGCAGCAATTTATCTTCCATTTCAAAGAAAATGGTTTCAGCCCCGTCGACTGCCTGTGCCTTTTCTACGTGATAGACGAACAGCCTGGGCAAATAGAACAGGCCCGCCATCCACGAGATCACGGCCATGATGTGTAAAGACTTCACCCACGGGTAAATCGTGAAAAGAAGATCGGTCATTCTGGCTCCGGGCGTTGCTCGGAACTCTCCCTAATAAAAAAATAAGAAAAGAAAAAGGAAGATGGTTTTGTAGGGTGAACAAAATCCGTGGATTACTTTTTTACACATGTGTTTTCCCCAGGTGGAAAGTTTTCCGGTTCAGGGGTGCGATTCTGTGAATTTCATAATTAAGTTACTATTTTCAAATATTTAGAAGTCATCTTCTGGGATCTTTCTGGGGATAAATCCCGGGGTATCTGTGGAGTTCCCGCTTATCCCACCTGTTAGACTTATCCTTGTCCCGGATGGACAGCGTTCGAGCGACTCAGGGAAGTTTTGCGCGAAATTCCCGGGGTTGCGTGTCAATCTGAAAACCATACAAACCGTCCCAGAACGCTCAACGATTTGCACACGGGGTTTTCCACATGTCTGTCCCCATCATCCTGGCCTCGGGCTCATCCATTCGCGCGCAGCTGCTGGAAAACGCAGGCGTGCCGTTTTCCGTTCAGGTCGCGCGCGTGGACGAAGATGCCATGAAACACGCGCTGCTGGCCGAAGGTGCCCCGCCCCGCGATATCGCCGACGCGCTGGCCGAGATGAAGGCGCGTAAGGTCAGTGACAAAACCCCCGGGGCGATGGTTCTGGGCTGCGATCAGGTGCTGGATTTCGACGGGCAGTTGCTGTCCAAGCCCGAAACGCCCGAAGACGCTCTGGCTCAACTCAAGATGATGCGAGGCAAGCGGCATATGCTGTTGTCGGCGGCGGTGATCTATCGGGATGGCGAACCGATCTGGCGCCATGTGGGTCAGGTGCGCCTGCGGATGCGGATGAGCTCGGACGCTTATCTGCGCGACTACATTGACCGTAACTGGGACAGCATTCGTCACGCAGTCGGCGCCTATAAGCTGGAAGAGGAAGGCGTTCGCTTGTTCGCCACCATTGACGGCGACTATTTTAATGTCTTGGGTATGCCCCTGTTGGAACTGCTCAATTTTCTGGCCGTCAAAGGGGTGATCGATCAATGACGCATAACCGTATTCCGTTGGCCGGTGTAATCGGGCACCCGATTGCGCATTCCAAATCTCCGAAACTGCATGGCCATTGGCTGAAGAAATACGGTCTGGATGGGCATTACGTCCCGATGGACGTAGCCCCCGAAGATTTTGAGACCGTTCTGCGGTCCCTGCCCAAGGCCGGGTTCGTCGGCACTAATGTGACGGTTCCTCATAAAGAGGCCGCGCTGCGCATTGCTGACCATGTGTCCGAGCGGGCCTCGGTCATCGGTGCGGCGAATACTCTGGTGTTTCACGAGGACGGCACGATCCACGCGGACAATACCGACGGCTATGGGTTCCTGGAGAACCTGCGCAGCGGTGCGCCGGACTGGACGCCCTCGGATGGCCCGGCCGTGGTGTTTGGCGCAGGCGGCGCGGCGCGGGCGGTGATACAGAGCCTGCTGGACGCTGGCGTGCCTCAGATCTTGCTGACCAACCGCACCCGCGCCCGTGCAGACCAGTTGCAGAAGGAATTTGGTGATCGGGTTATCGTGGTCGATTGGCTGCAAGCGGGCAATGTCATCGAAAACGCCGAGCTGGTGGTCAACACGACCTCTCTGGGAATGCTGGGGCAGCCGGATTTGCGGGTGCCACTGGATGGGCTGCAACCCGGTGCCGTTGTGACCGATCTGGTCTATGCGCCGCTGAAAACCCATCTGCTGCAAGTGGCAGAAGAGGCCGGCTGTACCACGGTGGATGGGTTGGGCATGTTGCTGCATCAGGCGGTGCCCGGGTTTGAACGCTGGTTCGGCACCCGCCCCGAAGTGACCGATGATCTGCGCGCGGCGGTTTTGGGATGAGTTTCGCGCTTGGCCTGACGGGCTCGATCGGGATGGGCAAAAGCACCACGGCGCAGATGTTCGTGGACGAAGGCTGCGCGCTGTGGGATGCGGATGCGGCCGTACATAGACTCTATTCAAGGGGCGGAGCGGCTGTTGAGCCGATGCACGCGGCTTTTCCGGACGCGATTTTCGATGGCGCAGTCAGCCGCAATGCGCTTAAGAAAATCATCGCGCAGGACCCATCTGCACTGAAACAGATCGAAGCCATCGTACACCCGCTGGTGGCTGCGGATCGCGCGGCGTTCCGGGAACAGACCAAGGCAGATATTCTGGTCTTCGACATTCCCCTGATGTTTGAAACCGGCGGCGATGCGGCGATGGATGCGGTTGCCTGCGTCTCGATCCCGGCCGATGAACAAAAGCGCCGCGTGATGGAGCGCGGCACCATGACCGAGGCGCAATTTGAACAGATCCGCGCCAAGCAGATGCCGAATGAGGAAAAATGCGCGCGGTCGGACTATGTGATCGTGACGGATACGCTGGACCACGCCCGCGCGCAGGTGCAGGATGTGGTCAGGCAGATACGGGCGGGGCTGGCAGATGCGTGAGATTGTACTCGATACCGAAACCACGGGGTTTGACCCCGAAAGCGGCGACCGGATCGTTGAAATCGGCGCGGTTGAGCTGTGGAACCACGTGGCCACGGGCGAGACCTATCACGTCTATATCAACCCCGAACGATCCATGCCCGAAGAGGCGTTTGGTGTACACGGGATCGGCCCCGACCTGCTGGAAACCCCGCGCCCGCCGGAAAAGGGCGAGGTTACGCTGAAAGACAAGCCGGTCTTTGCCAAGGTGGGTCAGGGCTTTCTTGACTTCATCCAGGATTCCAAGCTGGTCATCCATAACGCATCTTTCGACATGAAATTCCTGAACGCGGAACTCAGATGGTTGGGACTGCCGCAGATTCCGATGGATCAGGCGCTGGATACGCTGGCGATTGCGCGCAAACGGTTTCCCGGTTCGCCCGCCTCGCTGGATGCGTTGTGCCGGCGGTTCAATATCGACAATACCAACCGGGTGCTGCACGGGGCGTTGCTCGACTCGGAGATTTTGGCCGAGGTTTATCTGGAACTGATCGGCGGGCGGCAGCCGGATTTCGGACTATCGACATCCGCGTCATCGGGCGCAGGTGGTCAGGATGACTGGCGACCAACAGCGCGCCCGACACCACTGGCGTCAAAGATCACCGACGCAGAACGCGCGGCGCATGAGGAATTTGTCGGAAAACTGGGCGAAAACGCCCTGTGGACCCGCGCCTGAGACCAATCCCGGCGCGGGTCGTACAGATTAAGCTTCGGCTTTCTGTGCTTCGGCCTGACGACGCATCAATTCGTTGCGGTACAGCGAGACGAAATCGATGTTGTCCAGGTTCACCGGCGGATAGCCACCGTCGCGGGTGATGTCGCTGACGATGCGGCGCAGGAACGGGAACAGCATCCGCGGGCATTCGATCATCAGGAAGGGGTGCAGCTGATCTTCGGCCACGCCTTCGATGTGGAACAGCCCGCAATAGTCGATCTCGCACAGGAACAGAACGTCCTCCATGCCCTTGGCTTTCGACTTGAGGTTCAGCTTGATCGCCACCTCGTACTGATGCTCGACCGAACGCTTTTTCGCATCCAGGTTCACCTGAACCGCGATCTCGGGCTGAACGTCACCCGACACGCCTTTTTGCGCCATCACGTTTTCAAAGGACATATCGCGAATGAACTGTCCCAGAACGCGCATCTGAATTTGCGGGGCGGCCTGTGCCGCGGTGTTTTCTGCAGGGCTTTCGTCAGCCATGGATCTACTCCGAAAATGAAATTCGCCACTGCTTAGCAAGTTGGGCGCGGCACCTCAATGCAGGTCACGGGCCTTCGACCCATTTGGATGGCTTTGATGGGTCCTGACGCGGCCGAACCTCGGTAAACTCGCCGTCGATCACGTCATCTTCAAACGACTGCGGTCCGGACCGGAACTGCGCCCCGGTGCCCATCTGGAACTGCGTGATCGTAACTTTCGACCTGAGATAGCGGAAAACGGCCACCCGAATGCCTGGGACAAGCAGTGCAAAGCCGACGGCATCGGTGAAGAAACCGGGCGTCAGTAGCAAAACACCGGACAGAAGGATCATCGCGCCATGGGCCAGCGGTTCGGTCGGGTCGTCCAGTTCGGCAAAGGATCGCTGCAAATTGGCCAAGGCCATGCGACCTTGTGTCCTGACCAAAGCGGTGCCTAGAACGGCCGTCAGCACCACAATCGCAAGGGTCGGCCATAGGCCGATCAGACCGCCCACCTGAATGAACAGGGCAATCTCGATGATCGGGACCAATAAAAATGCCAAGAACAGGTACATTTGCGTTATCCTTTACAAGAGGCCGGGCGGTGGACTTGCCACGAACTGTCACCTACATAGTGGCATGAGGCTGCGTATACAAAGCCGCAGTCTGAAAAGAGGATGAAATGAACGAACCGATGATTCAGTTGCTGGTCCTTGCCGGAATTGCCATTTTCCTGATCCTGCGCCTGAAAAGCGTGCTGGGCACGCGTGAGGGTTTTGAGAAACCACCCGTGAAACAGCAGCCCGATACTCAGAATGCCCGTCGCGGGTTCGAGGTGATCGAAGGGGGCCCGGATCACGACATCACCGACCATGTCGCAGAAGACAGCGAGCAGGCACAGACCCTGGCCGCGATGAAGCGGGTTGAGCCCAGCTTCTCGGTCAGTGAATTTGTGCAAGGCGCGCGCGGTGCTTACGAAATGATCGTCATGGGGTTCGAAAAAGGAAATCTGGACGAGATCCAGCCTTTCCTGTCCGAAGAGGTGTTTGACACCTTCGTTTCGGTCGTCGCTGATCGGGAAGATCAGGGTCTGACCATCGAAGCCGAGTTCATCGGTGTCCGCGAAACCTCGCTGGCCGATGCGAAGTTCGACAAGGATACCAATCAGGCCGAGATCACCATGAAATTCGTGGGTGAGCTGACCTCGGTCGTGCGGGATCGCGGCGGCGACATCATCGAAGGTAGCCCGAACACCGTCAAACGCCAAAAGGACAGCTGGACCTTTGCCCGTGTCATGGGCTCGGACGATCCGAACTGGCTGCTTGTTGCCACGGACGCATGATTGCCGCACTCCGGTCGCTCTTACTGGTGGGCGCGATGACCACCGCAAGCGCCGCCGGAGCCGAGGTGACGCGCTCTATCCTGTCGTTTGATGACCTTGAGGGCTGGGCCGCTGATGATCACGGGGCGGCCCTTTCGGTTTTTCTGAACACATGCGGCGATCTGGATGATCCGGATTGGCGCGCGCTATGCAGCGTGGCGCGGACATATGAGGCCGATGCCGCGCGATCCTTCTTTGAGCTGTTCTTCCGCCCGGTTCTGGTCGAAGACGGCAAGGATGCACTGTTCACCGGGTATTTCGAACCCGAACTGGACGGATCACGCACCCGGACCGACCGTTTCAAATACCCGATCTACAAAATGCCGCCTGAGGCGCGGGCCGAAGGGCCCTGGCTCAGCCGCCGGGAAATCCTGACCGGGGATGCGATGGTCGACCGGGGACTAGAGATTGCCTGGGTCGATGACCCGGTCGAATTGTTCTTTCTGCAGATCCAGGGCTCGGGCCGTATTCGCCTGGCCGGTGGCGGGGCTTTGCGGGTGGGTTACGGCGGGGCCAACGGGCATCCCTATCGGTCCATCGGTTCGGAATTGATCCGGCAGGGCGCGCTGGCGGCGCATCAGGTCAGCGCCCAGATGATCAAGGCCTGGGTGCGCAAGAACCCCGAAGCCGGGGCGGAATTACTGTTCCACAATCCCTCTTACGTGTTCTTCCGTGAGGTCACCCGCGTTGCGCCTGAGTTTGGGCCGCTGGGTGCGATGAACCGCTCCGTCACCACCATGCGCAGTATCGCTGCCGATCCGGCCTATACGCCGCTTGGCGCTCCGGTCTGGGTGGAAAAGGACGGCAAGGAGCCGCTGCGCCGGCTGATGATCGCGCAGGATACAGGCGCCGCCATCAAAGGCGCGCAGCGGGCGGATATCTTCTTTGGCACCGGGGATGAGGCGGGTCAGGCCGCCGGACGCCTGAAAGATCCGGGCCGGATGATCCTGCTGCTGCCGATCCAGCGCGCCTATGCCCTGATCCCGGATGAATTCTGATGCCCCGCCGCAAACTGACCGCTGAAGAGATTGAGCTGTGGCGTAAGGTCACCAAACAGGCCGAATGCCTGCACCCCGAGCTGCCGCAATCGGTGCATCCGACCACCCTGCCCAAGCCCAAACCGACCAAAGCGCCGAAGTTCCGGCTGGAGGGGGTTGAGGTTGGCCAGAATGCACCAAGCAAGCCTTCGCGCCACGCGTTGAAACCCTCGGTCACTGACAATCTACGGGCCAGCCCGGTGCAGATGGACACCAAGGCCTTTGGGCGGATGAAACGTGGCAAGCTCAAGCCTGAAGGAAAGCTGGACCTGCACGGGATGCGGGTCGACACGGCGCATCCGGCGCTGATCCGGTTTGTTCTGACATCGCAAGCGCAGGGCAAGCGGCTGGTTCTGGTGGTGACCGGCAAGGGCAAGGACCGGGATGAGCCCGGCCCGATCCCAACCCCGCGCGGAGTGCTGCGAAATAACGTGCCACACTGGCTGTCGATCCCGCCGCTGGCGCAGGCGGTGCTGCAGGTCACGCCTGCGCATATCAGCCATGGTGGAGACGGGGCCTATTACGTTTATCTGCGACGCACCCGCTAGAACTCGGTCCGGGCGTGGCGGATACCGATCCAGGCCAATATACAGACCAGCACAAAGAAGACGGCGATCCAAAGGAACTGAGTTCCAAGCGAAACACCCCGGTCGATCAGCACTCCGGTCAGCGCCGGGCCGATAGCTGATCCCAGAACCATCACTGCCGTTGCCAGCGCTTTGATCGCGCCGATGTGCCGTGTGCCGTAGAACTCGGCCCAAAACGCACTGGGAAGGGTGTTGTTGGCGCCAACGGTCAGGGCCAGAAAGATCAGGCCGATCAGGGCGCCACTTATCGTGTCGACGGCCGAGAGGATGGCAAAACCAACCGCCATGGGCAGTTGGTAGAACGGCATGATCCGTGCGGTGCCCCATTTATCCAACGCCCAGCCCGCCGCAAACATCGACAGGATCGAAATGCCGGTGAAGACCGGAAACAGGGCGACCAGTTGGATATGTGGCCAGTCCTTGACCGCGGCCAGATGGACCTGATGAAAGAAAAAGGCGGTGATGAAGGCCGATGGCCCCAGGATCGCAGGTGCCATGAACCAGAACAGCGGATGGAGCAGCGCCGCGCGGCGGGTCCAGTGCCGGTCCTGCATGCCGGTGGCGGTGTGGTCGCCGGAGAGGCTCTGCGGGGTGCGCTCCTGCCGTAGCAACCCCATCAGAACCGGGATGCTCAGGATTGTCACCCCCGCGGCAATCACCCACAACCAGCGCCAGTCCAAAAAAGCCATCGCGGCCACAAAGATCAGCGGCAGCAGGGATTCCCCGATCGCATAGCCCAACGAGGCGATGGACAGCGCCTTGCCCCGGGTCGCGGTGAACCAGCGCGCCATGGCGACCTGGGCCAGATGGATGCTCATCCCCTGCCCGAACAGGCGCAGCAGAAAGATCACGAAGGGCAGAAGAAACAGCGCGCTGTTCGTCGCCATCGCCAAGGTCGCAAGCGCCAGACCACTCAGAACCACCGGCCCCAGTACCCGAACGCGGAAGATATCGGTCAGCCCCCCCGCCCAGATCATCACCACGGCGGACACCGTGGTTCCCAGCGAATAAATCGCGCCCCACGATCCGTGACCTAGGCCGAATTCAGCGCGGATCTGGCCCGAGAAGATCGAGATGAAGAAGGTCTGCCCAAAGCTGGACAGAAAGGTCAGAAGGATACCCGCGCTCAGCCAGTTCGCATTATCGATCAGATACCGACGCAGGCTGAACGGCGTCACGGAGTGATCACCTCGGCCTCGCCGGTTTCCGTCAGTACAATCTCGGTCGCGCCATCCGGGTTGCGTTGGCTGCGCGGCACCAGAACGTCAATTCCGGGGCGCTCGTCCGGGCCGAATGTACTGCTGACGCGGCGGACCGAACTGAGGATAGCCAGCAATGCCGGAGAGGTCGCAGCCACGAAATGCGAGGACTGAGCATCGCTGTTGAACGCCGTGGTGTCGATGACGTTGATGGGAAACTCAGCCAGCGCGCCGATTGAGCTGATATTGCCCAACCGCTCGCCCTCGGCCGTTCCGCGCAGGCGGGCCGAGATGTTCAGGATCTTGTCTTTCTGAGACACCATGACCACAAACGGATCGGGGGGCGACTTGATCCGCTTCATCTGCGAGCGGAACAGGTCCACATCCAGATCGGGCGAGATCAGAATAACCCCTTCGAGGTTTCGTTTGGCCCAGCCGGGTTCCTGTAATTCGGCCTGCCGCATCATCTCCATCGACAGGGCGCTGCCCATCGAATGCGCCACCAGAATGACACGCCTGACACCCATGGATTTCAGTTCGCGGATGGTTTGTTCCAACCCGTCGCGGGCGAACAGCATACTGTCCAAGTCGTAGGCATAACCGTACCCCGTCGCCCGGCTGGGCCAGGAATACACAAGGATCTGTCCGGGAAGGCCGATGTCATGGGACAACTGCGCTGCGCGGAAGATGGTTTCCGTCTGGGTCGAGTTATAGCCGTGCACAAAGATCGTGACGTCGTCCTGTCCACGCAGGTGTTCCCGCAATCCCTGTGGCCCGTCCAGTTCAGTTATGCCCGCCAGCACGAATTCTTTTTGCGGATTCGGGTTGGCGTAGGAGAACTTCAGCGTTCCCGGCGTGTGGTTTGGCGGGATCGAAACCTTGGTTTCCAGAAACTTTAGTGATTCGCCCCGTTGGAAACCGTATGACCCGTCCGCTTCGCGGGCGCGGGTCGTGCTGGCAAACACGGTTTGGGGTGTGCCAACGGTTAGGGCCGAGGGCACGGTTTCCGTGATTGTCCGGTCGACACAGGCGGCCAAAAACAAGGAAACAACTAAAAGGATAAAATAGCGCAGCACGGAGAACCCTCGGAACCTTTTGCGCCAAGCTATCGATTTCTGGCCCCACGTCCAGTGACATGGGGCAAAGGGAACGGCAAAAACCGGCTGGCCGTGTTACAGAACGTAACGGCTGAGGTCGGTCGACTTGGTCAGCTCACCCAGATTGTCGTCCACGAACTGCGCGTTCACGGTGATCTCGGCCCCGGCCTGGTCAGGGGCGGTGAAGGACAACTCCTCGAACACCCGCTCCATCACGGTATAGAGCCGCCTCGCGCCGATATTCTCAACGGTCTGGTTCACATTCGCGGCGATGCGTGCCAGTGCTGCGATCCCGTCCTCGGTGAAACTGACGGTGACCTCTTCGGTGCCCATCAGGGCGGTGTACTGAAGGGTCAGGGCGTTGTCGGTTTCGGTCAGGATGCGCACGAAATCCTCTTCGGTCAGCGCACGCAGTTCGACACGGATCGGCAGGCGACCTTGCAATTCCGGCAGCAGGTCCGAGGGTTTGGCGATGTGGAACGCGCCTGAAGCAATGAATAGGATATGGTCGGTTTTCACCGGGCCGTGCTTGGTGCTGACGGTGGTGCCTTCGATCAAAGGCAGCAGGTCGCGCTGCACGCCTTCGCGGCTGACATCGCCGCCGCGTGCTTCGGCGCGGGCGCAGACCTTGTCGATCTCATCCAGGAACACGATGCCGTTCTGTTCGACCGACTCCAACGCCACGCGGTTGACGGTTTCGTCGTCCAACAGCTTGTCAGCCTCTTCTCCGATCAGCGCATCATAGCTTTCGGCGACGGTCATGCGTTTCTTGACGGTGCGCCCGCCGAAGGCTTTGCCGAAGATATCGCCCAGATTCATCATGCCCATCTGGCTGCCGGGCTGACCCGGAATGTCGAACATGGGCATCGGGCTTGAGCTGTCGGAAAGCTCCAGCTCGATCACCGTGTCGTCCAGCTCACCTGCTTTCAGCTTTTTGCGGAACATCTCACGCGTGCCCTCGCGTGCATCTTCACCGGCGATGGCTTCGATCACCCGGTCCTCGGCCGCCTGGTGTGCCTTGGCCTTCACATCCTCGCGCATGAATTCGCGGGTTTGGATGATGGCGGCATCGGCCAGATCACGGACGATCTGTTCCACGTCACGGCCGACATAACCAACCTCGGTGAACTTGGTGGCTTCGACTTTGATGAAGGGCGCGCGGGCCAGTTTGGCCAGACGGCGGCTGATCTCGGTTTTACCAACGCCGGTGGGGCCGATCATCAGGATGTTCTTCGGGTATACCTCATCGCGGATGTCATCGGCCAGTTGCTTGCGCCGCCAGCGGTTGCGCAGCGCCACGGCCACGGCGCGTTTGGCGTCTTTCTGTCCGATAATAAAGCGGTCCAGTTCCGAGACGATCTCGCGCGGGGTCAGGTCGGTCATGTCAAATCTATCCGTCTGTTTCGCAGCGGAACCTAATCATACAGCGCGAAAACACAAGCCGATCACGGAAACATCACGCCAACTCACGGTAAGCACACGCATTTTCGTGGTGATGTGAATCGCCTTCCGCGCATGCGCTGCGGCATAACTTTTCTCGACGGGCAAAGCTGCCTGCATTTATCAACGGAGATACGCATCATGATGACTCGTCGTTCGCTTTTTGTGAAAGCTGCTGCCGCCGGGACGGCCCTGACTTTGGCCGGCACAAGTGCTGCATTGGCCGGTGGCGCCAAGAAGAAAGGCACGTTTGAGGGCCGTTCGAACCACATCACCAGCGGCTCGGTGAAATTGGTTAAAGATGGCGACCGTTACATCGTAGAACTGGGCGACGACTTCTCGCTGGACGGCGGCCCTGATCCGCGTGTGGCCTTTGGCAAGGACGGCGCCTATGCACCCGACAGCAAACTGGGTGCGTTGCTGCATCTGACCGGCAAGCAATCCTATGCGGTGCCGCCGACCATGGATGTGTCGGGCTATAACGAAGTGTACATCTGGTGCGAGGTCGCCAGTGTGCCGCTGGGTGTTGCTTCTCTGAAGTAAACGCGTTGGTCAGAGGCCGCCCCCCCGGCCTCTGATACCCCGTTAGGTAACAAAGCGATCGTCTGTTACACTCGCCCCAAGGTATTGGAACCGGGGGCGTTTTTTATGACCAAGATTGCCAAGATCACCTTGCTGTTTGTGGTATTCGTCGACCTGATCGGGCAAGGGCTGGTTTTCCCCATCATCAACTCACTGATCATGGAGACGAAATCCGGTTTCCTGCCCGACAGTACGCCCGATGGCCGGCGCCATTTCTATTACGGGCTGGTGATCGGGTGTTTCTTTCTGTCGTGGTTTCTGGGCGTGGTCTACGTCTCGAAGGTCTCAGATTCCATCGGGCGCAAGAATGCTCTGTTGGTCTGTCTGGGTGGTGCACTGGCGGGGTATGCCATCACCATCGCCTCGCTTTACATGGACAGCCTTCTGTTGTTGATCCTTGGGCGGTCGATCACCGGGTTCACGGCCGGCAATCAGCCCATCGCGCAGGCGGCGATGATTGATGGCAGTACCGATGCCGCCGACCGGGACCGTAACATGGGATACATCGTGACTGGGGTCAGTTTTGGCCTTGTGGGGGGTCCGATCATCGGCGCTGTTCTGTCGGATGCGACCTTGCTGGGCAGTGTCGCCACGCTGAAAACCCCGTTCTATGGCGCCTTCGTTCTGGTGCTGATCGCCATTTTCCTCGTTCTGTTTTTCTTCAAGGACACGCGGACAGAACGCACCGCTTTCGTCTTCCGCCCCCGTGACATCACCGACAGCCTGATTGCGGTGCGCGGTCATCCGATGGTTCTGAAAATCCTGCCGGTCTATGCGTTCTTCATGATCGCCAACGTGACCTTCTACGTGTTCGTCGACAATTTCCTGACCAGCCGTTTCGGTTATGGCGTGATTGGTGGCAGTGTGGCGATGGTGGTGATTGGCTTTGCGCTGGCCTTTTCCAGTACGTTCCTGGTGAAACCCGCGCAGGAGAGGTTCACCAAGCACCAGATCGTCTATACCTCGCTGATCGTCATGGTGATCTGCGGCATTGCCTTCGCCTTCAGCCCCAGCGGGGTGCTGAGTTACGTGCCGGTCTTCTTCTTCTATTTCTTCTTCGGCGTCTCTTACCCAACCCTGTTGGGACTGTTTTCATCCAGCGTCAGCGAGACGGATCAGGGCTGGGTCATGGGCGTGACCACGGCGGTCTTCTGCCTCGCCGGAGGGGTCATGTCCCTGATTGGCGGCGGGCTGATGAGCATCGACATTCGCGTGCCCTATTACATCGTGATCATTGCCGCGATTTTTGGCCTGATCGGGATGCACCGCCGCTGGAAAGGGAAAGAGATCAAGGCGCTGTTGGCCTGAGAAATCCAGAAAACGGTAAGGGTCTATCTCTGATCCTCGCCAGCATTTTTCTGGTCGTTCTTACGTAGCTCTTCGGCAAGCGGGGCTCTCTCGATAAGTGCCCATGCTTCTTTTCCAGACGCCAAGTTCGCGCCCCGTGCACCAAGCTCAATCAACAGAGTCCTTGTGTCATCTTCACTACAGCCAATCGTTCTGCTTAATCTTTCCAGTGATTTGAACGTCCGTTCGGGATCTTCAAGCATCGATTTAAGAAGCTTCTTTCGTGGCTCTGTCCACTCACTCCTGCGTTTCCATGACCGATACTCATCCAAAACGATTGGCCCGATAATGCTGCCGATCAAAGCGCCAAAAATGGCCGCGAGGACTTCGCTCATGAGCTAATCGTTTCGACCGTCAGATTGCCGTTGGTGTAAACGCAGATATCGGCGGCAATCGCCATTGCCTCGCGCGCCACCTGATCGGCCTCTTTGTCGCTGTCCATCATCGCGCGGGCTGCGGCGAGGGCAAAGTTTCCGCCCGATCCGATGGCGGCCACATTGTGTTCCGGCTCCAGCACGTCCCCTGCCCCTGTGATCACCAGCAGATCTTTGCCGTCAGTGACGATCAGCATCGCCTCAAGCTTTTGCAGGTATTTGTCGGTGCGCCAGTCCTTGGCCAGCTCGACTGAGGCGCGGGCCAGCTGGCCGGGCGTGGCCTCAAGCTTGGCCTCCAGCCGTTCCAGCAGAGTGAACGCATCGGCGGTTGATCCGGCAAACCCGGCGACAACCTCGAACCCGCCGGGCGAAAGGCGGCGCACTTTGCGGGCGGTGCCCTTGATCACGGTCTGGCCCAGGCTGACCTGTCCGTCGCCGGCAATCACCACCTGGCCGCCCTTTTTGACGCCAATGATCGTTGTGCCATGCCAACCGGGAAAATCGCTGTCTGCCATCAGGGCCTCCGTTCTTCGCTGGCATCCTATATGGGCCGGACCCGTCCGCAGCGCAACAGTTCACAAACTGCTTAAAAGATATGCAAGAATCGCAAGTCGGGGTTACCGGACTAGCAATTGTGAGACTCGGCGTCTGGTCCTAAATGAGACTTACAACCGACGAAGGGTCGGCTGTTTCAGTTTAAGGAATGCGCAAATGGCAACCACCGCAAATATCCATGCGCCGCTCGGAGCAGCTACCATCCTGCATGTAGTGGACGCGTTCACCGCAGCTTTTGAAAAAGCAGCCGAGTGGAAAGAAACCCGCAAGACACGCGCTCTTTTGGCAGAACTGAGCGACGCACAGCTGGACGATATCGGCCTGTGCCGCGCGGATATCGACAAGATCTGATCCGCGATCAGTACGACCGCAAAAGATGAGCCGCTCATTCGAGCGGCTTTTTCTTTGTCAGGACAATTTGTACTGGCCCGATAGGTCGGGCAGAAACGCCTCGATCGCGGCGGTTGCCACAACATGCCGGGTTCCGGCAGCGGTATCCTCGACGTCCAGACCGCCTTTGACGGCCCGCACCTCGGCCCGGCCGCGGGGCAGATCAGCGGCGACCAGGTCACAATCCACTTGGCTTGGGTCCTGCACGCCGATTGTGACCAGCACGCGCATCTCGGCATGGTCGATGCCCAGTTTGGAAAACAGGGTGATTGAGGAATGGTGCAGCGCATCCTGCACTGCCCGCCGCGCCGCCTTGGTATAATCCTGACCATAGAGGTCGTTGCCGGTGCCCATCTCAAGAATGATGCGTTTTTCGGTCATACCACGGCCTCCATGTCGAACGAGACCACAATGGCCGCATTGGCAATGACGGTGCGCCCTTCGGTATGCGGTTTTTCGATATCCAGCCCGCCTTGCGTGACGGTGATATTGGGCTGACCGTAAGGGAAGATGGCTTTCAACGCGTCCTTGTCCACTTGATCGGGGTTCTGCACGCCAATCTCGGCATCGATAATCATTGCTTCCTTGGGAAAACCGAACAGCTCGGCCATGTTGACCGAATTGTGCCACAGCGCGTCTTTGATCGCCCGCAGCGCGGCCTCGGTATAATCCTCACGCCGCAGCGACGTGCCCATGCCGAATTCAACTAGAACCCGTGTCTTTGCCATCTGTGCCCCTTTTGCTTTTGCGCATTTGTCTGCAGCCACAGCAAACCGAATTCACCGGCACGTTCAAACAAAAAAACACCGAAATGAGGGTGGCAACTGATCAGATCGAGTGTGCTTTCCGGCTTGTTCCGAAGCCAATCAATGCTGGCAATCCGTATCCGCACATGACAAGACAATGGAACCACACAGAAATTACCTTCGGCGGAGCCCACATGCTGACCACGCCCGAACCTGACATGACAACGGCTGATAGGCGGGCATTTCTTGCCGAGGTCATCAGACCCCATGATCTTGGGTACAAGCTTGTTCGCGTGGGTGATTTTGGCGATGGCGGATATCTGCTGCCCAACGATCTTGATGATATCGTAGCCTGTTTTTCACCGGGCGTTTCCCTGCAATCCAGTTTTGAAATGGATCTGGCGAAACACGGGATTCCGTCATTTATGGCCGATGGCTCGGTCGACGAGCCGATGCTGAACGTTCCGGGTGCGGTTTTCGTCAAGAAGCATCTGGCTGCCAAAACGGGTTCGGACGTGATCTCGCTTGAGGATTGGATGGCAGAGTATGCGCCGTCCGAAGGCGACATGATCCTGCAAATGGATATCGAGGCGGCCGAATATCCGGTTCTGTCCACCCTGCCCGCCGCGCTTCTGAACCGGTTTCGCATCGTGGTGCTCGAACTTCACCGCATACCGTCGATCCTGATGAAGCCGGCTGCGTTCCAGCGGGCCTATCCTGCGTTGGCGGCGCTGCGTGACGGTTTTGTCTGCGCCCATATCCACCCGAATAACGCATCCGGTACGGTGGATATCGAAGGTGAAACCTTTCCCCGCGTGATCGAGGCCACCTTTGTGCGGCGTGATCGCGTGAAACAGATGGTCCCGGCGACCCGGTTCCCTCATCCTCTGGACCGGCGGCACAGGCCGAACGGACCGGTTTTCAAATTGCCGCAGGAATGGATCGGTCTAAGCTCGGGCGCGACATAGGCAATAAAAAAACGGGCACCGCACAGCGATGCCCGTTGATCAGAATACGCTTGGATCAGATGGATTCTTCGATCCAGCTTTGCAGGGCCGCCTTCGGGGCCGCACCAGCGCGGTTCGAGACAACCTGACCGTCCTTGAAGATGAACAGCGCCGGGATGCCGCGCACGCCCATGGCTGCGGCTGCGTTCGGGTTGCTGTCCACGTCCACCTTGGCGATTTTGATCTTGTCACCGTATTCAGCGGCCAGCTCTTCCAGAGCGGGGCCAATCTGCTTACAGGGGCCACACCATTCGGCCCAGAAATCGACAACAACGGGGATGTCGGAATTCTTGACTTCGGCGTCAAAGGTATCGTCGGTTACGGCTACGGTCGACATTTCATGTCTCCTGAATGGGGTAAACTCGGGAACAGAACGTAGGGTCGCCGCTGTCCGAGGTCAAGATATCTGGGTGTCGGCCAGCACATCCGTCACAAGATCGTGTGGCAACCACATAAGCTCGGCCGTGCGGGTCCACAGGATCGCCGTGCGGATTTCGCGATCCGGATAAATTTGGGCCAGGGCCTGCGCGTAAGCTCCCATCTGCCGCAACAGGCCTTCGGGGCAGGTCGCAGGGCTGTCGGGAACCGTGGCATTTGATTTGAAATCAATCACCTGCACATCGCTCTCGGTCACGATCAGCCGGTCGATCACCCCGTGCATTCGCCGCCCCTTCAGTTCGGCGGTGACCGGAACCTCGGCCAGCGCGTCGCCCGCGAATACCGCCTGCAGATGCTCTGCCGTCAGCACATTTTGCGCCTCGGTCAACAACTCCTGCCGCTCCGCATCCTGCATATCGGGCAGAACCCGAGCGCAGAGCTGCGGCCATTTTTCCTGCGCAATCGATGGCAGATGTTCCAGCAGCAGGTGCAGGCGCGTGCCGCGCAGCTTGGCGGCCTCTTCATCCTGACCAGAATCACCGGGCAAGGCTTTGGCGCCACCCAGATCGGACGGGCTGATCGTTTCCGGCGCGGGGTCCGGTGTCGTGGCAGGGTTCAGGAACAGATCCGGCAGTGGCGTATGGGTAATTTCGGGTTCTGCATGTTCGACAATCGGCAGCGTATCCCAATCGGCATGGGACAGGCGCAACGTGTCTGACTCCGGCAGTTGCGTGGCCCCTGCCCGCGCCATCGCGGTTTCAACCATCTGATACCAGCTGGTTCCGTCCTTACCGACATCCCCCGCCGCACCCACGATCAACCACTTTTCTGCCCGTGTTAGAGCCACATATAGCAGGCGCAGCCGTTCATTCTCCTCACGCGCCCGGGCCTCGGCCCGCGCTTGTGTGATCAGGGCTGGTGACGCATCCGCCGGGACTTTCCACAGCGGCGTGCCCTCACCCACCATGATCTCGGCGTCACGCGGGGCCTGTCGTTTGCCGGTGTCCGGCAAGATTACGATCGGCGCCTCAAGGCCCTTAGAGCCATGCACCGTCATCACGCGGATCATGTTTCCGACGCCGCTCATCTGCCGTTTGATTTCCAGATCGTCGGTCTGCATCCACACAAGAAAGCCGGTCAGGCTGGGGATATCGGTCCGCTCATAGGCCAGCGCCTGCGAAAGCAGCGCATTGATCCCGTCCTCGGCCTCGGCCCCCAGACGCCCCAGCAGCTTCCGCCGGCCGTCGTGGCGGGTGAGAATCCGTTCGATCAGGTCGTAGGGGCGCAGAAAGTCGATCTGACCGCGCAGATCGTTGAGGATGTCCAGCGTTTCCGGGAACTCCTCAGCCCGACTGCGCAGAGCCGCCCACAGGAATTGTTCCTGCCGCCTGTGCGCCAGATCGAACAATTGCTGTTCCGTCCAGCCAAACAGAGGCGATTTCAGCACGGTCGCCAGTGACAGGCTGTCTTCGGGCGTGGCCAGAAAGCTGAGCAGCGCGGCCAGGTCTTTCACGGCCAGTTCCGCGCCCACTTTCAACCGGTCGGCCCCTGCGATGGGCAGGCGCAGGGCCTTGCACGCACGGATGATCTCGGCAAACAGATCGGATCGGCGCTGAACGAGGATCAGGAAGTCCCCCGGTTGCACTTTGCGGCGCACGAATGTTCCGGGCGCGTCGCCATCTTCGGGGATCGTTTCACCGTGGTCGATCATGTCCTTGATCGACTGAGCCACCTTCTCGGCCAGAATGACAGTGTGATGCCGCGCGCCGGGGCGATCAACCGGATCGGTCCAGTCGCCATCATCGTCTTCGTCGACCTTTTCAACCACCGGCCACAGATCGACCCGACCCGGCAGGTCCGCCTTGAAGGCACGGTGCAGGCTGTCCTTGTGAAACCCGGCCTCAGCCCGGTTTTCGAACAGGATATCGACCAATGACAAGATCGCACTGGAGGACCGGAACGAGTATTCCAGCGTTGAATCCCACAGTTTAGAGCCTGATTCCGCCAATCTGCGCCCAAACTCTTGCTGCATCCGGTCAAAGGCCTGCGGGTCGGCACCCTGAAAGGAATAGATCGACTGCTTCTTGTCGCCGACCACGAAAATCGTGCGCTCAACCCCGGATCTGGCCCCTTCCCCGCTGGTGAATTCCTGCGCCAGTTTCTCGACCACGTCCCATTGGTCGGGGCTGGTGTCCTGAGCCTCGTCGACCAGAATGTGGTCGATGCCGCCGTCCAGCCGGTACAGCACCCATTCCGCAACAGCCGGGTCGTTCAACACCTGCCGCGCGCGCAGGATCAGATCGTCGAAATCCAGCCAGCCGCGCAACTGCTTGCGGTGTTCGTATTCCGGCAGGAAAGCGGCGGCAAAGCGGTGCAGCACATGGGTTTTGCGTGCCGCAACCAGCGCCAACCTCTGCTCGCGCGCGGCCTCGATGCGCAGCATGAAGGATTCCAGCTGAGGCATCTGCGCGGCCAACGCGCCTTCGCGCAGGGCCTTGGTGGGGAAGCTGTTGATCTTGGCCGTAAAGGGTTCCTTTGCGGATTTCCCGGTCAGAAACACGCTTTCCAGTACAGGCAGGCTACCAATCCGAACCTCGGTGAAAGCCGACAGTTTGGCGGCCGCTTTGGCGTTGTTGCCGCCACTTTCGGTTAGCGCAGGCAGGATCGAGCGGATCAGCTCAACCTCACCCCCCATGAAAACGCGGGCTTGCAGGGCGTCCTCGTCAAACCCCTCTGGCAAGTCGAAGCGGAGCAACAGATCGGACCAACCCAGCGATTGGGCAAACAGGTTGCGTTTGTGGGTGATCGCAGCCGTCAGGTTCTCAAAACCGGTATCAGTAACAAATCGCGCCACATCTTCGATCAGCGCGGCCTGCGGGCCTTCGGCGAAATCCTCAACAATTTCTTCTCGTAACAGGGCTGCGGCGCGGTCTTCCATCTCGGAGAATTGCGGACTGACCCCGGCCTCCAGCGGAAAACGCCGCAGGAGTGAGGCGCAGAATGAGTGGATCGTCTGGATTTTCAGCCCGCCTGGCGTCTCAATGGCGCGGGCAAACAGGGTGCGCGCCTGTGCCAGCCGGTCTGGGTCGATCACCCCGGGCACGCCCAGGTCGGTCAGTTGGGCCAACAGCGCTTCGTCGCCCAACATCGCCCACTCACCCAACCGTTTGAACAGTCGGTTCTGCATCTCGCTGGCGGCGGCCTTGGTGTAGGTCAGGCAGAGGATGTGCTGCGGTTGCACTCCACCCAGCAGCAACCTCGCCACACGGTCGGTCAGAACCCGCGTCTTGCCCGACCCTGCATTGGCCGCCAGCCAAGTTGAGGCATCGGGCATTGCGGCCTGCACCTGCCGCTCGGTCGCGTCGTTGCGGGCGTTCATTTCAGCACCTCGGGATCGGTCTCATCGGTGCGGTCCCATTCGCCGAAGCGGGCCAGATGGTCATAGTCGCCAATATCGGTGTCCTTGTGCAGCATCCGTCGCGATGTGAAGCCCTGATCAGGCTCTAAATAAGCCGAAATCAGATCCTTCAGTTCAGCCAGAACTTTGTCGGGCGGTTCCTTGGCCAAGGGAGCTGCGACCTCTTTGTAGCTGCCGCCCATGCCGATAAAGACAGCCTCAGCCACCGGCAGCGGGTCTATGCCTTCGATGGCGCCCTGCTCGGCCATCGCCGCCTCGATCAGCAGCTGTTTGTCGAACTTAGCCTGCTGGCTTTCGGTCGGAGGGGCACCGGTCTTGTAATCCACAATCCGTAGCGCGCCGCGACTGTTGTGGTCGATCCGGTCCGCCCGTCCCGCGATGGTGAAATCCAGAGGGCTCAGCACCAATTTCATCGCCGCCTCGAAGGCCACCGGCCCTCCGTCCCCGCGTCGGGCGGTTTCGGCGGTCAGGAAGTCGTCGGCAATTCGTTCCAACCGTGCCAGCCATAATTTCCGGGCCGTCGGCCAGGCGACATGCTGATCCAGCAGGGCCTCGGCCCGTTTCAGGAAATTCTCACGGGTCAGCAATGCACCGTCCAACACGCTGTCCTTGACGAAATGTTCGAGGATTTCGTGGATGACGATCCCACGCAGCAAGGCGTCCGGGGCCTGCACCAAAGGATCCAGAGGCCGCAGCCGCAGCACATGCTTGGCGTATATCGCATAAGGATCACGGATCAGGCGCTTGATTTCGGTGACACTCAGACGGCTCGGGCGTGCGGCGACCGGCGGGCGCGGAGATGGGCGTGGCGCCGGATCGATCCGCGGTGCGGCCTCGAGTTGTTCTGACCAACGCAAATATGTCTGACCCCGAGCACGCATTGCCGACAAAGCAGCCCGACCACCCTGCCCCGGCAAGCCCTGCAACAGGTTGGTCATCCGGTTCAGCCAACGCGAAGGCACGGTTTCAGCATCATCCGACCGGGTTGCGCGGGTCAGCCAGACCTCGGGCGCACCGACGGCTTGTTGGAAATCATGGGCCGACAGGCCAATGCGGCGTTCGGGCAGCAACAGCCCGGCTTTGTCGCGCATCTGACGATTCAGCCAGGGGTCGGGCGCGGCGGCCTCGGGCCAGCTGCCCTCGTTCAGACCGCCAAGGATCAGCAAATCGGCCCCCTGCACACGTGCCTCGAGCGTTCCCCAGATCATAATGTGCGGATGCGGCGCGTCGCGGTCGCGGACCTCTTCACCGGCCAGCAGCGCACCCAGCAGATCTGCGAAATCGTGGGCGGTCATCGGGCCGCCATGTTCCGCCTCATCCTCCAGTGCGGTCAGAACCTTCAATGCCTTTTGGCCTGCGTTCTTCTCCCACAGCGGTCCGGATTCGCCCTCACTACCGGCTGAAATCGCCTCGGCCAAACTCCGCACGCGGGTCACCCAACTCGACAAGGGCAGCTCACCGGTTACATGCTGGTCGCAGAAATGGGCGGTGAGCCAGCGCATCCAGCCTTCGGGCACTTCTTTTCGAATGGCGAATGCGGTCAGGCTGGCGCTGTCGGGGAACGGAGGGCCATGCCACCGCAAATCCAGTTCCAGATCGCGACTATGCAGCAGATGCGCGCCGCGATCGCCGCCGCCGTGGCAGAGCGGGTGTTTCAACAGGGTCAGCAGCGCTTCACCCTCAAGCCTCCGAGCAAACAGGCCTGCTACATGGCGCAGAAACCGTCCCGGAGGTGACAGCTGCAGCGGCAGGCCCGCACTGTCATCGGGCAGGATGTTCCAACGATCCAGCGCGGCGCTGACCTGGCGGGTCAGCATCCGGTCGGGGGTGATCAGGGCGGCGGTCTGGCCGGTTTCGGCGGCCTCGCGCAGGCGCAAGGCGATGGCCAGCGCCTCGGCCCGTGGGGATTGCGCCTCGACCAAGGTAAGGTCTTGCGTGGCACCGTCCAGATTGGTCAGTTGGGGACCTTCGGACATCCAGGCATCGGTGATCGGGGCAGGGCGTAGGGCCAGTGAAATCAATCTGTTACGGGCAGGTGAAGGGGCGGGCGCATCAGTCCAAGGCACGATCTGACCGGATTGCATTTCAAGTCGCGTCATCAGCTTGCGGAAGCGGTATTGCGGGTGATCTTCCGAGGTCAGCGCCTCGTCCAACCCCCGCCAGACATGGTCCGGCTGGTCGAAGTCATAACCGGGCAGGATCAGCGCCCCTTGTGGAAGGCGGGCCACGGCCTCCATCAACATCAGCGTGGTGCCACGCGACCCGGTCGAACCTGCGAGGATCACCGGATGTTGCGGCGGCGCCACCTGCCAGCGGTCGATCAGGTTTTCCACCACGCGCCGTTGTCGCGCCTGAGCGTCCAGCGCATCCGGGCCGGAGTCGATGAAATGATCGGCAATCCCGATAAAGGCCTGCGCGCGGGCCCAATGGCCGGACATATCGCTGACATCCAGTTGGCGGATCGCATCTGGGGAAACACCTTCGCCCTGCATCTCGTCAATCAGCGCGGCCAAACTGTCGGAGAGATCAAACAGCGAAGACCGGGCGGCCAAATCAGGTTGTTGTTCCAACAACTTGGCGACCAGTTGCGTCAGCTCCAATCTGCGCCGCAGCGGCGGGATCGCAGGCGGGATTTGCGCCAGATCGATGCTTTCGCCCAGATCGGTGACCAGTGAAAGCCGCGGTAGCAGACAAGCTGGCCCCTGATCGAACAGATCGCGCACACGGCGGGCCATGCGGCGGGTGTTCACGACCAGCTGCACTCGGGCCAGGGCCTCGGGCGGGTGCTCGGCGCTGCGCTGTCGCAGCCCATCCACCAGCGCTTTGGGGAAATCCGATCCGGGCGGAACGGCAAAGACGCGGGGCGTGGCGCTGGGTTTAAACATCCGCGATCAGCCCTTCGGCCAAGGCGATCCCTTCGGGCCGGCCCACATCGCACCAGCGGCCGGGATAGGTGGCCGCGAACAGACGACCCTGGCTATGCATCTGATCCCAAAGCAGATTCAGCGAGAAGGCCTTGTCCGGAATGGACATCAACCGGTCTGTTTTAAGGATCTGTGCCCCGCCATAAACCAGGCCGGGTCCACGGGTGATCCGACCTTCGGCATCGGCGGTGAAATCTCCCGTGCCGGTGTGGCCGATGGTCTGGTTGGCCGGAACGCACATCAGCAACGCGTCCATCCGATCAGGGTCCCAGGCATCGCGTAGCAGGGTCAGAGGGTTCGGCCCGGCCCAGATCGCATCGGTGTTCAGAGTGTAAACCGGGTCCGGCCCCAGCAGGGGCAAAGCGGCCCGCAACCCGCCGCCCGTTTCCAGAATCTCAGGCTCTTCGCGGGACAGCAGCACGCCTTTGGGGGCCAGATGTGCCTCAAGCTGATCGGGCAGATAGTGCAGGTTGGCCACCACGCGATCCGGGCCGAGATCGGCCACCAGATCCAGCGCGTGATCGATCAGGGGACGGCCCGCGACCTCGATCAGAGGTTTCGGCCGATCCTTGGTCAACGCGCCCATACGGGTGCCAAACCCGGCGGCAAACAGCATCACGGCTTCGGGATGTCGGGTCATGTCTGTCTGAGCCTGTCCAGATTTTCCGGGGTTGGCGCGGGCAGGGCCGTACGCAGCAGTTCGGCCACGGTGGCCAGCGCAGGATGGTCCAGATCGCGCATCAGATGTGCCCATGTGGCCGGGATCAGATCAACATACTGAGGTTTGCCGTATTCCGTCGCCAGACGGGCAAACACGCCCAGAATCCGCAGGTTTCTCTGCGCCCCCAGCACGGCATAGGCGGTGCGGAAGTCATGATCGTTCACGCCTGTTGCGGTGAGATAGCGGTTGATCATTCGCATCTCGGTCCCCGGGGCCACGTCGCGGCGGACGTCCTGTAGCATCGACACAAGGTCATAGGCCGGATGGCCCAGCATGGCGGTCTGAAAATCCAACAGGCCCACCCGTTTCACACCGTCACGGTCCGGCAGCCAGATCATGTTCTCGGCGTGGTAGTCGCGCTGGATCACCACTTTGGTTCCCGAAGTTTCCTGATGCAGAATGTCCGAAAACCGGTGTTCGAATTGTTCCCGCGCGTCCGTGTCGTGCTGACCCAAAACCGCCTGTGCGTATTTGGTGAAGGACAGCGCGGCCAGTTCGGTCATCAGTGCCGGGCCGTAAGAGGGCAGAGACAGGGTGGGAGCCTGGTGCAGTGTGATCAGAACATCGGTAGCGGCCTCGTATAGCTGCCGCTCCATCTTTGGGTCTTGCTTCAGAATGCGGGCAAACAGGTCGTCGCCCAGATCTTCCAGCAACAGAAAGCCGAATTCCGTGTCCTCGGCGTAAATCTCGGGCGCGCTCAGGCCGATGGACCGCAGGTGGTTCGCCATGCGCACAAAGTCCTCGACCGGTTCGGCCTTGCCCGGTGGGGAATCCATCAGCACGGCGGTTCGGCCGGTTTCGGGATCGGTCAGACGTTCGTATCGACGGTTCGAGGCATCCCCGGCCAGTGGCGCACGCTTTGCGTTGGCCCACGGTGTTTGTGCTATCAGCGCCTCAGCCAGCACGGCCCTGTTAGTCATGCGGCGCTCTCCAGCTTTTGGGGCCATTTCGGATCGGACCATGACAGGGTCAGATGACGGTTTTCCATCGTATTAGGGTCTGTTTCAAAGCTCAGTTTCAGGGCGGTTTCAGGGGTCAGCGGGCCCAGTTTGTCAGGCCATTCGATCAGGCAGATGGCTGTGTCGAACGCCTCGGTCAGGCCCAGTTCCTCAATCTCTTCCACGGCGCTCAGCCGGTAGAGGTCGCAATGCCAGATCTCGCCCGCCGCGGTGTCATAAGCCTGTACCAGCGTGTAGGTGGGCGAGGGCACATCCTCGGGCACTGTCATCAGCGATTGGATCAGGCTGCGGGCGAAATGGGTCTTGCCGCTGCCGATCTCACCTTCAAGCAGCACCACGTCGCCCGAGCGCAATTCCGCCCCCAATCGGGCGGCAAACTGGGCTGTTTCTTCGGGCGAAGTCAGGGTGATCGAACGAGGGTGCAACGTCATGGCGCCACAATGACCTCAGGCCCTGTCGGCTGCAACCCGGTTCAGGCGCTGATTTGGCGGATCGGCTGTGATGTCGCAAGCTCGTCCACCACGAACCGGACAATGGTTGCGCCGTTCTGCATCGGGCTGACGACACAGGTCAGATCGATGCCGTTGCGCATACGTATGTCTCCGGACCATTCGGCTCGGTTGTCGCGCATCTCGACAAAATCGCGAACCTCACCCAGCAGCGGTGTGGCGGCACATTGGTCCTGCCAGCTGCGGGTCACGTCCAGCACCGAATCCGGTTCGAATCCGGTCTCATCAGAGGTTCCCCACAATTCTTGATAGGCGCGGTTGGTGAAGGCCAGCGTTCCATCATCGCCGAATACCGCGATTGCATCGGCCAGCTTGTCCAGAACCGATTGCATCAGGTCCATTTCCGAGCGGAACCTGCGGGTCAGGGTAATCTCGGCGGTAATGTCTTCGAACAGGAACGCCACCGCCCCGTCAGGATGCGGGCGCCCGCTGACCGAATAGACAGATCCCGACGGCAGTGACCAGGTTTCCTGATAATTCCCGTCCTCGGCAGCCTCGAGAAGGTCGTTCATCTGGCTGCGCCAGCTGCGGTAATTCTTGGGTTCCGGCATCATGTGCTGATCGCGCAGCCGGTCGAAAAAACTGGACAGGCTGGGGCGGCAACTGAGGAAATCCGGGGGCAGGGTGGTCAGGTCGATCAGGGCCGGGTTGAACAGCGCCAACTGACGGTTGCGGTCGAAGATCGCCAGCCCGATGGACAGCTGGGCAAAGGTCTTGGTCATGGTCTGAACGAATTTGCGCTGGGCGGTTTCGGCGGCAACAATGGCATTGATATCAACCGCGTAACACAGGTGGCCTTCGGGGTGATCGACCAGCGTCAGGTCGAACCACAGCTTGTTCTCACTGCTCTCGGATGAGATCGAGATGCGGGTTTTTGCGCCCAACCGTGCATCGCCGTCCGCCCCGGGAAACAGCGGTGCGGTCAGATCGGTATCCGGACCACGGACCTTTCTGACCAATGCGACATAGGCGGCATTGCACCAACGGACATTGCCTTGATGATCCACCAGCCAGACGGGGTATGGAGCTTGTTCCATTGCCAGACGGATCGGATCCTGTGCGTCGCGCTGGACCGGTGTGGGGCGTTCGGCGCTGTCGCGCAGTTGAACGCGGACGATGCCGTCAATCCACTCGCACAGGATGTCCCGTTCGACGGTGCAGTCGATGGCGGGAATGACCAGCGTGCCCTGACGGCGAATATGGTCGGGTGTTTCTGGAAAGCTGGGAAAATCCCGCTGCAGCAGGCGGCGCAGGTCGGGCCAGTCGCGGACGGCTTCGAACCCTTCAAGCGCGATGTCGGAATGGCTGATCAGGCGGTTGCCGTCGAACAGAAACACCGCATCATACAGCGATGCGGGTGCAGACAAGCCGAAATTGTCGCCCCTCTGCCGGCGGCGGGGCAATAGCCATTGCACCGCCAGGCTGGCAGACACCAGGCTGATCGCGGCCAGAATGATCCAGTCGACCATGCGCTCTCCGGAATTGATACCGGAAGGACTATGCGCGCTAATGGTTAACGGGGTCTTAACTCAGACCTGGATCTGCTGGTTCTCACCTGATGGCACAGGGGTATCGCCGGTCTGGGCATCCACCAGATTGCGCGGCCACGACACCTTTACAATCGCACCCCTGCGTTCGGGGTTGTCGCAGAGGGTTTGGTACGGGTCCGAGCCGTTGGCAAAATCCAACTCAGCCCCGCTGCGTTCCAGCAGGGTCTTGGCGATGAACAGGCCCAGACCCATGCCCTCATATTCCGGGCGGGTACTTTGTTCTTTCTCGGCCCGGCGACGGCGCATGAAAGGGTCGCCGATCCGGCCGATCATCTGTGACGGGTAACCGCGCCCGTCATCCATGATGTTGACGGTGATCTGATCCGAGGTCCATTCGGCCTCGACCCAGACATTGGCACGGGCAAAATCCACCGCGTTCTGGATCAGGTTGCGCAACCCGTGAATGATCTCGGGCTTGCGCAGGATTGAGGGCTGCTGCACATCGCCATCCCCCGCCGGACCTTCGGCGAAGTGTACGGTTTTGCCCCGGTGAAGGTGCGGCTCGGCGGCTTCATGCACCACGGTGGACAGGGGCGCCTGACGCAGATGCAGATCGTCTTTGCCAGCCCGGCCCATATCGCGCAGGATATCGCGGCAGCGGTTGGCCTGTTCGCGGATCAGGGCAGCGTCTTCTTTCAGGTCGGGGCGGTCATCCAGTTCCTCGATCAGTTCGGAGCTGGTCAGTTTGATGGTGGCCAGTGGCGTGCCCAGCTCATGCGCAGCAGCCGCAACCACACCGCCCAGATCGGTCAGCTTCTGTTCCCGGGCCAGCGCCATATGCGTCGCCGAGAGCGCCTCGGACATCGACTGGACTTCCGAACTGACGCGGTGGGAATAGGCGCCGATGAAGACGATGGCGATCACGACCGCTGCCCAATTGCCGAACAGAAGCATACCGGGGATTTCCAGCATCTGCCCTGCCTCAGTACGCAGCGGCAGGTGAAATTCGACCAGCAAAGAGGTCAGCGCAATCGCCACAGCCCCCACGATCACGGTCGAACGGGTGCTCATAACGTTGGCTGAAATCGTTACAGGACCCAGCAAAAGCAGTGCAAAGGGGTTGTTCAGGCCGCCGGTCAGGTACAGCAGGATCGCCAGCTGCAACAGGTCGAACAGCACCATCAGGAAGTTTTCGAACTCGGTCAGGCGCTTATTTTTCGGAAACAGCAGGATGGCGGTCATGTTGCCCATGACCGAGACGCCGATGGCCAGATAGCACAGCGCCAGCTCCAGCTGCACCTGAAAATACTGCTGTGCTACCGTGATCGCCGTGAACTGACCGATGATGGCCACCCAGCGCAGCAGGATCAGCGTGCGCAGCCGGATCCAGCTGCTGCGTTCCTGACTGCGCCATAATGTGATGTTGGAATTTGCCATCGGTCCATTTTGTCCTGTTGCATCGGCTGATCATCTTGATAGGTGTCCCGGCGGAAACGATCAACAACCCCTCATCTTAGGATTGATGTCATGATCCGTCTTTACGCCATCCTTGCAACCGTTGTTCTGGCCGTCGGTCTGGGCGCCATGTGGCTGCTGACGCGGGGGGCGGGATCGGACGATCAGTTCGCACAATGCCGGTCGGCCCAGATCGCGGGCGGTACAGCTGCAATCGGCGGCCCGTTCGAGCTGGTCAACGGCAAGGGTGAGACGGTCACCAACAAGGATGTGATCACCGAACCGACGCTGGTTTATTTCGGCTACACCTTCTGCCCCGATGTCTGCCCGTTTGACATGTCCCGCAACGCCGAGGCCGTGGATATCCTGGCCGAGCGCGGCCAGTCGGTGACACCGCTGTTCATCTCGATCGATCCCGACCGGGACACGCCGCAGGTGGTGGACGACTTTGCCTTCAACCTTGGCGGCAAGACCATTGCGCTGACCGGATCGCCCGAGCAGGTCAAGGCCGCCAGCAAGGCCTACAAGACCTATTACCGGGCGCAGGACAAAAGCGACGAGTTCTACCTGGTCGATCACTCCACCTTTACCTATCTGGTGACGCCCGAACACGGCTTCCTCGAGTTTTTCAACCGTGACGACACAGCGGAACAGATGGCCGAAAAGGTCGGGTGTTTTCTGGACAAGCTCTGATGCGTTTGACCTTTGGAATGGCGCTGCTATTACTCATGTTTAAGCCAAAGGCGTGAAATAGCGGAAAGAACAGAATATGGCGGACAGCTCAGACCTCGATATCGGCCCCGATAAATCCCTGCTTTTGGTGGATGACGACGAGCCGTTTCTGAGGCGACTGGCCAAGGCCATGGAAAAACGCGGGTTCGAGGTTGAAACCGCAGGTTCCGTCGCCGCAGGCCGCGCCATCTCCACCGCCCGCCCGCCTGCCTATGCCGTGGTCGATCTGCGGCTTGAGGATGGCAACGGTCTGGATGTGGTCGAGGTTCTGCGTGAAAAGCGCCCCGACAGCCGGGTTGTGGTTCTGACCGGATATGGCGCGATTGCCACCGCCGTGGCCGCCGTCAAGATCGGTGCGACCGATTATCTGTCCAAACCCGCCGACGCCACCGACATCACCAGCGCACTACTGGCCAAGGGCGACGAACTGCCCCCGCCGCCGGAAAACCCCATGAGTGCGGATCGTGTACGCTGGGAGCATATTCAGCGAGTCTATGAGCTGTGTGACCGGAACGTCTCTGAGACCGCCCGCCGCCTGAACATGCACCGCCGGACCTTGCAGCGGATTTTGGCGAAGCGCAGCCCGCGGTAAATGCACCGGCAGAAGTCGCCTGACTAGTTCACATCCTTGTAAACGAGTGCGAGATAGGCCTGCCCAACGGTTTCGTATTTCACCTTTGCCCAAAGACCGATGAGCATTTCCTCATCGGATAGCTTTCGATCATAGATATTGGTGACCTTTATTTTCCCGTCAGGCAGTTCCTCGTCTAGTTCCCACGTCTTAGGAGTCAGGTCGGAAAATCGCAGATACATGAGGGCGAAAACAACCAAGTGTCTTTTGCCAATAGAAATGGCATAGTCCTCGATTTCTCGGACGGTGGTTTGCGTTTCGGAAAAAACAGCTCTGTTTGCGACCCGTTCCAGTTTTACAAACAGTCCGAATAGCTTTGGATCATTTAAAGTGATCAGACCATCTTCGGATTTTTCGACCCCGTGAGTAATCAGTTTGCTTTTTACATATTGGTAAATGGACGTTTCGTACATTCTGGTACTCTTTGTTGCGATACATGATGAGGATCGAGATGATTTAGCACGCGGCTAACAGCATTTCATGCCGCGCCTTATACGCCTCCCGCACCTCAACCGGCGGGCGCAAGGTAATCTCCAACCCCTCCATCACCGCTTTGTCCGGGCGGCCAAAGAACTTGGTCGCCTCAGACTCCGAAAAGCCTGCGATCTGGGTGGCCTCCATCCAGGCGCTGATCTTGTCGGCCTTTTTGATCTGACGTTTCACCGTTTTCGGCACCGCTGCGGGCAGGCCGAACCGGATATGAATCGCTGCCGCCAACCGGTCATCCAGCGCGCCGTAATCGGGGCCGACGGCGGATTTGACGGGCGAGATCATATCTCCGATCACATATTCCGGCGCATCATGTAACAAAGCCGCGAGGCGCCATTTCACCGGTGCTTTTGGCGCGATCCGGCCAAAAAGTTCTTCGACCAGCAGGGAATGTTCGGCCACGGAATAAGCAAAGTCCCCAGCGGTTTGGCCGTTCCAGCGGGCCACAAAGGCCAGTCCGTGGGCGATATCTTCGATTTCGATGTCTACAGGGGTCGGGTCCAGCAGGTCCAGCCTGCGCCCCGACAACATCCGCTGCCATGCTCGTGCTTGTGTTGCCATAATGCCATGCCTTGTGAAGTGGGACACGTAAATTTCGCGTTTTTGTGCTATGATGTACCTGTCGAGATCACCAGCTGCCAACTTTTTCTTGACCAGCCGTGCTTTGAATTGGCGCGTGGTGGTACCGACATTTGTGCTGAGGGGGGTGCATGCTCCTCCTGGTGTGCCCCTCTCGGAACGTAACTCGTATCGAAAGGAGCTAGCTATGTTTAAGCGACTGTTTGGAATTACCCTGGCCTTTGGAATGGCTGCCACTGCCCCACCCGCGTTTGCCCAAAGTTGTGCAATGCGCGAGCAAGTGATCGCCAAGCTGCAGGACAGTTATTCGGAAGAGCTGGTCTTTGGTGGATTGCAGAAAACACGCGGTGCGCAGACGATCATGGAGGTCTGGACCTCGAAGGAAACCGGAAGCTACACGGTTCTGGTGACCCAGGCGAACGGCATCAGTTGTATTGTCGCCGTTGGCACAGATTTTTTTGAAGCGGTCCCGAAGATTAAGCTAAAGGGTCAACCCAGCTGATTTGAGCGGCGGAATTCCCCGTTTCCGGCCATTCGCGTTGCCACCTGCCCCAAGGAATGCTAGGGGCCAGCCCGAACGTGATTTACCTCAATGGAGCACCTGATGGCCGGGGACTATATCGTCAAAGACATTTCGTTGGCCGGGTTTGGCCGCAAAGAGCTGGATATCGCCGAAACCGAGATGCCGGGCTTGATGTCCCTGCGCGCAGAATATGGCGAGGCAAAGCCGCTGAAAGGCGCGCGGATCGTCGGTTCGCTGCACATGACCATTCAGACTGCGGTTCTGATCGAAACCCTGGTGGCGCTGGGCGCCGATGTGCGCTGGGCGTCGTGCAACATTTTCTCGACCCAGGACCACGCGGCCGCCGCGATTGCCGAGGCTGGCATTCCTGTCTTCGCCATCAAGGGCCAGACGCTGGAAGAGCATTGGGATTACCTGGACAAATCCTTCCTGTTCGACGAAGGCCCGAACATGATCCTGGACGATGGCGGCGACGCGACGTTGTACATCCTGCTGGGCGCACGCGCCGAAGCAGGTGAGGACATCATCGCCGTTCCGGGTTCGGAAGAGGAAGAGGTGATTAAGAAGCAGATCGCCAAGCGTATGGCGGCATCCCCGGGTTGGTTCACAAAGATGCGCGACCAGATTCAGGGCGTGTCCGAGGAGACCACCACCGGTGTGAACCGCCTGTATCAACTGGTCAAAGACGGCCACCTGCCGTTCCCGGCGATAAATGTGAACGACTCGGTCACCAAGTCGAAATTCGACAACAAATACGGATGTAAGGAATCGCTGGTCGACGGTATCCGCCGCGCCACCGACACCATGATGGCTGGTAAAGTTGCCGTTGTCTGCGGTTACGGCGACGTGGGCAAAGGCTCGGCTGCCTCGCTGCGTGGCGCAGGCGCCCGTGTAAAGGTCACCGAGGTTGACCCGATCTGCGCGCTGCAAGCCGCGATGGACGGGTTCGAGGTCACCCTGCTGGAAGACGAAGTCGAAAGCGCGGATATCTTCATCACCACCACCGGCAACAAGGACGTGATCCGCATCGAGCATATGCGCGAGATGAAGGACATGGCCATCGTCGGCAATATCGGTCACTTCGACAATGAAATTCAGGTCGCCAGCTTGAAGAACCACAAATGGACCAACATCAAGGAACAGGTGGACATGATCGAGATGCCTTCGGGCAACCGTCTGATCCTGCTGTCCGAAGGCCGCTTGCTGAACCTCGGCAACGCCACCGGTCACCCGTCCTTCGTGATGTCGGCCTCGTTCACCAACCAGGTTCTGGCGCAGATCGAGCTGTTCACCAAAGGCGACGAGTATAAAAACGACGTCTACATCCTGCCCAAGCATCTGGATGAGAAAGTGGCCCGTCTGCATCTGGACCGCATCGGTGTGAAACTGACCAAGATGGACGCTGAGCAGGCCGCCTATATCGGTGTGAAACCCGAAGGCCCTTACAAGCCCGAGCACTATCGTTACTAATTTCCGCAAATGTCGGAAATGAAACGGCGGCCGATTGGCCGCCGTTTTCTTTTGCCGTCAGCGCAGCGGTGGTATGAAATCCCCCCGGCCTTGCGGTGTGAAATCCAGTATGTTCCATAAAGGCCAAGCCGCATCCACATGCCGCGGGTGCCAGTCGCTCGGCTCGAAAAACAGCTCAGAACTCCAGAAGTGAGTGATCCCATCCTGATCGCGCTGAAAGACGTTTAGGATCGGCAACTGGCGTCCGTCCTCGCTCTCGGCCAGATAGTCGCGCTGATAATCCGTACCAAGCGCGGAATACAGCAGCAGATCGGTCCATCCCATCTTTGCTTTGAGGACAGACAGCTTTTCAGAGGTGTTCTGCGCCACAACGGCAAAGGCAATTTTTTGGGCAATATGCGCGACTTGCCCATTCAGGCCGTCCAGAAACGCCGAGCACATGGGGCAGGGCGCCTGTGCATCCGGACCATACATGAGCGAATAGATCGCCAATGTGTCGTGAGCGCCGAACAAGGATGACAATGCCGCAGGCTCACCCCGGTCCGAGTGAAAAATATAGTCCTGAGGAATCTCCCCGCCTTTTGGCAAGCCGCGCCGCAGGTTTGCAACGTTTTCGACTTTTGCTCGAAGCTCGGCTTCTGCCTGCAGCAGAGCGTTTCGAGCGGACCTGTATTGCGGGCTTTCATTTGGTAGCGACACGGGCATTGTGACTTCCTGATTCCAAGTGGTTAACCTTGTTTAACATAAATGTTAAATAAAGGCATGCGAAAATCAAGCTGAGGGTCAAACGCGCGGTTTTAGGGGGAATGCAGCGAATTTTTCCCTTTGTGCAATTTTTGGCGCCCGTTACCGTGTTTACGGCGCTGGTATAGCCTGAAACCAATTTTGAACCAGGAGATGACAATGGGTAAACGCGACGAGCTGATCGCCAAATATGCTGAGGACCTGAAAGGCAAATGCGGGATGGACCCCGATATGGACCTGCTGACCAAGGTTACCATCGGTTGTGGTCCGGCGATCTATGACGCCGACGCGTCGACTGTGGCGGCTACACAGGAAGGTGAGCTTGAGACGGTCAAGAACAACTTCCTGATCAAAAAGCTGGGTCTGGCAGAGGGCCCCGAGCTGATGGAAGCGATCAACTCGGTTCTGGAAACCTATGGCATGTCCGAGCGCAACAAGTACCGCGCCGTGGTCTATTACATGCTGACCAAGCATTTCGGCAAAGAGGCCGTCTACGCCTAAGCCACACGTTTTTCCGATGAAACGCCCGCCTCCCCATCGGCGGGCGTTTTGTATTTGAGCCTTATTTTAAAGACTTGGTATTTGAAACGCCTGACGAAACCCGGCTATGGTTCAAGTATGACCAGGACGGTCAGAACCAGAGATTTCCATACGCGTGTGGTGAGTAGGGAGCACGCGGGGGTAGGGAAGGTTCTGCATCCGTCAGGACCTTCCCTTTTTTCACAAACAGCTTTGAGATCAACGGTATCGCCAGATAGACTCGGCCGATATTTAAAGTTGTTTGTGAGAGTGCCATGCCATTCAAGAACCGAACCAGCGATGACAAGCCGGGTGTATCGATCAAAGAGGCCGGAAGTTTCTTTGCTGGTGGGCGCCGGGTGACACTTACCGGCCAGCCGGTCCAGAAGATACAGGTAGCGCGGAACGCACCTGCCCGAACGGTCGACATGAATGGAGATTACATCACCGGGCAGTGCTACGTTCAGTATCTGCTTCAATCCGCACCCGAATTCGATGCGCCGCTCATGTTCTGGCACGGGGGTGGAATGACAGGCGCCACATGGGAATCCACACCTGACGGTCGCCCCGGATGGCACAACTTCTTTCTGAACGCGGGCTTTGATACGTATCTCTGTGACGCGGTCGAGCGCGGTCGGGCAAGCTGGTCACCCTATCCTCAGATCTACAAGGACAATCCTGTGTTTCGTACTCAGAACGACGTCTGGACCATGTTCCGGTTCGGGCCAGCGGGTGCGTATGAGTCTGAGGAAAGCGCAAGAAACCCTTTTGACGGGATCAGATTCCCCCTGAATGCGCTGGATATTTTGGGTGCTCAACTGGTGCCACGTTGGACAACGCATGCGGAAATGACGCTTGATGCCTATTATCAGGCGCTTGCGCGGGTTGGTCCGGTCTGGTTGATCGCTCACAGTCAGGGTGGCAATTTTGCGTTGGAAGCGGCCGCAACGCACCCAGAGTTCTTCAAAGGAGTTGTTGTCATCGAACCGGCCTCGGCGCCTCCAGCCACAGGGAAGGCTGCGCAAGTACCGCATCTGTTTGTCTGGGGCGATTTCATCGATGAGTTCGCGATCTGGACCACTTATCGTGCGAAGGCAGATCAGTATGTGGGTCAATTGCGATCAGGGGGCGGTTCGGTTCAACTTCTCGATCTTCCCGGCGAAGGGATCACCGGGAATACGCATGTCATGATGATGGATGACAACTCGGACCAGATCGCCGCTTTGGTTCTGGATTGGATCAGGAAAACGGCGCAATCCGCGTAAGCGAGTTGCTCAGTCTGCCTGCGTATCCCCGAGCGCGCAGATCACCTGCCATTCGGCTTCGCTAACCGGCTGCACCGACAGGCGCGAGTTTCTCACCAGCACCATCTGATCCAAACGCTCATCCGCCTTGATCTGGTCCAGCGTCACCGGCGTTTTGAACGGCCGCACCGCCTTGATATCCACGCATTCCCAGCGTTCGTCATCGGTGGTGCTGTCGGGATGGGCCTCGGCGCAGACCTCGACGATGCCGACGATCGCCTTGTCCTTTTGCGAATGGTAGAAAAACCCGCGATCGCCAACAGCCATCTGCCGCATGAAGTTGCGCGCCTGATAGTTGCGCACGCCGTCCCATTCTTCGCCTGCATCCCCTTTGGCAACCTGCTGGTTCCAGCTCCAGGTCGATGGCTCGGATTTGAACAGCCAATATGCCATCAGCCGATGACCTTCTTCCACGGGATCAGGTCGACGGACTGGAACAGCCCAGCCTTGGCATAGGGATCATTCTCGGCCCAGATTTCGGCCGCGGCCATGTCTTCAACCTCCAGAATCACCAACGAGCCGATCATCGCGTCACCGTTCAGCAACGGGCCGGCCTGCGAAACGACACCGGTTTCCTCGATATAGGCCAGATGGGCGGCGCGGTTGTCCAGCCGGGTTTGCAAGGCGCCGTCCTTGTCACGGGCGATGAGGGCGATCAGCATGTTATTCCTCCTTGAGGGGTCGGTTGAGCAGGGTGTCGATGGCTTGCGGGACACTGTAGATGCCGTGGCTCAGGTCCGCCACCGTGGCGCTGATGGGCATGTCCAGCCCTTCGTTTGTGGCGATCTCGGACATGGCCCGTGCGGTGGCGACGCCTTCGACCGTTGTCTGGCTGTCAAAGGGACGATTCAGACCCAAACTAAGGCCATACCGGTAGTTTCGCGACAATTCGGACGAGCAGGTGAGCACCAGATCCCCCAACCCGGACAGCCCCATCAGGGTATCGGGTCGTGCACCGCGCATCAGGGCAAAGCGCTGCATCTCGGCAAACCCGCGGGTCATCAGGGCGGCGCGGGCGCTGTCGCCAAGGCCCGCCCCGATGGCGGCCCCACAGCCGATGGCCATTACATTCTTCAACGCGCCGCCCAGTTCCGCCCCAATCACATCGGTGGTGCGATAGAGGCGCAGGTTGGCCGTGGTCAGTTCATGCTGCAGGTTCTGGCTCAGATTGTCATCGGCACAGGCCAGCGTCAGCGCCGTGGGTAAGCCACGCGCGATGTCATCGGCAAAGCTGGGTCCGGTCAAAAGGGCAGGGTGTGCGTCCGGGATGGTCTCGCGGATCACCGAAATGGGTCCGAGGCCCGAGGACAGCTCGATCCCCTTGCAGCAGGCGACCAGTGTTTTTCCGGCCAGAACAGAGGCATGCTCCGTCAAGGCGGCGCGCAGTTTCTGCATAGGTACGGCCAGCAAAAGCACGTCAGCGGCAATCGCGTCTTGAATATCGGCCGCCACCGAGATCACATCGGGCAGTGTCACATTCGGCAGTCGCGCGGTATTCTCGCGGCTGCTCTGCATGTGCCGGGCCTGCTCGCCATTCCGCGACCACAGCGTGACCGGCCCGTTCCCGGCCAGCGAAATCGCCAATGCTGTGCCGAAGGCCCCCGATCCAAGTACTGAAACACTCATGCCTTGGCCCCTTTCTTGCCGCTGCCCAACATGGCCGGGCTGGTTTGGTCCAAAGGCCAGCGGGGACGGGCTGTCAGGTCCAGACCATCGCGGGCACCGGTGCGAAAACGCTCCATCCCGGCATAGGCGATCATGGCAGCGTTGTCGGTGCAAAGGGTCAGTGGTGGCGCCGTGAATCGCGCGCCTTTTTCGGCGCAAACAGTCTCTAACGCGGCGCGAATGGCTGAATTTGCAGCGACGCCTCCGGCCACAGCAATGACCGGGTCCGACGGACTCTCCTCCAGATACCGGTCCATTGCCCGGCGGGTTTTCTCGGCCAGAGTGTCCACGATGGCTTGCTGAAACCCGGCGCACAAATCGGCGCGGTCCTGACGAGTCAGGCCGCCTTTTTCGGCAACGATCTGATCCCGCATCCGCATCAACGCGGTCTTGAGCCCCGAGAACGACAGATCACATCCGGGCCGATCCAACAGAGGCCGGGGAAACCGAAAGCGTTTGGGATCGCCCGACCGCGCCTCGGCCTCGACCGAGGGGCCACCGGGTTGTGGCAGGCCCAGCAGGCGGGCGGTCTTGTCGAAGGCTTCACCGGGCGCGTCGTCAATAGTGCCGCCCAGGCGGGTAAATTGCTCGGGGCCGTGGGCGATAAGGTATTGGCAATGGCCACCCGAAACCAGCAGCATCAGATAGGGAAACGCGATCCCGTCGGTCAGGCGCGGCGTCAGCGCGTGACCGGCCAAGTGGTTGACGCCGATCAGCGGCAGGCCGGTCGCGGCGCTCAGCCCCTTGGCGCACATGACGCCGGACATGACACCGCCGATCAGGCCCGGGCCGGCGGTCACCGCAATGGCGTCCATGTCAGAAAGGGTCAGCCCCGCGGCCTCCAACGCCTGCTCCACGCAGATATCCAGTTTCTCGGCATGGGCACGGGCCGCAATCTCGGGCACCACGCCGCCATAGGCACTGTGCAATTCGGTCTGGCCATGCACGATGGAGGACAGCACTTCGGCCCCGGCGCCATCCGTTTGGCGCACCACGGCGGCGGCTGTGTCGTCACAGCTGCTTTCCAGCCCGAGGACGGTAAGTGTTTGCACCATTGGCCTGATCCGTTACACCTTGATTGCCAAGCGGGGTATCACCCCGCGCGGATGCAAACAATCCCAAGGCGGAAGGCGCCGACTTTTGTATTTGCTGATGACCCGCCCGCGTGCTGCCTCAGAACGGTTCGTTGCGCAGCTGCCAACCCGCACCAGATCCCGGGTCGAGGTCATCTATTCTCCTATCCTCGAAATCAGACCCCTGCCGGTCAAGGTGGATGCGCAGGGTATGCGGGGGCTGATCTTTACCTCGGCCAACGCGGTGAATGCCGCCGCGTCGCTGGGCGTGGCGCGGGACATGCCCGCCTTTTGCGTCGGCCCCGCCACCACCGGTACGGCAAAAGGAGCAGGGTGGGATGCGCAGATGGTTGGCGCCACCGCCGAGGAACTGGTGGCCTATTTGCTAAAACATCGACCTGAAAGCCCCCTGTTGCATCTGCGGGGCGAACACAGCCGGGGCAATATCGCCTCGCGCCTGACCGAGTCGGGCCTGACAGTGCGCGAACAGCCCGTCTATCAGCAGCGCCTGTTACCGCTGACACCCGAGGCGGCCACGGCCGCGGCCGGAGATATACCCGTCATCGCGCCCCTCTTTTCGCCCAGAACGGCGCGACAATTTGCCGATATCTGGGCCGGTTCGGCACCCTTATGGCTGGCTGCGATCAGCGAAGCGACGGCGGAACCCCTTTATTCCTTGGACTATGCGCGCCTGAAGATCGCCAAAGAGCCGACCCCGAAGAAAATGCAGAAAGCCGTGAAAAAGCTTGTGAAACATGCGATGCGGGTTGAGGGAGGCGAGACCACCGATTAACCTAGAGTGGCCTGTTATTCATGTGAAATTGGATTCGATAAGGGGAACGTTGCGGTGGCTGGTAAGAAGAAATCCGATCAAAAGCCGGTGGAAGACCCCAAGTCCGAGGAGACGGTCGAATTCACCTCGCAGCGGGAAGAGCCGCCTGTTGACTCAGACGCACCTGTAGAAGAGGCCCTTTCCGAAGCCGAAGCCGAAGCCGAAGCCGAAGCCGAAGCCGAAGCCGAAGCCGAAGCCGAAGCCGAAGCCGAAGCCGAAGCCGAAGCCGAAGCCGAAGC